>CAZLTN010000001.1:0-160707 GCA_964562455.1 uncultured Cytophagales bacterium
TACATCGTCGGAAAAGAATTTTTCGGGGTATTTGGCGATTATGTTATCCACTATCAAATCACGGTTCTTATCCTTTAGTTCCTCATAAACCAACTGTTTGTTTGACAGGGTAATGTAGTTCTCTCGGTGCCTATAACGACAGTCATTCCTAAACTAAGCAGACTCTTGCCAAATTCTGTTTCCCATTTGTTCTCAGATTTAACGAGGTATAGTCCCAACGACACCAGTATAACGGCCAGTATCGAGAGAATCCCCAGCAACTTGTTTTTTTTAAACCAATTGGCTAAACCTGATTCCATAAACGAAACTACTTTTAAATGTTAAATTATACCTGTCTAAAAAAACCTGATATCGCATAGAAGAGAGGGATTCTCGCCCGCCTTCCTTCCCGCCACCTCTCTACAAATGATGTTCTATAGCGAAGCGTATCAGATCCGACACTTTGGTAACACCGAGTTTGACGTGTATGTTTTTGCGATGGGTATCTACTGTATAAGGGCTAAGACAAAGTTTATCGGCGATTTCTTTGTTTCCAAGTCCCTCTTTGATCATCCCTATGATCTCCAGCTCCCGCTGGGTGAGGCTGAATGTTTTCAGGAAGAAATCCTCGGAATGCAAGGCTCCTGCTCTCCTCCCCTGATCGATATTGAAATACTCCTCGCCGGCATGTACCAGCCGTATAACGCGCTCTACTTCCTCCTTTCCACTGGTTTTGAGCAGGTACGCCTTAATGCCTGCCTTTTGAAAAAGGTCGATAAACCGCTTTTCGTTGTACATGGTCAGTATGACAACCTTCAGCTCCGGCATACTGCTGCGGATCAGCTTTGCCACCTCGAGCCCGTTAAGTTGGGGCAGGTTGAAATCGAGCAGGAGTATGTCCGGGCGGGTTTCGATAACTTTTGGCAGCACGTCCCTCCCGGATCCCGCCTTTCCGACGATATCAAACGAAGGAGCAAGCATTGCGACCAAACCTTCGGTAAAAAGGAGATGATCATCGGCTATAAATATCCTGATGCGTTTTGCCCCGGCCTCTTCTTCAGTCATAGGGTATTTCAAAAATAACGGTTCCCGAAGTTAAACTTTTATCGTCGTTTCCGTTCATCTGCCCGATCTCTTTTTAGACCTGTAATTTGCTAACCGGATGCAGAGGCTTCAAAACCTTCTCCAGAATACCGGAAACACGGTATAGGCGGAGATCAGGGAGGTCCGGAATTTTGCAATGAAGTAATAACGCAACGACGACCCGAGTCTTATAGCCACGCGGCAATCAAAGGCGGCTCCCGAAAAGCCTGGAAGAGAGTAGGGAAACAAACCAAACACAATGCTTTCATGAAAACCTTTCCATTACTTCTCTTCTGTCTGATCCTCGCTGCTAAGACTTTCTCACAGACCGAAAAACCTGATATTATTATCAAAAAAGACAATACGAAAATCGAGGCAGTTATCCAGAAAGTAGATAAGCTGATAATAGAGTACAAACGGTTTTCCAATCTGACGGGGCCTACCTTTACCGTCGAAAAGTCGGAAATAGCATCGGTCATGTATAGCAACGGGGAGGTGGAAAGCTTTACAAGTACACCTCAGATGCAGTCTGTCGAAGGCAATGTGGTAGTAGCGAAAGAAGGTGCTCTTAGGAATGAAGAAACCACAATTGTAACCAGGGAAACGGCAATTCCCCGAAAGAAACTCTTTACCGAAGAAATTCAGTCCTATGGTACGGCTGAACTTCGTGGCAATTTAAATTTTTGGAAAAAGCAACATCGCAAGACTAAAACATCATCAATAGTTTTTTGGTCGGCGATAGGAGGAGGTGCGATCGGCGTATTGGCAGGTGCGATTGCTAGCGACGGTTTCCAGAACGAAGGATCTCCTGGCGTAAATGCTGTAGGCGGTACTCTCGCGGTACTAGGTGCTTTATCAATCTTTCCTGCCATAATTGGTTCTAATGCAGCCAAACGCGAAAAGAGAAATCTTAATGCTGTCAAGCAGGAACTCATTCGACGTGGTGAGCATGTTATTTTCAGAGTACAACCAACAATCAACTATAGAGCTGATAATGGCATGATAGGGTTGAGGTTAGTAAGTACTTTTTGAAAACGCCCCATGAACAAACTCATTTTACTGGCCATTATCATGCTGATCTCCAGCATTTTATTACTGATATACATCAGTCATGGAAAGGAATTTATGGGTACTCCGACTAAAGGAGCGGATATTCTGGGTACGGAGGGATACGACAACAATGTTTTTCATCAATTGCTTATTCCTCAGGCCCACCTTTACCACGATGGCATTATTCTGGCTTTTGAAAAGGTGAAACGTAAAAGGCTGGTCTGGAAAGCGGGAGATTTCAAAGAATATACAGAGGCGGACCAATACAAGCTTTTTGATATTGATCCAAGCCTGAAGGCGATGGATGAACATGGCTTTGGATGGTGGGCCAAGAGACTGGTAAAGGCCATATCGGCTACAACGCCTACGACACGTTAACGAAAGAGACATATGACTTTCCTTCGGTGATGATCGGCCAATATAAAGTGCTGGCCGACCGGGTCGTTAACAGGGTAAAGGATGGACAATATACACATATCGTAATAGCCTCTACCGGTTGGGAGCATGATCAGGCAGCTCTCTTGATACCTATAATAAGTGGCTGAATTATACGAAAGCCGCTGCCTCAAACGACGGGGACTCAACAGCATTCAAGCCCTATTTTATCGGGATCACCTGGCCGTCCAAATGGGTTACACCGGTTGCAAGCGTATTCAATAAGGCCAACGACGCGGATGAGTTGGGGATAACACACCTGAATTACTTTCTCTGGAAGGAATTGCTTCCAATGTTGAGCCGCATGACGCCGGATATCCCCGTTATTACCATGGGGCATAGCTTCGGCGCCCGGCTGTTGTCGAGGGCGGCACATAGCCGGTTTATGCTCGTAGATACTCCCGATTCGGATATGATCGATCTCGCTATTGATTTTCAGGGGCCCTATCCGGTTACAAGGTTTTTAGAAAAGAGAGGCAACAATGGCGGACTTTATACCGTCGATGACCGGGTTAAGCTGCATGTACTCACTACAAGCCGACACGATAAAGCACTGGTAACTGCTTTCTGGTCGGTGAGGTATGCCGGTCGCTGTAAGGCGCGAGAAAAGTTGAATGAACAATCGTCTAAGAGGTTTAAACCCGGCGGGGTAGATTCTACAGGCAAATTGAAAGATTTTCCGGCCGGCGCACGAAAAGTGGTGGTCAATGCCGAGAGTATGATCAATGAACCCAAAGGATTTCCGTCCGGAGCTCATGGCGATGTAGCTGATAAGGAGGCCGGCAGATTATATGAGAATTGATCAAATTGGAGAGTTTCTTTCCTTTAGTAGCTCCCAGGCGCGTAATCCCAAACCGATAGACAGAAAGAGAAGATCCGGATATAGAATTAAAACAAGACCATCCTATCTAGATCGTATAGCATAAAGGTTTTCCTATCGCTTTATGAATGCCTCTGCTTACTGTCTTCAAAAAGTAAATATCGGACGTTCTGCCCATCTGCCGGATCGGGTTTTTATTGCTGCGATTTAATTATCAAATGTATAATCCCTCCCCTTTAAAATACCGGAAACACGGTATAGCCGGAGACCGGGGAGCTCCTGAATTTTGCAATGAAGGCGGATAAAACAATTCTATGATTTGAAAATTATGAAAAAGCCAGGTTATTTTAAACTCTTCCTCTGTCTGCTACTTTTAGGTTCCAGAATCAGCCTGTCACAACGGGTTGATATTCCCGGCCCTGCCGGATCCGGTAGTTTTGGCAGCACCGTTTCTGTTTTGCCCAATGGTAACTATATCGTTTGCGACCCCTATTTCGACGATGGCCCTGACTTCGACGTGGGAGCTGTTTACCTATACAACGGTCTTGATCATTCGCTGATAAGCCGTCTGACCGGAAGCTCCTCAAATGACCGGGTGGGTGCAGGTGGTATCACTATACTTGCCAACGGCAACTATGTGATTCGGAGTCCGAACTGGAAGAACCAGGGTATAGTGAATACGGGGGCAGCTACCTGGGGAAGCGCAACAACAGGGGTTTCCGGAGTTGTAACCAGCCAGAATTCATTGGTAGGTTCCAAAGCCGGAGATCTCGTAGGATTAAACCCCGTTACGGCCTTAGCCAACGGAAACTATGTCGTTCTAACCGCAAACTGGCACAATGCGCTGAATTACACGGCAGGAGCGGTAACCTGGGGAAATGGATTGACGGGAATTGCAGGCTCGGTAAACAGCGCCAACTCCCTGGTGGGAGGAGACGCTGAAGGAAGCAGAATTGGCGATGAAGTAGTAGCGCTTCCCAATGGTAATTATATCGTCATAAGCCAGTGGTGGGATAATGGACTAGTACAGAACGTAGGAGCAGCAACCTGGGGAAATGGTACAGCGGGGGTTTCGGGACAGGTGACCAGTTTAAACTCCCTTATCGGAACAAACACAAATGACTACGTAGGAACTGGTGGAATCAAAATCCTCGCAAACGGAAATTATCTGGTTTGCAGCCCCCATTGGAACAATGGAGCGATATCAAAAGCCGGTGCAGTAACCTGGGGAAATGGAAGCAGCGGAGTTTTGGGGCACGTCACCGGCTCGAATTCTCTGGTCGGAACACACCCGTCTGATTTTGTGGGCCAAAGCGGCATAGTAGCGCTTTCAAACGGAAATTATGTAGTCGGTACGTCTAGCTGGGATAATGGTGGGATTGAAGACGCGGGCGCAGCTACCTGGGGGAGTGGCTTAACAGGAATCTCCGGCCCTATTAATAGCACAAACTCATTGATCGGGCAAACAGCTAACAATGGAGTCGGTAGAGAAATCGTTGCGCTGACGAATGGTAACTATGTGATTGGCAGCGCCTACCAAACCGGAGCTGTGACGTGGAGTAGCGGAACATCCGGAATTACCGGCGTAATCAGCGGCGCTAATTCTTTCACCGGTAATCCGGGAGACAATGTTGGTTCACGTATCTATGCGCTTACCAACGGGAATTATGTGATTTGCAGCTCCGGCTGGAATTCAGGCAGAGGAGCGGTAACCTGGGGAAATGGCGAAACAGGAATTGTGGGTTCGCCAAGCACCGCCAATTCCCTGATAGGCGGGCAGGCCTATGACATGGTAGGGCTGAAAGGCATAGCGACTTTATCAAACGGAAACTATGTTGTAAAGAGCCCTGATTGGAGTAATGGTACGGGCACAGGAGCCGCAACCTGGGGAAACGGCGCTACAGGCACTATAGGGGTGGTAAGTAGTTCTAATTCCCTGGTTGGCACTACTTCCGGCGATATGGTCGGTCTTTATGTAACCGCACTTACCAACGGCCATTACATTGTTGGAAGCCCGTATTGGGACTATGGAACCGTGGCCGATGCCGGGGCTGCGACCTGGGGAAATGGTGAAACGGGGATATCGGGTACGCTTTCTTTGGAAAATTCACTAATCGGAAGCACCGTCGATGATAAAATAGGATTGAATGTCACCCCCCTTGCCAACGGGAATTATACCGTAAACTCTCCTACATGGGATAAGGGCGCTGTAAACGATGCAGGAGCCGTAACCTGGGGAAATGGAACAACCGGTGTCGCGGGGTTGGTGAATAGCTCAAATTCCCTGGTAGGCATAAATGCCGACGATCAGGTTGGATACATCGAAGTACGGGCGCTTCCAAACGGAGATTATGTCGTGGCCAATTACTACTGGTTCAACGACCCTTACTATGCGGCCGGTATTGCTACATTGGGAGATGGATCGAGCGGTACGACCGGCCCGATTTCCAGCTGCAACAGCGTTTTGGGCGGAGCAGCCAATTCCTATGCCGGTTTTATAAAAGCATACAACGGAGTACATAATTACCTGATTTTAGGGCTGCCTGCTGAAAATCTTGTCTCTATTTCCAATCTTAACGGCATGGCTTTGGGCAATTCACTGGATGAATCTACAGTCAAAATTGCAGGCGGCGATATCATACCGCTTGTAGCGAACGGCGCCTGCCGTATACTTGCCACAATTGCTTCCAACGGGAGCGAACCCGTTGCAGGTGAGGTAAAAGCCAAAGTATGGATAGAGAACGCCATACCAACTGTAAACGGGCGGCCTTTTGTGGTGAGACACTACGAAATTACGCCGACTATCAATGCTGTAAATGCAACTGCACGGGTGACGCTATATTTTACGGATGCAGATTTTATCGCTTTCAATGCGAATTCCGGCCGTATAGCTGACCTGCCGACATCCGCTACGGGTGATGCTAACAAAGGCAATCTCCGGATTGGCAAATATACGGGAGAAAGCACAGACGACACAGGCCTTCCCGGTAGCTATACAGGCGGCTCATCCGTCATCAACCCGGCTGATGAAGATATTGTATGGAATAGTCTCTTTCAACGATGGGAGGTTAGCTTTGCCGTTACAGGATCTAGCGGGTTTATTGTCCAGACAGACCTGAACTCGCTTCCGGTCGCCATGGCTAAACTCACGGTAGTACCTGTCGAAAACGAAACCGCTTTATTACAATGGGCTACCACCTCGGAAACCAACAGCGACCGGTTTGATGTCGAGCACAGTCCGGATGCCATGAAATGGCGAAGGACCGGCAGCGTATATGCCAAAGGGGAAAGCTCCGGACTGGTGCGCTATAACTACCTTCATGCGAACCCCTTCCCCGGCAGCAATTACTACCGGTTGAAGCAGATCGACAAGGACGGAGTGTTTGCTTATAGTTCGATTGTGAGCGTGCGTTTCACCGATACCGAAAATCAAGCCTTCTTCTATCCTAATCCGGTTTCCGACAGGTTGTTCCTCCGTGGTAGTAATGATATCGTAAAGTTGGAGATGCTTAACCTGTCGGGGCAAACCGTCCTGGAAAGCAGCGGTGATCTGGCTAGGGGTATCGCTTTGAGCGGCATCAATACCGGGATCTATCTGATCATGGTGTTGGAGAAGAATGGGAAAAGCACGACGGCGAAGGTGGTCGTGGAGAAGTAGCAATAGTCATCGGGCTGTATATCCCATCAAAAACACGTACTCCAATTATTCGAGAACTACTCTTTTCACTAAAATCATTTCTAATTATGAAAACTATTGTAATATCACTTATCCTACTTTTATACGGCTTTTCAGAAGAAAAAGCTGTGAATCAGGATAGAAATTATCTCTATTTTTACCATTCTGCAACCCAAAAAATAAACGGAAGGCCAACATTTAAAGCGATTTATGTAACCCGGATAAATAAAATAAGGAAAAGTACGGCCCCTGGCGGAAATACGGAGTTAATGAACAAGGAAGCTGATAAATGGAACGCGTATATAAAACGACACTACAGAAATGCTACTCCGCGTACGGAATGGTTTGACTCGGAGGAAGAGGCGCGAAATGTCTTATCTGATCAAAGAAACTCATTTATAGCTAACAACTATGAACTTGAGCCTATAGCTGACTGGCCCGCTAATTAAGCAAAGAAGCTACGCAGTAAAATATCCCTTACGCCACATTAGCTATCTGTGGACGCTCTCCGGTACGGCACCGCCACAATCACCGTCGTACCGGAGCTACCGGAATTTATTTCCAACCTGCCCTGAAGCTGTTCCACCCTCGCCCTGATACTCCGGAATCCAAGCCCCTCTCCCGGTTCGGTGTTAGCCGGATCAAAGCCGATGCCATCATCCTGTACAATTAAAATCACCTCTCCGGCCCGGTAAGCCAGCTCCACTACGACGTTTTCTGCCTGCGCATGCTTCAACGCATTATTCATCAATTCGGTTGCAATCCGGTAGATCAACAGCGACCTGGGTTTGGCGGTTTCTATTTCATGTCCTGTTTTTAAGAATATCCATTTGGTAGGACCAACGCTCTCAAATCTTGCCACAGCTCCGTTTAATAAGTCGCTTAATGATGATTGCTCAAATTCCGCCGGCATCAGATCGTGTGCTATATTTCTCAGGTTTTCGCTTGCACGCGAGACAATCTGAATGGCTTTGGCGAAGTCGGGAACCTCCCCGCTCAACTGAAGCTGCAGCGCGGCCAGTTCATTGCCCAAATCATCGTGTAGGTCTTTCGCTATCCGTTTACGTTCGGATTCCTGTACTGCCGTGGCGATCAGTGCATTTTCCTCCCTGGATCTGGCCAGGTCAACCGCCATCGCCGTTTTTATCTTCTCATTCCGACGGAAATTGTAAGCCAGACCAAACAACAAAACCAGCACTTCGATGACCGGCGCATAGTATAGCAGGTTTACAATCAGCCAGTTGTCGGCGATAAACCCGAACAGTGCCAGGCACTTGGTAATAATCGTAAAGAAAAATAGTCCTACCGCCGCAAGGTAAAGCCAGGCTTCGACCAGCTTTCGCCTTAGCCCGAGGACAAGAAAAACGAAAACCATCGATACATATACCAGGCCTATCAGAAGGGTCAGGTTGTACATCGTGTCCGTCAACCTGAATCCCAATACAAGGTAAAGAAGCACACCGGATGCGAGTATATTCAAAATCCAACTGACAGTGACCCATTTCCGGTATCGCGCAAAAGTAATCTGAAGAAAGTCCAGTGAAAATATAGTGTGTGCTACTACGCTCAGCATAATGAAAAATGCCCAGCTTCCCGAGCTCGAAAAAAGCATCTTGCGGGGAGCCAGATATTGGCTTAAATACCCTTGATCGGACAAAATAAAACCCAGGATACCGAGAATGTAAAGTGCATAAAAGCAGTAAATGACCTGTCGCGACAACACAAACAGGAAAAGTCCCAAAAGCGTCGCCAATACAAGCAACCCTATTGCCATTCCATGCATGAGGTTGTCCAACTCTACATAGTCCAGGAAATCTTTTTCACTAAACAGGTTGATGAGCAATACCAGGATACCGTCATGCTTCTGCAGCCTCATCATTACCGTATATTGGGTCCCGGGATGCGTGTTTATCGGGTAGGCAAACACCCTGTGTGGAACCAGCCGTTCGCTATTTGGCACCGTATACGATGCACCGGTCACAGAAGTGATCAGGCTGTCCCGCTCAAAAACATAGTAGCTCACATCGTCGATCATGGAAAACGCAATCTGAAGCATGAATTTCAAGCTTTCAGACGATCCGTTGCGTACCGAAAACCCTACCCAGTGTGCTTCATCGCCATTTCCGAGGTTGGGGATTTCATCTTCCAATATCTTTCCCTCTCCCTGTGAAAAATAAGTGTACGCCGTTTGCGGCGTCATCTCTCCTGTCGAATCGGCACGGTACCACAAATATCCTTCCAGGTTATGGCGGGAAAAGTCGGTATCGGCTGACAAAACCGGCACGGTTTCACCCCATACAGCGCACGGGACGGCTAAGATTAAAACCAAAAGATATAGCCGCGCCATAATTGCCATAAAAGCATGAAACATTTACCCGATAAAATAGTGAAGGAAATGCCGGATTGTCTATTGAAAGATTTCCGGTACCGGCAAATATACAAAGCCGGTTATACGTATATTTGTTTGACCCTGTAAAAATCTTTGATCACTATGTCAGCCACAGAAAAGCAACCACTGGAAATATTGCCCGAAGGAAAGGAATTCAACGAAAAGGTAATTATTGTAGGCGCCGGGTATGCCGGTATTTCCGCTGCCCGCGAGCTTCTTAAATACACCGACGAGGAAAATGTTATAGTCCTCGAAGCGCAAAGCCGCGTCGGTGGTCGGGTGCGCTCAAAAAAGTGGGAGCATCCCCTTTATCCGGGAAAAGGCTTTCACATCGAATTGGGCGCCCAATGGATCGGGCCGGGACAAGATGAGATAAATGAATGGGTAGATATAGTAAGAAAAGGAATAGAAGAAGATGAAGGAATAAAAAAAGATGAAAAGTTTCAATTGGCCAAAACTTATAAGGAGGGCGCCGCATGCTTTTGGTTTAATGGAGAATGTGGACCTGAAGTCGGTAGTAAGGTGATAGACGAAATTGTAAGTTGGACAGCAAGCAAAATCGATAGCCAGGATAGTAAGACAACGGTAGCAGAGCTCCTGGCAGATTCGATTGGTCTGAATAAATTGTTAAGAGCGCTGAAACTTATCTTAGGATCAACCACTGAAGCGACTATAAGACGTGGAATCGAAATCAGCTTTGCAATGAAGCCTGGTAAAATATCGGGCCTGGCCGGACTCTCGGATGTAAAAAGCGCAGGAAGGCTTTCTAAAATAACCGATGTAGAAGGCGGTGCCCAGGAGTCATTTCTTCCTGCCGGTTTTCAGAATCTCCTGGAAAGGATCGCTGCACCATTCATGAACCGTATTCGTTTTGACGAGCCGGTCATTTCCATCGATCAGAGCGGCCCGGAAAACGTAATCGTGACTACGACAAAACAGCAACATACAGCAAAAAGGGTAATAGTCGCGATACCGCCGATTCTTTTGGCTTCCCGGGCGTCGGGCCCGAAAATCGAGCCTGTTGTTAAATTCATACCCGAGCTTTCCCAGGAACGACGCGACCTGATCAGCAAACTGACGCTGGGAAACCCGATCAAATGCGCTGCCATATTCAGCAGGCCTTTCTGGAGAGATAGAAAGTTTTCGGGTCAGACGCTTACAGACGGCTTTCCATTTGCGGCCAGCTACGATTGCTCTCCTTATGAAGAGGGTGGTCCCGGGGTACTGACTATTTTTATCAAAGAGCTGGAGAAAGGAGAGTTTATGCTGCTCGATGAAGAATCAAGGAGGAAAAAGATACTCTTAGAAATAGAGCGCTATTTCGGTCCTATCAGCGCGGAATTTCTTGGATTAATTGTACATGGATGGGATGAAAATTCCGAACCCTGGGCTGCAGGAGGCTATTCGTGCAGCTATCCACCGGGCGTACTCCGAAAATATAAGAACTTATTGCAAACCTCCTGGGGCCGTATCCATTGGGCAAGTACGGAAACCGCCGACAAATGGCGTGGTTTTATGGAAGGTGCTATTTTATCAGGCCGGAGAGCAGCCCATGAGGTAATGGATTCGTTTTGAAGTTGCGAAATCACAGGATGCTGCGCTTTTTCTTCTTACGCTTGCCCCACCAGACGAGAAATCCGGTTACAGGCAGTGTTCCGCAAATAAAGCTCGCCAAAAAGTATAGCCACTTGGTGAACAGCCCGCCGAAGGCGCCGACGTGCAGTGAGTAGTTCGACCGGCGCAACCAGTTTGCAGGTGTATCATCCGAAATCCTGGTGTGGGAAGAGGATAAAAGCGCCAGTGTATGGATATCGAAATTCAGCTCACGCCAGGTTCCGTTGTACATATCGGTACATGCATAGATGAATCCGGCGTCCTCTTTCGGAAAATGTATGCTGATCTGATCCCTGTTATTTTCGCCGATCCGGGTGGTTACTAAATGCCAGATGAGATCTACTTTTCCCTCGATAGTTGCAGGAACTTCGTCAGGCCCGGGTTGAACGGCAGTGATTTCCTTTTTTCTCTCTTTGGCTCCGAGCATTTTCATGACCGATTTGTTTACAAACTGAAAACCCATCATCAGGCCCGTCAGGGTCATGATCAATGCCAGCGATAGCGAATAAAACCCAAGGACGTTGTGAAGATCGTAATTAAGCCGTTTGAACTTCGCTTTCCATTTGACGGTGAATGCCTGCCTGATTTCACGTGCGTTCCATTTTTCAGGCCACCAAAGTACGACACCCGTAATGGTCAGGATCAAAAATATAAGGGTAACCCAACTGACGATCCGGTGGCCGATCTCCCCGGGAAACCACAGGTGAGTATGGCCCTCTTCGATAAAATGAAAAAAGTCCTCATGATCCTGCAGGGAAAGCAGGTCCCCGGTATAAGGATTGGCAAAGATCAGCGAATCGGAGTTGTCCGGCGTAATTTTAACCGCCTTTCCTTCGCCGTAATACCATAAGCGACGGATTTTCATTTCCGGGAGCTGCTCCACCACTTTGGAACGCAGTACAGAGGGCGGTAGCGGTGTAACGTTTGCCGGCACTTCCACCTTCCACCAGGAACGGGCCATCGCCATGATTTCCTGCTCGAAAGTCAGCAAACAGCCCGTCAGACTGATAATGATAATAGGAATACCTGTCACGATCCCGACCCACAAATGGAACCAATCGTTGAACCTGCGCAGCCACGACGGGCGGGGCCTGACGGCAGGTGCTTTCTTCTTTTTCAGGGTGACGGGTTTTTCCATGATGATTCAATCCGGGTAACAATGCAGCAAAAGTATAATTGTGTACCCTTGTTTCCGGGATACACAATTACACCTCCTGAACAGCTTATTTCAGTTTATCTATACGGGAGAAGGAAGTATAGCCGCCCTGAAGCTCGAGCCCCCTGGTAACCTTATCGGTTGCCGAGTCGTAGATCCAGATATAGTCCTTGCCTTCTCCTGATAATGCAGCGATGTAAGCTTTGCCGTTTTCTACAAATACGTTTCTCTCGCTGCCCAATCCTTCGGGAACTTCGCTGAGCTTACGGAATTCCTTACCGGTTGCGATATTAATGATCGCGAACTTGTTTTTTGCCGTAACGCTGTTATCGGTGGTCATGTATTTGATGATGGCCTTCCCATTACCCAGGTTCATCAACACGCCGGAAGCAGGAATAAAGCCAATTTCAGCCTCGACATCCATATAGTAAGTCGGGTCCAGCACATCTGAGCCTTTTTTGATACGGTAGATGCTTTTCTTGGTCGACACCCCGCCTGATATCCCGTTCCAGCTTGTAAGAAAGTACATATCCCCTGCTTCATCCACGAATGACGTTGTGAAATAGCCGGATGTGTTTCCCAAGCCTGCAGTGCGCGTATCCGAGGATATTTTGGTAACTACAAAATCCGGATAAGATACTGCCATGGTATTCAGGCGTTTAAACAAAGTAAAGTCGGAACCATTGTAGTTGATAACCGAAAAGAAAAGTTTACCATCCTTGTACTGGATATCGCCGCCTATCCGGTATAAGGGGTGCGATTCGGGCGCCTCAGGCAAACCGCTCACCGTGCCGGTTTTGGTGATGGTCATAGCCGCGGTATTGATAATTGCAAAATTGACTGCTTTAGCTCCTGTGACGCCGCCGATCAGCACCAGCGTGTTACCGTCGATCCAGGTATGGCCGGCCAGCGACAGCAGATGAGTAAACGGAAATTCCTTTACAACGACGACTGCGCCATTTTCAATTTTGTACTTACCGAACTTACCTTCAGTCGTATTGTAGAAATAGTAGAATCCATCCCTGGTGATCACCGAATTGTTCAGGAGCGTCGTTACGTCCACGCCATTGCCTTCCAGCTTAATCGAGCCTTCGGTAAGGCTGGGGACATTCATGATATAATAGCTGGTTTGCGGCCAGCTTCCAAGCTGGGCCCAGATAGCAAAAGACGAATCATCGGGTTCAGGCTCTATCACTTTCGTATCGTCCTTATCACAGGAGACCGAACCAAGAGTGATCAATACTGCCCCCAACAGGAACTTATGAAGCTTAAACATAGTAACTACTTGATTTAAATTGAATTATAATTATTAAATAAGAAACAGACGCAGCTTCAGATAGACAGCCCTTCCCGGCTTCTGCAAACGAAAGTTGTCATATACGAGTTCATCGGTCAGATTCCTGCATTCGAGCGATACGTTGTAGCGCCCTTGCCGGACCGAGTAGGAAATCATAACATTGTGGACCAACTGTTTAGGAATGGTTGTCAATGAATTTGCAGTGGCGAAGCCTTTCCATGACCGGTAGTACCAATGCGTATACTGGGTACTCCAGATAAACTGCAGGCGCCCGTCTTTCACAGCGCTAATGTTTTTGCCTACCCCGAGGTCCAGGTTGCCGAAAAGCCAGGGTTGATTAGGGATCCTGTTACGGTAAGTCGCCGACACCGTGCCGCTGCCGCTGTTATTGACATACCTGGTATTATCCAGCGCATGCTGATAGGTTACGTTCAGCATCGCATTGAACAGGCGGTTGTAATTATATTTGACTTCGGCATCAATCCCTCTTACCAATACATTGGAAAGATTCTGATACTGCAACTGGTTGTTGTCATATTGGTTGGCATAAATAAAGCCTTTGGCGCTCCGGTAGAATGCGGAAGCTTCAAAAAACCAGTCCTGCCGACCGCTATAGCCTCCGTAAAATCCGCCGACGTTCACGTTATCACTTGCTTCGGGCTGCAGGTTCATGTTGTTCAACACCTGGTAGCCGTCGCCATAAACCTCATTTACATCCTGCAGCCGGTAAGTATGCTCATACGAAGCCTTCACGCCGCTGTTGTTGCCGAACTTGTAAACCGAAGCCCACCCGTAGCCGAAATAATCCTGAAAATTATGCAGCAGGACTATCTTTGCCAGGCTGTAATCGTATTGCTTCTTATTCATGGCAATGCCATAATACTTGCCCATGAAAGTGTTGGTCCAGTTCCGGAACAGCTTCCACTGGTAGGCCGCGCCCACTATGTGCTTGCCCAGCTTGCCGGGCATGTCGTCGCCATCTGAAGTGAGGGAGTTATAAGTCTGGTTTTCGACCTGGTCGAATGTGTAGTTCAGGTTCAGGTCGTGATTTTCTGCCAAATGGTAATTGCCGTTAAACCTCGCAAAAATCCGGGGGCGGTTCACCTGGGTAAGCCGCAAGCTTCCGGTTTCGGGGTTGCCCGGAATATAAGAGCCATCCCAACTGTATTTGTGCAGCGTCGTGTCGGAAAGTACATATTGGTCATATGAGTAAGTCCCGTATACTCCTATATTTAGCCTGTTGTGCAGCAGGCTGTCTTTCTTATAGCGCAGGCTGACATTCCGGCCGGTACCATCCTTCACCACTCCACCGTAGACAATGCTCTGCCGCACCCCGGTTTGTACCTGCTTGTCGTAAGTGGTGTAACCGGCGCCCAGGAAAAGCAGGTCCGCCCATTTTTTGTTCACCAGCCCCACCTCAACCTGCCCCATCAGGGATTGGTAGCGATCGTGAAAACGACGGAAATCGCGCGTAACGTACTCGTATTTCTCCGCATCCCATATCTCCACCCCTTTCATGAGATAGTTGTTTTTCGAATAGTTGAAAAAGGCGCTTCCCTTTACGACCAGCCCCGCAGGCTTATATACGTATTGTCCTGTAACGGCCGATTGATGGGTCTGAAATGATCCGTAGCTGTGGCTTATGTCAAGATAATTGTCCAGCGACTTGTTCGTGACAATATTGACCGAGCCTCCGAGGGCATCCGAACCCAGATCAACGGGCGCTACGCCTTTGTATACCTCTATGCGCTGCGCCAGGTTAATCGGGATATTGTTAAGGTTCATGGCACTACCGAGTATATCCAGCGGTACGCCGTCCAGGAAAAGCTTGACGGATCTCCCGGAAAGACCGTTGATCGAAAACTCAAAATCCGAGCCTACACCGCCCTGCTCACGCATTTTGATACCGGTGCTCCGGTTAAGGACCTGCCCGAGATCGATCGTTGTGTTGGCTATTTTACGGGTATCGATAGCATTGACCGAAAAACCCTGCTCACGCAATTGCTGCGCCTCTCCTTTCCCACGTACGACCACCTCGTCGATCGCGATACTTTGGGGGTGCAAAACAATTTGCAGAACGGGCGTCCTGCTGTTCTGCTGAACCCTTACCTTCTCCTCTACCGTCTGGAACCCTATACTTGAAAAAACCAGTGTAAAGGTACCCGGGCTGCTGAAATGCAAGGTGAAACGGCCATCGGTTTCGGTTTTAGTGGCCAGCGGAAGACCTTTGACCGCCACGGTAACACCTTCCAGCGGCTCCTTCAGGGCATTACTGATATTCCCTGAAACCGTCAGGGTCTGTGCCTGTACACACAGCGAAAACCCGACGAATAATAATGTAAAAAACCAGAATAAGAGAACTCCTCTATGCATACCTGAAACTAAAATTGCCCGGTCAGAATCTTACTTTTTCCGACTTCGCGATCCTAGTTGCATAAGCATGGCCTTGCCACAGTACAAACTGAAAAAAAATTTATTTATTCTAAATAATTATTCGTGGAGTCTCTCCAGGCGGTAGATATAGTCGACATCCCCCTTAAAATGCAAACCTTTTGTCAGCGACCGGTCATCGGGACGGTAAATCCATATATCATTACCACCCTTACCGTCATTAATGGTAATGTAGGCCTTTTCGCCTTCCACGAGCACGCACGTCCGCGAACTGCCGCGATCGAGCGGCAAATCCAGCTTGCTGCCGACCTGCCTGGTCGATAAATCGACCTCGTAGTACTCGATATGCGGAACGGCATAATGCTCCTTGTAGGTTTTGAACAAATCTTTCCGCTCGCTTCTCAGCAGCGCTTTGTGATTTCCCAGGTACCACAGCCCATAGGCATGGTTCTGCACTTCCGAAGCCGAGATATTGAAAAAATAGGAGCTGTCGATCGTCTGCTCATCGGCTTTGATCCGGTAAACAGCGGTAGGTTGATGCAGGTTCGCACCTCTTACAATCCCGGGGCTCGACATAAAATAAAAATCGCCCTTTTCATCTTTGAAGGTATTTTGCTGCGCCGTATTGACATTCCCCGGAAAAGTGGAGCGCGGATCTTTATCAATATGCTCCAGCACCATGCCGGGATAGCTCATACGCGCCACATATACCGTGTCTGACGAGCCGAAACCCATATTTCTATTGGCATAATGATAAGTATAGCCTACCCAGAGGCGGTCATCCCGCCGCATCTCAAATCCCACGGACATGTTGTCGAAAGGCGCGCGCGGACCCGGAACAGGAAGCGTATCAACACTCGCTGTCATAGTCCTGACATTCACCATCGCAAACTTCTTGGCTTTCATCCCCATGCTGTGGCTGGCCAGGAAAATCGTATCCGGGGCGATAAACAGCGCATTATCAGGATAACTGAAATCAGTGAGACGGATAGAGTCCAGGTGTACAAAACGCTCGTCGCGGATCTGTGCTTTTACAAAATATTCTGATTTTGAATCGACGTAGTAATAGAAACCGTCCCTGACAAGCAGGTAGTACCATATACGGGCAGGGCCCAGTAGCTTTACTCCTTTGGATATGGGATCGACCGCCCCCGAGTCCAGGTGATCTGTCTGCCAGACATACAGCTCTCCCCGTCCGGAGCCGACGACGATACTGTATTTTTTTGCTTCTGCACTCCTGCTATCGCGGCAAGCCGACATTGACAAACACAAAAGCCCTGTTACGACCGACAAAGATACTGCTCTTAACCAATGAAGCATTCAGGAAGTCAATTAGATACCAAATTGGGCGATGAGGGAATTTTGCAGCAATGGAGGAAGGTCGCCAACCCCGCTTTTGTCCATCACAATTAATTGCGGGCTGTTGTGGTCTCTCAGGTCCATTGCAAAATAAGTGGTACCGCCTCTTACGTCCACCTCTCTCACGATTTCCTCATTTCCGTCACAAGTGCTTGCAAACGACAGCTTCATGTTCTCGCTGGGCGTTATTTTGATGACCCCGCAAAAATTCAGCATCCTGGCTTCCTTGCTGTAAACGGCGCCGCTTTCCCTTCCAAACTCGATTTGCAATGTCTCTGACGGCAGGCCGGCTGCCAGCTTTCCCTGGCTGCTACCGGATTCCAACCGGCTCATGAAGTAGCCAAGCCCCGACACGACCACTATCACGGCCGCCGCCATCACAGCGGCGTATTTCCGGAATAGTGCGCCGGACAATCCATGTTGACGGGCCACCCGGGACTGCAGGCCCTCCCAAACCGCCATTTTGATCTCCTCTTTTGAAAGCCCTTCGGGGAAATACAGATCCGGCTCATCTCCATTTTCCAACCATTTCTCAACAGCCTCCTTTTCTCTGGCGCTGCATAAGCCCTGATGGTACTTTTCGATTAAAGCTTCGGAAATATTCATAGGGTCGGGAAAGATACAATATTACGATATCCTTACTAAATCGCATAATCTTTCAGACCGGAACGCAGCAATCGCAGGGCATTTGCCAGATGATATTCCACGGTTCGCTCCGAAATGATAAGCTCTCCGGCAATTTCTTTGTTGGTCATTCCCTTTTCCCGGCTCATCCGGAAAACACGCTGGCAATGCCCCGGCAACTCATCGATGAGATACCGGAGCCTGTCTATCAGGTGCTTGTGCATAATGGAATCCTCCGTAAAATTAGCATTTCCGGCACTGATGGTTGCAATATTCCGAAGATGCGCGCTTCGGATCTGCTTGTTCCGGATGTATTCAAAAACCTTCAGCTTTGCTGAACGAATGAGGTAATGCTCGGCCGATTCAATAAATACCAGGTTGTCACGCCGTTCCCAAAGTGATTTGAAAATCTCCTGGGCGAGTTCCTTGGCTACCTCTACATCCTTCAGATTTGAATAGCATACCACAAAAACCTTTTCCCAATACTGATTATAGATATCCGTAAAAGAGGATTCATTCAGGAGCGTAGGGTTGTCTTCAGTATGGGGGCCCGGCATAAATCTCGCGATAGATAAAATCGGCCGCAAGTTAGATTTTTTTAGATTAATTCCAATTAGCATCACCTTATGCTGAGCGAATTTATGGCGCTGGTAGTCTCCGGTCATTTCTGATCGCTGATCTCCTGGCTGTCACTGCGCCCGATATAAGCCACCGATTACCGCTGCCCCTGCGACTTTTAAGAATTAACGCGCTGTCTCCTCATCAAATACACAATTATCAGAGACAAAATAGCCAGCATGAGCCACAGGGCGTCGGTGACAAAGATGTGATGTTGGTTACCGGTGAGCGTACGCCAGAACCAGTTACCGGAAACAGCTCCGTTTGCCAGTGGAATGGCAAAGCCGAGAATTCCGGCACTCAGCAACGCACATTCGTTCGTAAAATAATTGTTCTTTTTTGACCAGAAATAGACAGACGCCAGCAGCCAGCTACCAAAGAAAACTGAGTTTAGGATAATACCTTTGTGGTCGCTCAGGCCCTGTGGCAAAAGTTTGATGACCAAAAATGAGAGAGCGGTAACCGGAAACATCGAAAGGCAAACAGCAAGATAGATGTAACCTACGGCCTGGTTAAATCTTCTTTTCTTTTCAGGTATATTTTTTTTGTTGCGCGCTTCCAGCCAGATAAGAACGCCCGTGATGATGACAAAACAGGTCGTGACAGATAATAAGAAGTATAGGACTTTTACCGCAAGGTGCGGCCAGCCTTCCAATCCGAAATAGCCGAAGTGAAGCCGGTGGACAGCGGCAGATACAATTTCTTCATAGGGTTTATGGTAGGGGTCATGCATATGGCTGATCTTCCCCGTAACTACATCAAATTCAAGTTCTCCGAAGTTAAAAAAGCTGAACTTTGAACTCACCTCTCCATAGATATTCAGCTTCATCGCGGAACTCCCTGCATTGGAAAGGGAAATGTATGTCAGCTTGAAACCATCCCATTTTGATGAGGCGCTGTCGAGGTAGGTATTCAACCGGTAGTCGGTCAGATTTATACGAGGCCCGAGCGGATTGTCATGATGTCCATAGATGTCTTCATAAAATTTTGACTTATCCCCGTCATAAAGTAAAGCTCCTGAAGCCGCCACCAGGATCCCAAGTCCAAACCAGGCCCCAGTCAGCGCATACATGAACTGGAAAGGTATGCCGATGATGCCAAGAGCCGTATGGGCATCCGTCCAGGCTGTTTTCAACTTTTCATAAGGCCTGAACAGATAAAAGTTCGGAATGATTTTCCTCCAATGTACAATGATGCCGCTCACCATCGCAAACAAAAAGAACAGGGAAACCATTCCGGATAAATAATACCCCGGCTCACCCAGTTGATAAAAGAAGTGGAGCTCGTACAGCAACCCTCCAAGTGTGGCCGATGCGCTTTTCGCCCTTTGCGAAACCTGGTAGGTTTCCCTGTCCAAAAGCAGATTCCTGTACTCTTTGGCTTCTCCGGTAGCCAGTGTGTCTTCCGACTCTGATAAGTACAAGGGCTGCATGGCACCCGGCGCCAGCAGGTCAATGTAGATATTGCGCCCATATAAATCGTAGCCTTTGCTTTCCAGGGTACCAACCAGCCTGTCGAGGTCAATCGGTTTGGCTGTGGTGCTGTTAAATGCCGTTATATGTCTTTCGCCACTATGTTCCCATTCTTCGATCTCCTTCATAAACAGGGTGAAGGCGCCTGCAAAAAAGATTACAAAAAGGCCAATGGTGATGACGATACCACTTACGGTATGCAGATGAAAGTAGACGTTGTAGGTGCGTTTGCTCATGCCCATCGGGTGAAAAGGATGAATAAAAGAGAGGCTCCACCATACCACGCCCAGCATTTCCACCCGTTTTTAAACAGAAATGCCAGCAGCATCAACGCGCACCACATCAGGAAGAGCGTATAGGAGTAAGTCAGCAAAACCGACTTACGGTCGTCTGCCCATGCCGCCCACATCAGGTGAAAAGAAGCGGAAACAAGATAGCCGCCTGCGATGGCTGCAGAAATCTTGGCAAAGCGTTGCCACCCGGACTGGGTCAGATATTTCGGATTTGCAGGCATATTATCAATAGCTGGCTTCCTATGTTTTTCGAAGAGGGAGTAACGTGATAACAAATCCGCTGATGGTCATCAGGCTTATCAAAGCAAATAGTGAGCCTACGCCTGTCCCCAACTGCATTATGAACATAGCCAGCGAAGCCAGAAGCATCGAGCTCCCCAATACTTTTGAAAAACCTCTGTATTTGTACAGACAGATATTGTGTTTGCGCTTCACGAACATAGCCCGGGCGGAAGTGCTATACAGGATATAGAAGCCGGCCAACTGAACAATAAAACTTAAAAGCATATCCGTGACATAGTGCGAACAACTGCCTCACACCGCTACTGACGGATGTGAGAAAGCGGGAATCTAGTTGAGTATATTCAGCGAAGGAGCATATACATTGTTACCGTCCAGCCTGGCGCCTACTTTGAAGTCATTCGCACCACCGCCTATCGTAATCTCATAGATATTCGCATTGCCGCCTTTTACACAAACCGGGATATAAAATTTGCCGTCCTTTACCGAATTCAGACTAAAGATCTCATTCAAAGGGGCCTGAGGGATATTCAACTTTGTAACCGTTTTATTGTAAATATCGATCTTGTACAACTGGCCATAATTTTCATAAAGATTGTCCCATACACTCAAATCGCTTTCCTTAATAATATTTGCATATGCAATGCCCTGTCCGGCGTACCACGCGTTCCAGATGCTTACAGGCTCGGCAAATTTTTCCGACACATTAAATGAATAGGCGTTATCATACTCTCCGTTTGCTATTTTAACAAATACACACGGCGTATTGGGCACATCCTCCGGATTTGAAGCCCATTGATTGCTCCGGAGGTTCCACTGATAAATGTCACCTTTTTCGTCTTTAAATAATCCCTTGGTTCTGTACCCTGCTACGCTTCCTGCCGAAGCCTTGCTGATAATCGTTTTTGGATTGCTGAAAGAAGGATAATCGTATACGATGGTAATAAGAGAATCGGGAATTTCACCAAAAACCTCAGGTATTGAATACTCGCCCCCTACATATACTTTATTGCCCGAAACAAGCGCACGACACCAGGTCGGTTTATAACGACCGATGTTGGGCATCTTGAAGCTGCCAAAACTTTCAACCTTAAAGGTAGCCAGGTCGACAATGGCATAGGGCGCATTTCCCTGGTCGTTTGGAAAATTCATTAACAGGATATCATTCGTCTCAGCCAAATCCATATAGCGGGCAAAGGAGCCGGACATGACAGCCGCCGTGGAAATAGCGTCTTCTTTGGTGATCCCCGTTTCGGTGATCTTGTACTTATCCAGTGTTGCTTCTTCACCGTTCACTACGTACAGGTAGCCGTCTTTCACTACAGCGTGATGCGCAATACCTTCAACGCCGTTGCCAAGCACCGATATGTTGCCAGACATGATGTCTTTGGAAGGAACCATATAATATTCTTCGTCTACTTCAATCCCTACAAAGTATTCCATCAGATCCGTTTGATCTGCTACCGGATCATTCTCTTTACAGGACGTGATAAACAGGGCCGTTGCCATGGCAATTGCCGGGAAGGTATGAAACCGACTGATCATTTTCATGTTATTGATTGGATGTTATTTGATATTTCACTTTAATAAATGCAGCTCTTCCGGGCTTCTGAAGCAGGAAATTGTCGTAGGCCTGTGTATTTGTAAAATTGGACAGGTCAAAAGACAGATTGAGTTTCTGCCCGGGAAATGTATACCCGATCCCAAGGTCAAAAATCAACTGACTCGGGATCATGTTTTTCGTATCCCTGCTTCCCAGGCTCGGCCAGTTGAGAAAAAACTCATGCAGGTAGTTTGCGTGGAGATAGGCAAACAGCTTTGATTTTTTCCGGATCACATTGGGCAGGTTGGCCGAAATTCCCGCATTGCCCAGCAGGTAGGGAGTGTTTCTGAGCCGGTCGCCATAAAGTACATTCCGTACACCATTGTCCAGCCGTTGGTTGTTCCGGATGTCCAGCCAGGTCGCATTGACATTTGCTTTTAACCAATGGTCCAATTCATATACCACTTCCGCCTCTATTCCTTTCCCAAGGGTCTGAGCCACGTTTTCATACATGCCGTCGTCCTTGGCAATCTTATAGATTAACAGGTTTTCCGTATCCCTGTAAAAGGTACTGGTGACAAGTGTCAGGTTCTGCCGGCGACCGACAGGAATCCGTCCCCACGTTACACCCAGGTTCATATTCAGGCTCTGTTCGGGTTTTATGTTCGGATTATTGACCACCAGCACACCATTTCCCAATGCCTCTGTAGGCGTAGGCAGCCGGGTCGCCTGCTCAATGGAAAATTTTGCCAGGAAAAGGTGATGGATCTTATAAGACGCAGCTATTCCGCCTCCCCAGTTGGTTTTATTGTTCTTTATCGGAACTGCAGTCGCCCGGGGCGTACCGTCGACAAGAAAATATTCCAGTTTATTGGAGGTAGTCTTAAAATCGTACCACTTTATAAATGCGTTGACGTATAGCTTTTCTTCCAGCTTTTTGGTTTCGAGAGACAAACCGGCAAACTGCCTGCCAATGTTTTGAGGCGCGATCAGCGGCACCCGAAAGGCCGAAACGAAAGGGTCTTCGCCATGTCTTTTGGCTGCCGAATTAAAGTAATTAAATCCTATTTTAAATTCAGCAGGCAACTCATAGGTAAGATTGGCTCTTCCAATCCAGGAGGCTTCATACATGGTGAACAGCGACTTTCCGTTCCGCGCTATTTCTCCTCCGCCTTGGTCATGGGGTGTGGTCTGGCCTTTCCAGTTATAAAAGGCCATAGTTGTGTCTACCGTTTGTCCTTCCCTGTTCGAAAAGCCGGCAAACAAACTAAGGGTCAAACCTTTAGCAAAAAGGTCATCTTTCCGGCAGGAAACATGCGGTATGAGCAACAACTCCTTATTATGCAGTTTGCCATATACGGTGGCCATGGTCTGCCCGGTTTGTATGCCTTTGGTTTGCGCGGATGCCAGCAGGCTTATAAAGAACTGATCGGCCCACTTTTTGTCCGTAAAGCCAATGTCCACTTTTCCGTTAAGGGTTTTAAACTGGTCGTTGAACCGTGTGGCCGGATTTTCTCTTGTAAATTCAACAGCTTTAAAACCGGTAGAGGCGTCGGCATAATTGACTCCCCGGCCCCATACTTTGTAGTTATTGTCGGAGTAAGTGTAAAAACCGGAAAAACGAGCGGTAAAATGGCTGGCAGAGTCGGTATATTGGCCGTGCAGCAGCGCCTGGTGGGTATTGAATGAGCCGAAACTGTAACTCGCTTCAAGAAACTTTTTGCTTTTGGTATCCGAGACGACATTAATTGCTCCGCCCAGTGCATCCGAGCCGAGGTCGACCGGAACCACACCTTTATAAATATCAACGCGCTTTATAAGTGAAACCGGGAGATTATTAACAGTATACGATGACCCAAAATATTCCATAGGTATGCCGTCTATGAAAAACGTAACCGCATTTCCTGACATCCCATTGAGTGAGTAGCTGTAATTGGAACCTACGCCTCCCTCCTGGCGAACCCGTACGCCAGGCGTCCAATCCAATATCCTGTTTATTTGTACGCTTTGATTTTGCAGCGCCCTGGTTTCTATGGATTCTATACTGAATCCGGTTTCTTTTAACTCCTGCACTTCGGTTTTGCCGACAACGGTTACTTCGTCCAAAGTGGTTCTGCTTTCCCGCAGCACAATTTTCAAAGCGGCATTATCTCCCTTTTTGAGCTGTAGAGGAAGCTCGTAAGTCAGGTGGCCTATATAAGAAACCAGCAAGGTGTAACTGCCTGCAGGGACCTTAAGCTCAAATTCCCCCCGTATGTCGGTAGTAGCTGCATAATCCGTGCCTTTTAGTCCCACCGAAGCATAGGAGACAGGAAGACCCGAAGTGGTAACGACAACGCCTCTTATAATACCTTTGTCTTCCGGCTGTGCATAGCTTGTAAGGTTCAGGAAGCAAGCAAATGCTGCAAAAAGTGATAATAATTTGAATATCAATTGCTTGTAAATCTATTAATTATAAAGCTTATTTATTATTTAGATTCGTTAAGAATAACAAATGTGGTAATATTGCAGAAGAAAAAAAAGACGAATCTGTGAACGACTCAGTTTACCACCTCAACGACACATTGTTTACCAGTTATGGTGCCGCGATGAGCGAAAAGAAGCCGAATTGGCTGCAACTCCGGCTTTCGTCACCCTATCTGAAAGAGATAGTATACCAGGTGGTGATCGTCCTGGTGTTGCTGTTGTCTTATTCGTTCGAACTTGACGAGGACCGACATCAGTCGCTGCAAACATTATTCACGCCTTCCAAACTCGCCTTTTTTGCTAACTACCTCGCCGCAGCGATGGTCATTAATTATATTCTTCTGCCTGTTTTTTATTACCGGAGGAAAACGAGCCTGTTTATAGCCGCGCTTGTAGCTGTGCTGACGGTCGTCATCCTGATCGATGAGTTCATCCTGGAGCAGATCTTTTTTCCCAATACGCGTGGGACGCATTTCCCTGGGTTACTATTTACGCTGGTTGAAACGCTTCCCATTATTATAATCATTGTTGCCTTCAAGCTGGCATGGGATTCCAATCGGAAACAAAGTGAAGTGGAGCGTTTAAAGAGTTTGATGAAAGAAAGTGAAGTCCAATTTTTGAAATCACAGATCAATCCGCACTTTTTATTCAATAACCTCAATAGTATCTACGCGTACGCGATCGACAATTCGCCAAAAACTCCGTCAATTATCCTGGAGTTATCGGCGGTATTAAGGTACATGTTGTACGATTGCAGGACAAACCTTGTAGCGCTTTCCAGGGAAATACAGCACCTTGAAAACTACGTGGCGCTGAGCCGGTTACAGATCGAAAACAGGGGAAAAATCCGCTTCACCAAAGACATTGTTGAAGCGGATTTCTCAATTCCTCCGCTGATCCTAATTGTCTTCGTTGAAAATGCCTTTAAGCACAGCTCGGGAAGCCAGGCGGCAGACATTGATATCGATATCTGTGTGTGTGTTTCGGAAGAGGGGAAATTGATATTTTTATGTAAAAACAATTATTCACCGAACTATCATCACACCAGTCTGGAAAAGGGTATCGGATTGGAAAATGTAAAGAAACGCCTGGATCTGCAATACGCCGGCGAACATGAACTCAACATAAAAGACGACGGTAATATTTTCACTACCACATTAATAATGCAATTAAAAAAAACGGATAAGGCATGAGAAGTATTATTATAGAAGATCAGGCTCCGGCGCAGCATATATTACAGAAATATATCAGCAACACAGAGAGCCTTGAACTCGAAATGACGTTTTGCGACGCGCTTGAAGCCAAGGCCTACCTCAGGGATCACCCCGTTGACCTGATCTTTTTAGACATCAACCTCCCACGGTTTTCGGGAATGAATTTTTTGAGGTCTGAACAAAGCCATCCGCTTACAATCCTTACAACTGCCTATTCGGAATTTGCCCTCGAAAGCTATCAGTTCAATGTTGTTGACTACCTGCTCAAACCATTTTCTTTCGAACGATTTTCTAAGGCTATCGATAAAGTCAAAGCAATGACCTCGTCGATAAAGCAAATACATAAAAACGAAACACCAGCCGATAAATACGTATATGTAAAGTCTGGCCATGATCTTGTAAAAATCAACAGGGCCGATATCATTTTCATCAAATCGGATGGCGATTATACCGAGGTCGTTACTGCTTCAAATAAATATCTGACGTCTGCGCCCCTAAAGGATTGGGTAGCGAAGCTGGATAATGATTTCAAACAAGTACATAAGTCATACATTATAAATGCCGCCCAACTAAAGAAAATCTCACATAATAAAATCCATTTATCTAACGGACAGGTCATTCCCATAGGAAGGGCTTTCAAGAATCATTTTATGAATAGTCTGCCCTGATTAGCCTGGAATATCAGAGGCTATCTACTTCACGATCACGATCCTCGAAGTTTTGGTTTGCCCGTTTCTGAACAACAGTTCCACCACATACACCCCCACTCCTACCGACCTCACATCGACAGACCGGCTAAGTCCGGTGCGGTCTGAGTCGTATACGGTAATTCCGTTCAGGTTATGGATTTTAACAGATCCGACATTTTTCCAGTCCGCGGTCTCCACGGTGAAACGGTCGGAAACGGGGTTGGGAAAAATTCTTACATCAGAGCCCCGGTCGATCCAGGCGCTTTGTATACGGCTATAGGTGAATGACTTATCCATATCCACTATTTTCAACCTGTAGTAGTTCCTGCCTACAGGCGGGTTCTGATGAAGGAAAGTGTAATTTTTAACCGACCCGCTCTCTCCCCCTGCCGCTATTGCGCCCGCCGGCTGCCATTGTTTTCCATCCGAACTATGCTGCACCTCAAACACTTCGCTATTGGTTTCCATGGAAGTAGTCCAGCGCAGCCTGACGTGCCGTTCCTCTTTAAATGCGCTGAAGTTGACCAGGGTGACCGGAAGGATTGTTTCTTCTGCAGAAAGACTGAAAATACTGAAATGGGTGGTACTGAATGCCACTTCCCAACGCATCTTATCAGCATTCCAGGTAACCATTCCGGGACGGATTATTTCATTGGGATAGCCACTGAGAGAGATATGGTAGATACGAAGGTTGGCGATGCCCTGGCGATCGGAAGGGCCGGTGGGCAGCTTTATGGTTCTGACTTTGTTAAAGATGTTAAAGTCTTCCTGGTAAAAATATAAGACAAGATCGGCTGCGTAGTCGCCGGATATGTCCGGTGCGGGGCGGTAAGGGGCGAGCCGGTAACCGGCTGCTTCTCCCAACGGACTGGGTAGCACCGATAACCATGGCGCAGAAGACGATGCCAGTGCCGGCGAATTTATCGTTCCGACAGGCGTACAGGCATCCACGAGCGGGTTCGTACCGGCCGCAATCACCTGGTAACCTTCATGGAATTGTACGCCCGGAGCAGATTCGCTGACATTGAGTATCGTGGAAACGGATATTTTACCGCAGGCAGCAGTCTCGATTGTGTATGTAATTGTGGTAGTGCCGGCTGTCAGGAGCGATACCTCACCGGCCGGATCTACGCTTGCCACTTCCGGGTTGCCGGAGGTCCATTCGCCCGTATATGACGAGGGATCAGAAAGTCCGTATGTGAACTTCCCCTCGCTCAGACACACATTGCGTGGCCCCCAGAGGGTTCCTGCAGAGAATACCTTGACTGTTTTTTCGACTATCAGGTTGCCGCCCGGAGGTGTATAGGTAATGGTTACTTCTCCCGGGGAAAGAGGGGTAAAAACTCCGTTCTGATTGATTACACCAACCGGACTGTTGCCCGTTGTCCATCTTCCCCCCGGAGTGGAGTTTGTTACCGAATACTGGTAGGGACCGGACGCAATTTCACAAATTTCGGAAGAACCCGACATAATTCCGTTCGACTGGATATAAACCAGCTTGCCCGGCTTTTTGTCCTCGCAATCGGCATTATTGACATAGGTAAGCGCTGTAATTCCCAGCCCGACCGGCGTAAGTTTTCCATTCTGGTCAATGGTCGCTACTGCGGGATTCAGCGAAGTCCAGGTCCCGCCGGGAGGATTGGCTGAAGAATATTCATACTTTTTGAGCCAATCCTCTTCGCTGTTAACAAGAATGCTCTCAGGCCCGGCGATCGGACGCAAATAATTCAGCATGATTGTTTTTGAAAGCTTATATGAGCAGGGGCTGGACACTTCATACTCAACTGTGACGGTTCCGGACCCGGTGACGGTCAACACTCCCGTAGACGTACCGATCGATGCAATAGCGGGGGCGCTGCCATCAGTTAAGGGCGCTATTCCCCAACTCCCTTCGGTAAGGAACGGGGGAGTCAGTACGAGTGGTTTATCACCCTCCATTACGCAGATCAGGTCGGGGATATAAAGCTCCTGTCCGGCGGGATCGCTCACCGTCAGCCCGGCCTCTGTCTTTGAAATACAACCGCCGAAGGAAACCGTGTAGCTTATGGTAGTATAACCGGCGCTTAGTAACGTGATGTATTTCCCGTCGTCAGATACGGTTGCTACGTACTCCATACCCGAAGACCAGACGCCGCCCGGCTCACCTACCAGGTTCAGAGCCAGCCGCTCACCTTCCTCCAGGCACACGTGTTGCGGTAATTCTATTTTACCGGCCGAATTAACCCGCACTTCTTTTTCAGCATAGATAAATCCTGACGGATTGCAGTCCGACGGAACCGTATACCGGACCATAACTGTACCTGCGGCTAACGGCCTGGCTTCTCCGGTTTCTTCCGATATGGTGAGAACGGATTCATCGGAAGACGACCACCTCCCCTCGTCACTGGCTGTCGGATTGGAATAAATCGTGTGAGCTTCCGCACTCAGACAGAGGGCGCTTTCTCCGATAATAAGGCCTGTAAAACATTCGTCCGCCGGGCGAATCGTCTGAATACCGGCTGCATTGGATTGGTTATTGGCAATTGATGGAGCAACCCCGCTGAAAGAGACGGTCGGATAGGGATTGGAACCATGGATATGAAACGTCCTGTTGACAGTTGCCGTAGAAGATACATTGGCCTTTATCTTCAGGTAGGTAGTGCTTCCGGCCGGGAGAGAGACGCCCGTGATATCAAAGTCAAGAGGCTCTCCCGCTCCTAGCAAGGTATCATCTGTGCCGATCAGCACGTCTTCACCGGATGTCCCGGCATCATTGCGGTACAGGTTAAACGATATAAAGTCACCGGCTTCGTACGTCCCCGCAGTATATGCACGCAATCGGCTCAGGGTTGCCCCTATGCTCCCCATCACCAGCTTAATGGCATAGACCGGGTGGTTAACAGCCCCCTGACGCACGTTTTGGGCGGGGACAGGCTCGCTGGTAATGGTCACATTGGATGCACCGATAGTCAGCAAACCTGCCACATTGGTCTGGTTGTTCGTCACGACGGGAGACGGCGATCCCAAATAATTAATAACAAGCCCGTTATCGGATCCGTCGATACCGAATGTCCTGCCTGAAGCGGCGCCTTCCTTCACATTCGTGACGATCGCAAAATAGGTAGTCGAACCGGCTGTAAGGATAAGAGGAGTTTCGAAGGGAAAAGAAAGTACTTCACCCGTACCGGTAGCGGCCGGACTGTATTGGCCTGCGGGAATCCAGCCGGTATTGAGCGTATTGCTCCGCCGCAGTTCGAACGGACCGATATCGGAACCGGTATAGGTTCCTGTCGTCTTGATGGTGAGGTTGTTTATTTCCGTTGTTCCTTCACTGCCGGTCACGATTTTGAGAATATAAACCGTACGGTTGAGTTCGCCTTGCGCCACATTTTCGGCCATAATCGGTTCAGCGGAATAGGTGACGGTCCGGTCAACGATGGTTCGCAGACCGGCTGCATCCGTCTGGCTGTCGGCGACCGGAGGTTTAGGATCCGCGTAAGTAATATCCAGGGCATTGTCAGCACCGTTAATCCCGTAGGTTCTGCCGACGGTCGCGTCGGGTTTGACGTCGGCGGTAACCAGGAGATAGGTAGCGGTATTTTCAGGAAAAATTTGTGAACCGGAAAAAGAAAGTGTTTCACCGTTGCCTGTTACGGACTCGTCGGCGGCTACCAGGGCCGCGCCGGGCATACCTGGCGTATCGTTCGACCAGAGTTTGAACCTCCTGATGTCGGAACCGGTATAGGTTCCGCCGGTACGGATGCTCAGGTGGCTGATATGGGCCGGCCCGGCGTCGGAAGTAACTACCTTAAGAATATAAAGCAAATTGTCGTCTGTCCCCCGAAACGAGTTGTCGGCAGACAGTGATTCGGTGGTGTAGATTATTGATGGAATACCGATCGTCTGCAAACCTGCCACATCGGTCTGATTGTTTAAGACGGAAGGGAAAACATCGGAATAAGTGACATTGAAGGCGTTGTCGGCTCCGTTTATCCCAAAAGTATTCCCCGTTACGGCATCTTCCGCTACATCCGCCGTTATTCCAAAATAGACGGTGGAATGGGCAGGAATGGTGTGGTGACCGGGAAAGGCAAGTATCTCGCCGGCGCCGGTTGCAGATCCTGTGCCGGCAACCGGTGAAGACGCCGGGGGAAACCCGGGGCTGTCGCTTTTCCAGAGGGAGAACTGGCTGATGTCCGCTTTGGAATAAGTCCCGGTTGTCTTGATGGTGAAGTTGTCAAAAGAAAGATTTGATATACCCGTAACTACTTTGAGTACATACATGAGGCGCCTGCTTGCTCCTTTTGCCACACCAGTCGCGGGAACCGGTTCAGTGGAATAAGTTACGGAAGGCGCCACAATCGTTTGCAAGCCTGTAAGATTGGACTGATTATCTGAAATATGGGGGTTGGTAGCGTAGGTTATTTGAAGAGTGTTTTCAGCCCCGTTGATACCAAAAGTGCTGCCATGAGCAGCATCTGAAGTAATATTGGCGGTTACCAGTAGAAAAGTGGTAGAATTAGGGTTAAGCACGGCCGGCTGTCCGGGAGAAAAGGAAAGCGTTTCGCCGTGGCCTGTTACCGACTCATCTGTTCCGATCAGGCTGGCCATTGCCAGGTTGGAATCATTACTCCGCCAGAGTTTAAACTGGCTGATATCGGAATCGGTATAGGTTCCGTATGTTACAAGGCTCAGGTTGTTGAGGCTAACCGATCCCACATCGCTTGTTGCTACTTTGAGTATATAGAGAATCCGGTTAAAAGTTCCCCTGGTTGTATTTCCGGCGGGCAGCGACCCGGTGGTGTAGGTTACCGTCGGCTGAATAATCGTTTGTAAGTCTGACAGATCAGACTGATGGTCGGAAATTCGGGGAGGAATGGAATAACTGATGTCGAGGGCATTTTCAGTCCCCTTAATCCCAAAAGTTCTGTCGCCTTCGGCTTTTGGTGATACATCTGCGGTAACCAGGAAATAGGTTGTAGAACCGGCCTCAAGGACTGCCGGCTGTTCAAGAGAGAAAGACAGCGTTTCACCGTGGCCGGTTACCGACCCGTCTGTGCCGACGGCAGTCGCCCCTGCCAGGTTGGATGTATTGCTGCGCCAGAGTCTGAACTGGCTTATGTCGGAGCCGGCATAGCTTCCGGACGTAGCAATGCCCAGGTGGCTGATGCGCTGCGCCCCTACGTCGTCTGTCACTACTTTAAGGACATATAGCAGGTGATCTGCCGTTCCCTGAGGTGCGTTTCCAAACGAAAGGGGTTCGGTGAAATAGGTCACTGCTGCCTGAGTGATCGTTTGGAAACCGGCGGTGTTAGTCTGAATATCGGTAATGTCGGGCGGGTTGCTGTAGGTAATATTGAGCGCATTGTTGACGCCGTTGATCCCCAGGGTTCTGCCGAAAACAGCATCGGCATTTATGTCTGCCGTAACCAGGAAATAGGTAGTAGAATTGGCCGCAAGGGTTTGCGACCCGGCAAATGAAAGTGTTTCGCCGTGGCCCGTTACCAAGCCGTGTGTTCCGGCAGCAGTCGCTCCTGCCAGGCCGGGAGTACTATTGCGCCAGAGTTTGAATTGGCCGATATCGGTGGCGGTATAACTCCCGTCTGTCCGGATGTTGAAATTGTCGAAGCTTACCGCTCCTGTACTACCCGTTGTTACTTTAAGTATATAAAGCGGGTGATCAGTTGTTCTACGCTGCACTTTACCGGGCGAGAGAGGTTCCGTGGCATAGGTCACCGACGACGCGATAATGGTCCGAAGTGCCGCCGCATCCGTCTGGTTGTCGGTAACGAAAGTATAGGGACCGGTGTAGTTGATATCAAGGGCATTATTGCTCCCGTCGATACCGAAGGTCCGGCCGGTAACCGCATCCACCGGTACATCGGCAGTGACCAGGAAATAAGCCCTGGTATTTTGTGCAATAGTTTGTGATCCGGCAAAAGAAAGTATTTCCCCGTTGCCTGTTACTGATTCGTCTGTACCAACAACGCTGGCGCCCGTCAGACCTGGCGTATTGCTCCGCCAAAGTTTGAACTGGCTGACGTCGGAGCCGGAGTAGGTGCCTCTGGTTTTGACGGCAAGGTTGTCGAATGACACGGGTGCCGGAAAGCCTGCTTCTATTTTAAGAACATAGAGGAGCCGGTCCGTAGCCCCCTTTCCAACGTTTTCAATGCCGAGTGGTTCGGTAGTGTAAGTCACATAAGGGCCGCGGAAGGTCTGCAATTCCGATACGTCGGTCTGGTTGTTTATAACTTCAGGTACAGGTGCGTTATAGACTATCGTGAGGTCATTGTCGGCCCCGTTGATACCGAAGGTCCTGCCGTTGGTGACATACAACGTACGGAGGTAGGCTGTGACCAGGAAATAGGTTGTAGAGTTAGCCTCCAGGGTGGTACGAATATTAAAATTAAGAGTCTCTCCACCGCCATTTGTCGTTCCGTCGGAGCCTGAAGCAAACACATTGGCCAGACTGGCGGAGTTGCTTGCGTCAATTGTAAAACGGGCGATATCGTCAATGGTATAGGTTCCGGCGGTTTTGACGGAGATGGAGGTAAGCGATACCTCAGCAGTTGTAACCACTTTAAGCACATAACACAAATGTCCGCCTTCCGCATTTAATATATTCCGGGCCGGAAGGGGTTCGGTCGAGTAAGTTACGGAACCGGAATAAGTCATACTGCGGGCAGTATCGGTCCTGTCGGTACCAAAGGTTTTCCCGGTGAGGAAAAAGGTAAAAAAGACGAGTAGCGCCGGTACGATCCATTGGCTTGCAGGACGTGTATTTTTAAACACTGTTTTCATGTTTTTCAGCGTGAGGGTGAGTAAATCCATTCAACGTGCAACGATGCAAAAGAAAGCAACGGCGCCGGGCAGCACAATAGCAAATTATTGCTATGCCGGATGGCGTTAATCGCTCAAATCGTCGATTTCAAAACCGCAGGGGATAAAACGTATCGTTTATATCTATCCAAATTCCTACATTCACAGGATAATTTGAAAGCATTTTTATTAACTCCAACGCTCCCGCATGTACCTCAAACTTTCGGATTTCAGGCATCGTGGGTTACCTGTTGCAATACGCAGCTCGCTGGTTGTTTTTTTGTTAAGCGTATATATAATACATTCCTCCCGGGCCCAGGCGCCCGAAACCCGTGTCAATATCCAGTTGCTCGGACCTGAGCAGGGATTGCCGAGCAGAAATATCCGCTCTTTTTCGCAGGATGGGCGGGGCTTTATGTGGGTAGGAAGCACCCAGGAACTCTGGCGTTACGACGGATATATTTTCCAGGATTTTACAAAAATACTGACCGGTTCCATTGGCAGCACTCCCCTGATTAACGTGATCCGGACTGATGCTGACGGAAAAATCTGGGTAGTCCATAACGCCGGCATTACGATCATCGACCCGGTCAGCTTCAGGTGTGTTACTATTGACCCATCCCGCAGCATCGAAAATGGCGCCCCAAAACAAAACCTGGATATTTTTTTTGACATCCGGCAAAATGCCTGGGTAGCCTTACCGGAGGGCAGGCTGGTAAAGCTCGACAAAAGCCATGTACCCATTGCCGTATACGCTCCCGGAATAGATTCAGATCACCCGCCCCTGACCACGCCCCGGAAATATTTCTGCGACAGCCTGCTCAATCTGTACGTATACAGCAAAGGGAATGAGGTGGAGGTGATCAGCCAGGATGCGAAACTGGTCCGTCGTTTAGACTTGCTGGATGCCGGACTCTCTGCTGCACATTATTTTGTTTTGGAAATCGCCCAATCCGATCCCGAAGGCCTGATCGTCTATTACCGGCAAAAGGGCCGGAAAAAAATACAGACCCGCACCTATTCCTTCAAAGAGCATACATTCAGCCCGTTGACAGACGCAGAAAACACCACGGTTCCCGCATTTATATACTCCGACAACCAGGGTTATCAATGGTACCGGTCTAACAATGAAGTGGGCTTTTTAAACCGGAGAACAGGTAAGTTTACATCCCTAAATGCGCAATTGAGCCAAAAGGCCGGCAGCGACCCTTTTTTCTTCGAAGGCTTCATCAGCTCCGACAACAGCTTCTGGCTGTCGGGAATAGACGGGCTCTTCAAAATCACCCTCGCCACAGAAATATTCCGTAAATACCTGAACATACCCCTGGAAAAACCCGGCGACATCGGCACCAGCATCCGGGGTATCACCGAAGATCCCGACGGGAAAATCTGGGTAAGTTCATATGGTTTCAACGATAAGGGTCAAAGGTACCTGCTCCACCGGATCGATCCCCAAACAGGAACCCTCCGGCATCTGAGGTTGCATTGGACCGGGAATACGTCCGGTTACGAGGCGCTCACCTACAAGCTGTTATTTGCAGACGATTTCATATATGCCATTACGGATGGCAACCAGTTCCTTAAAATCGACCCTGCAACACTTGCTTACCGGGCAGTAGAATTTCCCTTTGTCAGCGGCAGGGGATTTACTTCCTTTTACCGGCTGAACGAGCACAAGTTCTGGATGGGAACCTGGGGAAATATGGCACAGATTGACACCCGTGATCTTAAACCGATCACACTGAACGACCGTCCCGGCAACTTCATTAAAAAAGAGCGGATCAACCATTTTCTTCCCTGGACAAACCACCGGATCATGGTCAGCACCACCAATGGTCTGTATGTTTTAGACCAGGACGCCATCGTCAAAGAACACTACGGCCAAACGCAGGGAGACGAAATCAGGCTTCCGGGCCTGCAGATTTTTCACACCGCATGGTATCGGAATGCTTTGTGGGCAGCATCAGCTCAGGGGCTGATGCGTATAGACACAGACAAAAAAGAGGTGCGGCTGTTTACCACGCAGGATGGCCTGCCTGATAACAATATTTATGCGGCGCTCGCGGACGACCATGGAAGCCTTTGGATGAGTACAAACAGGGGGTTGTCCCGGTTCGACATGCGCGAGCAAAAATTTTACAACTACAGTACCACCGACGGATTGCCGCACATGGAATTTAACCACGGAGCCTACCTCAAAGCCGGCGACGGCACCCTGTACTTCGGTGGGGTGAATGGCCTGGTCGCTTTTCAACCGGCGCTGATCGATACCACAAAACAAAAAGACCCGGAAATACAGCTGATTTTTTACGCTAAACACCACGCCGAACTCAACCGGGTCGATACTATTACCAACCATCGGCCCGGAAGCGAAATCGTATTCAATCCGGGCGACCGCCTTTTCGCATTTTCGTTTATGAGCCCCGATTACCACAATCCGGCACTCAACCGGTTCCGCTATAAGCTTGAAGGATGGAACGACGACCATTGGCAGATGTTCGAAAACGGGAACAAGCTGCTTTTAAACAGTCTTCCGTCCGGCAATTACATACTAAGGGTCCAGGTTTCGGTGGCGGGTGACGACTGGAGCACACATGAATGGCAGACTCCCGTCAGGGTTATAGGGCCGTTTTACAAATCGCCCTGGTTTTTCCTGCTTTGCACGCTGGCCATAGGTGTCGTCATTTATCTTTTTTACCGGTACCGCCTGCAGCAGATCCTGTATATACAGCGGATAAGAAATGGTATTAGCGCCGATATGCACGATGAAATCGGCGGAACCCTCAGCAGTATTACGTTTTACAGCCAGGCTTTGCTGATGCAACTGAAGCAGACTGAACACCAGGAGGTGGTGCAGAAGATCAAGGAAAACGCCCAGCATGTACAGGACGGACTCAGTGACATTGTCTGGAGCGTGAAGGCAGGCAGGGATGAAATCAACGATGTCCTGGCCCGCATGTTACATTTCGGGAGCGAACTGGCCGAATCCAGGGGCATCATTTTTCATTTTGAAACAGATCCGCAGCTTAAAAACCTGAGGCTGGATATGCAGACCCGCAAAAATTTTTACCTGATATTCAAAGAAGTCGTGAACAACGCCGCCAAGCATGCTGAATGCAGCACGATACATGTGGATATCAACCCGGTGGCAAACAGGGTGAGGATGGTGATCAGAGACGACGGTAAAGGTTTCGACAGCCTGCTGGCTACTCGGGGGAACGGATTGACCAATATGCAGCAGCGCGCAGCCCAGATGAAAGGGCAGCTCACCATCCAATCGGCAAAAGGAAATGGTACGGTGATCACACTCATATTTTGCTAATTTTATCTTATGGCATCAAGGATCATTATTTTCGACGACAACCAGGAAAGGCTGAACAGTGTGGCGATGCTTCTGAACCTTTCCTCTGATTTCAACTGCACCGGCACGTTTATCAACGCCAATAACCTGGTTTCCGATATTACTGACTCCCAACCCGACCTGGTCCTGATGGACATCGGTATGCCCGGGATAAACGGCATTGAGGCCACCCGGATGATCCGCCGTCATTTTGGTGCATTACCGGTTTTAATCCAAACAAACTTCGAGGAAGACGAACGGATCTTCGATAGCCTCCGGGCCGGCGCCAACGGTTACCTGCTCAAAAAAACCACTCCCGAAAGATTCCTCGAAAGCCTTAGAGAAGCCCTGGGCGGAGGCGCTCCCATGACGGGCAGCATCGCCGTAAAGGTCCTTCAATACTTTGCCACCGAAACGCCTGCGAAAAAGGATTACGGCCTCACCGAACGCGAAAAACACATTCTTGGCTTTTTGACAAAGGGATATAGTTACAAACTGATCGCCTCGGAATGCAATATTTCCTATCATACCGTTAACAACCATATCCGGAACATTTACGACAAGTTATATGTCAACAGTGCCACCGAAGCGATCAGCCTGGCGATCAAAGAAAGGCTGGTCTGAGTATTAAATCCTCCGATACTTTCTGCCCCTTCTTGCGCCTGAAACAACAGCTTACCTGCACTGATTGCTATGGCCGCGAAAACGAAAGTCCCTTTTATTTCATAAGTTTGTAAGATACTTGCTAGTTATTGAAACCGGAATTCAGTTTGAAATACGCCTTTCCCCTGCTCATTTTTCTCATTTCCTTTTTTAGCCCGACCGCACAGGCTCAGATCACCACGATTCCCGGCCCGGTAGGTAGCGGCCGGTTTGGTGCGAGCGTCACCGTCCTCTCTAACGGCAATTATGTTATTACTGACCCTGGTTGGCTTAACGGGACGCAGGAATTTGCAGGAGCGGTTTATCTTTATAACGGGGTCACTCATGAGCTGATCAGCAGGCTGACAGGAAGCTCCGCATCGGATCAGATCGGTTCCGGAGGTATCACTCCCCTTACAAACGGCAATTTTATAGTACTAAGCCCGAATTGGTCAGATGACGACCAACGCTCTTCGGGGGCTGTCACCTGGGTTGATGGTACCCGCGGCATTTCCGGAGCTGTTTCACAGAGCAATTCGCTGGTCGGTACCAATTCCCTGGATTTCATGTGGTCTACCATAGCTCCTCTACAGAATGGAAACTATGTTATTTGTTCTCCAAACTGGCAAAACGGTACGGCTATGAGGGCGGGAGCAGTTACCTGGGGCGACGGAGTGACCGGAATATCCGGAGAAGTTTCGGTCTCCAACTCACTGGTAGGCACTAATAGCTACGATCAGGTTGGTTATTTTGGAATTACGGAACTAACCAACGGGAATTATGTAGTCTTAAGTTCATTTTTAGCGGCCGCGCCTGCCGATAACGGGTGGGCCGTTACATGGGGAGACGGCAACCGTGGCGTTACCGGGGTTATCAGTACGGACAATTCCTTTACAGGGGCGAATTCAGCAGGTTACGTTTTGCCCCTTCAGAACGGCAATTATTTATATATAAACTACTCATCCAATAATGGATCCATCAGGAGAGCTGGTGCGGTAACCTGGTGTGACGGGACCATCGGAAGAAAAGGAGTACTGTCGTCCGAAAACTCGCTTGTCGGAAGTTATGAATACGATCAGGTTGGGATTGGAGGCGTTACCTTGTTAAATGACGACAATTATGTAGTCAAAAGTCCGTCCTGGCGTAACGGCGACATGTCATATGCCGGCGCAGTAACCTGGGCAAACGGCTCGATCGGTATATCCGGTGAAATTACACCTTCGAATTCCCTGGTGGGCAATACATACGGAAGTGGAGTCGGATCCGGCGGAGTGTTTGACCTTGGGAACGGAAATATCCTGGTGAGCAGTCCGGGATGGGATGGAGATCTGGGGGCGGTAACTTTCAGTAAAGGCAATGGCAGCCTGGTCGGCAATGTGACGCTGCTTAATTCCCTGGTCGGGAGCAGTAGCGGGGATCGTATCGGGAGCAATGGTATAACGGTTCTGGCAAACGGGAATTATGTAGTTAGCAGTCCAAATTGGAATAACGGAAATGCCTCAGGTACCGGGGCGGCTACATGGGGAAGCGGGTCCTCGGGCGTTGTGGGCAAAGTAACGGGCTCAAACTCCCTGATCGGGACGAATCCCGGCGACCAGGCTTCGAGCGGTGGCGTTTTGGCTCTTGCAAATGGAAACTATGTGGTAAGAAGCCCGAGATGGAATGGTGTTTCAGCGCCGGGAGCCGGCGCTGTTACCTGGGGAAATGGGAAAACGGGTATTACCGGTAATATTTCCCGGTCCAATTCTTTGACTGGAAGTTCGCCCTATGATCTGGTGGGAGAGCTGGATATCCTTGCACTTTCCAATGGCAATTATGTACTGGCGAGTCCTTCCTGGGACCGTGGCCCGTTAAGAGATGCCGGTGCTGTTACCTGGGCTGATGGCACTTCCGGAGTCAGGGGCGAAATCTCTTCTTCCAACTCCCTTGTCGGTAGTACTGCAGGTGATATGTTGGGCAATAAAGGGTTGACAGCGCTGAAAAACGGCAATTACATAATTGCCAGCAACAAATGGAGTAATGGTCCGGCCTCCGCGGCAGGAGCCGCTACCTGGGGCGATGGTAAGAAGGGAATAAACGGAGAGATTTCCGGGAATAATTCTTTGATAGGCAGCACTTCTGAAGATCAAATAGGTACGGAGGTTACTCCATTACCCAACGGCAACTACCTGGTTGTAAGCTCTAGCTGGGATAATGGAACAGCATATAATACCGGTGCTGTTACCTGGGGCAACGGAAATACCGGAACAAAAGGCGTTGTTTCGCCGGCGAATTCACTGGTGGGTAGTAACAGCTACGATGCGGTCGGCTTTGGAAGTGTAGAAGGCGACTTGAAAATTTTGGATAACGGAGACTATGTCGTCAGAAGTGTCCTTTGGAACAGAGACTCACCTACCAATAAAGGTGCGATAACATTTGGCAGCGGGGATGCAGGCGTAACCGGACCGGTAAATACATGCAATAGCATTTTGGGAACAGTGTCTAATTCGGGATTTCAATTGGTTTACAATCCCGTACACAGCTACCTTTTAGCCGGCTATTATCCGGGCAATTTTTATACCATACATAACGGATCAGGCCTTGCAACAAGTGCATCCGCAACCGTACATGTCGACAGGCTACCCGTTGTGTTTCTTTCCAATTGCTCCCCTATAGCGGCCCTTAACCCGGTCGGGGCGGTTCCGGTAAACGGTTTAGTGACTGGAAAAGTATACGTAGAAAAAACGGTACTGGAGTATGAAAGTATACCTATGGTACGCCGGCATCATGATATCGCCCCAGCTTCCAATAGAAGTAATGCTACCGGAAAAGTAACGCTCTATTACACTCAGGCCGATTTTGACGACTACAATGCCAGCGGGGGATCCTTTTTTTCATTGCCTGTTTCCCCTTCCGATTCTGTCGGGAAATCCAATCTCCGGATTTCCCAGCATCATGGTAACAGCAATACCGGTAGTCCGGGTAGCTATTCAGGCTGGAGCGGCACAGCCTCTGCCATTATTACAATCGATCCGGCTGATGAAGACATCATATGGAATAACGTAGAAAGGCGTTGGGAAGTTAGCTTTCCTGTCAATGGTTTTTCCGGTTTTTTTGCACACTCCGTAACCGAAGCCTCGCCTGTTGGCTACTTATTTCCAAATCCGGCCAAACAAGGAACTTCCGTCACAATTGTGGCGGAAGAACATGTGCTTAAGATAGAAATTTTTGATGTACTGGGGAGAAAGATTCTAGAAACAATGAATGATAACCACGCAGACAGGCCGGTTATCTATGTAGCTGGAATCTCCCGGGGAGTATACTTAGTCCGTTATACTACAACCGGCGGGCGGCACACACGCAAATTAATTGTTCTATGAATAATCACGAATTTTTCCGGATAAACTTTACCTGTTAATCCCGGATCAACCTTCTCACCTCTGAAAAACGGCCATGCTCAAAACGCACCAGATTGATTCCTTCAGCCAAATGCTCAAGCGTGATGGTATTCTTTCCCTTCCTGAGATCATAAGACCTTTTGGCAATGCTTTTTCCACTGATATCGAACACGGTCAGGGTCCACCGACCACTTTCCGGGGCACTCACATCGACCCGTACCTTCCCGCTTGAAGGGTTGGGATAGAAACTACCCACAAAAGCCTGCTCCCCTGCATTTTCGATTGCCAGAATCCGGGAGTATGCATAAGAGCCGTCCAGATCGATCATTTTCAGCCGGTAATAGTTAAAATAACCGGGGGACCAGTCCGTAAAAACATATTCCGCCAAAGCAGGTACGGACTGTGGTCCGGCGCTCATATTAGCAGCCTTTCCATATACGTCCCCGATCTTTTCGAAAGACACCGCATCTTCTGAACGCTGTACCTCGAAACGTTCAAAATCGCTTTCACCGGCGGTGGTCCATTTCAGGACATTTTGGTTTTCGTTATTTTTTTGTCCGGAAAAGGAAACCAAGGTAACCGGGAGCGCACCGGAGCAATCGCTCCCCGAAGCGACATCTTCCGCGATAGTCCAACCTTTATTGGTAATCAGATTATTCCGTGCCGCCACGGCATTGGTGCCATATAACATACCGGGTGCGGTCAACGTACGTCCATCCGGTGTGGCAGGATTTGCGTTCCAACCGATCAGGGTGGCGCTGTAGTGATCGCAATCAAGACCGCTGCTCAGAAACATCAAATCTATGTTTGCAGCGGCATTGAGCGTCCAGTCTCCGACAGACTTGTTAAAAGCACTGGCATAATAAAACATCATGTACATATTGGTCACATTGCCGGTATTCCAGTTGCCGACAGGCTGATTGAACGTTGCAGCCATATAGAACATATCCTGCATATTGGTCACGTTGGCCGTATTCCAGTCTCCTATGTTAGTCGGCCCGTCCAGGGTAGTGCATAAACTAAACATCCCGGCAATGTTGGTCACATTCCGGAGGTCTGGCAAATCGCTGGCACTGACCTGTAAATTACTACAACCATTAAAGGCATAGCCCATCGACGACCAGGCCGTAGTACCCCATTGGCTGACGTCGGTCAGACGATCTTTATCAACACCATTGTTAATTATGTATTCTATTGAAATTCGTCGGGATGATTTTGAGGTCGATCACCGCACCGGCGGGCAAGCCGGAAATGGTGGCTGTGGTTCCTGTAAAAGTACCGGAGCCCGAGGCCGTTCCGGGCGATACCTCCTGCCAGGAATAGCTCACTGTTCCGGAAGTTCCAACGCCAAAAATGAGCTGGGTATCTCCCGAACCGGCGGTAGCCAGGTTCCAGCGGGTAATGAAGTCGCTCTGCGCAGGGGCATTGGAGCAGAGAAGAACGGCTAGTAAAAGGGTAGTAAGTGTCTTCATGATCATATGTTTCTTTTACAGGCTGACAGACAACCTTTTTTTCAGCTAGAGAATCGCGGACAAGTCTATTGCAGCGTATAAACAAACGCGTTACTTGCCAAGTGGCAACATTCCTGTGGCCCGATATTACCGGGCCACAGAAATTGCGGATATATATATCCTATTAATGTCAGTACGTACTATGGCATTACCCCTAGTTGTTTCAGCAGGCCAACGGTATCCATGATCAGCCGACTTTCGCAAAACCATCCTTCTCTTACCACATCAATTACCACACCCCATACTTCTACGCTTTTATTTGTAGGCGGAATTCCCATAAAATCGCCTTGATGTGTTCCAGTCCATGTATATCTGCTTACAACTTTTTCGCCTTCTGCAATTTGTTCATTCAAAATCCAGTGCATATCAGGAAAGGCCGTAAACAATGAGTTAAGGGCAAACTTCAATCCTTCTCTGCCTTCTCCTTGTCCGGGGAATGGGAGGTGTTCGACGAAACCTTCAAAGACAATTTCGTCTGCGGCATCTAAGTTTTTGTTGTTGATTACTTCTTCTACGAAATAACTAATGACTTTTTTGTTTTCAAGAACGCTCATTTTTTTTTAGATTTAGTAATGCTTTGTGAGTTGAAAAACGATCGCTTTTGTTTCGTTTTTCGTGTGCACAAAATTACCTGACAGCACCTTCCAGGCACTATCAGTTTTGGGAAAGATCCTGCCAGATTTGGGTCAATTGCGCTTAGAGAGGTACTCTGAGGGGGTTACACCATATTGCTCCTTAAAGCACTGAGCAAAATAGGAAGGGCTGCTGAAACCCACGGAATAGGACGTTGTGGCGATGTCCAACCCGGAGGCCAGAAGGGTCGTCGCTTTTCCAAGCCGGTACCGGCGGATCAATTCGTTGGCTGACGTGTCCAGCAGTGATTTCAGTTTACGGTTGAGGGTGCGCCGGCTTACGGCAAGCGCTTCGCTCAGGTCTTCTACTGCGAAATCTACATCCGAGAGCCTGGAATCAATTTCCCGGTACAAATTAACAAGAAACGGATCGGTGACCTCAGGCACCGGGTCCGGCGAGTCGCTTAACAATTGCGCCCGTAACTGAGTCCGTACGTTTTGCTGCAGGCGGAACAGGTTCGAAACCCGTAGTTCAAGCTCATCCATCTGAAACGGCTTGGTGACATACTCGTCCGCCCCTGCCCCCAAACCTTTCACCCGGGCTTCGTGAGCCGCCTTAGAGGTTAAAAGGATAAAGCCGATGTGCGCCGTAAGCGGATCCGACTTGCAAAGATGACAAAGGTCGAATCCGTCGCGCCCGGGCATCATCACGTCGCTGATGACCACATCCGGAAGATCGGTACGGATCGTCTCCCACGCCGCTACGCCATTGGCTGAACCGGTCACACGGTATTTCGCTTCCAGGCTTTTCACAACGAACGACAACAATTCTTCGTTGTCTTCAACAACCAGAACCTGCGGCTGTCCCTCGTCAGGGTTTACTTTGAGAGACTGCGTGATCGGTGTGCCGGTATTTGACGACACCCCATTTGAACTACCTTCCGGTTCAACAACGCGCCGGACCGGGAGCTCCACTATGAACCGGCTGTATTTTTCGGGCTCACTCTCCATAGTAACGCACCCACCCATAAATTCTGCTATTTCCCTGACAAGCGAAAGACCAATCCCGGTGCCTCCCTGGCTTCGGACCGCAGAGCCATCGGCCTGATAAAACCTCTCAAATATTTTCTGTTGCTGATCAACCGGAATGCCAGGCCCGTTGTCGGATACCTCCAGCATCACATTCTCCACGCCTGTCTGCCTAAGTGAAATGGAAACGGTTCCTTTTTCAGGCGTGAACTTCAGGGCATTGCCTACAAGATTGACAATAATTTTGTTCCACTTTTCATGATCGAACAAGAAAAAACCACCGACCTCCTCAGAAGTAAACGACAGCTCTATGTTCTTTTCAATAGCCGCAGGTTCGAACGTCCCGACACAGTTCGCTACGAATAAGGCCAGTTCGCCCGACGACAAATCCATCCGCATCTGCCCTTGATTAAGCTTTGAAAAATCGAGAAACTCGTTGATCAGGGTGAGCAACTGCCTGGAATTTTTTTGAATACCCTGCAAAGTATGCTGTAAAGGCCCTGAGACGGATCCATCGGACAGCACCTTATCCAACGGACTGATAATTAATGTCAACGGTGTACGGAATTCATGTGTAACGTTGCTGAAAAACCGGTCCTTCAGCTCATCCATTTCTTTCAGCCTGAGCGCCTCGCGCTTTTCGAAGGCCAGGTTTTGCTCAGTGAGTATCCGTTTTTCCCTGAAAATAAAATAGCGGCGAACCAGGAAAATAAAAAGCAGCACATAAATCAGGTAGGCCCAGATGGTGGCCCAGAACGGTGGGTGAATCGCAATAGCAATTTCCTTCACATTTTTACTCCATAAACCCCGGTTGTCTGTTGCGTTTACCAGGAGTTTGTACGTCCCCGGCGACAGGGCAACATAGGAGGCCACGTTATTGGTACCGCTCTCTACCCATTGTTTGTCAATCCCCACCAGTTGAAAGCGGTATTTTATTTTTACCGGCTGGTTAAAAAGTAAAGCTGCGAATTCAAACCGGAGGTGGTTTTGATCGTAAGGGAGATCGATTTCATTTACAAGGCTCAATGGATCCCGGATAATGCTGCCAGGCTCCGACGGGACCTGAATCTTGTTATTGATCTGTAGGCTGGTCATCTGAATGGGCACAGATGTTTCCGGATTATTTCCTTCAAATTCGGTCGGATCAAATATCGTATACCCTTCGGTCCCCCCAAAAGCCAGCCTGCCATCGGCAAAGCGGAACTTATGCGCCCGGTTGAACTCATTCCCCTGTAACCCATCCGATTTCTCAAATGTGTGAATCATTCTGGTTTTGGGGTCCAACCTGAAAATACCCTTGTTGGTACTGCACCATAATTTCCCGGTGTTATCGGGCAGGATACAATAGACGGTGTTGTTAGGGAGGCCGTCACCAGTGGTATATACCTTCTGTAATCCCTTGTTTACGTCCCACAAAATAAGCCCCGAACCTCTGGAGCCTATCCAGAGGAGGTTTTTCCCGGACGGATCCGGGCAAATCTCGGTCAGCTCTTTCGGCATATACCCCCCTGAACCGGGTTGTTTTCCCATAAACCCGCCTGCTCTTTTGTTGCCTTTGTATTGCAGCAAGCCTGTCGAGTAAGTTGAAAGCCACATGTCCCCCTTATAATAGTAAGCGTCAGCCACCTCGACATTACCCAGTTGAGACCGATCCAGCGACACTGAATCAGGTGCTGAGGCGGGCGTTTCCATTGGTACCATCTCGAGTTGACATGATCAAAAATACATATCTGTCCATCGGGCTTCACGACGAGGGCCGTGTAGGTCTTGAACCTTAATAAATTATCGAATTTCCGGAAAGCCGTTCCATCGTAGGTAAAAATGTCGTCAATGGCGTAGGAATTAGCGGAAAGATAGAGTCTGTTTTGAAGATCCCGCGCCTGACGAAAATAGTAGGCGACACCTGGCTGAGCCCATGCAGGCGGGATGAGTGAAGGCAAAACGCCTGCTTCCGTGAGAATGTCGGTCACGAAACCCTTTTTATAGGGGGACGAGTGAAATGGCATGGCCCGCAGATCTACCTTGGTGATTCCCCGTGCATTCACACTCAGCCACAATACGTCCGATCTGTCGACAAACAGCGCCGTGATATTAAACTGAGGCGCTTCGGTATTTTGCCAGATCAGTTCGAGCTGATCCTGTTGATTGACCCTGAAAACCCTGCCATTATTAACCAGGTAAACCACCCCCTTCGTGTCCTGGCATAGCAGGTCTTCATAGCGGCTGTATGGAACCGGAGGCCCGGCGGGAATGGGAATAGCCCTGGAAGTCCTTTTTGTCAGGTCAAGAATAATAATCTGATCCAGCCTGTAAATCAGAAGTCGGTTTCCCGGCAGCAAGGCAATTGAGCCCAAGTTTACCCTGGGCTCCCGGAATATTTCAGGGGAAAGTCTCTTTACCGACGTTTTGAATTGAATAAAGCTGAATTTTGTCTTGGTCTTGTCGCTGACCTGGACTCCGTCTTCGGAAACCAGGTAAACAGCGCCGTCGTCAGTTTGGAAAATGATGCTCAGGGTGTCCTGACTGAGCAAACCATTGGCCGTGTTAGCAAAAAAAGTTTTACCCGTATCCGTATTTCTCCAGCCGATACCCTGGGCGCTTGTGCTCAAAAAAAGCCAATCTTTCCCATTGTAAACATTCGCATTATTAATAAACTGTGATTTGCTTTTGGGGATCTTGTGCAGCGTTGCCAGGGGTGGAATCCGGTTCGCCCGGAACGTTCTGGTATCAAACCGATCATAAAACAGTCCTTCGTATATCAGCGTCAGATGATCCTTGCCGCGCTGTTGTACCATTTTGAAGATCGCATTCTGTGACAGGCCGCTGGAATCGCCCGGGATATGACGGAAGTTCTTAAAACCCCGGCCATCATACCGGCTCAGGCCGTCGAGTGTGGAAATCCAGATAAAGCCGTCTCTGTCCTGTGCAAATCCGGTAATAAAACTCTGAGGCAAACCTTCTTCGATACCAAAATACTGCTGATTTGTGTAAACAGGGCGCTGCGCAAAGCTGTCGGTTCCCATTGTCAGACCAATCAAAAGAATCAGGAATCCGGACAGGGCAGCAGGACTAAAACGCTGTGCGCAAAGTGCAATCACAAAACATTGGAGGTTTAGTAAACTCCAAATCTAATCAAAGTGAAGCTTAAAATCCAGCGGAATTCTCCCGGATCAGCCTTCTCACCTCTGAAAAACGGCCATACTCAAAACGCACCAGATTGATTCCTTCAGCCAAATGTTCAAGGGTGATGGTATTCTTTCCCTTCCTGAGATCATAAGACCTTTTGGCAATGCTTTTTCCACGGATGCCGCATCACCCGCGATCGTCCACCCTTTCGTGGTGACCAGGTTGTCGCGGGCATCTGCTGCACCGGGACTGTAAGTTCTGCCATCGGCATCCAGAGAGAGGCCGTCAGGGGTGCCGGAATTGGCGTTCCATCCCTTGAGCGTTTCGCTGTAGTGATAGCAGTCCAGTCCGCCATTGGTAAAAATGAAGTTTAGGTTAACGGCGGGATTCAGCATCCAATCTCCGATCGACTGGTTAAAAGCGGCGGCACCATAAAACATGGAATAAAGGGATTCCGAATTTCCGGTTTTCCAGGTATGGAGCGGTTGATTAAAAGCGTCGGCACCCTCAAACATAGACTCCATATTGGTCACACCGGACATGTACCAGGCGCCTATGTTGGCCGGACCATTCTGAAGGAATCAGGTGATATTGCTCCCGGAGTATGGTTTAAGAAAATTTATCCGGATCGTCACACTTCATCAGGGCAGATTTTACCAAAAGATATCACCCTTTTAGGTTATTGACACAGGTTCCTGCATTCCTCAATTTTACACGAATAAAAATAAAGCCCTATGAAACTCATATCTCTAACACTCTCCTTATTCTTTCGTCGGATAACCCTGCTTGTACTGTACTGCATCTGCCCGTTCACTTATGCCCAGGAGATTAGTCTGAAGGTCGTGGAAATCGAGGATAGCCGGATAAACAGCCGGATAACTCAGTCGGAGAGCGCTATCCTTATCGTCCGGACCGAGGTTAAAGGACTGGAAACCGGCTCCCACCGCTCCCTGAAACCAGGCAAGATCACCAAGGCTATCGACAACCTGGGTAATACCATTCAAGCCTATGAACCTACGTATACGGAATATAATAGTTTTGGAGTAGTCGACTTCCGGCTTTATTCATCTGAAAGAAAAGCTTCTGAAATTTCAGTACTGGAAGGAACAGTGAAATATTTCACTCCAACCGCAGCCAATAATGGACTGATAAAAGTCGACAAACCGGCGGATAAGCTGGGCACCAATATCCTGAAGGGAAAACATTCCGACATTGTACTTGTGCTTTTGGACCGTAAAAAGCTACAAAAGCTCAAAAATGAGAATGAGAAGGCCTACAAACAGCAGCTCGATAATCTCAAAAAAGAATACGACCCTTATGCGGATAGCATCAATGAGCTGGACGAAGTGCTGGACGACTCCGGCTTTGGATATGACAGCGAGCTATTTGTCTTTTCGTCCGATCCGGAATCACTGGTATTGAACCTGAGTGTTGTCGACGCAGATGGCCAGAATTTAATCTATGGAAGCAGTATTAAGGGAAATCATATATCCTACCCCCTTTCAAGCGAAGGCTCCCTATCCAACAATATGAAAATAGAACTGATTGTAGAAAACCCTCAGGCTGTGAAAGAATATCCTTTTAAACTGGAGAAAATCAAACTCCCGTAAGATGATCTCCTGCATTCTCTAACTGTCTGATAGTAAGAACTAAAAATTATGAAAATCAACTCTTCAAAACCTTCCGTCCTATTCTTCCGTGGCTTAGCCCTGCTTGTCATATACTGTATACCCCCGGCCGCCTACGCCCAAAAGGTGAGTATGGAGGTTGCCGAAATCATGGATAACCGTGTGATCAGCCAGGATGCTGAGAAGGTCGGTGGCCTTATCGTCCTCGTCGAGGTTCTCGGACTGCAGGCCGCTTACCCTTACCCTGTCCTGAAGCCCGGTAAAATCACCCGGGCCGTCGACGACCTGGGGAATACCATTCAAATGGATGAATCTACGCATGACGAATACAACGAATATACGATACTTAACTTCCGGCTTAACTCACCCGACAGGAACGCTTCTGAAATTTCAGTATTGGAAGGAACAGTAAAATATTTCAACCCCACAGCAGCCAATAAAGGACTACTGACCTTCGACAAGCCGGTGGACAAATTGGGTACCAATATCCTGAAGGGGAAGTATTCCGACATCGTCATCGTGCCTTTAGACCGCAAAAAGCTGCAAAAGCTCAAAAATGAAAATGAGAAGGCCTACAAACAGCAGCTTGATATTCTCAAAAAAGAATACGGCCCCCATGCAGAGAGCATCGATGAACTGAACCAGGTATTGGACGACACCGACTTTGGAAGCGATAATGAGCTGTTTTTCTTCTATTCCGACCCGGAGTTAAAGGTAATGGGCCTGAGTATCGTCGACGCAGAAGGCCAGAGTCCGACCCAGGAAAGTAACGCGACGGGAAATCACGTAAGCTACCATCTGGGTGACGCCCCCCTCTCCAACAGTATGAAGTTGGTATTGACCATTGAGAACTCTCAGTCTGTGAAAGAGTATCCTTTTAAATTGGAGAAAATCAAGTTGCCGTGAAATGTCGCGTCGTGACTTATTTCTGAAATATTTTGTAGCGATCTTCCCTATTCAGTGTCTGCTTTTTCACTGCCTCATTTGCAGCGTCCTCACGCCGATTGAATAGGCATACAGGCTGGCTGGAACAAATGTCAGCGCTATGCCGTTGTGCGTGATGGTCTCCGACCGGTCAATCGTTGTGACCAATGCAGATGAAAGTCCGTTGTTGTGGCAGAAGTCCAGGAGGCTTTTCAGGCTGGCCGGTTTATCTGCATACCGGTTGCTCCATTTTACCTCCACGGCCCACGCCGGCTTCAGTTTGCTGCCATCCAGCAATACCATGTCTACTTCATCTTCCGAACCGCTGTTTTTCCATTGTGCGTACTTCAGATCCAGGTGGTCCCGGTGCATCCATTGCCCGAAAATGGCGGTCTCTACCATATTTCCAGCATCGTCAGCAATAGGTTCCACCGACGAAAACAAGGCGCTTCGTAGCGAAGTATTGGTCAGGTATACTTTAAAGGCGGTAATTCGTTTAAAATGACGGGCGTTCTGGTCGATCTTGTTCACGACCTTAATCAGAAATGCTGCCTCCAGGTATTCCATATACCGGCGGAGCAGCGCCTTATCTACCCCGATTTCCCGTCCCATTTTCTCAAATGAAAACTCCCGGCCTGTATTGTAGGCAAGATACGTAAAGAAGCGGTTGAGTTCCTGAACATCCCTTATGCCGTACAGACTTGGGAGGTCGCGCAGGAGAACCTTATCAATGATGTCGTTTTTAATATACCGGCCCATGTTGCGCTGGACCGTATCAGAGAAAACCATCTCCGGGTAGCCACCATAGTTGATGTACGAAAAAAAGTGCGCATTAAGCGTTTTGAGGTCTATGGATTCGAAAAAATCGATATCCTGGTTGTTATAACGGATCGTGGCGGGGCGTAGCAAGCGTTCTTGTCGGGTGAGGTGAATATATTCCTGGAAAGTCATAGGCGGAAGCATGAAGTCGGTGAAGCGTCCGGCTCCACTTTCCGTACTCTTCAGGCGTAAGGCAGCAGCAGCCGAACCCGATACCACAAACTTTATTGTGGGATAGCTGTCGACCAGCACTTTGAGGTGTCTCTCCCAGTCTTTCAGATACTGTATCTCGTCAAAGAATATATACAGCCCGTCGGTACTATCCTGGCCGGAGGCTTCCATACCGAGTTGCAATAATTGCTGCAAACTCAGGTTGATATAAATCGGATTATCGATCCCGATAAAAAAAAGTTTGCGGGCGTCTACACCCTTATCCATAAGCTTACCGATCGCCTGGTACATCATGACGGTTTTTCCAACGCGGCGGGGCCCCATCAAGACCAGTGCCCTTTTTACGCTCCTATCGGTCACGAAGGGAAAAAACAAGTCAAAATAGAGGCGCTTGGGCAGGGAATCCATATCAGCGGTCGGCTGGCCGGTTTTCCACCAGGGATTTTCAAACCGGATCCTGTCCAGGATGTATTCTGCAGGAATAGAATAAGATTTGCTCATTTCAATGCTTATTTTCTCAAAAATAGAAAAATAAGCATTGTTAACAATGCTTATTTTATTTAATTTCAGAAAATAAGAGTTTTTTAACAAAATAATACTACCTATTTCGAAGCGTGCATTGGTGTCTGGTCTGCATCGATAATTAAATCTCAGGTTATGCGTAGTCTGGAGACTACGCCTGAGTGTCGTCGGCTGGGCGTCCCCGGTCTTCGGACCGGCTTAAAGCAGGTTATCTACATACGGTCTGGAGACCTAGGACACCTGAGGGTGTCTAAAAAGATAGTGTACGTGTTTTTTTAAAAATATTGTTTGGCATGCGCCTTTTCAGCGTCCGATGTGCCGTATGGGGCTACCCGTCTATAGACGGGTAGCCCCATACGGGGCACGCGGATGCGGATATTTTCCTATAGATGGGTAGCCCCTGATGGGGCATAAAGAAGACTACAAAAGATTATTTGGCTACATGGTATATTAAAGAACTTTTTAGACACCCTCAACTCGAGACACAGACCACGATACAGATGAAGGTAAACCAGAATGACAACTATCCTCGTGTGCAAAAAAAGCCCGCCCCGCAAATTGATCCTAATAGAAAAATGTGAGGTATGCCTTGAATGATAAGCGTAGTCTCCAGACTACGTACAACTCCGGCACACGACGACGCGTACATTCTATCGACTGTTACTGGCTTTTCCATTATTCTTTAACCAGTTTTATTGCTTTCCCATCGTACAACTGCAGGAGGTAAATGCCTGAAGTGTGCCTGCTTATATCGAGAGTCAATATTGTCTCCCGCACTTCTGTTTCCTGCAAAACCTGGCCTATCAGGCCGATCAGCCTTACTTTACTGCCTATATATCCCGGACCTACTTCAACTGCTATACGGTCGCGTGCCGGGTTGGGATAGGCAAACAGCTTACTGCGCCCTTCGGCAGCCAGCGAAATCATCCGGCTATAGCTAAACGTACCATCTCTATCCACTTGCCGGATACGATAGTAAACTCTTCCGGAAACCGGGTCCGGGTCGGTGTGGCTATATCGGCCCGACCCGGTACTCCCGGCAGTAACTGTTCCTGTTACATGAAAATTCTTTGCATTGGCGCTCCGCTCTACTTCGTAATGGGATACATTCGTTTCTTCCGTCTTCCAGGTCAGCACAGCCCGGTGCTGCTCGTTGAGGCGGCCTTCGAAGGAGATCCAGCGGACGGGCAAGGCGCCGTTGGGGCTTTCAAAAGCGCCCATATCGACAGTCGTACCTACTATGCGTGCATTACCGGCGATATCAAAATCAAAACCAGCTATGAAAGTATTATTGCCTGCATTGATAGCGGGGCTACTGGCTTTTAGGGTAAAACGCCACCGGCTGCATTGGTAAAGAGTGGGTCTGCTGATAGAATATTCGCTATATTATCGCTGTTTGCTCCCAAAGAAGCCTCATTGGTAAGGCTGTTTTTGAATATAACATTATTGATATTATTACCCGAACCAAAAAAGCCCATAAAACTACCAGAAGCATTGTGCAATATACTGTTGATAAACTGTGGAGCAGAGCCCAAATCGCTTTTATAATAATAAAAAACATTTCCATTCGTAGCGGTATTGCCATAAAAGGTGGAATTGGTAAAGACAGGGCCATCACCACTGCCATCATCAAAAACTACCGCACCGCCTTGGACAGCTGTATTGGTATTAAACACACAGTTGGTATAGATACCCGAATGTCCTGCATAGCCTTCATTGTAGGTAAATATACCACCACCGTTGTCCTCGGCATTATTTCCCGAAAAAGTACAGTAGTTCACCACCGGAGAAGAGGAGGAATGATACATACCACCACCGTAATAATCGGCACTGTTTCCTGAAAAAGTACAGTAAGTCAATACTGGATAGGATGAGTCATTGAACATACCACCACCATAGAAATCGCTATTATTTTCCGAAAAAGCACAGTGGCTCAACACTATAGAGGAGAATCTATTATACATACCACCACCGCTGTTACCGGCGTTATTTCTTGAAAAAGTACAATTGACAAGCATTGGAGAGGAGGATCTGTTAACCATACCAGCCCCGGTTTCTCTATTTATAGGATTCATATTTACCGTTAAGGAACCACTACCATTCGCATTGCCCAGAGTAATGGTAAAACCGTCTAATACGGCTGTGCCTATACCGCCAGAGCTAATTACTACGTGGTAGGCATTGCCATCGTCTCTTACATTGTTGTTGTCAATATCGCCGCTTAATGTGCTTTGGTTGGCTACAAGGCTCAAATCTCTTTCTGCAAGCGTAGCTTCTGTACCTGCAAAACCGCCGTATATCTTCACATCAGCTTTCATTACAAAGGCGTTATCACGATTGAGCGGGTTTGAGGTGTTGGTTAAATCATCGGCAGGGCGGTTGGGCTTGTAGGTGCCGCCTTTTACGAAAAGGTTGTCGCCTGCGACGGCATTGTTGATGGCATTTTGTAAGTCGGTGTAGGCATTTGCCCACGAAGAGCCATCGTTGGTGCCAGTGGCGGAGATGTCCACGTATTTTGTGCCTTGTGCTTGTGCGGCGAGCGTGGCAATGCCCAGCACCGCTACCAGCAGCACCCTCATTAATGTAGACTTTGTATTTTTCATACTTTAGTTTTACTTTTTACAATAGTTCGTTAAACTTTGGTTTAACCTTTTGATTTTCAGTAAAACAAGTTAAAAATAGTTGTATATATCATTCCTTCACCAGTTTTATTAATCGTCCGTCGTGCAGTTGCAGGAGGTATATGCCTGAAGCGTAACTACTTATATCGAGTGTAAGTTTTTCCTGCTTGACGTCAACCTGCTGAAGGATCACCCCTGCCAGGTTCAACAGCCTTGCTTTACTACCTGTATATTCCGGGCCCAGTTCAATCGCTATACGGTCACGTGCCGGGTTGGGGTAGGCAAATAGTTCAGCACGCCCTACGCCTGCTATTGAAATGATCCGGCTATAGCTAAACGTACCATCTCTATCCACTTGCCGGATGCGATAGTAAACCCTTCCGGAAACCGGGTCCGGGTCGGTGTGGCTATATCGGCCCGACCCGGTTCCCCCGGCGATGACTGTTCCTGTTACATGGAAATCCTTTGCATTGGCGCTCCGCTCTATTTCGTAATGGGATACATTCGTTTCTTCCGTTTTCCAGGTCAGTACAGCCTGGCGCTGTTCGTTGAGGCGGCCTTCGAAGGAGATCCAACGGACAGGTAAGGTGCCGTCAGCACTTTCAAAAGCGCCCATATCAACAGTTGCACCGACCAGACGCGGGTTACCTGCCAGATCTTGCGTATTGGCATTTAAGCCTTCGAAAAAAGCGTTACTGCCGTTGTTGATCACCGGACTTCCGGGTTTCAGCGTATACTCCCCCCCGGCAGGATTGGTAAAGAGCGGATCAGTATTGGTAGGCAGGTTGTTGTTGGCGACATCTCCATAGGCCGCATTCGTTTGGTTTTGAATCAGGCTGTTTTGGATATTCTCCATTTGTCCTTCAACACCATTACCGTAGATAATTGAATTGCGGATAACTGAAGTGCCGGTTTCATCAAACCACTCGCCCGCACCCTCCTCCGACGCGGTATTCCCACTAACGGTTACATTGGTAAATACGGGTGATGAACCAGAAACAGCAACCCCTCCCGCTGCGAACGCCGTATTCCCGCTAATGAGTACATTGGTTAACCTGGGTGCAGCAAGGCCAATCATTATTCCGCCGGCGATCAGGGTAGCCTCGTTTCCGGTAATCACCAGGTTGACGTAGCTGGGCGAAGAGTTGAAATTCATTATGCCCGCTCCGTATGACGCTTTTCCACCGGTTATGATAAAGCCGTCTAAAATATCGGCGGGAGTTAATGCATTGTTTTCATTTTCTATCACGCATTTTTCGTTTCCCTGTAGCGTGGTTGGGTGCGTCGCCCAGTCACGGTCGTCCATCCCGGCATGGTCATTGTCCTTCGGAAAGCCGCCATAAATGGCCACCCCCCGCTTCATGATAAAAGGCCGCCCCGATACCGGTTGGTAGGTGCCTTGGGCCACCCATACCTGCTCTACGTCCGCAACATCAATAGCTCCCTGAAAATCGCCCATGGCCTGTGCCCACGAGCTGCCGTCACCCGTGCCGCCCTGCCTGACGTAGACCACACGGATCACGGGCTCCGGCGGAACAACCTGGCTTTCGTAAGCCCCCATATCTACTGCGCCCGAATTGGAGAAATCAAATACCCTGGGATTACCGGCCAAATCTTTCGTGTGGGCATTTAAACCCGCGAAAAAAGCGTTGCTGCCCTTGTTCACGGCCGGACTCGAAGGCTGTAGCGTATACATACCCAAAGCGGGGTTGGTAAAGAGCGGGTCGGTACCGGTAGGCAGGTTATGATGAGCGGCATCGGTATAGGCGACATCAGTCTGGTTTTGCACCAGACTGTTTTGAATATCGATCATTGGATCCCCTCCAACACCTCCACCATAGATAATAGAATTGCGGATAACCGCTGTACCGAAAATATCTACCCATTCTCCACCTCCGCCGATGATAGACGCAAAGTTGCCGCTAATGGTTACGTTGGTTAGTAAGGGAGACGAGGCATTTACCCCACCTCCTCCACTGGCAGCCGTATTTCCACTGATACGTACATTGATCAGGTGCGGCGCTGCCCCTTCGTAAATAGCAATTCCACCGCCGACATAAGCGGAATTTGCGGTAATAACCAGGTTGGTATAAACCGGTGATGAGTTGTAGTTATATATGCCCCCTCCGTATTGGAATGTAGCGCCTCCGGTAATGGTAAAACCGTCCAGAATATCGGCAGCAGTTAATGCGTTGTCTTCATTTTTTATCACGCTGCTTCCGTTTCCTTTCAGTGTAGCGACGTGGGTCGACCAATCGCGGTCGTCCATGTCGGCATTGTCGTCATTGTCCGGGAAGCCGCCATAGATGGCCACGCCCTGCCTCATGGTGAAAGACTGTCCTGATCGGGGTTGGTACGTACCTTTAGCCACCCATACCTGCGTTACACCGGCAACGCTGATCGCTCTCTGCAAATAGCCCGTGGCGTTTGCCCACGAACTGCCGTCGCCTGTACCGCCCTGCCTGATGTATACAATCCCGTTGGCATCGGGTACAGGCTGAAGAATCTGGCATTCGTAGGCGCCCATATCCACTGTAGTATCAAACAAACGGGCATTGCCGACCAAATCTTTAGTATCGGCACCGAGACCATCGAATAACGTATTTTTGCCCTTGTTGATCACCGGACTTTCATAAAGGGGGCTATAATTACCCGCGTCAGGGTCGGTAAAAAGCGGGTCGGTATCGGTGGGCAGGTTGTGATTGGCGGCATTGGTATAGGCAGCATTCGTTTGGTTTTGCACCAAACTGTTTTGGACATCGTTCAATTGTCCGTTCACACCATTACCGTAAATAACAGAATTCCGGATCGCCGCAGTACCGCCTTCATTCCATTCGCTACCGCCATAGGCTGTATTGCCGCTAATGGTTACATTAGTAAATACGGGTGATGAGCTATTATTCACGCCTCCTCCATACCCAGCCGAATTGTTGCTGATAAGCACATTGGTTATCCTTGGCGCCGCAGGGGCTCCTGCTATGAGCATTCCGCCACCGTACCAGTTTACGTTATTCCCAGTGATAACGAGGTTAGTATAGCTGGGCGATGAAGCGATATTAAGTATGCCGCCTCCGTAATCTCCGCTTCCGCCCTTAATGGTAAAGCCGTCTAAAATATCGGTAGCGGTTAATGCATTGCCGTCATTTTTTACCACGCTGCTTCCGTTCCCTTGCAGGGTAGTGAGATGGTTTGCCCAGTTTCTGTGGGTCATGTCGGCATGAATGTTATTGTTCGGGAAGCCGCCGTAAATGGCCACGCCGTGCTTCATTATGAACGACTGTCCGGATGCCGGTTGGTAGGTACCTTTGGCTACCCATACCTGCGTTACACCGGGGGCATCGATCGCTCCCTGTAAGCTGCCTGTGGGGCTTGCCCACGAACTGCCGTTGCCTGAGCCACCCTGCCTGACGTAGATAATCCCGTTGGCGTCGGGGGTGGGTTGCGCCGTGGCGCTAAGAACACCTGTAAAGAAGACGATCAAACCTGTTAGCAGGCTTTTGGTCAAAGGGCTGATTTTCTTTTGATATGCCATTTTCTGATGCTGTACGGAAATGAGGTTAAACGAGGTTCCGGAACAACACAAAAGTATGGTCAGCGCTTTGAGGGTACTATCATTTTTGATTCAAATCCTGTCAATTTTGAATCAAATGCGGTGGGAGATGTATTCGCCATCAATCACTCAGCAAATCAAACTTCAGAAATCGGTTCATTAGCTTAAAATGCTTATCAAAGCTGAATAGCGTAATCTTTTCTTCAATAACCTGCTGAACAATAATCAAACCCGGTATCTCTACCTGGTTGAGACCATTTTGCAGGTTCAATTCCTGATATTCCCTTATGACTTCCCAGCTTACCTTCAAGGGAACCTTCTCCAATGCAGCTAAACCCTCTGATATTTCCAGCCCCTTCCTATGCCTGAGAACCGGCAAAAGCTCAGTCAGAATAAGCTCGTTGGTACACACCAGCTCTTCTTCCAGCAGTCGATCCAGCAGTGGTATATCACCAGACCGGAAATATTGGATCCAGACTGAGCTGTCAACCAATACTTTATATCTGGACATCGGTTCGACCACGTAGCGTATCCAAATCCACATCCAGATCAATCGTACCTTTCAGGGTGATCAAACGCTTTCGCTTAACACGAAGTATCTGCTCTTCCAGGGCCTCTCTTATCAACTGGCTCTTTGTCTTGGCCCCTGTCAGTTCCATTGCCTCCTCTATCAGCTCTTCCGGGATGTCTAAGGTAGTTCTCATAATTATTGATGCTTCTATGCATAAGTAATTATGTAAATATAGGGTAAAAGTTGGTACGGCACCCGCAACGCGGCAGGTTTACACTATAACTATCATCATTAGCTGCTCATCTGGAAAAAACCGAGTCCACGGTTTCGCGGTGGTGCACAAACGAAGTCCAGCCATCGATCGAGACGCTCTACGAGATTTCGAAATTTTTAAAGGTGGATATCCGGGAGTTGCTGGTGGCGACGGGGAGATAGATGCGCTTTTTCCAGGTGAACGGGGAGCGCTTTTCACCGGTAAGCTTAGGGTAGCAAAAATGAGGTGGTCACCGGATGACGTTGACGATATTTGTGTAATAGGAAAATTTTTGATCGGCAGAGAGGATGGCGGCATTTTCGACGACTGCCGTTGCTATGATCAGGCGGTCGAAAGGGTCTCGGTGATCCTCAATCAAAGGAATGTGCTGGTACTGAGTCAGATGCAGATCCAAAATATTGATGAGAGTAATTTCTTTATGCTTAAGGTCTGAGGCGAATTCGGATATAGAGCTTTTGAGATTAACTTTCCCAAGTTTAACCTTTATAGCGATTTCAAAGAGGCTGGCCACACTGACCAGTACTTCGTTGTCAGGGTCTGCTATTATATCGTACGACCTTTCGGATAACTTTTCGTTTCCATCCAGGTACCACAATAATGTATGGGTGTCAAGCAGATATCGCATCATCACATATAATCAGCCAAGTCCTCCAAAGGGTCATCAAAATCGGGACTAATCCAGATTTTCCCTCTCAGACTTCCGTACAGATCGGCTCTGGATGATTTCTTTGGGGCTTCTTCCTCAAAAATCACCTTCACTTTGGCTTTTACACCCTTGGGGGGGGGGGGGGTGCCGAGTATCACTTTGCCATCTTTGTATATCCCGTCAATGATCGTTTGCATGGGAGTTTGGTGCTTGATATAGTTCAAATATACTCAATTATCTACGTTGATAGCAAACCCAAGTTGTGCGTAGTCTGGAGACTACGCACAACTCAGCCTCAAATCCGGCTGGAAACGTATTCCGAAGGCGTCAGTCGATATTGCTCCCGGAAGCATTGTGCAAAATAAGACGGGCTTCCGAAGCCCACATTATAGGATACCGACGCGATGTCCATTCCCGATCGCAGCAGCGCGATAGCCTTTTCGAGCCTGCGTTGGCGGATCAGGTCGGCAGCGGAAGCATCCAGCAATGCTTTCAGCTTACGGTTGAGCGTACTTTTGCTAACCGAAAGTGTCTTGCACAGGTCGTCTACCATCAGGTCAGGATCATCGAGTCTCGCATCGATCTCCTGGTGCAAACGGTTAAGAAACGGATCGGTGATCGGGGGTGCGGCATCCGGTGAGCTACTGAATAATTGGTTTCTCAATTGAGTACGTACATTCTGCTGCAAACGGAACAGGTTCTGAATACGCAGCTCCAACTCATCCATTTGAAACGGCTTGGTGACATAATCGTCGGCTCCGGCCTGTAATCCCTGGAGGCGGGCCTGGTGTGCAGCCTTGGAAGTCAGCAGAATAAACCCGATGTGCGCAGTCAGCGGGTCGGACTTACACAGGTTGCAGAGATCGAAACCATCCCGGCCAGGCATCATCACATCGCTGATGACGATATCCGGCAGTGTGGTCCGGATCATTTCCCAGGCAAGAATACCATTGGCAGCACCGGTTACCCGGTAGGTTCCCTCCAGACTCTTCATGATAAACGAGCGTAATTCATCGTTGTCCTCGACGACGAAGAGTTGAGGCAACGCACCGTCTGACTGCAAACGACGGGACGGCGACGTCTCGGTGCAGGATGCGGCATCCTCAGTGGAAAAGGCTTTTGACACAGGAAGCTCAACCAAAAACCGGCTGTATTTTCCGGGCTCGCTGTCCAGGCGGATATGGCCGCCCATCAATTCCACAATTTCCTTCACCAGTGAAAGGCCGATACCCGTGCCGCCCTGGCTGCGAATAGCCGAACTATCGGCCTGGTAAAACCTTTCAAATATTTTCTGTTGCTGATCGACAACAATACCCGGGCCGTTATCCCATACCTCCAGCTCGACATTTTCGCCGGATGTATGTCTGAGCCCTACCGAAATGACACCCTTTTCAGGGATGAATTTCAAGGCATTACCCACCAGGTTGAAGATAATTTTGCTCCATTTTTCCTGGTCAAAAAGATGAAACCCCTCAACGTCGCCGGAAGAAAAAGAAAGTGTTATTTGTTTTTCCGAAGCTGCAGTTTCAAAAGACCGGACACAGGCGGACACAAACGGGGCCAGCTCACCTGAAGAGAGATTGACCCGCATCTGCCCGTCGTTGAGCTTCGAAAAATCCAGGAACTCATTGATCAAGCCAAGCAACTGGCGGGAGTTTTTCTCGATGCCCTGCAGTGTTTGCCGCAGCGGACCTGAAACCGTCCCTTCCGAAAGTAATTTATGCAAAGGACTGATGATCAAAGTTAAAGGAGTTCTGAATTCATGCGTCACGTTGCTGAAAAAACGATCTTTCAGCTCGTCCATTTCTTTCAGCCTGAGGGCTTCCCGCTTTTCAAAAGCCAGCTTTTGCTGCGTAATCATCCGCTCTTCTCTGAAAACCAGGTAACGCCGGACAATCAAAACCAGTACCAATGCGTAAAAGAGGTAAGCCCAGATAGTCGCCCAGAAGGGCGGTCGGATCACAATCCTGATCTCCTTAAAGTCTTTCCCCCATAATCCCCTGTTGTCTGTAGCATTGACAAGCAGCTTGTACGTGCCGGGCGATAGTCCCAGGTAGGACGCGACATTGTTCGTGCCGTTTTCTATCCACCGCTTATCGATCCCCACCATCTGGAAGCGGTACTTGGTTTTAAGAGGTTGATTGAAAAGTAATGCAGCAAATTCAAATCGCAGGTTATTTTTATCAAAAGGAAGACTTAATTCACTGATCAAACTCAACGGTTCCTGAACAATGCTGCCTGGAAGCGACGGATGCTGCAACTGGTTGTTGATCTGTAAACTGGTAAGCTGAACCGGCACCGGGGTTTCAGGGAAATCTCCCTCGAAATCAGCAGGGTTAAATATGGTATACCCTTCGGTTCCTCCGAACGCCAGCCGCCCGTCGAAAAAGCGAAACTTATGCGCCCTGTTAAACTCATTACCCTGCAGCCCGTCCGATTTCTCTAAAGAATGGATTTCTTTGGTTTTAGGATCAAGCCTGAAAATCCCCCTGTTGGTACTGCACCACAATTTCCCGGTTCTGTCGGGTAAAATGCAGTAAACGGTATTGTTGGGCAATCCGTCATCAACCGTAAAAATATTTCGTAACCCTTTTTCAATGTCCCAGAGAATAAGCCCAAATCCCCTGGAACCTATCCATAGCAGGTTTTCGTCAAAGGGATCCGGGCAGATCTCGGTAAGCTCTTTCGGCATATGCAACTGCGAACCGGGCTGTTTGCCCATAAACTGCCCGACCCTCTGCCCCTCCTTATATTGAAGCAGGCCCGATGAGTAGGTCGGCAACCAGAAGCTCCCCTTCACATAGCAGCCGTCGGTCATTTCAACCCCAACCATTTCCGGGCGGTCTAAAGAAACCGAATCCGGGGCCGAGGCAGGAGCCTTCCAGGTATACCACCTGGAAGTCATGTGCTCCAGGACACTAACTTCTCCTTCGGGTTTCACGATCAGGGCAGTGTAAACCTTTGAATGCGGCTGGCGATTGAACCTGCTAAACGCAGTACCGTCGTAGCTGAAAATTTCACCATCTCCATTGACGTTGGCGGTGAGATAGAGCTTGTTTCCGGACGCCCATGCCTGACGAAAATAATAAGCTACTTCCGGATCGGCCCATTCGGAAGGTATCTGCGATGATGAAACACCGGCTTCCTCCAGTATGTCGGCCACAAAACCCTTCCTGTAAGCATGTGTGTAAAAAGGTATCGAACGTAAATCAATTTTGGTGATCCCCCGGGCATTGATACTCGCCCACAACACATCGGATCTGTCGACAAAAAATGCGGTAATATTGTTTTGCGGTGCAGTTTTATTCTGCCAGATCAGCTCCAGCTGATCATTTTTATTTATCCTGAAAACCCTGCCGCGGTTCATCAGGTAGACAAGCCGCTTCGAATCCTGGCAAAGCAGATCCTGATAGCTACCGGGATTTACGAACGGCCCGGGCGGGATTTTAATGGATTTGGAAGTTCTCTTCTCCAGGTCGAGGATTACAACCTGGTCAGCTCTGTAAACCAGCAACCGGTTTTCCGGCAGCAGTGCAACAGCACCCGCGTTGACGTTCCCTTCAAAAAACATTTCAGGCCTGAACCTTTTTACAGAAGTGTTGAACCGGATGAATTTAAAATGCCTTTTTGTCTTGTCGCTGACCTGCACGCCATCTTCCGAAACCAGGAAAACGGTACCATCCGCAGCTTGAAAAATGGCGCTGAGCGTATCCTGCTTCAGCAGGCCGTTAGCGGTGTTTGCAAAGAAAGATTTGCCCGTAGCGGAATTGATCCACCCTATACCCGCAGCATCAGGTCTTGCGAAAAGCCAGTCTATACCATCATATACGTTCGACCTGTTCAGAAACTGAGCTTTGCCGCCGGGAATATCGTGTAAAGCCGACAGGTGAGGAACCCGCTTTGCGATAAAAGTCCGTGTATCAAAACAGTCATGGCGCAATCCCTCGTAGACCAGGGTCAGTTTACTGCTATCTGCCTGAACAATTGTCCTGTAGATCACATTCTGTGCTATGGTGGCAGAATCACCGGGTTTGTTCCGGAAATTTTTAAACTCACGTCCATCAAAGCGGCTAAGACCATCGAGCGTAGAAATCCAGATAAACCCGTCCTTATCCTGTATAAAGCTTGTGATAAAACTCTGTGGCAGACCGTCTTCAACTCCGAAATGCTGCTCGTTAGTGTATATAGGTTGCTGGGCAAAACAGGTGTTTCCCTGTCTCGATACCAAAAGAAAAAGTAGACATACGGCGGCGTAAAAAGCGGTTCCTCTACTTATAACGGTTTTCATTCACAACAGCAGGAGATTTTATAGGCACCGAAGATAATCAGCCGATTTCAATAATCAACCGTACTATTTTGGAAAGCGGCCTATCAAATACGGAAGCCCGGGTTTGGAAGGCAGATTTTCTCTCATGCAACCTCCGCCTGCTTTCCGGCATCAAAAAATAAAAATGTACCAGTATATTTGAAACGGGCTCTTATAACCCATTAAAAACTGCTGGCCTTAGCTAACTCGAAAATGAAATATCCGGAAACCCTGGCCCTTTCTATATTAGTTGCAGTTTCTTTTTCAGAATCCTCAATTGCTCAAAGCTATGCCAATGTAGGTTTTTCCTGTGAGCAATGTACCGGATATGAGCTGCAAATAGAATCCTTTTCACTGATCCATCCGGATTCTGAGGTGCTTTTTTCCGAAAAAATAAACAGTTCGGGAATCGTTACAACTAACATACCCGTAAAATCAGGTCGCCTGATCTCGATATCTCTTAATGAAACCGAAACTAAAAGAGCATTGCGGGAGACCTTCTATATCGAACCGGGAAGTGTTTTGGAAGTGGAGCTGGCCGATAGCACCTGGAGCGCCAAAGGCCTGTTGGGCCGGGTACACAAACATCGTACCAGGATCAACCAGGTTGACAAAGAACGAAATGCAGTGTTTCAGACCTCCTATAACTATTCGAAAGCTATGGGTTCTACCGAAATACAAACTGCATACAGCCAGCTGAGAGCGCACCAGGAAGAAATAAGAGCAGAAATTGAGTCTGACGACCTGTTGTCTCAAAGACTCAAACACTATCTTTTGGCGGAAAATATCGCCCCTGAAAGAGGATTTGAACTGTTTCTTGACGGACAGCGAATATACCGCGAACATCATTGGGGATCGAAAAAGTCAGACAAGGTTTCGTTATCGTTTGCGGACTTCCCGGAGCATCTTATCGACAGTAACATGATATTTTCTTTTCGCTATTTCCTTCCATTCAGCACAAGTTTATCGCTTCGGCTGATTGGATTAATGGATCGATACCCTCCGCAAAATTCATCCGGGAAACCGGAGATTTACGAATTCCTCAAAAGAAATATTATGGAAAATCCGAAGATGGCGACATTCCCTGATTTTTTCCTTGCATTCTGCTTGGCTTCCGGGTATGTTGCCGATAACATCGCATACGATGAGCTCGAAAATGCAAACCGTTCTTTTAAGGCGGACTATCCCAACTCGCCATTTCTTGGTGATCTCGACAAGGTTCTGGCCGAATACACAACCCTGAAACCAGGAGCGCCTGCCAGAGACTTTGCTATGGCTTCACCCGAAGGAGATACTTTAAAGCTATCTGATTTTAAAGGCAAACTGGTTTACATCGATCTCTGGGCTACCTGGTGCGGACCGTGCAAAGCAGAATTCAAGTATTCCAAAAAGCTTTCTACCCGATATGCCGATCGGAAAGACCTCATTTTCATGTATGTGTCAATGGATAGCGACGCTGGGGCATGGCGCAGATTTTTATCTAAAAACCCCGGTTTAAAGGGTATTCACGGCATTCAACAGCCTAGTAAAGAGTTTGACCCTGAAGCAGAAAAGCAAACTGTCTATCAATTATATAAAGCCAACGGTATCCCTCATTACATCCTGATAGACAAAAACGGCAACATTATAGAGTACAAAGCCCCGAGGCCGTCGGAGCTTGTCAGATCCGATTACCTGGAAAAACTGCTGCAAAAAACAGATTAACGAAAATTCCCGGGCAGCAACACAAAACATATTCGCCTGTCTATTTTTTTGTTATCAATGACTTCGCTTTTCATCCTGGTCTAATTGGGGATATGCACTCGGGAATGACGATGATGAATGATTGATTGATTAGGGAAGTTTAGGATGAATGGGGTCAGTTATTTCAAAATGGAAACAGATAAAAGCGTCTTACAACTGATAGAGCATTTCAGGGAAGTTGTCGCCCTCGACGACAGCCAGGCAGAATCGATCGCCGCCAGGGCTACCATCAGAAAACCGGGCAGAAAAGAGTACCTGCTTCAACCCGGACAGGTATCCAGGCATATGCGTTACATTGCAAAAGGGAGTATGCGCGTCTACTACCTGGATGAAAAAAGCCAGGAACATACCCTGCAGCTGGGTATCGAAAACTGGTGGATAAACGATTTGTACAGCTATCTGAGCGGGAAGCCCTCGCGCATGTTTATCCAGGCCTGCGAGCCGTGCACGATCATCCAGATCTGTAAGGATGATCTCGAAGCGCTCTATAAAGAAGTACCCGTTCTATCCGATTTTTTCCGTTTGAAGATCCAAAGCGCCTATGTCTCGCTGCAGGAACGAACGATAGAAAATATGAGTCTCGACGCATACCTGCGCTACAGTGCATTCGTTTCCGGGTACAGAGATATGGAGCAGCGGTTTCCCCAGTATATGATTGCTTCCTATCTCGGTATAACCCCTGAATTCCTTAGTTTTCTGCGAAAAAAACATAGCCGCGACGTTTCTTAAGATACCTTAATTTTTATCTCCCTGCCCCCTGATAGTTTTGCCCTGATAATTTAAACGGTCAAAAAATGAGGGCAGAAAATATTCTAACCGTATGTTGCCTGGCGCTCCTTTCCGGGATCCGCGCACAGCCATTGTCGTATGGTCCTGATGTGGTGGCCGGGCACAGGTCGTTCACCTACCTTCACAATATCAATTACCATTTTACCGACAGGCTGAAAGTCAGCAACCTGACTTTATTCGATACGGAGTACCAGGAGGACAAAAACAATATCTTTTTTGTCAGGAATACACTCTCCTACAACTTCACCAGTCAACTTGCGCTCAACGGAGCCGTCGGCGTAAAAAATCCGGGCTCCTTTCTAACCCTGTCAGCGCAATACAGGAAGGCTGCTCCTACCGGTTCATTCAGCTATTCGATAGGTGCAACCTACCAGAAGGGCATTACGCTGGAGCAGGCGCTTTCGATTGAATATATGCCTTACCTCTCCCATAAAGTACAGGCTTACGTCAGCCTGCTGGCAATTGCGAACGTAAACCTGGAAGGATATCAGCGGGGACTTCAATTTATCAGGTTGGGAGTCAAAGAGAAGCTGATCGGCTATGGCCTGGCCGTTAATCTTGATCAGTTCGATAACAGCAGGAAAACGCTGGAAAATGCAGGCCTTTTTATAAAACGCAGCTTTTAAACAAAGGACATTACAGGTAAAACAGCCGGCCAAACTGATGGCGTCACTGTAGATTTTTTGCAAATAATTAAACTATCTAAAACAAGATTGAAAATGAAAAACACTGATTTAGGGATTTTTATCACCAGGATCGCAATCGGGTTCCCTATGCTGGTTTACGGGATAAGCAAAGTTTATAACGGGATAGATTTCATCAGGGATCTGCTGATAGCCCGGGGCTTGCCGCCGTTCCTGGGCTATGGTGTGTTTTTAGGCGAAATAGCCGCGCCGCTACTGATCATCGTGGGGTTCCGGACGCGCGCCGCCGCCATGGTATTCGCATTCAATTGCCTGACAGCAATTTGCCTGGCGCAGACGGACTATATCTTCAGGATGAACGAATACGGTGGGTGGGCATTGGAGCTTCTGTCCATTTATATACTGGTAGGAATCGGGCTTGTGTTTACCGGCGCCGGACGGATGTCCCTTTCCACTAAAAGCGTTTGGGATTAGCCGGGCCTTCGACAATAATGCGCTGAACGGATATAAAAAGGAAAACTCTTACTTAATCAGGCACATATATAATCTCGCCATTGTCCAGCTGGTAAGCCGTGCCTATCTTTTTTCCCTTGCTGCCGCCGGCTTCTTCGCTGTTGTCGGCACGGTATTTTTCTATTTTATTCCCCTTTTTAGTGATGATCTCCATGTTCTCCTTTCCCGGGTTCTTGATCATACTAAAATCCTCCTGGCTCAATACTTCGGCCATTCCATAGCGGGTGACCAGCGCTACCATCAGCGCCACTGCAAATACCAGCGAAAAATCGAACAGGTTGGCCACCGCTGCTATGGGATCCAGTGATTCGTCGTTTGTGCGCCTGGCATGGCTTTCCCTTCTTTTATGCCTTCTCATTTTGTTCGGAGATCAGTTCGTGAATAAATTCCAGGTCGGCGAGGTCTTCATTGTACCAACGCTGTTTTACCTGGAGCGTAATAAAGCCTACGCCGCCGATAATCAGCCCGATAATAGTGGACGCAAATCCTTCCTGCATGTTTTTAGCGATAGAAGTAAGATCGCCGTTACTGAGTCCTACGAGCGCAGGCTGTATCGGAATGAGCGTACCGATCAATCCCAATATGGGACCTACTTTTGAGAGTGTCCGCGCCAGGTCCAGCTCTTTTTGTGAAAGCAACTCATAATCAGTGAGTACCTTTTCACGTATTACTTCTGATGAAGCATGGCTGACTATACGGTCAAAGGCTTCCTTAAAGGGAGACCTGGGAATCCCGTCGGTATTCAGCTTCAGTACCGTATCCTGCTGAAGCCCGTTAACCAGGGGCACCACCTGACGCCGCGTTTTAAGCCGGTTCATATAGAAGCCGTAAAACGACCCCAAAAGCAAAAGTGCACGAAAAAACAGGAATACCAATGCCAGCACGGTCGGTACCAGGAAGCCCGTAGAAATCCAGTAAATCAGCTTATTTAAAAAATCCATTTCTTTTTATTTTTTTAATTGACAATACATAACCGAGAGCGCCCACCGACAGTACCAGCAACACCAGCACAGCCAACGGACGATAGTCGGCCACCTTATCGGCGGTGCCGCCCAACTGGTCAAACTGTATATTGACCGACAGCATACAGGTGGTAGCCGCAGTGATGATGAGCAGTAGCTGTGCAAGTTCCGATCGTTGCCCGCGATCGGGCAGCATCCGGCGTAGGGCGATTCCCAATAAAGGCAATCCCGATGCCGCCCCGAGCGCATAAACCATAGCCAGTGTCTGAAATGCCGTTTGGGTATCCGTATAAAAAAGTATGACCTGGAACAGGAAAAGCGCCGCCGGTAAGCCGGGCAACGGCACGTATTGAAGTACGCGCCACCACTTTTTTACGGGATAACCCAATACCGCCCGAAGCGAGTTGTTGACTACCATCCAGCGCAGCAGCAGCTCCGCCAGTATAACCACCGTGATACGCTGCAGCCAAAGCGGGTCTTCGGGCAATTTTTTCAATACAGGCACGCTTTGATCTATCGCCATAGGATATAGCGCATAGCAAAAAATGCCGGTTGCCAGTGCCAGCCCGGCTAAAGGCCACGCTGTATCCCCGGCAGTATATTGAAGCACGCTATTCAGCACGCTTCCTGCCAGGACCAGCAGCAACAGTTCAAAGATCATTGATTATTCTTTTTCCGGACATACCATACCAGCAGCGAAAGCAATACCGAAAAGACTACGCCAATCAACAACCATTTTGTACCGGCTCCCGTATCAACCTGATCTCCTGTATTATTCCGTGTATCACCGGCTTTTTCATTTACCTTTTTCAATACGGTCGATTTGTTTTCCGCAGCGGAACCGGCTGATTGAATTTCTTTCGCCACTTTCAGGCTGGCCTGGTAATCCGCCCGGTCGCTTTCCCGGAGATGATCGGCGATGTATTTATTGAGCGCCGCATTGCCGCATACGAACCCCGAACAACCCGCGCCATGATCTTTCATTTCGGCAAGGTGCAGGTCCGTGATTTCCTGCAGTTGTTTTTCGGTGGGCTTCCAAAGGCCTTTGCGGACGGTTTCCAACATTACCGCCGTCAGCTCCTGCAGGGCATAAGGGTTCTCACGGTCAAAAAACGTTTTCGTCCCCAGTTGCAGCTTATCCAGTACATACGTGTCGTGTAATTCATTCCACAGGGCTGCATCGATCGCATCCGGTTTCATCACATTCCAGCTGTAGGTATTGCGGAATGTTTCGGCAAACACTTCGGCGGAAGAGGCGCCGCCTTTCAACAACTCTCCTATGTATTTGGGATTGAGCAGCGTGCTGCGGGCCTCTACCCAAATAGCCTCCTTCAGTTCCTGCACCCGTGGGTTAGACGGATTGCGGGAGTCGCTGAAATATACCGAAGGCTCACTGCCTGTTACCTCGCGGACCGTCAGGTTAAGTCCGCCGGCAAATTCATACACATGGTCGAGGCTGAGCGCTCCCCAGGTGTTGGATGAACGCGGATGGACAATAACTTCTGTATTCTGCAGGGCTGCCTCGAAAACACCTTCCTTAAAATCGGCCCAATGCTTGTCGTCGTTATACAGCGCCCCCATGTTATTCAGGTAGGTGCGTGCGATTTCACTCCGGTCTTCCCAGCTATCGCCCTTTTCCACCATACCCGTTATACCCGTACCATAGCTGCCATTGACGCCACCAAAAACACGTAGCGCTGCCAGCTCCCGGGCTTCGCGGGGTGAAAAGCCCTTTTCTTTCAGTATTTTTTCTGTTGTACCTACGCCCGCTCTTACCGCGTTGTTCTCCTCGTCGGCTGCCGCCGCCATAGCCACCGCTTTATTAACCAGCTCCAGACGGGATGCAGCCAGATCGCGAAGTTGCCCCGAAGTCTGAACCACTACATCCACACGCGGACGACCGAGTTCAGAAACCTGCATCAGCCGCACATCGGCTACGCGGCCGAAAGCATCCCTCACCGGCTCTATGCCGAGCAGATAAAAGATCTGCGCCAGCATGGCTCCTTCGGTATGGATAAAGTCGCCTGCCCATAGTGTGAAAGCTACTTTTTTGGGGTATTCTCCATTATTTTCCCTCTGATGTTTCTCCAGCATTGACTTTACCTGCATTTTACCTACTTCCCAGGCCTCTGCCGACGGGGTTTTCTCGGCGTCGATGGAGTATAAATTACGTCCTGAGGGCACACTTTGCGGATTATTGATAGGATCACCGCCGGATGAAGGCAAGGAGTATCCCCCTCCCAGCCCGTTCACCAACGCCTCCAGCTCCTTATCCGTACTGCTCTGTAAGGCCTCCCGGTAAGCGTCCAGGTGATTAACAGCCGTTTCGATGCGGTTGACGGCATCGGCAAAATCGGCTTCTTTCTGACTATGCGGCAATGACGGTTTCTGCCTGCCTGCCAACGCAGCCGCTATTTCCGGAGGAGGGCCACCTGCTCCGCGCCGTTGAGACCTTTGTCCGGTTTGTTCGGCCTGCATGGCTTTCCAGGCATGGGCCCGGGCGACATCCCCCGGCGAAACAAGATCTGTCAGGGTCACCTTCCGGCCTTTCTGCCAGTCTTTTATAATTGCTTCTGCCCGCCTGGTATAGTTCGCAGCCATAAATGTTGTCTGTCCCAATCGCTTTGCCGGTATAGTTCCTTTGATAACATCGAGTTTTGCCAAACCATAGGCAATCGGATCAATCGCCATAAGCTGCACCGTGGCGCTTACCTGTTCGGCCGTATAAGGGACACCGAGGGTATAAAGTCCGGATGTGACCTTTTCCGAACCGATCTCCTCAACGAGCTCCGCCAGGCGACGTACTTCCTCTACCGACAGGTCACGGGTGCTGTCCGGTATCTGCAGATCGTTGTAAAGCCCCATTTTACGCGCCCTTTCCGATATCGATTTTGCATAGGCATGTTGTACCGCCGGGTCTTCCAACGCCGTAAACCTGTGCAGCGTTTGCTCCAATGCCGCCAGCTCATTGTAGGTTTCTCCTTTCATAAAAGGCGGTGTAAGGTAGCTGAACAGCGTGGCATACGTGCGGCGTTTGGCAATCATCCCTTCGCCTACATTGGAGATGGTGTATGCGTAAAAATGAGGGATGTTCCCGATCAGGATGTCGGGCCAGTCGTTGCCTGACAAAGCTATTTGCTTGCCGGGCGTAAATTCCAGGCTTCCATGCGTACCGAAGTGCATGACCGCATCTGCCTGAAAAGCATGCCGGGACCAGAGATAACTGGCAATATAGGCGTGCGGCGGAGCCTCGTCGGTCCCATGCACCATTTTAAACGTGTCATCGCCTGTGCCCGCCATGGGTTGCGGCAGGAGCACGACGTTGCCGAATTCGATACGGGCTACTGCGAGGTAACCGGTATCTTCCCTGCGCATCGCCATATATTCGCCGGGCGCCGGGCCATACCTATCGATCACACTTTTCCAACGCTGAGGGCTTATATCATTTTCTGCCCAGTTCTCGTATTCCGAAGCAGGTACTAACGCCGGATTTCCCTTTTGAAAAAAAGCCTCTATGCTACCTTCTGCGTACGGCCCCAGTACGGCGCCATTCTGTTGGATCAGCGCTTCCAGTCCTTTTGGGGAAGCGGGAAGCCCCTCTACCCGATAGCCTTCCCGCCGGAGACGCGACAGAACATTATACAGGCTCGTTACCACCTCCATATTGGCGGCTACCATGGCGTTTTTACCCGGTCCTTTAAAATAATAGATGGCTATTTTTTTATCCTTGTTGGGTTTCCGCTTCAGTGCGATCTGCTTTTCGACCATATCGGCGAATTTATCCAGCCGGTCGGGTATTGCTCTGAAAGCCAGATAACCGTTTTCATCCCGGTATTGGGCTACAATGGCATAGGGCGCCACCGCACCGTCGATCTCCGGAAGCGTGACAGACATGTTAAGCATGCCGCCCGACATCCCGCGGGGGTCTTCATACCACTTGTCGTAAGGTTCAAAGACACTAAGCGGTGCCAGGACAGGCGTATTATTCTCTTTCAGCCAGGCGATGGTGCTATCTGAGCTGCCCAGGCCAAAGCGGCCGTGCGGCATGGCTACGATCAGATCAGGCTTCAACTGCTTCAGCCATTTGGCACGACTGGCGTACGCCGCTATCGGATATACGTTCAGGTTTTTATCCTGTAAAGCCGTAATAAGGCTGTTAAGATGGTCGCGATTGGCGTTAAAAAGCCCGGGCACCGAAGTCAGCAGCGCCACTACCGGCGCGCCGGCTTTGATAAACCCTTTTTGCTTTCCGTATTCTTCAAAGGATTCGGGGCTTTTGAAAGTGAGTGCTTCATCGGTATGAAAGAGCACATCGCGGTCTATTTTTTCCGGTGGGGTTATCTCACCGGTAAAAAGCGATTTTCCGCCAAACACCTTGCGGACATAATTCAGCAGGCTTTTATTATTGAGTAGCCCGCCGTAGTCGAGGTAACCCTTTATAGCTTCCAATGTATCGCCTTTTATATTGGTAAAATCCATCGCAGGATTAGTAGCGCCGTCTACGTAGATCGGTGTACCCTTCTTTCCTGCCTGCAACAACAGCGCCTGTTGGGCTTCATCCAGGTGAAAACCACGTCCGAAAATGAAAATGGCATCGTATTTTCCGGCTTTATGCAGCTCGTCTTCAGACAACAGGACGGTCCGCACAAACGGGTTGTCATTTGCCTTGCTGATAGCCGAAAGCCTGAATTCCGGGAAATGGACAAATGCTATACGGGTTGGCTCCAACAATACTGCATACAGGAAATACAATACCAAAACCGCTGCAAATACGGGTAAGGCTTGTCGTAATATAGGTTTGTAGTTATTTGAGAATATCATCTTTTTACGGGCAAGGCTTTGTCACTTGATCTCCTTGTATTCGAAGCTCGGGTATCCTGTCGTAATGTTCGGGCCTCCTTTGTAGGTCAAAAACCTCATTTTAAAATAGCGGCCATCTGTATCTTTAACGATGTAGGTTTTCCAGTCGTAGACCTTATAGTTGCCGTCGCGGTGCGGCTGGAGTATCGTGTACCAATCCGTCCCGATAGAAAGCTGCTTGTCCAGAGGCTCCTGTGAAACATAATCTGCAACGGTAATCTGGTCATAGCGGCTATTCGAGGACGAAAAAGTATTGATGGGAGCTTCGGGATTGTCGGTGCGTTCCAGGTCCTTGCCGGGATTATCAATTACAACCCTCACACCGCCGTAAGCGTTTACAATGGCGCCCACGCTAACCACAAAGCTAAATGGCGGAGGGCCGCCGCCTGCACGTGTATAGCCCGATATAAGGATATCCCATTTTCCTTTATCAGGTTCTATCTCAACTACGGCGCCGGTTTGAAAGGAGTAATAGGTGTAGTTCTTGTTTTTATTGACCGGTACCTGTACCGTTTTCTCACCGGTACCGTCCATATTGGCATAGCGCACGGTATAGGTATCGTTGGCAAAGCCTTCAATGACGAATTTTTTATATCCTATACCTGTTGTGGACGAGGGCGGATTAAGCCCCAGATTGATGACGTACACCTTTTTATCCGATACCCCGTTGCTCCCCCACGCACCTATGGCGGTACCGCCGGTTTCGTCCGCCGCATTGTCAAATTTAAACGCCCCGGGCGTAGCCGAGGGTTCCGTAACAGCGCCGAAGTCGGTCTGCCCGGTATTCCACACTCCTGATTTTTTCGCAGAATTCACTTTTACCGCGAAGCCGCCAGTACTTTCAAATGCCATATCCCAGGCATTTACCGGTATGGTTACGGCCTTTCCTTCGCTTAGATCCAGGTATATCTGGTTTTTTAATTCCTCGCCTACCTCGGCTACCAGAGTTCCTTCGACGGGTTCCAGTTCGGTAAAGGGCTCCTCCTTTTTGCAGGACACAAGAGCTGATAGTACAGCTACGAAAAGTGCTACTTTTTTTAATCTGTTTATGATCATCGTTTTTGTTTTTTTATGATATATTTTTTGTTTTAATGAACTTTCTAGAACTGGAAGTTTAACCGTAAAAAGGCTTGGCGCCCCTGCCCGACCGGTAACCGGGGGCTATAGTCCGACCCATTGCTATCGCCCCGGCTGGTTTGCTCCACATCGGTTACACCCGCTATATTTTTTATCCCCGCGGTGGCAAACCACTTGGTACCGAAGTTCCTGGCCATACTGAAATCCAGCAGGTGATAATCGCCCTGGGACCGGTCCTGTAGCTGGCCGTCACCGTTGATCCCGAACCTGGAAAGCCGCCCGTTGTATTTATAGAAAAGTGAAAATTTAATGGCTGACCAGTCGTCGGCATACGTCACTGTCGCATTGGCTTCGGGTGTGCGGTAGACTTTGTTGAGCGAGCTGCTGCCCGAACGCATCAGCAAGCCGATAGCCGGTCGTACGGTAAGGCGGTTGTCATAACTGTAAATGAATCCCAGGCTACCTCCGTAGGTGCGAAAGCGGGCAATGTTCTGGTAGATCATCGCTACATTCACATATTGCCGTTCAGGCTCCATTGTCGCCCGGTCCTTATCCACCAATTCGATTTTTTGCAGGATATAGTTGTAATAGAGCATAGGTGAGATCCCGAATCTCTGCCGGCCATACCGCCGGGTCAGTGTTGCCGAGGCAGTCACATTATCTGCCATTTCAGGCTTTAGCCCGGCGTTGCCATTGACGCTGTGGTTCGCATCCTGGAAGTCCCAGTAGAGTTCTCTCAGGCCGGGCGCCCGAAAAGATTTCGTATAGGCGAGCCGGACAGCGCCTGCATCGGCAATGTCGTATTTGATATTAAGGGAAGGTACAATGGGCAGACCCAGGCCCAGGAAATTGATTCCGTCGGCGCGGAACTTTGAATTGTGCATCCAGCGGAGCGCCCCCTGGACGTACAATGAGGGTTTCAGGTAATAACCGATCCCACCATAAAAGCCGTAATCATTGATTGACGAACCCAGCGGATCGATATTGCTGCCTCTGGACTGGTTAATGTTAATATCATATCCCGCCAGATAAGCCAAAGGTCCCTCTTTCGGCCGGTAGCCGGCATTACCCCGCAAGGCAAAGCTGCCAAACCAGGTATCGGTCACACGGAGCTCTTTGCGGGTCTCGTCTGCCAGGTTAACCAGGTATTCGTGGTTATCCCTGCTGTAATACTGGTAGCTGTTTATGATATCTATTTTGAAATGCCTGAACAGCTCTCCTGAGAGAGATCCGACCGAATTGAAACGATTCGTAATAAATTCCACATCGTTGGTAGTGCGGTAGAGGTAGCCCGGGTCGGGGTCACCTTTGTTGATCTGGTTTTCAAAAAATTGGTTATGCGTTAACCCGAGCTGTAATTTCTTCCAGGGCTTCGTATAGCGGATATTTCCTGAATATTGTACCGATGGATTCCAGAGCTGACTGCGGGGACGGCGTACGGACGAAAACCCGTCGAACTGGTTCCTGCCCAATGTAACCGATAAGCTGCTGCTATCGGGAAGCCGGAAGCCCAGCAGTCCGTCAACGTTGTATTTCCCGACTGTTTCATAAAATGCGGAAAGGCTTCCCTCTACCGGCTTTAATCCGCTGGCGGTTTTGGTAATGATATTGATAACCCCCGCAGTAGCATTACTGCCATACTGCACCGCCACGGCATTTTCTACAAACTCCACACGTTCCGCATTACTGAGGTTCAATTGATTCAGGTCCAGCTCGTTGCTCTCACCGGCAATAATGGGAATACCGTCGAGGAGGATTTTCACGTTCTGCCCCGAAAGTCCCTGCACCATAATATTGGCGCCGTTTACATTGTCGTTGACCACGCGCACATTCATTTGCGAAGCCAGCAGGTCGGTGAGGTTGACCGCGCCCTGTGCACGTATGTGACCAGCGTCGATCACCTTTACATTATGGACCGAGCGCCGCGCTTCCTGCACGGCAGGTGAACTGGATACGACCGTTACGGCAGCCAGCTGATTCACCGATGGTTCAAGCCGGACTTGGCTTATTTCACCAGTATGCAGTATCTGAGTTTTGGAATGATACCCGATGCACGACACTTCGATCGTCACTTCGGCAGAGGATGAGGCTAAGCGTGTATAACGTACTTCCCCCCGCTCATCGCAGATAAAGGACTGTTCACCGGCGGCAGTCGCAGTCTTTATTGTTACAACAGCTCCCGGTAAAGGCAGGTTTGTGGTCGCGTCGGTTACCCTTATATGACCTTGCTGCGCTAACAACATACATGGAAAACAGCCTAATACGATGAACAGCCAGGCCCTCGTTATCCGTAACATTGTTGTGCCCCTTCCATTTGGATATAATCTGACAGCCATTTTCTAAAACTGCTCTACCGTTAGCTCATTATTGACCATCGTTCCGGCGATATTGCCGGTTGAAACCACCATCGCTACCGAACGTATCATAAGAGGGTTTGAGGGCTTTCTCATGCGATAAACCTGAGAAAGAGGTCAGAGAACGAATGTTTCCGGTCGTATCGTGCCAGCCTTTCTTCCGTTCGGGAAACGGTAGCCGGCAGTTTCTTTTTCATTTTCATGTCCGTTTTATCAATACACATATGCAACCATGTTGCAAATATACAAAAGACCAGACATTGCAACATTGTTGCATTAAAATAAATTATTTGTTCCCTTCAGCTGTCTATATACGATTTAGCAAGACATATTTAACGGGTTTCCCGTTTTTCCAATAAGTAGCCAATCGGGTTTCCAAATTGGTCACTGTCATTCCCGGCGACGACTCCTGTTTTGACCTCAAATAAATGTACTGCCGCAAAAGAGTTGCGAGAGTTGACCGGAGAGGGATGGATTTAACCTCCGCTCTCCCGCGTTTCTCAGGCCGGAAGGGTGTTATCCTGTCTCTGACAGGAAATTCAATTATTTCACCACCCGCTTCAACCCTGTATGATCCCCTCCTACGATCCTGACAATATAGACTCCTTGTTGCAAAAACCCGGTCTGAAACTCCAGCCGGTTGGCGCCCTTTACTACATCGAATTCCTTTTGCATCAGTACTTTTCCGTCCGTACTCACCATTTCCATCTTTACCTTTTGGTCTGAATCTGAATGGTACGCAACGGACGCCTGGTATCCTAGAGGATTGGGTGCCACCGTCATCCTGCCGTAAGCGTCGTTCGAAGCGATAACCAGCATATTGCTGTACGAATAGCTGCCGTCCAGTTCGGTCATCTTCAGGCGGTAATAGGTGCTCTCCCACTCCGGGCGACCATCCGTAAACGACCAGGCGCCCGGGCCTTTCGAATCCCCGGCATCAGAACGGCCGATCTTTTTAAAATGATATGCATTCGTGCTTCGTTCGATCTCAAAATGGGAGAAGCCTGCATCCGGTTCCGCCTCCCAGTTCAGGATAACCCCTTGCTCGCTTCTTCGCCCGGAAAAAGACAGCAGCCGGACAGGGAGCGCCGGATTGATCCCACCTACTATGTAGAAGGAGGAAAACGAAGAAGCAGGAAATAGCAGATAGCCGGCCGATCCGTCGTACGCTCCCGCCTGTACCGGCTGGATCGATTCGCTTCCCTCCGGATTTAAAATTCCGGAAGAAGGGCAGTCCTGCCCGGTTTTGGTAACCGTCAGATCGTGAATGGACGTTACTTGCTCATCTTCGGAAGCATTCAGCAGGTCGGTAAGCTCGTTATTTGTAAAAAATAATTTCACCTGTAGTCCGGCTGAAACAGGCAAAGAAGGAGTGATCGTAAAATTCCTGTCCAGGTAGGTCCGGCCTTCCCTATCAAAACGGATAGCGCTCCCGTTTACGTAATAGGAAATATCTACCGTTCCCAATGCCTCCGTTCCGGGGATGATCGAAAGGATAAGACGGCCGTTGTCATCGATAGCAAATTCTTCCTTCGGGCTCATGGCAGGCACGGGGTTCGGTATCCTGGCCTCTATGCAGTCGTTGAGTAATTCCGGTATGACTACCTCCGTTTTACAGATCCTGACAGACTGCCTTGGGGTTCCTCCCGATATGAACGTATGAGGGGGGGCTTTTTGCCTGTCGGCCACAAAATGATACAGTGTTCCCGCTGTCAGGTAACCGATAGCATGCTTGCCAGGCTTGCTGATGGCGCCGATCCCTGTCCACCCTACGGGGCTGTTCCTATCCAGCTCATCCGGCTTGTACAGGTAATCTATTGGCTCGTCCGGGTCGGCGCTGTCTACGACCTCCAGGTAGTACACGCCGCTGGTTGGCGGCATGAAGCTGAACCAGGCCATTTTTCCGGGTGTGGAGTTTCCATTGGAGTTAACCGGGTACTGACCTGAAAAATCCCATCGCCCTTCGCCGTCTCCTATCAGCACTGCCGACGTCTGACACACCGACAATTGCGGTGGTGAGCCGGGAGTGAACGGCAGAAGCGAGGTATTCAGACCGGGACAACCTACGGAACGGAAGTAATAGCGATAATTCCCGATTTCGTTTACGTCATCGATCACGATCAGGCCCTGGGGCGGAGCCGGATGGATTACGAAATTACCAGGAGCAGGATCCGTTCCCATTCCCCCGGGGCTGTTGGGTCCGTACTCCACGATAAGCCACTCAGCCGGGCAGTTGGGACAGGCCATAAAATAGCTCAGCTCCCCCGTTGGGGAACCTGCCACACTCGGTAGTAAGGAGCTGAGCGGAGGGCAGCCGGAAGTCGTGAAGCTCCTGATTTCCTCCGTACAGTCCTGGTTCAGGAGATCTCCATTCCGGGGAATGATCTTCCAGAAATAGGTTTCCCCGGGAGCAAAAGGGGACTCGAACGGGAAATTCTGACTGAACGGAAGTGTCAACGTCCCTCCGCCCGCTTGTGCGATCTCATAATCCACCTTTCTCATGGTTTGCGGCGTAAGGCCCACATAGAGATCGTATGCGGTAGCTCCGGTAACCGTGCTCCAGCGCAGGGAGCCGCTTATATGACTGATATCGGTCGCTTCATCCGCAGGGAGAGTCAGCAGAGAAGCCTGGCAGAGAGGGATGGTTTTTGCGACGCAGATGTCGAACTGGCTATTGCCGGGAGGGTCGATCCCCCTGCTTCCGTCCTGGTTGAACACCTGGATATAGTAGTCGGTACCGGCAGTGGTCAGTAGTACGGCGCTATCCTTTTCCGCCATGGCGCCTGTATTATAGCAACCTGCGATGATAAAGCTTTGATTACAGCCGTCGGGTACGCGAAACACCCGGAAGGAGGTATTGATACCTGCTACAGGATTCACCCTTACGGTATGATAGGCAGTCTCCGCAGCTGTAAACCTGAACCACACGCTGGCATTCAGGAACTGGTTCGTACAATTTAATTGTCCGAGGGAAATTGTCGGAGGCGCAGCCCGGTAAAGGGACGTAGTGGAAGTTTCCGAAGCGTCCGAATACGGACTGTAGGTCGTTCCTGACAGCGTAAGCGGTACGGCGTTGCAGGGCTGACTGTTGGGGGCTGATTCAAACAGTACGAAAGAAGTAGCTGCCGATGCGCAGCTTTCCGGCGCAAGGGACCCGTTGCGGGGTACTATATACCAGTAATAAGTGCCCGGCGGAAGGTTGAGAGCGCTTATATCGCAGTAGGTATTCGCAGTGGAAGTCACCAGGACTGCCTCTTCTGCTGAACTTCCGAGGTACACATCATACTCCATAGCCAGGTATGACTCCTCCCAGATAAGAAAGCTTACGTTCAGCGATTCCGTTCCCGCGGCCGGCGAATAGTTGACTGTGCACTCCGGGACCGGGTAATAGGCGCAAATGCCGAACTGGCTGTTACCTACGGGATCAGGCCCTCCGCCGCCATCATGCTGAAATACCCGGACATAGAGCATATCGGTAAATTGTCCGTAGAAACCCGGGACCATTGCAGAAACGGGAATTTCAGGATCGAACCCTCTTACACAGCCCATGAGCTGCAGCTCCATATCTTCCGTGTCGCATTGGCCTGAAACAGGATAATATACCTGGAATGAGCCCTCAAAATTTTGAATGGAATTCAGCTGTATGACGAGATTAGCCCTATCGTCAAAAGGTATTTTGAACCAGACATCCCGAAGATCCTCCCGCAACTCGTAATCACAGTTATAGTCGGAAAAAATACCGGGTCCTGACGACACCGTGGCGTTCACCAGGGAAGTCGTTGAATTTTCTCCGTTATCCTCAAACGGCTCGCATACCGACACAGCGGGAAGCACTAGCCTGGCACCGCAGGGATCGTCATTCGAAGGTTGTGCGTAAACACCGGAAATCCACCCCAAAATAGCCAGAAAGCACATAAGTCGCTTTTTCATATTTTCATGATCGTCGCTTTTGTTGAATTCTAAAGTTCCGGACTTACCCGGCAGGAGGCAATACCGGGATCAGGGGTTTTTTCTTGCACGAAAAATACCTGGATGGAGGTAGTGCATCTATTGTCAGGAATACCTGAGTTTCTATTTCGATTGACGATCATGAGGAAGCACCGGACAAAAATGATGGCGAGCCTGCGTACTCCGTACCAATGAAACATTTTCCAGGAGCTACGAACTGGTCGATACGGCGGCGGAAGTGATACGCCGGATTACCCACAACATCGCCCCCGAGGTGCTCATGAAACTGGGTATTAGTACAGGCTGTACTGATACCTCTGCGCAGGTATCAGCGTCGGCGGATCGGTGCGTGTAAAAATGCAGGCATACGGCATGGAACAGCAGCTAAGCAAGGACACAGAAGTTAAACTACCTCAACGGCCGCATGACCGTCGAATCGACCCTGCCGTCGGCACAACCGTCATGATCGACTTTACCCTAGAAAAACCTCTTATACCATGATAAAGCTGATCTTATGAAATAGAGGACTTGATTCCGGCAAAAGTATTCGCGTCTACTGTAGATCGTGTATTCAGAAATAGAATCTATTTTGAGGATTCCTTAATTGAAGAGGAGCCGATAGTTGATCAAGTCGAAAAGTGGGCAAATGATAATTCAATAACACTACCAACCGGTTGGAAAGTGGATATTGCCAGAGAATTGATTAACAATTTTGATAGAGCTATGAGAGACATCCCCGATAGTCTTCAAACACAATGGGTCTCTTTGTTCGAAACGTTTAATCGGAATTAACGATAAACCAAAATAATCTACAGTCCTATTAAAGCCCCCGCAGCCTGTTCAGAAAGCTATTGCGACTTTGGCAAAAATGGCATCCAGGTGGATGAGGGAGAGGGAACTGTTATCCTGGACTTTCTGTATCTTATGGCAAAGAATCAAAAGCAGCCTGAAGAAGAAAAAGACATCGAAACCCTAGGAGGAAATCGAACTCTGAAAAAGGTGCTATAAAGAAGCTCTGAGGACGGTTTTTCAGACGATCTCACAAGGCACCCTCAGAATTGAGTTTACAAAAATCGAACTCCAGAGGGTTAGAAGATAACAGTCTGGTTCACAGATTCTTATGGGCATAAAAAAGGAGACAACCATTATCTGGTGTCTCCCTAGGTGCCTGAGGGGACTCCAGTCGAACACCTGATTCCGTTTTTGACTTTTCTGAATAAGATTAACCAACTGTAAATCAACTAGATAATTGCGTATTAATTTCGTTGGAGAAAAATACCAAAGCTCGTTTCGCTATTTCTTGACAATTTGTTTAACAATATAAATGCTGATACCTTTCACCACAACCGTTCCTCTAACGCGTCCTTCCATATCACAAACCCTCTTCTCTCGTCGGTATAGTCATGCACAACCCGGGAAAAGTTGTCAGGCTTATTCTGTAAAAATATCTGCCGTCCTCCCATACGGATATCCGCTAATTGATCCTCTATTTGTGCAACACCTTGTTTCAAAGCATGAATATTTTTCGGAAAATGCCAGATGTAGGTAGCTTCCTCTGTATCCAGGGTCTCCATAATAATATGATACCCGGCTTCACCCGAAAGAAGAAACACGAAGGAGAAGGGACGTAATACAAAACGGATTTTTAAAATATTCCCTTCATGCAAGTTTGCCAGATACTCCAATTGCTTCCGATGACGATAAGTCCCTTTGCTGAGTACGTCGGCAAGTAACTCCTCACCTGATTCATATAAAGCCCCGCCACTACCCGACGGTATGTTCTGTTGTAGCTCACCTGTGACAGGTGCCTGTCGCTTTCCCTGAAACAAATTTTCTATAAACCGGAAACGAACCCCATCGATGGCCTCCCGGTTTATTTTTGACAACTGATCCGACTGTGCTGATATTGCAATCGGGCTTTTCGTGACATCCAAAACAACCGTTACCTTAACGTTGATCGACTTAGTCTTCAGCAGCTTTTCAAAATAAGGTTTTAATACTTCAAACTCCGGTCGGATATTCAGGTTCTCTACTTCAAATATGATCTCTTCTGCACATTCGGGGATTCTATAAGTAAACCGGAAGCCGCCATATAGAAACTCCAGTTCTTCAATTTTTACCCTGATATTTCTTTCAAGAATTTCCTCGGAACTGCCTGGACTCCTGACTTGATTTTCGTCGGTCTCCGGGAGATCAAATAGGGATCTCTGCTTTTCGAGTTTGCGATAGTATACGTTCCGTTTCAGGAACATCCTGTTCAGGTACCCTATCTTTATATCTCTGTAGTCGTAAACAGTTGGGGAAACCTCCGATCGCTGTACCCTACCCATATACTGGATTAGTTTACCTTCAAACGAAAAAGGATAAACAAGAAATAAACAGTTCGCATTTTGGAGATCTGTCCCTTCTCCGAAAAACTGACCAGTCGTAATCAATACCTGGTAGTTCCCTTCTTTCAATAGCTTCCACTTCGCTTGCCGGTTACTTTCTGAATCTTCACCACTGAGCGTAACTATTTCGCAGGAACGTTTCAATAGCTGGGCCAGGCTTTCGATATGCTCTTTCCGTTCGGTTAATACCACTACCTTTTTGCCGCTGCCCGCTTCGTCCAGTATATCCTTTATTATCAATTTGTTCCGTTCCGAATCATGAACCAATATTTTGGAAAGCGTTTCAAAGCGATCTGTCTTCGGATCAAACGGTACTTCCAGGTCTGTATTTCGGATGACGATGACCGGACGATTTGTGCCCGATATCGCTTCTGTAGGATTTTGAGTAAGCAGCTCCCCCAAATAGGTAAATATCAATTTGCCGTCGTTGTATTTCCGAAAAGGTGTAGCAGTTAATCCATACAGATACCGGGGGTTAAACCTGGCAATTGTATTCCGGAAGGTTTCTGCCGGTATGTGATGGCATTCATCTACGATAACCACCCCGAAAGCGCAGTACAGCTCCGGAATTCCCGGCATAATTATCCAATATGGCTGAATTTCTTACCTCGGCCCGTGAATTCCCCAAATGGATCCCTCCTCCAAGTGTCGCTTTGTTTTTAGAAACAATCACCCTCTCAAATACATTATGGCCTTCCACCGAGGCAATGCCCCCGCCGGAGATACTCGCACTGTTCCGGGTTACGATCAGGTTTCTGAAAACAGCCCACGAGTTGTTGCAATAAATTCCTCCGCCCACGAAAGCCACCACCAAGGTATTGTTTACGAAAATCTCACTATCGTCGGCGCCCGTTCCGCCTGTAACGGTAAATCCGTTGAGCTCAGCCGTGCTATTGACGCCCGCACTGATCACCACATGGTAGGCATTGTCGGTGCTGTCGCCAGGCACACCCAGATCGCCGCTCAGGATCGTTGTACGGGTCGCCCCGGTAGAATCTCTTTCTGTCAGGAGCTCTTCCCCGCCGGCAAATCCCTCGAAAATTTTCACACCGTCTCTCATCACAAAAGCATTATACCGGCTATCGGGATGGGCATCACTCATATCATCGGCTTTGCGGCGGGGGATATAGGTGCCTTGGGCCACCCATACCTCGTCACCCTCATCGGAGGCGTTGATCATTGCCTGCAAATCGCTGGAGGCGGTGGTCCAGCTCAGGCCATTGGCATTGATATCCCCGCCGTCATCAGCAGCCTTTACATAACGGGTGGTCTGGGCGTGAAGGCAAGTGCAAAGAAATAGCAACAGTGCCGGGATAGTAGAAAAAAAGCGCATGCGGCTAAGGGGTCAGGTTGATTTTTTGTTTCAAAAATAGGTATTAAGCACAAAACGGATTGTCAGCCTGGTTGCAGATTTTGTTACGGAGGTTGCAGCAGGGGAGATTTTGTCGCAACTTCTTTCGGTCTTCGGACGGTGTCATAGCTTCTTTGTCATCTGCAAAAAGCTCCAGGTTAATCCATTCCACAGTGGCTCAACATAAACCCATCTACTCCTGCCCTATTCTGGCTCCTATAAAAGTATCGTACTTGTACATATTTGCTTTGTTTAGCAGATCTCTTATCTTCTTTTCCATATCCCGGTTCTTTCCCGAATTGATTTTCAAGCGCTCCAACGCAGCTCCGAAATGATATAAATTATCATTGTAGTCGTCCTCCAGGTAAACAAATTCTTTAATACGCTCCCCGTAAAAAGAACCCTCCTTATGAATTTGCCTTCCCGATCTGAAATACTGCAGCGCTATCTGGTAATCAGTTAGTGCATCGATAGTAATAAAATCCTGTGTACCAATAAGCTGCTCCAATTTCTCTTCGAAATACTTCACTTCATAGTCGTCTCTATCAGATTTAACAAACTCCAGACACCTGGTTACATTTCGAGAGTAAAATCGCTCAAATAGTTCGGTCATCTTTCCTTCAGTTAAATAGGAAAAAATAAGTTTTCTGAAATGAAGAATCAATCGACAAAAATAAAATTGGGTGATCCAAAATCCCGAATCGTGGTAAATCCGTCCAAAAAAAGAATGAGAAAGCAAATAGTTAGGAGTATAGGTCTGAAGTATTCGTTTCATCGTAGTAAGATTATATACAGAATTGATAACAAGGTTACAATAATCCTGAAGAAGTCCAGAATCTAACCTAACAGAAAAAAGCAGAATTTTATCAAGAACATCTTTACGCGATTTTTCTTTTTGATCATCTCTTACCTCCTGATCCAAAAAATCCGCTTTATTGATACTATATAGATTGAAATTGTAGATAAGTATCGTATTCAATATATCTCTATCGACGGTCAAACTATTTTGTTCGTCTGCCGGAAAGAAACCTGACATATAGGATTTTAATATTTTATAGTTAATACGCGTATGAAGATTGAGTTCTAGCAGTCTGGTATTTTGAAAGCTAAATCCGTTAAAAGGTGATAAAAGCTTATATTCCTTTATGTTTCTAAATATATCCTCCAATCTCCTATAAGTACCACTCACGTCAAATTCGTGATACTTAAAGCGCAATTGGGCAAATGCCAGGGTAGTCTCCTTTGTATCTGGATTATTAGAAAGGCTATTATATAAGTCTTGTGAATATTCGTGAGAAGTTCTTATTGTATCAATATCAAAATAATTTTTAACTCGAGCATTTTGGGGCCTGTCAGACGAATGACTGGTAAGACTGGAAAGCATAAGAATTCGTTTGATAAGGTTGTCTTCCAATTTACGAATAGTTTGCAAAGCATCTTGGCGAGGAAAGTCTACCAGTCTTAAGAAGGATATAATCTTCTGTAATTGATAGGTAGCACTCTGTCGCTCATTGACTTCGGCATAAAAAAATGAAGAAAGAGTGTAAATATTTACAAGTAATCTAGGATGAACAAGATCATTTTTACTTAAATCACCTTTTAATAAAGCTATATTATTTAAATATGATACCAAATTTTCTTTAGCATTTTCCAGCTTATTCTCCATTTCTACCGTGTCTAAATAATCAAAACAACCTATAGCGTCTTTAATATTCGCTTCTTTCGTATTTAATAATGGCAACAAATAATCTCCTATATGAGATAAAATATGAGCTATATTCCGAATACCCTTTTTATTAATATTATAAACTGCACCTCCCTTCGGGTTTTTGGAATCAATTAAGAATCTACACTCACTTAATAAATTAGCCAAATCATTTTCCTTACTTAAAAGTAGTACTTTGAGAGATAATTTATAATAAAAGAAAACTGTAAAAGACACACGAAAGTCAGTATCATTATTCCCAAATTTTGGAAATGCTTTTAATTCACCCAAAGTGTCTTCTAATATATCCCTACTATTTTCTTTATCAATTTTATCAATCCAATCTATCAACCCTTTAAAAAAATAAGGTACGCAGTAAGACTTCAGCTCCGCTACTGAAGGATTAGAAGTAATATCTTGTTTAATAGGTAATATAATATTTTTAAAATAAAGAATATTCCCAAGGCCTTTAAAAAAGGAAGCCAATACCATTTCCCCACTATCTTTATCCTCCCTCTTCAACATACGGTTAATTCTTAAAAAACTCTTTATACTATTCTCAATTTTTTCAAAATTAATACCATCAAATAGCTTTTCCTGCACTGACAGTAAAGCCAAATGAGCCTGCATAAGAAGAACAGTAATATCTTTGTAAATTAATTGATGTTTTTCCCTATTCTTTTCAAGATGGTATGCACCATCTTCTATTACACTTGCATAGTTACCCAGCGCGATCTCATATGTTTTCAATTTCTCATAGCAGAGTCCCAGCTTAAGCTTTATGATAATAAAGCTAATTAAATGATTAGGATAAGAAAGTCTATTGAGACTAATCATTTGCAAAGCATCCTGATAACACGCTACCGCCTCCTGGTATTCTTCATTTTGAAAATATACATCTCCCAGGATCCGGTAAAGAAATAGCACAGAAACAATTGGATTAGATTCTCTCAATAAGATACTTGCATTAGTAGAATGAGTTGTCCTTAACTCATTTATTTTACTTAGTAGATAAGCCTTAACCGGGTATGTCTCATCATGGGTAAAGTTGAAAGCAGCCGATTCCTCTTCAAACAGTTTTGTTATATAAACGATCTCATTATGCACTCTATCATAAAACTTAAATTCAAAAAGGCCTATTTCTGTCGGCCGAATCAAGTTATGGCCCATAAATTCGATTAAACTATCTAAAAATGATCGCGAAACCGGAGTCCGATTGGTCGCCATTATTTCGGGAAATAATTCCAGATTTTGGTATGAAAAAGCAAATGGGTGAAACTTGATGAGATTGTCCATTAGAAACGGTATAGAAACTAATGTATTGTCACTCGTTTCTCGTACTGAAATACTATTCATTGCCAAAAATGGCTGAAATAGATAATTAATAAACCCAATTCTATATTGATTGGCAGTACTAAATAGCAGATAGTGTTGATTTTCTTCAAAAGTTGAAGACTCTCTGGCTCTGAAAATAATGTCTCTTCTCTCCTTAATTTTTTCGAAATCTCTCTTCTCCAGTTTAACTATATACTCTTCAAAAAGTTTAACGGCTTTTTTTGGTGATCCGTTACTACGGTAAAATAAGTATCCTAAAAAATTCTGAAGAGTAAAAATAATCTTTCTGGCTTCCGATTCATTTTCCGGATGTTTTGAGTAGAGAAACTTACAATATTCTTTAAAGAAATCATACTCTCCACTCCTCTTCTTTAACTCCTCAATATTTTCGTTCGGCATTAATCTACTAACCAGGTAATACTCTATTAAACTCCCTATTTGCCATACAGTTTTACCGTCCTCGCGCTTATCTTTTAAAAAGCTATCAACATAGATAATTTTATGAAAAATACTGCCTATAGACGATTGTCGATCAGAAATATCCGCCATAGCGGCGTCAAACATTTCTCTTCCCGCTATAAAAATAAATTTCGCATCTGCTTCGCTGACAAAGTATTTCATTGAAGCTAGTATATCTGTTACTTTTCTCCTTCTTTCGGTCTGATCATTTAATGTACTTTGCTTGCCATTTGACCCGGAATCCGTAGTGTACAAGAGGTCAATTTTATCCAATTCGTCGAAAACAAAAATGTATCTTCTAAAATCTCTCAATTCTTTTAAAATTGAAATCAACTCATTTTCTATTTCTCGCGGGTTGGCAAGTGGGAAGACTTTATTGGTTTTACCAAAAAGAGCAGACAAAGATGAGGATAGAGCATTCTGAATTTGACTTTCTTTTGTAATTTGCGCGTAACATCTATCATGTAGATGCTTTAGTTTGTCAAGAATATCTTTTACGGGAATCCATTTGGGATTTCGAAAAAAACGGACTCGAGTAAGACAAAATATAACGATTAAGGAGACAGAGATAAAAATAGAGGATAAAAATAGAGACTTAGTGAACCAAGTATAAATATTATTATCTTGACGAGTTAATATTTTAATTTTATTATAGAGTATTTTTAATTTCTCTATTGAAGGGGGATTCAAGAGTTCCTTAAAAGGAATATATTGAAAGTATAGACGTGTTAATATTGTTATAAATAATACAGAAATACCAATAAACACCCATCTTCCGTATAAATTTAGTGACCCCCACTTGTCAAAAGACCATATCGCTATCCAATTAAAAACAAACGAAGCTAGGGCAGAAAAGGTAAATATGCCGATAGCCCCCGACAATATATCTTTAACTTCAACCCTGATCGCTACTAACGTGAAAATCGTCAGTACGGTAATTATCAGCCACCATAGGCTCAGCATTATTCCATCATTGACTACCCTGGGGGTCCGCTTCTTAAGATGATCTAGTAGCTCATTTACAATACGCTTTAGGATATCGATATCCTTCAACTCGCTTTGAGCCAGGCTTATACTAAACTTCTTTATTTTGGGTCTTTTTTTCTTTATTGTTAGCCGTGAAATCGCTTTATACAAAAAGCCGGACTTCGTTTCTTTAGCAGGCTTTTTCTGCTCCTGTTCTAGCTGCGAAATGGCATTATTAACAAAACTGGTTTTCCCCATTCCCCGAAAGCCTGTAACGAGATAGACTCCCTTTCGTGATTCACTGTTGAGAACATCTACGAACGATCTTAATATTTTTTCCCTTCCTATAAATTGGGGAATATATGCTTCAGAGTCCTTATCAGGCACATCGGGGTAATTGATGGATTCATGATAAAATTTATAGCCATCGGGTATTTCCAGATAAATTTTTTTTATTCGGGAATTTGAGGCGTAATCAAATTGGTCAGGCATAAAGATTAAGGTAGGGTGATAGTTAAATTATTTTTCTTTAACTATAGTAAAAGGATGCACTTTCGAAAAACTACTATGGCTACAGAAACTAGGCCTCTCCAAAAGACAACTAAATTACTCTCTCAATAGTCTGCTTTTTTACAATCACCTAATAACTATGCATCTTAAACCTCGCTAAGAATTCAATTTCTTCTTTTAAATATGGCAAATAAGTTTCGATGATTTCTTCGTCTCTATTCACTACTATCTCCAAATCGTTTAGAAGTCTGTTATAAAACGCAGGATTTTTCTTTGCTAATTTCTCCAATAATAAAGTTGTCGTTAGGAATTTCGCAGCTACTGCCTGCCGAACTACAATTTCGGCATTAAGAGGGTATTTACGTTTTAAACATACCAGATTCGAATACAATCGCTCCGCCTCCGAAAGTGAGGAGGAGCCGTGGTAGTGGATCAGGTTAAACACAGTTTTAGCCCAATTCTCCCAGACCTTTTCTATATTAGTCTCCGGTGGTTTACTATTGGCAAACCACCAGATTACCAACTGATTTGAATATCTATTGAAATCCTTAAACACACTCCATACACTCCAGCAGGTATTTTCAGGACGCAGCAGCCAGGCTTTATCTAAAATACTTTGGACTGTAGTGGTCCCTTTGAATTTATCTTTTAAGAGGAAGTCTAATCGTGACAATACATAATACTCTCCGACCAGATCAGGCTTTAAACCTTCATACATTACACCGTAGTTCCCGACATCGCTAATATTCGACATCAGCCTGTAAAGCGAATCGTCCGGCTGATCCATAGGCAACCAATCGTTTTTTTCGGAAAACAATGGGCTTAAACTGTCTACTGTTAATCCACCGGTAAGCGTAGTCAGAAGCAGTAGATTTTTATGTCCTTCCCGGATCTTTTCATCCTTCCATTTCGAATATATAGACCAAATGTCCCTTTCCTCCCGTCTCAGTAGATCAGCCAACAGATCATGAACATCCCACTGCCTGATATTTTGCTCTTCAGCTATGGACATTCCGGTAAAAAAGGCGAACAATGGCCGCATTTCAGGATCAATACGGTACAAGTCTTCTAGTATTTCGTCTTTATTGGCCGGTAAACTCTTACCTTCTTTCAGGTGCACTTCCACGATGATCTTCCAAAGATGCTCCTGGTCAAAGGGGGGCAGTTCGAGTAGCTCAGGAAGTTTGCCGGTTGAAAACGATCCCAGCGCTATAGCCGGATCCGAAACTAGATTTTTCAACTTCTCCTCATCGATTTCCCGCTCCAGCAGCAACAGCCGTACCGGCACATCCAAAGGCCGGTCTTGCATAGGTCGTCTGCTTAGTTCACCGATCAGGTTTTTAACCAAATCGAGCTGACTTCCGGCATTTTCTATTACAATCAGCGTTTTACGCTGCGGATCCCATTGGCTCCAGCTAAAACCCGCGATCTGTCTCTGTTCCAGAACTCCGGCATACCAGTTTGCCAGTCTAGCCAGCAGGCAAAACTCGAGCGCCAGTCTGCTCTTCCCTATTCCGCCCGGGCCGGTTACCATCCACCATGTGAATTTTCTTTCAGATTCCCCGGTCAGGAAATCCCACAACCGGTATATTTCCTCTTCTCGCTGAATAAAGCTTGTATATCGAAACTCGTACCGGTAACTGAGGTCTTTTCGTCCATCCAAGGCACTATAATCTGGAACCGTCAGACTCGGCTCGAACATTGCCATCAAACGTTTTTTAAAATCTGCATCTTTAGCTACAAAATCATTGAACTGATAGTTAAACCTACGTAGCTTGTCTATTATCCATAGCTGGGTACGGACTAAGCTTCTCTGTATTTTAGCATCCGCTTCCTGCTTCAAAATAACTTTTTCGAAAGATTCGGCCAGAAGTCGCAACATTTCCTGGTTTTCATGGTTGACACGGGCGTTGTACTCCAGCAAATGCACGTAGTAAATCGTTTTTGCCTCTTCGTCCTGCTTAAGTTCTTCATTGACATATTTCCGGATATGTTTTTCCAGGCCTTTCACCACACAATCCGCCAGCTTTTGCGCGATATCGTCTTCAATTTCCGGGATAAGCGTTTTTCCGTTCTCTACCTCTCCATCCGGCAACAATACAATTTTCTCTATCAGGGTATGAATGAAAGCTTCACGATTGGTGGCATACTTCGTGACAGCCTCATAGCTATTGATATGCCTAGACAATTGAATAGCTAGTGATTGGAAAAACAGTTCTACCTGCTTTTTTTCGCGCTTTTTTAAGCTATGGACGGCGATAAACTCAGTTCCCAAGGTTTTGCAGCCAACCGAGATCGCTTCGGCAAAAGCTCTTTCCAGGTTTTCGTTTAAACCATAACTCGCGGTTTCCCATAGCTGATCGTAGTAGTCCTTTAGTTTATTGCCCGAAAGCCCGGTAACGATTTTCCCAAGGGCTTTTAGATGCTGTTCATCCACACCCATTTGGCGTAAGGCCTCGGGTATGTCGATATTGCTACCCTCCATCTCATCGAAAAGGAGGGATAACACCAAACATGCACCCAACTTGCCTATTATAGGAATCGCCTTTTTGCCTCTTTGCATAAACATCACCAGTTAAAGTAATAAAGGGATCAAATCACTTTATGGAATTTAGACTATTCCGTTACTCCAAGTATATTAAGAGATCTAGAGCAATATTAGCATTATATTAAGGAAAACGGGAGTATTAACCACAAAAAACACTACAAGGCGTAGACATGGATTTATCAGGACAGGCGTGAACCTTTATCAACTATCTTTGGGCCGTTAATCTTCCGAAGAGATGCATCAAAAGACAGAGCTCCCCGTTCTACAGCTGCAGAACATCGAAAAAACGTACGGCTCCCACACCGTGCTGGAGATAGACGAGTGGGTCATCGGAGAAGGTATTTTTTGGATACAGGGAGAAAATGGCGCGGGGAAGTCAACGCTTTTCCGGGTGCTGGCCGGGATGCTTCCTTTTTCCGGTGAAATCGTACTGGACGACAAATATGACATCCGTCGGCATCCGGTCGATTACCGGCTGAGGGTAAACCTCGGAGAAGCCGATCCGCTATACCCGGCTTTCCTGACCCCGCTCGACCTCGTTCGGTTTACGGCCGAAACACGCAAAAGCCCGCCTGGTCAACCCGGAATCATCATGGAACGCCTGGGGATTGACAGCTATCAAAACCAGCCCGTCGGGGCCTGCTCGAGTGGTATGGTAAAAAAACTGTCCCTCGCTTTGGCTTTTCTGGGTGATCCGCGGCTTATTATCCTCGACGAGCCATTGACAACGATCGACAGCGAAGCCCGGGAGGTGCTTTTCGCCCTGGTCAAAGAATACCGGCAGCACGGGGCTTCGTTCCTGATCTCTTCGCATCAGCTGTTTGAGAGCGGGGCCATCGAGCTGACCGAAACTTTCCGCCTGATCAACCGGACGTTGATTCCGGTATCCTAAAAATGAAAACCCTATTCCAAGCGACAGTCAGTGAGTTTTACAGGCAGCGGGCAGGATTTTTTCTGACCGTCACCTTTCTGGCCTTCGGGTTTATGAAAGCGAGAGAGCATAGGGCGATCGCCTCTTTCCTGGTTTCGGACTACTATGGCATTGCCATACTCCTGGCAATTTGGTCGGCCTATGCCTTGATGTGCCTGACATTCTGGAATTATCTATGGACTTCGATCGAATATACCTTTGTATACAATGCCCGCCTGGTACCGGCAATCAAACGGTTGAGGTGACTGGGGTACCTCTCTGCCGGATTTCTCGCTCCGGCCTCTCTCTATGGTCTATGGATTATTCAAACGGCAGTCGCCGATGGTATGGCCGGGCAGATCCTCCCCGTTGCAGGCGTCTGGCTGCTGCTGTGGATAGCAATGGTCGCCTGGGCCGACTGGAGGCTTGCTAACCAGAACGTAGCGAGACTCAAAAAGAAAACAGCTAAAGCACTATTCTTTAAAAGGCCTGGCTCGGTTACTTTCTGGACCTTGGAGTGGCTTTTCAGGGAAAAAGGGCTCACGCTCCTGATTTGCAAAAGCGGCGCCGCACTTTTCTCCATAGCCACGCTTCTCTATTACGGTACCGGCAAGTATGATATACGGCTGCCTGCGGTAGGACTGTCGTTTTCGGTACTTATGAACATCGGTATCTCCTACGAAATCTACCAATGGGAGACATCGGTATGGCAATGGGGCCGATCGCTAACGGTTTCCTTTTTGAAACGGGTTGCTAACCTCGTTCTCCTTCATTTCCTGGTTTTGCTACCGGATTTTCTTTTGATCGCGCGCTACGGCAGCGACCTGCTCACTTTTGCGGACCTGCTGCATCTTGCTCTGCTTCAGCTTAGCTTTCTGCTTTGGTACCACAGTACGCTGTACCGGAAAGACCGGCTGCTGGAAGACACCCTGGGCATGGTCTTTCCCGTATTTATCCTCCTGACGCTATTGATTCTGTACAAAATCCCCTTACCGGCGCTGTACTTTCTGCTATTGTCTTATTCGGGATGGCGGTATTCGCGGTAAAACACCAAAACTATTTGCCTACCTTAAAAAGTGATCATTTTTAAGCTTTCATTAATTGCATTTACAAAATGAAAATCATTACTTATCTTTGACGTTAGTAACGCTAAACGGTATTATGATTAGTTCGTTCGGCTCAAAAGAGACAGAACAGATTTGGAACGGCATCCGTGCTAAAAAGATACCTGCTGAAATCCAGCATATCGGAAGGCGAAAACTCAGAATGCTGCATAACTCGCAAGACATAGCAGATCTGCGGATTCCTCCCTCAAACAGGCTGGAAAAGCTGTCAGGAGATCTTGAGGGGTTTTACAGCATACGGATCAACAGACAATGGAGGATTATCTTTCAGTGGGACAAGGGGAATGCAAGCGAAGTGCAAATAGTCGATTACCATTAAAACATAAGAAAATGGAGAAGTTACCTAACATACATCCCGGAGAAATTCTATTGTACGAATTCCTGGAACCACTCGGAATTACCGCCTACCGGCTTTCCAAGGACCTCAAAATACCACAGACAAGAATTTCAGAAATCCTCAGAGGTAACCGCAGGATCACAGCGGATACGGCGTTGCGGCTAAGTAGGTATTTTGGTAATTCTGCCAAATTCTGGCTCGGGCTGCAGGATGACTATGATATCGAAGAAGAAGAAAAAACCGGAGGGGTGGAACTGGATGAAATCAAAAGATTTGAAAGCCAGAATGTTGCGTGAGTTGGAATTATTTTAATATCTTCGAGTAAATACCCGATCAGTTTGAACCTTAGCCGTGTTCCATTTCGAACTAAAAATGGATAAAACTAATCTGGCAAGCATAAACAAACGATAAGTATAACATGAAAAACGGGATATTAGAAGCTGAAGGCTCAAAAAAAAGGATCTCAAACGATAATGAGGAGAAAGTTTTGATCCAGTCTGCTGAAGTTGCTGCATCTAAAGCGCTAAGGTCTTCCCACGCTCTTGGTTTAACCGTTAAGATTATCAGGGATAACCAAATCATATCAGTCCATCCGGATAAAACTGAAACTCCCGGCAGAACAATTGTCAGACGTTCCGTCAATATCCCGAATTTAAAAAAAGGGTCTGTTTTAAAGAAGAAATAGGATGTCGAGGCCCAGACTAAGGATTTTTGCTGGTCGAATTGTATAAGACCTATCTCTATTTTATCTGCATCGACGACCCTGAAGTAAATATCTCCAGAGTTGAAAACAGAGTTGACAAAGGCGGGCATAATGTAGCTCGCAACAAAATAACCTCACGATATTTCAATACACTTAGAAACCTGATTGCAATGATCCGGGAGGTTGATAAATGTTACCTGTTTGATAATTCAGGTCAGGAGTTCAGGTTGATCGCAAAGATTAACAAAGACAAAATGTTCCTAGAAGTAGACCCAGAAGACCTATCCAATTGGTTTATTGAATATGTTTTAATTCATTTCGAATAAAAAAACAGGACCTCCTCTCGAAAGTCCTGCTTGTGCGCCCGAAGGGACTCGAACCCCTATCGATGGTACCGGAAACCATAATTCTATCCATTGAACTACGGGCGCGTTACGGGGTGCAAATATAGATTTTAATCGTTGCAAAAAAAAGATCGGGTGAAAATAATGGCCTATACTTGCGCATACTTAAGCTTTTTAAGCAGCTCCCAATCTTCGACGTCTGCCAGGTACATGAAACAGTGCAGAAGGCCGTTGGTGTTGGTGATCAGCCTGTATCCCTCTTCAAACGGAACTACATAAGTGACAATCTTCTCATTTTCCGATGCTTCTCCTTTAAGCTGCATATGAAGCGACCGGATCGCGTCCGACGGGAGAACAAGCTCTGTATAAAAAAGGTACATCGCCTCGTCGCTCGTGCCCGTAGTAGGAAAAAGAAGTCTGCCCGGGTTGAGGTGTACCAGTTGACTGCGATCGATCTCTATGCCGGTTTCTTCACGAACTTCCCTTACCGCCACTACATAAGGGTCGGGTTCGTCGTCCAGCATACCGGCGGGATGCTCGAATGTAAGCGAGCCGTCACAAATCCGCCGCTGCCGCACCAGCACGAGGTACTTGTCCCCCGTCATGCTGTCGGTAAGGCATATCAGCACGCACACCACCTCGCCTTTTATAAAACAAAGGGGAAGAAGCTTGTCCCCTTCCGGGCTTACGGCATCTGCATTGACCAGTGCGAATAGAAGCGTACCGTCGGAGCGGTATTTTGCAAAAAGCTCCTCAATACCTTTTACCGAGTTGCCGTTTTGCTCCAACCGCTCCTTCCAGAGCTTTATTTTATAGGTGTCGAGAAGATTGCGCGACATCCGGGATCAATTCTGTATATGGAACGACAGCGCTGCAAAAGGCATGCCGTATTGATTGACAAACCGGGTCTGGCGGTTGTTGAGAGGATTCTCAGTATTGTAAACCACGTTCAGAAGCTGATAACCCAGTTTAATACCGAATTCCTGGTTAATCCAGAAGCGCAGGTATGCTTCACTGTTGCCGGCACTTTTTTTCAAGGCTATAGGCAGCAGGCTGGCCATCTGCGGATAAGCTGTTACAAGCTGATTATGGAAGTTCCTGCTCGAGTCGGTAGCATGCGCAAGGTCGGCAATCTTGTAAAGCGCTTTTGAAGTCTTTCCCGCCGATATGGTCAGAAGATCGACGTTCGCTCCGAATTCGATATGCTCAAAATTAAAGTTGACAGTCAGGCCGAAAGCAGCGTTGTATACCACGATCCGCTTCAGGCTTATCTCATCATCCTGCCCGCCTGGATTTCCTATTGTTTTCAGTGCAGGATTGCCGCCGATAATATTACCGGAAAACCGGCCTGTCCAACCGATGGCCACATGCCTGAAACTGCCGAAACTCAGGTTTTGATAGTAATTGATCGAAGGTGTATAGATATCGGTCGCGAACCCCGTCCCGATATCTATGCCATAATTAACTCTCGATATCCTTTGCGCTTGACTGCCTGTCACAGCCGCAAAAACAAAAAAAACGCAAAACAAAAAAAGTGATCTCATCCTCGTGTTTAATCTTCCGAAGCCTCAAAGTTACCCAAATACAGTCATAAACCTATGACAATATCGTGTATTTCGACCCGGTACGCCGACACTACTTCATGCCGGGACAGGCTTGCTGTTTTTTATAACCACTGCTCCCAAAGGCGGCAGATCGAGTAGTACAGACACGTCCTTCCCGTGCCAGGGTACATCCTCTGAACTGACCACGGACCTGCCCGTTACACCGCTTCCGAAATATTCCGTAAGGTTGCTGTTAAAGATTTCTTTCCATTCGCCCTCAGCCGATACCCCCACGCGATAGCTTTCCCGGGGAACGGGCGTCAGGTTCAATACTATAACGAGGTCGTCCGCCGGATCCCCGCTTTTCCTGGCATAAACCAGCACTGAGTTTTCCCGGTCCTGGGTATCTATCCATTCAAAGCCATCGTGCGAGAAACTTTTCTCGTACAGCGCCGGCTCCGACCTGTATAGCCGGTTAAGCCCCTTGACACATTCCTTCATACCCTTGTTGCCTCCAAATTCCAGCAGGTGCCAGTCCAGGCTTTTTTCAAAGTTCCACTCCCCGTACTGCCCGAATTCCCCACCCATAAACACCAGCTTGCTGCCAGGATGGGTAAACATATAGGTAAAAAGCAGGCGCAGGTTGGCAAATTTCTGCCAGTCATCTCCGGGCATTTTCTCTACCAGGGATTTCTTTCCGTACACTACCTCGTCGTGCGAGAGCGGTAGCATGAAATTCTCCGAAAAAGCATATACCAGGCTGAAAGTAAGCTGGTCCTGGTGCCATTTGCGGAAAGCCGGATTCTTCTCAAAATATTTGAGCGTATCGTTCATCCAGCCCATCATCCACTTCATTCCAAAGCCCAATCCGCCCACATAGGCAGGCCTCGATACGCCCGGAAACGCAGTCGATTCCTCGGCTATCGTCTGTACATCGGGAAAAGCGGAATAAACCGCGGTATTCATCTCCCTCAGGAAGGCTATCGCTTCCAGGTTTTCGCGTCCTCCATAGCGGTTGGGAATCCATTCGCCTTCATTACGCGAATAATCCAGGTACAGCATCGAAGCAACCGCATCCACCCGCAGGCCATCGACATGATAACGATCCAGCCAGAACAGTGCATTGCTGATCAGGAAAGAGCAGACTTCATACCGTCCGTAATTAAAAATATAGCTTTTCCAGTCCGGGTGGTACCCCAGTCTCGGGTCTTCGTGCTCATAGAGGGCCGTTCCGTCAAACCGGTACAGTCCGTGAGCATCTCCCGGGAAGTGGCTGGGCACCCAATCGAGGAAAACCCCTATGCCGGCCTTATGCAGCTCATCAATGAGGTACATAAGCTCCTGAGGTGTACCGTTGCGGGACGAACAGGAGAAATACCCCGTGATCTGGTATCCCCACGAAGGTGGGTACGGGTGCTCCATCACCGGCATGAACTCGACGTGGGTAAATCCCATCTCCTTTACATAAGGCACGAGGTGCGCCGCGATTTCTTTCCAGGTAAGATGGCGGTCAGGGTCCGAAGGGTCCCGGTTCCACGAATCCAGGTGTACCTCGTAAACAGATATCGGGGCGTTCAGGGCATTCTTCTCCGCCCTCGTCTGCATCCACCCTTTATCGTTCCATTCGTAGAAAGTATCGCGCACTATAGACGCCGTGCGGGGCGCTACTTCCGTCCAGAACGCAAACGGATCGGACTTTTCAAGCTGTTCGCCTGTACGCGAGGTCAGGAAATATTTATAAACTTCGTTATTGCCGACATCCGGTATCCACGTCTCCCAGATACCCGACCCGTCCCAACGGGCTTTCATCGGGCAGGAGCCGTTATTCCAACCATTAAAGTTGCCTACTACCGACACATATTCCGCGTTGGGAGCCCACACGGCAAAATAAGTCCCGATCTTACCGTTATGTTCCATTACATGCGCCCCCAGCTTCTCATACAGCCTGAAATGCTTTCCCTCCTTGAAGAGGTGTATATCCATATCGGTAAACCGGCTTACATGCCCTTCGGCAGATGCGGCGCCGGGCTCCGTTTTGCCCGCTGCCTGAGATTCAGTGGAGGTAGACTTCTTTGTACTCATAATGGTTTTGTTTGAGATATCCGTTCTACGGGTAATTTCTCTTTCACAAGGTGAGTTTATCCGCAATATACTGTACGCACAAGCCAATATTATTTTCTGCCGGCAGCGGAAATAGCCTCTTCAGCCTCCCGGACTTTGCGGGGAGACGGTGCATTCCTGCTATGATACCTGCCGTCGGGTCTGATGATGTAGTAGGTACCGGGTATGCCGGGCGTCCGTAACCCGAGCTGCATCACCTGATCGGCGTCCAGGAACAAGTGCGTACCTGCCAGTTTATGCCGCACCACATATTGCTTCCAGAGCCTCCGTTCCTCTTCGTTAAGCTCCCGGTCGATAGATTGGGGCCTTTCGGGGTCGGCGACATGCAGGTAAAGAAAAACTACGTTATCCGGTACCTGCCGGCGCAGGAAGCCGGCGCTTTCCATGTCGTCCCGGCTCAGATCATTATAAATATCCCAGTTGATAACATAAACAGTACGCCCCTGGTAAAGCTTCAGGATAGCTTCTATCCAGCTACGGCCATTCTGCGTACTTTCGGCCATCCATACCCCCGGAGCAACCTCCGCAGGCGCCTTGCTCAAGGGGGCTTTAAGGACTTCCTTAATGGCGCTGCTGTCCTTCACCTCCATCCTGTACAGCTCGTCGAGCGACAATTTGAGGCTCTGATTATACATTCCTCCCTTTATATGGGCATAAAGGTCTCTTTTTTCCGGCAAGGTATACTGATAGAAGTCCTCGACAAATGAAGCTGCGACCAGGAATTCCAGTGCAGGTCCATCATAAGCATCCTTCAGCAGGCTTGCCGATCTTTCAAAATTGGCGATGGTGGCCAGCTTCTCCCCGCCCCTTTTATAAACGCCACTCAGGAAATCCAGCTCCTGTTTGTCTACGTTTTTCTTTTCGATAATAAGCTTCAGCTTGTCCTGCTCACTTTGAGAAAGCGGCGACACATATCGTCTCACAAGAGTCGCAATCCTGTCTACCGGGAGAGAACCGGAATTCCTCCTGGCTGCCGGGGTCTTCACCGTTGCATTTCTCAAAGCGTACTCCCTGAACCGGTTGGCTCTCAGCACCTTCTGATAAGTGAGGGGCGATGTCGCAAACCGTTTCACATCCATATCGTCTCCCCCGCTCAGCTCATTGAAGTTGTCCAGGGAATATTCCATCAGGAAAGTGGCGCTTTCATCCTCTATCAGCGAGTTTACCCATTCCGTTAGCTCAGCCGACTGCCTGCCCTCATTGAGAAGATAGGCCAATGCACGCTGACGGAGGTTGGCCCGCTGCAGAAGACTCTGCTTCGCCGGTGCCAGTCCCTGGTTCCTGAAAGTCTGCTGAAAATTGCTTCCCAATGTTTTGTTGGATTCAAAAAGCCTGGTTTCCTGTTCCAGGTAGTAAGGGTATAAATTGTTTGCCCCTGCATTTATGCCTTTGAAGCTGAACAATTTCGACGCCTTGAACATCGAATCGGCATCGAATGTGATCTCTACTTCGCCACTTTTCGCCAGGAAAGTGGTAAATACCTTGCCGCCGTAGTCCAGGTAAATCTCCTCGGAGGCGGCAGCCAGCGGCAGGGAGGTACGAAAACTTCCGTCGGGCTGCAAGGCTGCATTTACCGACAGCTCATTGGAAGGAGCCAGGATATTGTTCCTGGAAAATGTAATGCCGGGCGCCTCCCGGTACAGCCGGCCGTTCAGATTCAGCACTTTCCCTTTGATGATCACTGAATCCTGCTGTGCAGTGACCGGCAGGATGGCAGAAATGGTAAGCAGTAATGAAAAAACAAAACGATTCATAGGCGCTGGTTTGCAACCAAGTTAAAGAGAAATATCGAAACCAGTCGGAATACTACCCGGAAATTTCACCGGGATCGTCCCGGTCTTCATACGCTACCTTTATTCCGTGATAATAGAGCTGCTCCTGGTAGTCTTTCCTGAGAGGAAATCCTTCCCAGTCGGCAGGCATAAGGATACGCCTCATATCGGGGTGCCCTTCAAAACCGATCCCGAACAGGTCGTATATTTCCCGCTCATGCCAGTCGGCGGTACGCCAGATATCGCTTACGCTTGGCACTTTCGGCAATTCCCCGGGGCCCGGCAGCCGCTCAACCGTCACTTTTAAGACCAGGCTGTGACCCAGCGGGATGGAATTCAGATGGTAGATCACCTCCATCGTACCCTTCTCCGGACCGTTATCAATGCCGGTCATACAGGCGAGATAGTCAAAAAACAGCCCGGGGGTTTCAAAAAGAAAACGGCATACCGGAGCTATTTCACCTGCAGGTACCTCTATATAAGGCTGAATAACCGCTTCATCGGCAGCAACCAGGATTTCCTCGCCGAATTCCTCTGCCAGGGACGATACAATCTCACCAAACAGCATGTGTTGATCTATTAAACAGAATGAATTTCATTTTCCACTTCAAGCGCAAGCTTCGGTGCAAGAGGCCGGTCTTTTCTGATCTTCGCCTGGAGCTTCAGAAAACCGCCGATAAGCGCCTCAGGCCTGGGCGGGCATCCCGGCACATACACATCGACCGGGATAATCCTGTCGACTCCTTTGACGACGTGATAACCATGCTCCCAGTAAGGTCCGCCGCAATTGGAGCAGCTCCCCATGGAAATGACATAACGCGGCTCGGGCATCTGCTCGTACAACCTTCTTACCCGGTCAGCCATCTTAAAGGTGACGGTCCCGGCCACGATCATCACATCCGACTGTCTCGGCGAAGGGCGCGGAAAAACACCGAACCGCTCCAGGTCGAAGTGGGAAGCATATGCGCCCATCATTTCTATAGCGCAGCAGGCCAGGCCAAAACCCATAGGCCAGAGGGACGACAACCTCGCCCAGTTAACCAGCTCCTCTGCCGTAGTAAGTATTATCCCGCCGTCTCCTGTTTTTATTCGCTCGACCATATACAATCAAAAATAAACCTGGGTTTACTCCCCCTCACCCTCCTTCACTGCTTTTCTATCCTTCTGCCGGGCGTTGAATTGCTCATACAGCTCAGCCGGCACCGGCGACTTGATGCTTAAAGCCGGAACGCGCGGCATTATCCAATCCAGGTATCCCTTCTTCCAGGCATAGGCAAGTCCAATAACCAGGATCAGCACGAACACTGTCATTTCAGCCATTGCAAACCATCCCCATAGCCCCCCCGGTTGCGTCAATCAGCTCCCTGTTGCCGAACACTACCGACCAGGGGAAAATAAACAGCAGCTCCACTTCAAAAAGAACGAACACCAGCGCTACAACATAAAACCGCATCGTAAACTGCACGTTGGCATTACCCTGCGGGTCCTCTCCCGACTCGTAGGTAGTCAGCTTCTCTTCGTTCGGATTTTTTACGCGCAATAACGAGGAAATACCCAGGACTACCGAGATGAGGACGGTAGCGCCTACCAGGAAAAGGAGAATCTGGCCGAAATCTGAAATCAATGCACTGATCGGTTTTAATGGTTACCGGTTGTCCTGCATTCCGCTGTCCGGAAGGCAGGCGCTGAACTTAACTACGAAGTTAAGGCAAAGTAGCAACATCTGAAAACGGAAATTGAACCTTGCTCCCTTCCCGGGCACATTTCAATACAGCAGTTTTACACCTGTAAGCAATCCTGAAGGCATCGGCTCCCACAGTGCTGCTTTAAAAGGATGATAGGTAATGTCCACTATATTAATGTCATAGAATTTCTTCCAGCCGGGGCTTTTTTCATCCAGCAAACGCATGTAGTTGGCTGAGAGATTGGTAACCGCTACCTCCAGGACGTTCTGCTTCCTTTTCAGCGCCCCGGCAGGAAGCCTCAGTTGGAAGGGGATACTCCAGGCTGTCCCCGCATCTTTCCCGTTCAGCCTGACCTCGGCTACTTCCCTTACATCTCCCAGGTCAAGGACTATTTCGCGCTGCAGCGGAATGCCGTCGGGCAGATCGAATTGAAGCCTGTAAACGGCAGTCCCTGAAAAATAAGCACCCGAATCCGGCAGGGCTGTCCACGATTTCAGGTCCTGCATCACTACCGGACCCGGAAGGCGGGGCTGTCCTTCCGTGAATGTCAGCTTCCAGGAGCCGGCCAGGCTGAACGAATGACCGGCAGGGTACCGGGGCTCGGGTCCCGCGGCTTGCTCCTCATCCAGAATCATCACGGATTCCCCGGGTAGCAGCCTGATGAAAAACTCCCGTACGCCGCCCGTTTCTCTTACCGGGAGCTTGTATTTAAGGCCTGTGAGGGGTTCCGATGCCGTTGCTGCCCCGGCAATGTTATTCAGCTTTATCCATCCGGCATTAAAGCGGTTTGAAAGATTGGCAATAAAATAAAAGGCACGGTTCCCGTATTCCTTCCTGATAAACTGTAAGCCTTTTCCCGCGATCATTTCCGGCACCGCACCGGCTGCTTCCAGCTCGCTCCTCCAGTTGCCGGAGGTGAAAACATTTTTCTTTTTAGCCAGCAGTGCTAAATCCTCCCTGAGCTTCATACTTCTCGCCGCGTTGCCTGCCCATCCTGTAGCCCGGTTAGGCAAAGGACCCTCGAAAATAATGCTGACGCCTTTTTCCGACAGCCGTTTAAGTTCGTCAAGCGTACTTTCCGGCAGGTTGGCGCATGCCGGGATCAGGAGCGCCTTATAAATTCCACCGCCGGTATCCAGCCGGCCGTCTGCCATGCTTTTCACGGCTTTCAACTGGTTGTCTGAAATGTAGTCGAAGGTATATCCCTCTTCCCACAGGTCTTTGGCTATTATTCCGAAGGGAAGCCTGGCAAGCCATTTTTCGGTATGGTGCACGTCCAGCATCCGTATCGACACAGGCTCTTCTCCGGCCTCAGCCCACAGGTCGTGGATAGGAAAATATAGCAGTATATCATTTTTCGGGACGCTCTGCTGCAGGTAGGTCTGGATACGTGTTGCGTAGGCGTTCAGCAGATGAAAATGCTTATCGAAATGGGAATGAGGCCCGTAGTTAGTAGAAGCGTAGAACAGCCAGCCCGGGAAAGGCTCATCCCGCGGAGTATAAGTGGTGCCGTGGTAGAAAATATGGTTAATACCCGAAACAAAAAGCTCGTCTACCTGGGGCTTGACCTGCGACAGCGAAACTTTGAAATGATTGGCAAGCCAGGTGGTGGTCTCGCTGCTTACCAGCGGCTTCCCGGCCAGGTGCGCCGGAGACGAAGCCATTTTCATAGCCAGCGGGTTCGGTTTTCCGAAGCGTTCCTCCTCAAAATCAGGGTCTACTCTCAGCCCGGGTATCGGGAACTGGCTGGTACCGAACGACTCGGTTTCCGGGATATCGGCTTCTGCGTAGATGTCGAGTATATTGGCCGGCGATCCGTGGGCCTGGAGCCTGGTCTTCATTCCCCGTTGCCGGCTCCATTCAACCCAGGGCACGGTATAGTGCTCTCTGAGCAGCTCCGCCAGCGTCTGCCGGTAGTCTATCCTGACCAGCTCTTTTTCCTCATCGCTGCCTTTTCCGGAAAGCATCCCGACGGCTTCGGCAAAAGGATAGCCGCGTCTTTTCGTAAATTCCCCCGCGAAACCCGGCGTCCAGTTGGCGCCGTATACTTCATAGGAGTCGTTGTATAAAGACCTCGGCAGCTCCTCCAGGCCATTGAACGCGCGGTCAAATTTCTGAAGGTATTTCTCCATGTTTCCGCTGCCGAACGGATCAAGCACCAACCCCTCTCCTCCCGGAGCAGCCCGTTTTACCATCTGCTTCGTCATTCCGGTCACGACTTCTCCGTTTTCAATTTCCCATTTCATGGCAGCCATACCGGGCGTCACGTCGGGTCCTCCGAACGGCCATCCTGTCCCGGTTGTCATATCGACCCCGAGGCCCAGCCTGCGCCCCTCCCCGATCGTAAATTGCAGCAGATCGACCCAATCCCTGCTCAGGAAGGGAACGAACTTCGACTCGAAGCCTTTAGCTCCGTAAATGGGGATAATATGGACTCCCCCCAGGCCCTTTGCAGCAAACCGTTCCATTTGCCAGGTAATGTCAGCCCGGTTGGCAGCGCTTCCCATCCACCACCAGTAAGTCCACGGTTTCCTCGTATCTCCGGCCTGCCCGAGAACAGAAGCTCCAAGAGATAACAGGAAGAACAGCAATAACCATTTTGTTTTTGAAACCGTCATGTATGTCATATGAATAATGCAGGTGTTAGGTATCTCCCTTGAATGGTCGCCGAAGCCCTAATATCCTAACTAATCCAACATAAGTCAAAAACATGTTTAAATTCATCGGGATGCCTCATTACAAATTCGCACCGGGCAATGAGTATCCGCAGCCCTAACAACGGATCATTACTGTACAAAGGTGAGGCTCAGGGGTCAAACTCCTGTATTATCTAACTTTGACTCCCGGTACCGTACCTTTCTGTACCGGGAGGTGAAACGGACTTAATATTGCTACTGATTTGAAAAGCATGGAACAGGAAAAGGACTCCCTATTACTGGAGGCGTTTCGGTCGGGAGATGCAGCGGCATTCAGTAGCATTTACCGGAAATACTGGTACCCGATGTACCGGGTAGTATACCGGAAAACAGGCCGCAGGGAAATTGCCGAAGAAATTGTCCAGGACATTTTTACCAGGCTGTGGAGAGAAAGAAAAACGCTGTTCGTTACCGACCTCAACCGGTACCTGTTTTCGGCGGTGCGTTACGAAACGATCGATTATTACCGGTCCCGGATCCTGCTCGACGACTTCGATGAGCAACTGGAAGATCTGAATCTCAGGGAAGATACAACCACAGAAGAGACCATATTATTCAACGACCTCCTGGAAACTATCGACAAAGGACTGGAAGATTTACCGGAAAAATCGAAAGAGATATTTCGTCTCAGCCGCTTTCAACACTGGCCGGTATCAAAAATTGCTGCTCATTTCAAACTCTCCGAAAAAGCGGTTGAATATCATCTGAGCAAAGCGCTGAGGTACCTGCGTGTTTACCTGAGCGATACGCTGATCCTTGCGATATGGCTGGGTTTGAACTAGAAGCTTCCGGCTATTTAATATTTGGATATATCGAAGAATATTAAAGCATAATAATCTTTATAGTATAATTTTTCAAATATTCTCCTATCTACATTAGGGATCATACCCAAATTTACGGCTTTTGTATTGCCGGGGTTATAGATTGTTCCCCGGGGAAAGGACAGACCGAAACAGTCGGATGGATAAAAGACAGGTACATGAATTGCTGCGTCGCTACGTAAGGGGAGAATGCGACGATGATGAACAGCGGAAGATTCATCAATGGTACGACCGTTTACACAAAGGGGATGATATACGGCTATCGGATGAGGAGAAGATGTTGCTGGAGGATAAATTATGGAACAATATCCGGACTGACCTGCAGGCCGGGGAACATTTTCCGGAAAGAAAAAGCCGTAGGCAGACGCTTGCCTGGCTTTATACCGGAACGGCGGCAATGCTGCTCATAGGCGTGGGTTTGGCCTGGAATTCCTACCGGCCCGAAAAGCCGGAAGAACAGCGCAATACGGTTTCGATGGAACTGCCCGACCGGATACAAAAAATAAATGACGGCAACGAGCCCGTCAAAGTACTGCTCGGAGACGGCAGCCAGGTGACACTTTTACCCGGCAGCACTTTGGACTACCCGAGGCGGTTCCAGGCAGAGAAAAGAGAGGTTATTCTCACTGGCGGCGCTTTTTTTGAAATCGCCCCTAATCCCGAACGCCCCTTCCTTGTTCACAACGGCAAGCTCGTCACGCAGGTATTGGGTACCAGCTTCTGGATCAGGACTCATCAGAAAAATAAATCATTGGAAGTGGAAGTCGTAAGCGGGAAGGTATCAGTATTTGAAAGCGGCGGCGAGAACAAAAACCCGGAGAATACATTATTTAAAACTCAGAGCGGCGTAGTTCTTACACCCAATCAGCGGGTCACCTATTACCCGGAAAACGGCCATCTGCTGACCGGCGTGGTGGAGGTGCCGGTTGCTATTCAGGTACCTGCTTCTATCGAGATGATTTTCGATAATGACAAAATAAGAGACATAGCTCCCTTGCTGTTCAAAAAATTCGGAATAGAGATCGTATTGTCCCACGAGGGGTTGGAGGAATGTACCTTTACCGGCGATATCAACGGGTTGGCGCTTTACGATGCGCTCGAACTGGTTTGTAAGTCTGTAGGAGCCCGATACGAAACAAAAGGTACTCGTATATTAATAAGCGGTATTGGCTGCGATTGATAAAATCCGGTGAAAAACAACTAAAAAAGTCAAGCCTATGTAAATAAAAATACAGGAGATCGAGAAAAAAGCAGCGCCGGAAGGTCTCTCACCACCATCCCGGCGCCTCAAAAACTGCCGCGTTTGTCATTCATCCTTGCCCGGTGAATAAGCGGTAGTATTGGATCCTATTTTTTGGCAAAAACAGAAACATCTAAAATTATGGAAAAAAAGAAAGCAAAAAGGTGCTCACACCTCTTCATGCTGATGAAAATTTCACTGACACAGTTTATTATTCTCGTGATTTTCACCGTTACAGCGGTGGCTAGCGGGACATCCGCGCAGGAATTACTGGCCAGAAGCGTCACCCTCAATGTCGAAAGGACCGAGCTCAGGAATATCCTGACCTTACTCGAAAAACAGGCAGATATAAAATTTGCCTTCAGCCAGAAGACCATCAGGGCGCACCGGCGGGTATCGCTTAATGTAAGCGGTAAGTCTCTTTCGGAAACCCTCGACATGCTGCTAAATCCTCTGGAAATATCCTACCAGGTACTTTCCGGCAGGATATTGCTCACACCAAAGGCCGTCGAAGAGAAGCAGTCCTTCCTGGAAGGGCTGAGAGTGCCCGCGGGACGACCTGCAGTAGCTGCACGGGAAATCCGCGGATCGGTATCGGATGAAACCGGGGACGGATTACCCGGTGTAAGCATTGTGGTAAAAGGGACCCAGCAGGGAACGGTCACGGATGCAAACGGGAGTTTTGTCCTGTCTGTCGCCGACGGCGAGGTAACACTGGTCTTCTCCTTTGTGGGGTACGTAAGCCAGGAAGTGTCGGTAACCAACCAATCTGTCATCAACATCCGGATGGAATCCGACACCAAAGCCCTTGACGAGCTCGTGGTAGTCGGTTATGGTACAATGAAAAAAAGTGACCTTACCGGCTCAGTAGTAAGGGTAAACATGCAGGAAAGACAGAACCAGGCCAATGTCAACATCATGCAGGCACTGACCGGCGCGGCTCCCGGGGTCAACATCGAAAACAGGGGTGGTGCCAGCGCTGAGCCTTCTTTCTCCATCCGCGGACAAAATTCCCTTTCGGCTTCCAACAGCCCGCTTATCGTAATCGATGATATCATATATAACGGATCGCTGGCCGACATCAACGTCAATGACGTGGAAACGATCGACGTGTTGAAAGACGCAAGCGCGGTATCCGTGTACGGTTCACGGTCTGCCAATGGTGTGATTATTATCACCACCAAAAGCGGGAAAACTGACAAGCCGGTTATATCCTTCAACACCTACCACGGCTTTCAGAAAATGACCAACAACCCGATGCGGGTCATGAACGGTGATGAATTTGCTGTCCGTCTGGTAGACTACAATCACCAGAGCCAGGTCTACCAGTGGTATGCCACCAACCCGACCAGCGCTGAAGGCAGGCCGGTGAGACCCGATGTCACCAACCGGGAACTGGTCGCTTCCTACCTGCTTACCCAGGAAGAAAGGGACAACTACCTTGCCGGGAGAGAGATTGACTGGGTCGATGCTGTATTGAGGACGGCCCCGATCAAAAATTACGATCTGAACCTGTCGGGCAAAAATGGAAAAAAGCTGAACTACTTCCTTTCCGGCTCGTACACCGATGTGGACGGTATACAAAAGAATGACCAGTTCAAACGCCTTACACTCAGGAGCAATATTGAAAGCAACGTCTACGACTGGCTGAAGCTTACCTTCAACTCCGCCTATGCCTATACCGATGAATCAGGGATACCGGCTTCCCTGACCGACGCCCGCGTGGCAAGCCCGCTTGTCAACAACCACATCGGGCAACCTAACTACGACATTTTCCTGGGCAACGAGTTGTTCCAGCCATATCCGCTGGTTTACACTTACATAAACAACTCACACAAAACCAATCAGTTACAAATGACCGGAAGGGCAAAAATCAATGTACCCTGGGTAGAAGGTCTCTCTTATGACCTGAATTTTTCCAACCGGTTTGCCTTCGAAAATAACAACTCTTATCACAATTACAATACACCGCAGGGAGTTTCACAAAGAGGGCTGGCTACTAAAAACCCAATCCAGAATAAAGACTGGATCCTGAATAACATCGTCACTTACCAGCGCTCGTTCGACAAGCATAACGTGAACCTCACTTTGCTTTATACCCGGGAGGAAAGGTCGGCCAGCACCTCTACGCTGACTGCCCAGGGTTTCGACAACGAGGTTTTAGGGTACAATAATATGGGGCTCGCCACTATTGCCCGCGTAGCCAGCACGGCCTGGGATGAAAGCAGCATAGGGCTTATGGCTAGGCTGAACTACTCGTTCAATTCACGCTATATCCTGACCGGTACCTTCCGCAGAGATGGTTATTCGGGTTTCGGAGCAAACAACAAATGGGCTAATTTCCCGTCCCTGTCGGCTGCCTGGGTATTTTCGGAAGAATCGCTCTTCAGCGGGGCCGGCAACTACTACGGCAAGCTGAGGCTTTCCTACGGCAAAAACGGCAACCAGGGGATAGGCCGGTATTCAAGCCTTTCGCGGATGGCCACTCGCTATTATGTCTATGGTGAGTCACCTGCCGTGGGGCTTTATCCTTCTACACTCGGCAACTCCGCCCTGAGCTGGGAAACGACAGAGTCTTTTAACCTGGGTCTCGACTATGGCTTCCTCAACAACCGCATTACCGGTACATTGGACCTTTACAGCTCCAAAACCCGCGACGTACTGGTACAGCGCCAGCTTCCGCGGGCGGCGGGATATACCAGCGTATGGGCCAATATAGGAGGGATAGCCAACAAGGGTGTCGATTTTATGATCAACTCAAAAAACCTGACCGGGGAGCTGAAGTGGGAAACTGCATTTGTTTTCTCACTCAACCGGAGCAAAATTACCAAGCTGTATGGCAACGGAAATGATGCCGACCCGGGAAATGGCTGGTTTGTAGGAGAACCTATCTCCTCTCTATACGATTATAAAATGTCGGGCGGAGTATGGACTGAACAGGAATTATTCAACAAGCAGATCCCCTATGCCGGCTGGTACCCCGGGCAGTTCCGCTACGAAGACCTGAACGGCGACAATCAGATTACACCCGACAAAGACCGTACCGTAGTCGGCTACAGGGAGCCCAACTACCGTTTTGCAATTACCAACACGCTCTCCTACAGAGGATTCTCACTGAGTGTCATGTTCAATTCGATACAGGGCGGCAACGGCTACTTCCTGGGTGAAAACGCGGAAAACATCAACCCCCGCTATTACATGCCTCAAAGGATGAACAACTCGCTGATCAACGCTTACTGGAGGCCGGATGCCCCTACCCAGAATACGACCGGGATCTACAACAATCCTCCGCGCCAGAGCGGTATCTACCAGAGCCGCAGCTTTGTAAGGCTGCAGGATGTATCGCTGAGCTACTCTCTTGGTGCTTCGGCACTGAAAGCAGTGGGCCTTGCGAACTGCACCTTCTATGTATCGGCCAAAAACCCGTACGTATGGACCAAATGGCAGGGCTGGGATCCGGAAGTATACGGCTGGAACACAACAGGACAGGCGGTGAACAATGTCGTCACAGATACTCCCCTGATGAGAAACTTCGTCGGTGGCGTTCGTTTTAGTTTTTAGGCTTGATAATTACAGAATGATGATACTTATGAAATACAAGGAAATTTCCGTCAAAAAAATAGCCGCAGGCCTGGCGATGTGCTCGGTATTGGGCCTTTCTGCCTGCAATGATTCCATCCTGACAGAAACTCCCAGGGACTTTCTGTCACCGGATAACGCATACCTGACCGAACAAGGGGCACTACAGGGCATTACCGCGCTTCACGACAGGGTCAGGGCAGCCTACTACTCTTTCGGAGAGTTCGGTACCATGAACTGGCAGTCGCATGGCAGCGACCTGGGCTACGTAGGCGAAAATCCCGACAGGCAGGTGGCGTACCTCAACAGCTACGAGGATGCTACGCCCATTGCCAGGTATGTAGTGGATACATGGAATACGGGCTTCCAGATTATCCAGTGGGCCAATGTCCTGATCGAGAAAGTCGGGCTGGCCGATCCCGGCGTTTTTAAGGGTGGAGAAGCAGGGAAAAATCTCTATATCGCCGAAGCACGGTTCTTCAGGGCATTTGCCTACAGGTACCTGGTTTCCTCCTACGGCGACATCCCATTGCTGAAAAGCCCGGTAAGCTCGGCAAGGGCCGATTTTACAAGAGATCCTGTCGTTTCTATCCACGAGCTTATGGCAGAGGACTTTAAATTCGCATCTGAGCACCTTCCCGACCGTGGAAAAGAAGCTGCGCCTGGCAGGATCACCAAAGGACCTGCACTTCACTACCTGGGAGAAGTATACCTGGAGCTGAAGAAGCCTGAGCTGGCAGTGGAAGCACTGACCAAAGTGGTCGATAATTCCGGCTATGACCTGATGACACAGCGTTTCGGCACGCGTCTGAACAATGACATCTTCGGCTCCGGTGATCCGTATTACGATTTATTCGGCTACCGCAATCATAACCTTCCTGAAAATAAGGAAGCGATGTGGGTAATCCAATGCGAGCCTGATATACAGGGAGGAGGAAAAGTCGCGACGGCCTATATCTTCGGCCCCCGGTACTTCGACATCGGTCTTACCCCGGATGGCAAGCAGGCTTATCTCGGGACGATTTATAACGGTGTTCACACCGGGTATTCCGATATACTGAGCCGCGGAACCGCAAACGTAAGAGGTACCAACCTGGTCTATTATTACATCTGGAAGGATAACTGGAACATCGATATGCGCAATGCGAAGCACAACATTATCCGCGACTTCTACTACGATAACCCGGCTTCTGCCTATCACAACAAGAAAATCGACTTCAGTCTCTACAATCCTGCCAGGCCCAACCTGATGCTGGATACTACTAAAAACCTTTTCCCGGTTCATACCAAATTCCTTGATCCGCAGAATTACTTCCTGGAACCCAACCGGGCAGGCGGCGGCGCGACCCATAAGGATTTCTATGCGCTACGCTTTGCCGAGTCCCTGCTGCTTCGTGCAGAGGCCTACCTGGGTACCAACCAGAAGGACCTGGCGCTAAAGGATGTGAACCGCGTAAGGGCCAGGTCTAAAGCCACTCCCGCTACTGTCGACCAGCTCAATATCGACTATGTCCTCGACGAGCGCGTCAGGGAATTATATGGTGAGGAATGGCGCCTCGTCACGCTGCGCCGTGTAGGCAAGCTGCTGGAAAGGACGCTCAAATACAACGATAACCCGATGATACCGGGTGCCAGAATGAAGCCCCACAACGTGCTCTGGCCGATTCCACAGGCCCAGATCGACCTGAATATTGACGCGCCGTTCGCGCAGAACCCTAATTATTGAGAAACCGGGGCTGTCTTTTAAAAAGTCCTCGCTAGTTAGAAATATTAGAGACAGCTCCTTCGGAAGGCCCGGATACAACTCTTTGCGGAGGAAGATCCGGGGCTTTTTCTTTTCAGCCCTATCCCCGATGTAAGGCCCCGGGACGCACATGGGTATATCTGCCATATTAGTATGCTTATTGAATAAAGTTGCCCTTAAGTCATCACTCCTAACTCTTAGTCGTTTTCATGAAATTCAGACAATTAAATACGCTGATGATCGGTCTGCTGACCGTCTTCATCAGCTCCTGCCGGACCGGCCCCGGCCTGGAAGTCGCCTATTTCCAGGCCGACGTAACACCCCCGATCGGGAGCCCTGTGGCCTATGCGCCTACACGGTCCGTGACCGACTCCCTGAGTGCCCGCGGCGTAGTACTCGTTCCCCGCGGACAGCAGCCCGTCGTGCTCTGTTCCGTCGACTGGATCGCCGTTTCTAACGAATCGATGGACCTCTTCAGGTCTTACCTGGCGAAAGCGGCAAAGACAACTCCGGACCGGGTCAGCATCCATACGGTCCATCAGCATGACACGCCCTGGTGCGATGCCACTTCCGAAAAGATACTTGCCGCCCACGGGCTGGGAGGCAGGCAGTTCGACCTTGCCTTCCTCGACGACTGTATGAAACGGACGGCCGATGCCGTTGCTTCGGCCGTTTCGGACCTCAGGCCGGTCAAAGCTATCGGTTTCGGGGAAGCGAAAGTCGAAAAGGTGGCCTCCAACCGAAGGATACTCGGAGAGGACGGCAAGGTCAGGATCGTCAGGTTCAGCAGCGCCAGGGACAGCGCCGCCATCAATGCGCCGGAAGGCGTAATAGATCCTTTCCTGAAAAGCGTTACATTCCGGGATGATAACGACAAAGCCATTGCAACCCTCAACTACTATGCCACGCACCCGCAGAGCTACTATGGAAAGGGCGATGTAAATCCCGAATTCATCGGGCTGGCGCGCAATGCCGTCCATCAGAAAACCGGGGTCCCCCAGGTTTTCTTTATCGGCGCTGCCGGCAACATCGCTGCCGGGAAATACAATAACGGTAGCCCTGAAATGCGGCCGGTCCTGAAAGAAAGGATTATGAATGCAATGGAAGAGGCCTTTGCCAATGCCACTCCAGCCGAAGTCCCCGAAGAAATCGGGTGGAGATCTGAGCCGCTTTCACTTCCTTTCGGCAACCACCTTCAGGCCGATACGCTACGGCTTATCGTAGCCGACACTTCCAACAGCTATGTTGACCGTTTTGCCGCAGTCCGGCAGCTTGCGTGGCTGGAACAAAACAAAAATGGGTCTCCACTGGTCGTTACATCGCTTCAATTGGGCAATACCTGGCTGCTTCATTTGCCCGGGGAGCCGTTTGTCGAATACCAGCTCGCTGCCCAAAAGCTGAAGCCCGGCGGGCATGTCTGTACGGCCGCATACGGCGATGACGGTATCCTGTATATCGGCACGGAAATTTCGTACGGCCAGGGCGGCTATGAAGTAGAGAAGCGGGTAAACATGACTACTCCGGAAGCAGAATCCATTATGATGACGACCATTCAAAAAGCATTGCAATGAAACTGGTTTGAAGCGAAGGTGGAGCGATCCGGATCAGACACCCGGATCGTGCCCCGGGAGCCTGTCACACTTCGGCAAGGACCAAACGGCCGGCTGAAACTGGATAGTTTTCCTTTCTCCGAGTTTGCCGGTCAGTACACGGTAGAATCAGATCAGTTGATCGTCAGGTAAAAAAGCTAATTTCCGTGGAGTTCCAACCGTCAGGTTTCAATCAAAACAATGCATCATTAAATGAAAATCAACTTACTTTCCATTAAAGGCCTGCTATGCCTGGTCGCAACCCTTAATTTGCTTTCCGGTCCGGCTGTATGGAGCCAGACGCGCACCAGGATTCCTCATGTCGTATTCCTGATTTCTGACGACCCGATAAACTACAGCGCAGAGCTCACCATACCGCCGTTTGCAGACAGTTTGCAGAAGTCAGGCTTATTCAAGACCACAGTGCTGAAAGGACATGGTCGGCATGAAAGCTACAGATTCGAAGGGTTGGAAGTCATTGCAAAGGCTGACGTACTGGTTATTTTCTTTCGACGCACGGCGCTATCTCATCAGCAGATGGACCAGATTAAATCCTATATCAGATCCGGAAGATCCGTGGTCGGGATAAGGTCCGCCGATCATGGGTTTTCAATAAGGGGAAAGCTGGCTGTAGAGGGACATGAAGGCTGGTGGGGCTTTGTCCCTGATATACTCGGGCACGAATATAAGGGCCATGACTCCGATGATCTGGGAACCGTAATCACCTTGAACTCTTCAAACGCCGCGCACCCTATATTGCAGGAAATTTCCTTAACCAAAGAGTGGAAGAGCCAGGGGGGCACCTATCGGGTAAGCCCTCTGATCGATCCGGAATCTGTCGTACTTTTAGAAGGGACCAACCCTGATATAAAGGAGCCTGTAGCCTGGACAAGGACAAATGACTACGGAGGAAAAGTTTTTTACACCTCGTTAGGCCATCCGACCGATTTCGCTGAGCCGCGGTTCAGGTTGTTATTTGCAAACGCCCTGAAATGGGCCGGGAATTAAGTAATGCACAAAAACTGAAGGTACCGCTCGTTGGATAGGTATATCGGCGGTATAAGTGTGCTTATTTATAACATCATGACTCCTAACCCGAAAACCTTTTTTATGAATTCCCGAACACTACACGTGCTGATAGCCAGTATAATGGCTGTGTTTATCGGCTCCTGCCAAACCGGTCCAGGACTGAAAGTCGCCTACTTCCAGGCAGATGCCACCCCACCCATCGGCAGCCCTGTCGCATACGTCCTCGCCAGGTCGATTACCGATTCCCTCAGCGCCAGGGGGATTGTATTGACTGGAGCGGGCGCACCGATCGTGATCGCGACGGTCGACTGGATCACGCTTTCCAACGAAGGGCTGGAGTTTTTTTCCGAAAAGCTCGCAAAGGCAGCCGGCACTACCCCCGATCGCGTTACGATACATGTAATTCACCAGCACGATGCGCCCAGATGCGATTTTTCTACCGAAAAGCTGATGGAGGAGAACGGGCTGGGCGGTACCCGGCACAACAATGCCTACCTGCGCAGGGTGATAGATGAAACGACCCTGGCGCTTACCCGCGCTATGGAAAATCTTCAGCCTGTGTCCCATATCGCAACCGGGAAGGCCGAAGTTGAAAAAGTAGCCTCCAACAGGCGTATACTGGGAGAAGATGGCAAGGTAAAAATCGTAAGGCCGAGCAGTACGAGGGATAGCGCATCCATTGCAGCTCCGGAAGGGCTGATAGATCCCTGGCTCAAGAGCGTCAGCTTCTGGTCGGGAGACAAGCCCCTAGTAACCCTGTCCTACTATGCGACCCACCCTCAGAGCTATTATGGCAAAGGGGACGTAACCGCCGAATTTATCGGGATGGCAAGGAAGGCCAGAGAAACCAAAACCGGTACGCCGCAGGTATTTTTCATAGGTGCGGCGGGAAATGTCGCTGCCGGCAAATACAACGACGGATCGGAGCAGATGCGGCCCGTTTTGGCAGCCCGCATCGAAAAAGCGATGGAACAGGCATGGAATACCGCAGAGAAACGTGAAACTCCTTCTGAAGTGGTCTGGAAAAACAAAATAGTCCAACTGCCTCCTGCCGCTTTTATGAAGGAAGATTCCCTTCTTGATGTACTGAAGGACAGTGTCAGCTTTACAGCCGACGAACGTTTCGGCGCGGCCAGGAAAATAGCCTGGCTCAGGCATCAGCAAAAAGGCGCCGGCATCAATATAAGCGCATTGCACCTCGGCAAGACCCGGTTGCTGCACCTTCCTTCCGAAATTTTTGTCGAGTACCAGTTAAACGCCCAGAAAATGTTCCCGGGTGAAGAAATCTGCACCGCAGGATACGGAGAAGGCGGCCAGGGATATATCGGTACGGAAATTTCCTATACCGAGGGAGGGTATGAAACCCTGCCCCGGGTTTCGTCGGTAGCCCCGCAATCGGAATCAATACTCCTGTCGGTTATCAGGGAAGTTTTAAAGTAATTATGAATATCATATTATCCGCTTTCCGCGGGTACCATCACATCATCACATCATCACATCGTCACATCATCACATCACCTGATCATGAAATCCCATCTTTTAGTTATCCTTTTTCTCATTATCTCGCTTTCCTGCCAGCAAAAGCCGAAAGAAGCCGGGCGCACACCTCATATTGTTTTTCTTATCAGCGAGGACCCGCTCAATTACAAAGCCACCTCTACGATTCCGCCATTTGCCAGAGAGCTGTCGGAAGAACGGCAGTACAAGACTTCCGTTCTTCTCGGGGAGGGTGATAAGCTTGAAGCACATCACTTTCCCGGGCTGGAAGCGCTCGAAGACGCCGACCTGCTGGTCGTATTCTGCAGGCGGCTTGCCTTAAAGCCGGAACAGATGCAGGCGATTAAAGGCTATCTCAAAAAAGGCAAGCCGCTCATCGGCCTCCGGACTGCCAATCATGGCTTTTCCGTCAGGGATACCTTAGCCGAAGGATACGAGGACTGGTGGGGCTTCGTACCGGAAATACTGGGTTGCGAAAACCGCGGGTACGAACCGGAAGAATTGGGTACCGACGTAAAAGTCATTGCCGGGCAGGCCGGGCACCCTATCCTGAAGGGCATAGATCCCGCCCAGCCGTGGCGGAGCAACGGACAGGTTTACAAAGTCGCCCCGTTAATTGATACTACTTCGACGGTCCTTTTAACCGGCAGCACGGTAAATGTAACAGAACCGTTTGCCTGGACCCGGAAAACTGCCGACGGCAGCCCGGTATTCTACACTGCGCTCGGCTACCCTGATGATTTCAAAAATAAACAGTTTACCACCTTATTGAAAAACGCTATAGAATGGTCGCTCGGTCATTGAAAAGCCTTCGCGGGATCGGATTGAAATTCACCTTTATGATATTGACCGACGCTACGCATCTTGCTTTCAAACATTAATTTTTATATTGATGAAATTCTCAAATTATTTAATCAGGTACGTTGTTTTTGCCTGGCTGCTGATCCTTTGCGTTCCCCTGGCAGCCGCTGCACAGACGGCTGATACTCCTCTCAAAATCGTAGCTTTCGGCAATTCAATTACCGCCGAAAGGAAAACCATTCAGCGCGTCTTCGCCCAAAGGCTGCCCGATCTGCTCAGAGAGAAGGGAATTCACGCCGTTGTGATCAATTCGGGAGTCGGAGGCAGTCATTCGGGCAGGAAGATCGACAATAAGCCCACGGCGCGGACAGCACATGCCCAGGACAGGTTCCAGGCCCAGGTGCTCGACCATAATCCCGACCTGGTCATTATCGGGTTCGGCGCTAACGACGCCTACATCGATACTAAAAAGGAGGGCGACCCTTCCAGGATCCCGCTCGACAAGTTCCGCAACAACATGAGCTTCATGATCGAAACCCTGCAGGCCCGCGGGATCAGGGTGATCCTGATGGCAACAAACGGCTACCGGCCCGGAAACCAGGACTATCTTCACGAGCGCATTCTTCAATACATTGCCGAAGCCGGAAAAATGGCAAAGCGATACAAAACGGGGTTCGTCAATAACCAGGCTACTTTTGAGCACTTCCATAATACCAGCGGGCAATCGGCTGCGGTTCTGTTTGAAGATCACCTTCATCCAAACGACGAGGGACACCGCCTGATAGCAGCATCGCTCGCTTCTGAAATAGATAAAGTACTCGGTACGAAGAAGCCTGAAAAGAAACAGATCCTGGTAACCAAAGACCAGGGCGGCGCTCCGTTTACGGTCAGAAAGCCCCGCGACTGGGACAAATACAGAAACCGGGTAAAAGCTGAAATGGAATCGGTAATGGGCCCTCTGCCCCACGCCAAACTACCCGCGCCGACTTTTGAGGTAGTCGATTCGCTGGTAACGGACGGCTACAAGCGCCTCAATATCCGTATACAGGTAAAACCCGGTGAAACCGTAAGCGCCTACCTGTATCTGCCCGGCTCTGTCAGACCGGGCGAAAAGCTACCCGCCATGCTGGCCCTGCACGAAACCGATATGCCCGGTAAAAAAAGTGTGGACGGCGAGGGCTCCTATGAAAAATCGCGCCAGACACTGGGCTATGGAAAAGAACTTGCTCTGCGGGGATATGTGGTGATAGCGCCTGATTATCCCAGCTTCGGAGAAAGCGTCCCTTACGATTTCGCAACTGACGATTATGAGTCAGGTACTATGAAAGGCATTTTCAACCATATGCGCTGCATCGATCTCCTGGAGCAGCTTGGTATGGTCGACCGCAACCGTATCGGGGCCATCGGTCACTCCCTCGGCGGTCACAATGCCATTTTCCTTTCCGCCCTCGATACCCGTGTAAAAGTGACTGTCAGCAGTTGCGGCTGGACCTTGCTCGACTACTACGACATCGGCCCTGTGGCTGCCGAAAGATATGGCGGGCGCCTCGGCCCCTTTGCCCAGGACAGGTATATGCCGCTGTGGTCGAAATACGGGTTTGACGGGAGCAGAAAGCCTTTCGAATTTCACGAGCTGCTGATGGCCATAGCCCCGAGGGCCTTTTTCTCCTCTTCTCCGGTCGGGGACAAAAATTTTGACGTCAACGGAGTAAAAGAGGGTATCTGGCTAGCGCAAATGGGATATAATTTCCTGAATGCCGGGGACAAGCTGCAGGTGATTTACCCGGATGCCGATCATAGTTTCCCGAAGGAAGCGCGGGAAGAAGCCTACCGGTTTATTGATAAGGCGCTCAAGTAATTATGAGTTAATGAATTAGGAATTGCAGATAATGAGATTACTATTAATAGCCCTGCTGGTGAATTGCTCCAGCCTGTTTGTTTTTTCCCGGGATATACAGCTTTCTGTCGGCTACGGCGAGAAGGATATTACACCCGACATAGCTGTCAAAAACTGGGTGACCGGGAAAGAATACCCTAAAGTGAATGACCCGCTCCTGACAAGGGTGCTCGTAATCAGCGACGGCGCCACCAAAAGTGTCATTGTCAGCCTCGATCTGGTAGATGCAGGCGAATCGGCCACACATGAGATCCGCAAGGCGGTCGGCGCTGCCCTGGGCACTTCTGAAAATAACATCATAGTTTCGGCAACGCATACACATTCTGCTCCCTGGGCGCCGGTCTATAAAAAGGGTTACCGCGGTGCGGAAGACGATACCTGGTGGGCAATACGGCACGTGCCCGCGCAAAATGACTATCCTCCATTTAAGAAATGGATGCAGAAACTGCTCGACAGCGTAGTGCTCGCAGCCCGCGAGGCAAACAGTAAGCTCCAGCCGGCTACCATCTGGATCGGTAAAGCCGATATTTCAGCTTACGCCAACAACCGGAGGCCTGTAAGACCAAAATGGGGAGTAGTTCAGAACAGCATCCCGAAAGGTTATACCTATAAGCATGCAGCCTACAACCCGGATATCATCACCGACGGCAGCAACTATGGCCCGATGGACAGGACCATGAGCCTGGTTTCTTTCAGGGATGCCGCCGGGAAAAACATTGTATCCATTTATCATATGTCGGTGCATTCAGTGTCGATCTATCCCTATTCGGACGAGATCTCCGCCGATTGGCCGGGAGAGGCTACAAAGCAGATCCAGGCGACTCTTGGTGGAAAAGCTATTTTTTTACAGGGAACTGCGGGCGACATCAATCCCTGGAAAAGGGGACGCGAGGCAGTCAATGAAATGGGGGCAGGAGTAGCGAAAAGAGCCCGGGGCGCCTTCGACTTCAGCGTTCAACTCAGTACCGACTCCATTGTCGTGAAACGTGCCAGAGCCGCGTTGCCGCTCGATAAAACAGGAAAGAAAAAGATCGGGGAAGACCTGGTGATGGCTGAGGTGCAGGCACTTACCATAGGGCCGCTCGCTATCGTCACGCTCCCCGGCGAGCCGCTGACCGATATGGGTATTGCGGTGCGGAACAGGTCTCCTTTCCCTCATACGCTTGTGCTCGGATATTCTAACGGCAACGGGGTACATTATGTAGCCCCTCCGGGTGAAAAAGCCAAAGGCGGATATGAAATGGAATCGGGTACTGTCGGAGCCGACGACGCCGGCCTTATCCTGATCGAGGCTGCCGTAAGGCTTTTGAACGAAACCGTCAGGATCCCCGAAACAGGAAACAAATAAACTCTTTTCCGGCTTATGCCGCAGCCAAATGCACACAGCTTCCAAAATCATACTGTTGTATCTTTACCTGGCCGGATGCTTTCCGGTGATGGGGCAGTCGCCTGGTATACTGGAATACAGAACCGCCGAAGGAGTAGTTAAAACCGTTAATAAAAAGGGAGACTGGCCTTTTAAAAGAAAGCAGATCCTTGCCGGCATACAGGAAGTTACAGGCCCCCTGCCCGATCTGAAAAACCTGCCGGTTCCCGCCGTTACATTTATCGATACCCTGCGGGGAAAGCTTTTCAACAGGTACACCATACACCTGCAATCCTACCCGGGCGAGATAGTCCCCGCCCTTCTGTACATCCCTAACAATCTTCCCGCAGGTGGCAGGGTACCCGCCATGATCGCATTGCATGGTACAGGCGAAAAGGGAAAATTCCTTACCGACAGCTCTGCAGCAGGACCGAACCGGGCCACGGCGACAGAGCTGGCATATCGCGGGTATGTCGTGCTCGCCCCTGACTATCCCAGCTTCGGAGAGCTTGCGGGACATGACTTTTCCAAAGACCGGTACGAATCGGGCATGATGCTGGCCACATTTAACAATATCCGCTGTCTTGATTATCTGCAATCCCGCCACGACGTAGATTCCCGTAATATCGGCGCTATAGGACATTCCCTGGGCGGGCATACCGCTATGTTCCTGGGCGCATTCGATCAAAGGGTTAAGATCGTGGTCTCAAGCTGCGGCTGGACGCCCTTTGGCAGCTACAATGCCGGGAAAAGCGTGACCGAACGTTATGGCGGAAAGCTGGGCCCCTGGGCGCAGGACCGGTACATGCCTTTTGTACGGGAAAAATTCGGATTGGATCCTGCCAAAATGCCTTTTGATTTCGACGAAGTGATCGCGGCTATCGCACCACGGTATTTCTTTTCCAACTCTCCTGTAAACGACGGTAATTTTAATGTCGAAGGTGTAAAAAAAGGAGAAGCCAGCGCCCGCCGCGTATATAAATTACTGGAGGCGGACGACCACCTGGAAGTACATTACCCTGATGCCGGGCATGATTTCCCGCTGGAAGTCAGGGAACTGGCTTACAGGAAAATCGACAAAGTTTTGAAAAATACATCTTTATCCCGATGAAAAATCTCATATCGATCAATTCTATTTCTCCCGTCCTGGCAATCCTCGCGATCTGCGTTTTGAACGCCAATCCGCTATTCGGGCAGAGCAAAGCACGGAAACCCAATATCGTTTTCCTGATAAGCGAAGATCCTCTCAACTATGAGGCTCATATCACGATTCCGCCTTTTGCCGACAGCCTTCAGAAAGCAGGTCTATTCAATACCACGGTTTTAAAGGGATACGGCAAGCATGAAAGCTTCCGGTTCGGAAGCCTGGACGCCCTGGATAAGGCCGATGTACTCGTCGTATTCTGTCGTCGGGTAGCGCTTCCGTATGCCCAGATGGAAAAAATAAAGTCTTTTATCAAATCAGGAAAGCCCGTAGTGGGTATCCGGACCGCCAATCATGGATTCTCTGTAAGAGAGAAACTGGCGGTCGAAGGCCACGAAGGCTGGTGGGGTTTTGTTCCCGACATTCTCGGGCATGAGAACAAAGGATACGAACCTGAACCCCTGGGTACTCTTGTGGAAGTAAAGCAGGAAAACGCCGGGCACCCGATCCTGAAAGGTATATCTCAAAAGCCCTGGAAAAGCAGCGGATCTACCTACAAGGTAAGCCCGTTGATAGATCCGAAGGCGGAGGTAATCCTGACGGGAAGTACGCCCAACGTGAAAGAGCCAGCCGCCTGGACCAGGAAAAATGACTATGGCGGTAAAGTTTTTTATACGTCACTGGGGTATCCGAAAGATTTTTCCGAATCTCAGTTCAGACAGCTGATCGTAAATGCGCTTACCTGGGCAGTACAGACGGACGGCCGTCCGTCTGCCGCCACAGGCGGCCCCCGGTAGCCACAGACAGATGCCCGTGTCTACGGGCATCTGTCTGCTGTCGCCCACGGACGACCGTCCGTGGTTACGATATACGACATTTGAAATTGATTAAAAATTAAAAAACCGAAACAAATAAACATGCTGCAGGCCGGTATAAAAACTTCGGGAATAACGCTTACTCTTGCCGTTCTGGCGTTTGTGTCGGCGATCCCCGGGATTTCGCAAACCCCTGCCTGGCAGCAGGAAACCCAGGCGGCCACCTGGCGCGCGCGCGACTCGCAGGCGCAACTTGTTTATCAAAACCAGATGTGGATCCTGGGCGGGTGGTTTAAATCGGATGAAGCCCCGCCGCGTGATATCTGGCGGTCGCGCAACGGTAAAGACTGGGAACTGGTAAATGAAAACGCTCCCTGGAAACACAGTGATTTCCCAATGGCCGTGGTATTCAAAGGCAGGATGTGGATGATGGGCGGATGGTATAACGGGCGCTTACCCGGTCATGAAGCCGGCAATGAGCTCTGGTCCTCGGCCGATGGCATCAACTGGCAGCAGGAAGGAAAGGCCCCCTGGTCGGCCAGGCTCGCCGGTGCGCTGGTAGAGTTCAAAGGGAAACTGTGGCTGTTCGGAGGTACTGAAAACTATTACTTCGGCGATGGCTCGAGCCTGAAGAATGACATCTGGGTTTCGGAAGACGGCCGGAGCTGGACCCGGGTCGCAGCATCATCGGCCTGGTCGCCGAGAGCCTACCACCAGGTTATAGCGCATCAGGGTAAACTGTACCTCATGGGAGGAGGGAACTATACGCCTTCCTATGAAGCGCGCAACGATGTGTGGGTTTCGGAAAACGGAAAAGACTGGAAACAGCTCACTGAGCGCGCCCCCTGGCATGGACGTATCTGGTTTACTACCGCCGTGTACCGGGGTCATATCTGGATACTGGGCGGATGGTCCAACAACCCTTCAAAAAACTGGGACGATGCCTGGTATAGCCGCGACGGTGTAAACTGGACAAAATACGCGAACGGGGACACCACCTGGAAAGAACGCCACGCCCATGCAACCTTTGTATACCGCGACAAACTCTGGGTAGCAGGCGGGATGACACCGCCGCTCGTGAATGACGTCTGGTCGCTTTCACTACCAAAAAAATGGAAACCATAATTCAAACACTGCAAAGCAAAATTTAATTAACAAATCGGATATGAATAAAAACACCCGCCTTTACACCGCATTGCCTGTGGCGGCAACCCTGCTGACAATGGTATCATGCCAGGAACCTCCCAAATATCCCGAGGGCCTGTCGGTTGAAGATGCACTTAAAAAGTTCGAGCTTAAAGAAGGCTTTTCTATAGAACCGTTCGCGACCGAACCCCATATCCAGTCGCCGGTCGACATGGTCATGGATGAGAACGGCAATGTGTATGTCGTCGAAATGGCCGACTACCCATGGCAGGCGGATACCCTCAATCCGAAAGGCATTATTAAGTTCCTGAAAGATACGGACGGGGACGGAAAAATAGATTCTTCGGTGGTTTTTGCCGACCGGTTTCCCAGCGCTACCAGCATCTTCCCATGGAAAGGCGGTCTCCTGGTAGCTGCTGCTCCCGAGATTTTTTACCTGAAGGATACGACAGGCGATCATAAAGCCGATATAAGAGAGGTACTTTTTACCGGGTTCTTCGATCGTAATTCGGAAGCCCAGATCACCAGTTTCCGTTTCGGAGTAGATAACTGGATTTACGCCAACAATAACGGGCAGGCCGGTTCGGTGAGCAGGATCAGCAACCCGGCCGCCGGGAAGCTCAATGTCGGTGGCGGCGATTTCCGCTTCAGGCTGGATAACGACAAATTCGAAAGCGAGTCAGGCAATGGTCAGTTCGGCCTGGCTATCGATGACTGGGGAAACAGGTTTTTCAGCCAGAATACGCTGTACATCCAGCAGGCGCCCATTGCCGGCCGGTACCTCAAAAGGCATGCCTACCTCCCGTCAACCAGGGGTAGCGTGAAGATTTACGAAGACGATGTCATGTTCCAGAAGACTCCCCCGCCCTACTGGAGAGCGGAACGCAGCCGTCGCCGCCAGCACAACTACGATTCGCTGGGCCTCGACCGGACAGAATGGGCTGAAGGACATTTTACCGGTGCTTCGGGAGGGACCTACTACGGCGGAGATGCGTTCCCGGAAGAATACCGCGGGTCGATATTTACAGGAGAAGTAGCGGGTAACCTCGTGCACCGTACTGTTCTCAAAAAGAACCCCGGGAAGGCCGAATTCGAAGCTACCCGCGGCAAAGGCGAAGAGAACCGCGAATTCCTTGCTTCAACCGACTCCTGGTTCCGTCCTACTACGATGTATTCTGCTCCTGACGGGTACCTTTACCTTGTAGATATGTACATGCAGCACATCGAAACCCCGGTGTCTATTCCCGACGACCTGAAAGAAGACATGGATTTTGCGAAAGGGAGCGACAAAGGACGCATCTACCGCATCTTCCCTTCCGATGGTGCCAAACGCGACCTCAAAAACGTTAACCTTGGCTCAAAATCCACTGCCGAGCTGGTAGAATACCTGGGGCATCCCAACCAGTGGTGGAGGCTGACCGCACAGCGCCTGATACTCGAAAGGCAGGACAAATCCATCCTTCCCGCTCTGAAAGAGCAGTTTGCTACCCACCAGGACCCCAGAGGAAGGCTTCATACACTTTATGCCATCGACGGGCTCGGCGGGCTTGATGCCTCCCTGGCAAAAGCTGCCCTGAAAGATGCCAGCGAGGGCGTACGCATTCACGGTGCGATACTTTCAGAAAGATTCGCTCAGAACCTGCCCGACCTCCTCGAGCTTGCCAGCGACAAAGACGACCGGGTAGCGCTGCAGGCTGCGTTAAGCCTCGGACAATTCCAGGGAGCCAAAGTACAGGAAGCGCTCGCAGGCATACTCGAGCGCTATGCTTCGCAGCCGCTCTATCGCACTGCCGTGCTTAGCTCGGACGCAGGCTCCTCACTGGCATTCATCAACCTGCTTTCAAAAAAATCATTCTTCAGCGACAGTGACGACAGGAACAAATTCCTTGAAGATGCTTCATACGTAATCGCAGCGAGAGGAAATGCCGCTGAGCTGACCGCATTGCTTGGATCGGCCGGCAGCTACGGGGTTTCTTCCCAGAAGGCTATCGTAGACGGTATCGGGAAAGGACTGAAAAAAGCGCCTGACGCGCTGAAAAAATCTCCTGCCCTGGCCAAAGCCATTGAAAGTTCGGCAGCCAAAGTCGATGGAACAGTAAAGGCTTCCGTCGAAAAGCTGAAGGAATAACCGCATAACACGATAACTCATTGTACCAAACACATAAACATGAATAACAGTAAAATCAGCAGGCGACTATTCTGTTCGGACATCCTGAGCAACGGAGCGCTGCTGCTCGGAGCAGGGACTATCCTGGCCGGCTGCGGAGGGAACGGCAAAAGCGGGCAAACAGAAGAAAAGACTGCGGAAGAAGCCCCGGTTGCAGAAAAGCCGTCCGGTGATCCCTGTACGGATTTTTCCAATGTAGAACCGTCCGAGATAGAAAAGAGGAAAGCGTTGGGTTACGTGGAAAAATCGCCCATCCCTGACAACCTGTGTGAAAACTGCAAGTTGTTTGTTCCCGGGCAGCCGGGAGCCAACTGCGGAGGATGCCAGTTATTTAAAGGGCCTGTTTTCCTCGACGCATACTGCACTTACTGGGCAGATCCTGAGATTTAAAAAAACTCTAATAGAAAGTAAAGTTGGAAAAATCCGCAAATCCTTTTGTCAAATGGCTTCAGGCCATGGGGCCCGGCCTGATCACCGCGGCGCTCGTTTTTGGCCCTAGCAAGCTCACAATTACTTCAAAGCTCGGCGCGCTTTACGGTTACGACATGCTGTGGATCATCATAGTGGCTATTTTCTTCATGGCCGTGTTCACAGCTATGGCTACCCGGATCGGGGCGACCATCCCGGATTCTTTCCTGCAAACCATCAGGAAGAAATGGGGAAAGCCCGTTTCCGTCGTAGTGGGAATATGTGTTTTCCTGGTTTCGACATCTTTCCAGGCCGGGAATTCCATCGGGGTCGGGATCGCACTGGGAGAGCTGTCGGGAACCTCCCCTACTCCCTGGGTGATCGGTTGTACGATTGCGGCGGTAAGCCTCCTTTTCTTCAGGAAGTTCTATTCTGTTCTTGAAAAGACGATGATCGCCCTCATCCTGCTGATGCTTTTCTCGTTTATTACCACGTTCGTGCTGGCCAAGCCCGACCCGGTAAAAATGATAGAAGGATTCACGATGCCGTCTCTTCCCGACGGTTCTCTGGGGCTTGTTATTGCCTTTATAGCTTCCTGTTTTTCTATCGTCGGAGCCCTGTACCAATCCTATCTCATACAGGAGCGCACCAGGTTAAATCCTGCCCTGAAAGACGCAAAAAATGACAGTCTCACCGGCACATTGCTGCTCGGGGTCATGAGCGCCGTCGTTATCGTCTGTGCCGCTGCGGTATTGAACCCGAAAGGGCTCACCGTAAATTCAGGCTCGGATATGGCCAAAGCCCTTGAGCCGATTTTCGGCCACAACGCCGCCACTCTTTTCCTGGTGGGGCTTTTCGGGGCAGCTTTCTCGTCACAGATCGGGAACGCTTCGGTGGGGGGCACGCTTCTCAGCGACGCGCTCGGATTCGGAAGCAGCTTCGGCTCAAAACCGGTCAGGCTCATGACTGCGCTCGTTATGATCGCAGGAGCCGCCATTGCGCTGGCATTCGGGAAGCTGCCGCTCGAACTTATCGTGTTCGCCCAGAGCGTCACTATTTTCGTGGTCCCTATTATAGGCATAGCCATGTATATAATCGCCAACGACAGGGAGATTATGGGAGCAAGGGCCAATTCCTCCTTTACCAGGGTAGCCGGGCTCGCAGGTCTTGTCCTGATCATTTTCCTGGCATTGATCAACATTAACGAATTGTTTTTAAAATAACCTATTTTCAAAGTATTCATGACTAACATCAGCACCTTTCAGGAGCAGTTTCTGACGCCGTCGGATGAACTCATCCGGGATATATCCGGCCTCGACGGCGACATCATCATTCTGGGGGCCGGCGGAAAAATCGGGCCCAGCATAGCCCGCCTTACCAAAAAAGCGCTGCAGCTCGCAGGAAAAAACAACAAGGTAACAGGGGTATCCAGGTTCAGTGAAGCGGGGCTCCGTGAATCCCTCGAAGCCGACGGCATAGAAACCATCTCTGCGGATATTCTCGACGACGCCCAATTACAGGCGCTGCCCGAAGCACCCAACGTGCTTTATCTTGCCGGGACAAAATTCGGAACAAAAGACCGCGAAGCCTATACATGGGCCATGAACGCCTACCTCCCCGGACGGGTCGCGGAAAAATACAAAAACAGCCGCATCGTGGTTTATTCCACCGGCAATGTCTATCCTTATGTAGACCTTGCTTCCGGCGGCGCAAGCGAAGACATCAAGCCGAATCCCGTGGGAGAATACGGACAGTCATGCCTGGGAAGGGAACGGATTTTCGAGCATTTCTCCCTTACGCACGGTACTCCCGTGCTAATGTACAGGCTTAACTACGCAATCGATTTCAAATATGGAGTGCTGCTCGAAGTAGCAAAATCGGTATTGGCGGAAAAGCCGATCGATCTGTCGACCGGGTTTGTGAACGTGATCTGGCAAAGCGATTCCAATGAGATCGCCATCCGGTCGCTCCTGCATTGCTCATCTCCTCCCAAGCTGCTTAACGTTACCGGCCCGGAAACCGTTTCGGTCAAATGGCTGGCGGAAGAGTTCGGGAAGAAATTCGGGAAGACCCCGCAATTTACCGGTGAGCCTCAAGGGACTGCCCTGCTGAGCAACGCAGCCGAATCGTTCAGGCTCTTCGGCTATCCCAAGGTTTCGCTCAAGCAAATGATTGAAATCACAGCTACCTGGCTATTGGAAGGCGGAGAGACGATTAACAAACCGACCCACTTCCAGGAGCGCAAGGGACAGTATTAGAGAATACAAACTACACAGATATGCTGAACGAAGATAAGAAAGAGCTTTTATACAGGGGAACGGTGATCCCGGCTCATCCGCTGGCACTTAATGCCGACCGTAAGCTCGACGAAGAAAAGCAAAGAAGGCTTACGCGCTATTATATGGCAGCAGGCGCCGGCGGGGTCGCCGTGGCTGTCCATACCACGCAATTCGAGATCCGTGATGCCGAGCACGACCTGCTGGAGCCGGTGCTCAGGCTCGCTGCCGAGGAGGTGGACGCGGCCGGTCTCGACAGGCCTTTCCTGAAAATAGCGGGCGTGGTAGGCAAAACCGAACAGGCGTTACGGGAAGCGCAGCTTGCCCGCAAATATGGCTACGACCTGGTTTTACTGGGAATGGCTGCTTTTAAAACCGAGACCGAGGAAGAGGTGCTGAGGCATGTGGCGGCGGTCGCAGCAGAAATGCCGGTTTTAGGGTTTTATTTGCAAACTTCTATCGGCGGAAGGGCTTTCAGCTACGACTTCTGGAAAGCATTCTCAGACATACCTAACGTCTACGGGATCAAGGTGGCGGCGTTCAACCGCTACCAGACCATCGATGTGGTCAGGGCGGTATGCAATTCTTCCAGGAGAGATGAAATAGCGCTTTATACCGGCAATGACGACAACATCGTCAACGACCTGCTTACAGAATACCGCTTCGACGTCAACGGGGAAAAGGTCACCAAACGGTTTGTCGGCGGACTTCTGGGGCATTGGGCCGCCTGGACCGGCAAAGCGGTCTGGCTGCTTGAAGAAACAAAGAAACAAGTAGAAGCAGGCTATCCCGATGCATCCGAGTTCTTTACCCGCAACATCGAGGTAACCGATATGAATGCGGCGATATTCGATCCCTTCAACGCCTTTCACGGCTGCATAGCCGGCGTACACCAGGTTTTGTACCGCCAGGGGTTACTGGACGGGATCTGGTGCCTGAACCCGAAAGAAGATCTTTCGCCCGGGCAGGCTGAGGAAATCGAGAGGGTATGCAGGGCTTATCCGCACCTGATCGACGACAGCTTTGTAACAGAATGGCTTGAAAGCCAGAAAGCACTTGCTTAGAGTTTAATTGCAGTTTTTTTCGATAGATGGTAGTTACATATGGCGGCCGGGCTATGCCCGGCCGCCATTGTTTTAATAGGTCGGTTCGTCGACAAAACCCGTTTATTCATCGATACCCGCCTGTATACCTGTAACAGATCCGGGCTCTCCTACGTATTGGCTCATATATCCGGAATTTACCTCAAAACTTAATTTTAAGCAGTCATGAATAATTTTCGCGTCCTTGTCTTTTTCATGCTTTCGTTTTTTTTCTCCTGCCAGAGTGACGACGAGATACTCCCGGAATCAGAAGAGGGAGGAGCCATTACAATAGGAACCGCAGGCACTGAATCCAAACAGTCTGAAGGAAATACCGGTACTGCAGCCAATGCCGATGACCTGCTTGCAAATTCGACATTTTCGGGTAAGGTAACGATCCAATTCGGAACCACGGTAAGCATCTCCAATCCTTTTGCAGGAAAAGGCGTCGAAGTATCAGAAACAAACGGAGATGTAACTGTCACCGCGACCATTGCTGAAATAGAATACGAAGTTTCCGGTACCACAACCGACGGATCGCTCAAAATTTACAGCGAAAAAAAGTTCAGGCTTTCCCTCAACGGCGCCGGCATAACCAATCCCGACGGACCTGCCATCAATATCCAGTCGGGTAAAAGGGCCTTCGTAGTACTGGCCCCGAATTCGGATAACAGGCTTACCGATGGCAGCACCTACAAGGCAAGCGGTACTGAAGATATGAAAGGCGCCTTCTTCTCCGAGGGCCAGCTGATCTTCAGCGGCGGAGGCAAACTTACCATTAAAAGTAACTACTCCCACGCCATCGTCAGCGACGATTATATCCGCATTATTGATGCTGCCATCAGTGTAACCGGCGCAGTAAAAGACGGGCTGCATGCCAACGACGCCGTTATTATAGACGGAGGCACCCTCGATATTACCGCTACCGACGATGGGATTCAGTGTGAAGAGGGCTATGTCGTAATTAACGACGGGACTATTAATATCAACTCTACCGGTAAAGCCATAACCGCTTCATACGATACCGACAATACCATCGATCCCTACCTGACGATCAACGGCGGCACCATTACGATCGACACCAAAGACGAAGGAATAGAAAGCAAGAGCATCCTGACCATCAACGGGGGCAAGATCTCGATAAAATCGGCCGACGATGCCATCAATGCAGGTAAGTTCATCTATATCAACGGCGGTGAAATCTACGCACACAGCAGCTCCAACGACGGCATCGACAGTAACGGCCCTATTACCATCACCGGCGGAAAAGTACTGGCTATAGGAGCACAGAACCCGGAAGGAGGAATAGATTGTGATCGCAGTACTTTTAAAATCACGGGTGGTATCGTGCTTGGGTTGGGCGGTAATACCAGCAATCCCACCGCGTCGGTAAGTACCCAGTACTCAGTCATCATGACGGGCAGCACCGCCGGCCAGATTATTTCCCTGCTAACTGCCGATAATACGGAGGCGCTGACCTTCCTGGTCCCGGTCAGCCGCAGCACGATGCTGTTTTCGAGCCCTAAGCTGAAAGCCGGCCAGACCTATTCATTATACACCGGCGGCTCGGTAACCGGGGCTGAAGAGTTTTTCGGGATTTATACCTCAGGCTCATACGAGCCCGGTACAAAATCTTCGACTTCCTTTACTACCTCGTCGGTCGTCACCTCCATAGGCGGCAGCACCGGTCCGGGGCGTTAGAAGTTTTCAAAACCACCTGTCGGGCATACGTTACCGTATACACCGACAGGTGTGGATGGAGGGCTTTTGTATTTTAGTCTGCCGAAGATCACCATTCCTTTTACGGAAGGATTCGGATAGAGTTTGTCTTTGGGAAGCAGTACTTTCAGATTTTTTGAAAGATACAGCGCGGATTGCCGGGTAGGAGTACGTACCGTCGAGGTCGACTATTTTCAAACGGTAGTAGTTGAGAGTTGAAAGTTGAGAGTTGAAAGTTGAAAGTTGAGAGTTGAAAGTGACGGTCCCTGAGCGGAGTCGAAGGGAGCGGAGTCGAAGGGAGCGGTGAAGGTGCATAGAAACAGCAGCGCAGGAACTATAGAGAACCTTTTTTTCATAGTGATTATAAAATGTTTGTTACATCCCGGAGGCCTGGCCTATTTCCGGACTACTCTGACCATGCTTCCGTCAAATGTGTATAGCATGTAAATTCCCGGAGGGTAATGGTACATGGAAAGCGTAAGCGTCGGCCTGTCGACGTCTATCTTTTGAAGCAGCATACCTGCTGTATTGATCAGTTGCAATTTCGTGCCGATGTATTCCGCACCGATTTCCACCGTTATCTTGTCGGTTGCCGGGTTGGGGTAAGCAAGTAACCGGCCGCCTTTCGGGGCTGCCACATTCACGATCCTGCTGTAACTGTGCGAGCCATCCAGGTCAACCTGGCGGATCCGGTAATAGAGAATCCCTGTCGCCCTGTCCGGGTCTGTCATTCGGTACTCGTGCAGGCCATCGCCCTGGCTGATGATAGTTGCCACTTTGGAGAAATTCCGGGCATCGGTGCTTCTTTCCACTTCGTACTGCAGGGCGCTTCTTTCATCCACCTTCCATTCGAGCGCTCCGTAATCTTGATCGTTTAGCCGCGCCGAAAATGCGATCCAACGGACGGGCAGGGGCGAACTGGTGGTTTTGACAAAGAAGCCGCTAAAGCCTGTTACATCAAAGCTTACTTCCCAGCGCTGCTCGTCCTGGTTCCAAACCACATCAAGGTTTGAGATAGTCTCCGCCGCACCGGGATAGGTATTGGGTTTCCCGGTGCCATCCGAGCTGACCCCGCCGCGCTTTTCGATCAGCACGACGGATACATCGCCCGTTGGTCCTGAAGGGAGGGGATTTGCCGGTTCGGTCTCATCGTTGAAGGCATCGAAATCGGCCTGGGTAAAGTAGAGGGTAACCCTTCCGGTAGCGCTTCCTGCATTGTCGGCGGGCGCGATTTCATAGTGGCGCCGCACGTATTGCGCAGGGTGCGGATCATCTTCTATCCATACCCGGACGGTGGTGCTGCCGGCGAGGTCGGTTGGCAGGCCGGTAGTAGTCACCGAGGCCAGCCAATCGTTACAGCCAAGGACATAGTCGGTAGTGCCATTCGGGACTTGCTCCCTTTCCAACTCGCCGGAAGTCCGGGCGACGCCTGGTCCGGTATAAGGCACTTCGAGACTTTCAAAAGCGCCCATATCTACGCGGTCGGCAAAGACGCGGGGTTGCCCGCCCAGGTCCAGTTGCGGCAGGTTTAAACCCGTAATATCCGGTGTGCCCGCGTTGATGGCTGGGGAACAGTATAACAAGGTATAATCGCCGGTAGCCGTATTGCTAAACCTCGGGTCGGTATCGGGGTGGAGATTGTGGTTGGCTGGCGCATAGTAATCCGGGTTACCGGCTTCGGACTGGTGCTGTACCAGGCTGTAGGCCGTGTTGTAAAGTTCGCCGAACACACCATTGCCCCATATGATAGAATTACGGACAACGGGTGTTCCGGCGCTGTTGTACCATTCGTTACCCCCGTATAACGCCGTATTTCCGTTGATCGTGACATTGGTCACTGTGGGGGTAGAATTGGAGTTGAAAATTCCGCCGCCGTATTCAGCGGCGTTCCCGCTAATGGTCAGGTTGGTAAGCGCAGAGGAGGAGAATTCGTTATTAATCCCGCCCCCCATATAGGCTGAATTCCCGCTAATGGCCACAAGTGTTGTAGATGGAGAAGAGTTCCAGTCGCTGATACCACCACCATAAATGGCTGAGTTCCCGTTAATATCAAGGTGGGTCAGTGTTGGGGAAGAAAACCAGTTATTGATACCACCGCCCCTGTTTCTCATCACATTCTCCTCATGTACCCGGGAATATTCCGCTAAATCGGCATTACCCCCAACAACAGCAAAACCATTGAGGGTTGCATTTCCCATGTCCCCGACAGAGAGCACCACGTTATACGCGTTATCGGATTTGTCGTCCGGCAGGCCGATATTTCCCGAAAGCACCGTCTGCTCATGCAATGCCGTATTGTAGGGCAGATAACGCTCATCGGATAACTCCCTTACGCCCTCCTCAGGGGCAAAGCCGCCGTAGAGCTGCACATTTTTAACCATCACAAAGCTGTTATGCCTGTTGCCGTCAATAGTATAGCTATTGTCGGCGGCGTGATATAGCGGCTTGTAGGTGCCTTTGGCCACAAAGATCTTCAGAGGATCTCCGGTTGTATGGTTATTCAGCGTCCTGGCGTACCGGAGCGCATCGGCCAGTTCGACTATGGCGTTGCTCCAGCTACTGCCGGAGCCATCGCTGCCACTCACATTCTGATCTACATATAGGATATTGCCGGGACCGGGTGTAATAGTGATAACCGGAGCATCCTGGTTTTCGTAAGCGCCCAGGTCGATGGCCGCACCCCATAGCCTTGGATTGTCGTCCAGGTCTTTCGCACCTGACAAATCGCCATAGGCATTATTGCTTCCCAAGTTGATCGCCGGGCTGGAAAGAGAAAGGCGATAATCCGAGCCACCAGGGTTCACAAACAGCGGATCCGGTCCCCCGATGATATTGTGACTGCTTGCAGGATCCAGATCGCCGTAATATTCCAAATAACCATTGTTCGATATGATGCTGTTATAAATAAGCGCCGAAGAGGAGTTATTGAAAATCCCGCCCCCCTCGAGAAAGGCTGAATTGTCGCTGATTGTTACGTTGATCAAAGTAGGTAAAGAGCCGTTACCATTATAGATCCCTCCCCCGCCAAAACTGTCATTACTTGAAGAATTGCCGTAGATAAGTACGTTAGTTAATACGGGAGAAGAATTGTCGTTGGAAATACCACCGCCGAAACCCGCGTTGTTTCCGCTTATCGTCACGTTAACCAAAGAAGGAGAAGAATCCCGGCTATATATACCGCCGCCTTCACCGGTAGAAGAATTACCGGAAATCGTGACACCGGTCAACACCGGCGACGCATTTTCATTATAGATCCCGCCGCCTTTGGACGTCGTCGAATTGCCCGAAATGGAGACATTGATCAAGGTTGGGGTTCCATCACTGTTATACATACCGCCACCTTCGCCGGTACTGATATTTTCTGTAATCACCAGGTTATTCAGTCTGGGGGACGCATAAATGTTGACCATTCCGCTGGCGTAAGTGAAGTTTCCTTTTGTAATGGTGAATCCATCCAGGATGGCAGAGGCCAGTAACGGCTCGCTTACTTCAAATTCATTGTTGACCACTATTCGTTCATTATTGCCGTGCAGGATAGTCGGATTTGCTTCCCAATCCCGCTCGTTCATCCCGGCATCATCGTCGTCATCCGGAAAGCCTCCATAGATTGCGACTCCGTTCTTCATTTTCAGGCCGTCTCCCGCGGGGTAGTAGGTACCTTTGGCTACCCACACCTGTTCCGCTCCGGGAGAATTGACGGCAGCCTGGATATCGCCCATGGCGTCGGCCCAGGAAGACCCGTCGCCCGTACCTTCTACTTTTACATACAGGATCGGCGGGCCTTGCTGAACGAAAACAGGTGTGGTACTCCTGATATATTTAAGGTCTTTGTTAGCGAAATCGTAGTAGCTGATGGCCGGTGTACCGTTGACCTCTGCCAGGGACGTCCTGCGGTATTCAAAGCCCGTCAGTGCAATGGTTGCATTCATTACGTCCAATACCTGCGGCGCCGTCCATGCACCGCTGCCTTCCGCATCGCTTCCCCGCACAAACCTTAGTTCGACAGAACTGCTTTTCCGCGTCAGGTAGCTGATAACCGGAACACCATTTATGAATGCCAGTGAAGTGCCGAATCCCGTATCATCTCCGGAGTCCAGCGTCAGCGGGGTACCCCAGGAAGAACCAGCCGCGTCGTTGGCGCGGACATACCTGAGATTATTGTTCGTCCAGTTCTGATAGGCAATTGCCGGTTTTCCATCTACAATAAACATAGATGCAAAGCGCCCGTTATTACCATCCGTATCCACCACCTGCGGTGCAGGCCATTCGGTCCCGGAAGCATCATTGGCCCTGATATACATGAGCTCTCCCGATGCTGTATTGTAATAGGCTACTGCAGGGCGCCCATCTACCACCAGCAGTGTACTATACCGCCCTCTTGAATCTGAAGATGCACCGTTATCCAGGGTGACCGGCGTACCCCAGGCAGTTCCCCCGGCATCGGTAGCGCGTACATATACCAGGTCGTAGTTGATCGGATCATAGAAGCTGACAGCGGGGAACCCGCCGACAACAGCAAGCGACATTTCCATGGTTGCTCTGCTGGCTATGGTACTCGTAGGATCGGCCCACGCATCGCCGTCGGCATGGCTGGCTCTTTTGAGCCTGATCGCAGTAGTTACGTTCGTGTTAAATGCAAGCATGGGGTTCCCTGTTCCCGCGGATAAATTCGAGAGGCTGACAGGGCTGGAATGGCTGATAGTGTTCACAAGCACGGGGGCGGCCGACCATCCTGCTCCCGAAGGATCCTCCGATCTTATATAGTAAAAGCCCCCGGTTTTCGCATGATAGCTGATGGCCGGTTTTCCATTAATCACACACAGGGAATTGTTTTCCCCGACATCGTTGACTGTCACGCTGTGCTGGCTGCGTACCGTCTGTGGAGTACCTGTAAAGGATTGAGCCCCGGCAGAAAATGCTACCAGGCAAAAGCTTATCAGGAAAGAAATAGAAAAAAATCTCATAATAGATGTACAATTATATTGGAGGGAATATCTGGTCAAATCGCTTTTCAGGTATTAAATGGATTACAGGCCGGAGTCGGGCGGATCATTCGATCAGCAGCTTCAGTACCCGCTGTCTGCTTACACCTTGTACCTGCACATGATACATCCCGGAAGGGAGATCGCTTGTTTCCATATAGTATTTTCCGCTCCGGCCGGTTATCCCGACCGGGACTTCCCGGCCCAGCCCGTCGAATATCCTGATGGCCGGAACTTCCCGGCCATCTGCAGTTTCAAGGATCACTGTCCCTTTTGCCGCCGGGTTTGGGTGGAGCTTGTCCCGGGGAGCAGTATTTTCAAAGTTTTTTAGCGAAACGGAGCAGATTTCGGAATAAGCGTACGTACCGTCGAAGTCCGTCATTTTTAAACGGTAATAGTTGAAAGCGGCCGCCGCTGCGGTGGATAGTTGAAAGTGGAAAGTTGAAAGTTGAGAGCGGCCGTCAGTGCGGTTGAAGGTGGAAAATAAGAGGTCGTCGGTGAAGGTATAGCCGCCACTGCCTTTTGCTGCTACGGTGCCGAGAGTCTGCCAGGTGCGGGCATCGGCGCTGCGCTGTACATCGAAATGCGACGCATTCACCTCTCCGGTCGTTTGCCAGGAAAGCCAAACCGTATTCTCCTGACCGCGTGCTTTGAAGAATACCAGCTTCACAGGCAGTTCTCCTTCCTGGAACTCATAGGCCCCCATATCGATGGCTGCGCCCGACAGCCTTGGTTTGCCGGCGAGGTCTTCCGCACCGGCGGGCGCCCCGTAATCGTCATTGCTGCCTGCATCGACTGCCGGGCTAAGAGTTGACAGGCGATAGGAGCCGGTAAACAAAGGGTCGGTACCGGGCGGAAGATTTTGATTGACCGGTAAGTAATAATCCGGGTTGTCGGCTTCTGTCTGGTCCTGAACGAGACTGTATCTGGTGTCGCTCAATTGCCCCGATACGCCGTTCCCCCAGATAATCGAGTTCCGGACTACGCAGGAGGCATTGTAATCCCTGTACCATTCTGCTCCGTTATCTGTAGCCGTGTTGCCGCTGATAGTCACGTTGGTCAGCTTTCCTGTATTTGGGGAAACAATAAAAACTCCTCCTCCCTGGTTGCTATTGTTGCCGGTGACGAGCACATCGGTCAATTCCATATAGTGTGAATTGTTATAAATTCCCCCGCCAAACCGGCTTGAGGTGTTGCCTGATATGATCACGCTGCGCAGTTTGGCAGAACGTCCGGAATAGAGGAAGACTCCGCCGCCGTCCCCGCCGCCGACTTGATTGTCGGTAATGGCTACATTTGACAGCTCCAGGGTCGTGTTGGTAATGCTGGTAATCCCTCCTCCTCCGCTTCCGGCTTTGTTACCGGTAACGGATACATCGGTCATCCTGGCGGAAGAATACATATAAAGGGCGATCCCGCCGCCGGTCGAACCGGCACTGTTACGACGCACAACCAGGTTGTCGAGTATAAGGGAAGCGTATCCGTTTATAAAAATCCCCCCGGCCCAGTGCCTCAAAAGAGATTGTCCGTTTACCATGATATTATTCTCGCCGTCTGCATTTCCCCCCTCAATAGTAAAGCCGTCGAGCCCTGCCTGCCCGGCATCGCCCGCGCTGATCACTACGTGGTAGGCATTGTCGCTGTTGTTTGCAAAATCCGGCCCGTCATTTCCCTCAAGGTCGCCGCTTAGGATAGTCTCGCTGCCGGGGTCCGCCAGATCACGGTCCGTGATATCGTCTTCGGTCCCGTCGCCGCTAAAGCCGCCGTACAGGCGGACATCCTTTACCATCACAAAGGCATTGTCCCGTATGTCGGCGGTAGGAATGTCGGCGGCATTATGCGCAGGAGTATAGACGCCTTTCGCTATCCATATCTGCTTTACGGTTCCCGGAGATACAGAATTGAGTGTTTTAGCCATTTGCAACGCATCGGCTACATTACCGAGTGCGTCGGCCCAGCTGCTGCCGCTGCCTGCTGCGTTTTTCTTTACATAAATAATACCATCCGGGTCAGGGCCGGCCAGCGTCCCGGCGGCCGGAATAAGTAAAAGCAGTACAGTGCAAAAAGAAAGAAAGCGGTACGGAAGTGTCATAAGGTTGTGCTATAAGGACATTTATTCTTTACCCCAAAGCACGTTTCCAGGCATGAAACGGATTGTCAGCCTGGTTGCAGATTGTGTTGCTGATGTTGCAGGAAGCTGGAAATTGTGGTTAGTTTCATTGGCAGAGACGCAGGGCCCTGCGTCTGTACATCGCAGGGTGATGAAAATTGTGGTAAAGACGCAGGGCCCTGTGTCTTTACTGCTTCCCGTATTCGGTCGGCGTCATGCCGAATTGCTCCCGGAAGCATTTGCTGAAGTAGGATAGATTGTCGAAGCCGACCTTATAGGCGGTTTCCGAGATCATGGTGCCATTACCCAGGAATTGAGCAGCCCGTTTCATACGGTAAGAACGTATAAGATCGTTCGGCGGAAGACCGGTCAGGCTTTTGATCTTGCGGAACAATGTGGTTCGATGCATACCGAGCGCCTGCGTCAGCTCATTTACATCGTAGGCCGTATCGTCCAGGTTGGCTTCCAGGAACCCGTAGATCTTTTTAATAAACGGATCGGAAATTTCGTCTGCGATACTATCCGGGGATGCCGGTAGCGCGCCGATCTGAGATTTCAGCCACACGCTGTATTTCCGCTGCTGCTCGAGGAGGTTGGCAATCTGTAACCTCAGCTCATCGGGGTGGAAAGGCTTGGTCAGGTAGTGATCCGCTCCCTGCGAAAGCCCTTCCAGGCGACTGCCCTGCGATACTTTTGCAGTCAGCAGGATGACCGGGATATGCGAAGTCCGCAGGTCTGTCTTCAATTGATGGCAAAGGGTATAGCCATCCATTACAGGCATCAGCACATCGCTGATGATGATATCGGGCATGAGCGCAACTGCCATTTCGAAACCTTCCTGCCCGTTAAAAGCCTGTTCCACCCGGTAATGATCGGGAAGGGAGTCGGCTATAAAATCAGAAAGCTCTTTATTGTCTTCTACAAGCAATATTACCGGGGACGTCACCATAGCAAAGCCTTCGGAGCCCGGATCATTCATAAAGCCGTTTGCAGGCTGGAGATCAGTTTGCGAAAGCCGTTCCGCCTGTTCTTTTTCTCCGGCAGCCTCGAAAGGCAGGAATACTATAAAGGCCGAGCCTTTGTTTACCTTACTTTTCACCCGGATATAACCACCCATAAAAGCCGTCAGCTCCTTTACCAGCGCCAGCCCGATACCGCTCCCCTCCTGCTCCCTGGTAGCCGAGTCGTCAAGCTGGTAAAACCGGTTGAATATATGGGTAAGCTTGTTTTCCGGGATTCCCTTGCCGGTATCGGATACTTCGAGGCTGATTCCCCCGTCTGCAGTCACGAGGGCTACCCTGACGCTACCTCCGTTCCCGGTAAATTTGACAGCATTGGCGACCAGGTTATAAACAATACTTTCCAGCTTGGGCGCATCGAACCAGTATTGCTGTTCTCCAAGCGCCGAACGAAACTCCAGCGAGATGTTTTTCCCGGCGGCCTGATCCCGGAAAGAATCCGTCAGTTGCCTTACAAAACCGGTAAGGCAGCCCAACCGGCGGTGCGTTTCCATCGTACCGGCCTCAATCTTGGAAAGCTCCAGCAACTGGTTGACCAATTGCAGCAGTTGATTGGCGTTTCTTTCGATAAGCGCTAACCTGAACTCATTTTTCTGCCACTCAGTCGGCGCATTTGCTGCTTTTCTAAGCTGTTGCACAGGGGAAAGGATCAGCGTCAGCGGCGTACGGAATTCATGGGTGATATTGGTAAAAAAGCGTGTTTTAAGCTCGTCGACTTTCCTCAGGTGTATGGCTTCCTTTTGTTCGAGATACAGCTTCACCGCGCCGTAGATCACGCCCAGCGCCGCCAGTATGTACGCGGCATAGGCCCACCAGGTGGCCCACCAGGGCGACGCGATGCGGAAAGTCAGCACGCGCTCGTGCATGCTCCATTTACCCGATGTATTGGAAGCATTTAACCTCAGCTTGTAATCACCCGGTCCCAGGTTGGTATAGACCGCTTCGGGCCGGCCCGAGACTACCCAATCGTGGTTCACCCCTTCAAGCAAATAACGGAACCGCATCTTTCCCGGGTTGTTGAATTGTAATCCCGCAAACTCTACCGTGATGAAGTTCTGGTTTGATCCAAGCTCGAGATGCTCTGCCAGGTGGACCGGAAGCGCATCAGCATGTAAAATGCCGTTCTCCTGCAGCGGCTCATTATTGATCTGAATACTGATAATTTCAGTACGGGGATCAAAAGCATCCTCTGTAACCTGGTTCGGGTAGAAGGCCGTAACCCCCTCCAGTCCTCCCAGGATAACACGGTCGTCGGGCAGATGGAGAAAATGAAACCGGTTAAATTCGTCGGCCTGCAGGCCGTCTGCACGCGTATAGGTTTTAGTCTCAAAGGTCTTGCGATGCATACTGCACACACCCTTATTAGTCGCCAGCCACAGGTAGTCGCCGGCATCGGGTATGGCGGCATAGACGACATTATTCGGAAGGCCGTTTTCTTCTGTGAACCGTCGCGACCGGCCCGTTCTTTTGTCAAACAGGCACAGCCCGTTCCCGAAAGTACCGATCCAGAGCACATTGTCGTCGCCGGGATCGGCAAAAATACAAAACAGGGCATCGCTGCTGAGTGTCGATACGTCCCGGGAATTGTGCGTATATCTTTTTATCTGTCCCGTCATACGGTTTACCCTGAACAGGCCATGCGTGTTGGTAATGACCCACAAATCCTGGTCGTCGACTACAAACTGCAGCAGGCGCATATAACCCGTCCGGTCGCCTGTAAGCCGGAGCAGGTCGAGGTTGAAGGGAAATCTTTTCCAGTTGCCGGTTGTTTCATCGTACCATGCAGCCATGTTGTCGTACAGCACCCATATCTTACCGTCGGGATCGGTCGCCAATGGAACGGGAGGAGCCGGCTCATAGCTTTGGATCGGGAAGAGGAACGGGATTTTATCCAGCCGGCGGGTCCCCGGATCCCAGCGGTAAAAGGGTGTAAACCCTGTGTTGAACCAGGTCCTGCCTTTCCTGTCATTGGTGGTCCTGAAATAATAGGGCGATGTTTTGGGAGAGAGCTGCGGCATCTGCGCCGGATCGATGCCCAGGAATTTCGAAAGCAGGTCGGTATGAAATTTCCTATCGAATGCCTCCGCCCGGAAATTGCCGGCCATCAGGTTGAACTTATATACCCCCTTCCCGTTCGTTCCGAGCCAGAGTACGTTGGTCTGGTCGACATAGACGCTCTGTATGCCAAAAGCAGTATTGCTGCTCAGCATCTGCACCCCGTGTTGCGGATGGAACCGGTAAAGGCTTCCATGTTGCACAAAGTAATCGTTACCTTCCTGGTCGGTAGCAAACCGGGTAGCGGCGCGGTCTCCGGATTTCTGATCTGTGCTCTCCAGCCGGTAGGAATTGACAACTCCTTTTTCCGGGTCAAAAAGGGAAACATAGTGTTTTGAAGTCACCAGCATGTTGCCCTCCCGTCGCTGGTAAACCCCGAGGATGTCATTTTCAGGTAACGACGATGAATTCCCTTCTTCATTCCGGTAATGCCTGAACCGCCCCGAAACGGGATCCAGCCGGTCGAGCCCGTTCGCCGTGCATACCCAGATATACCCTTTTGAATCTTCGATAATCCCAAAAATATCGTTGTGGCTTAGTGAAGCCGGTTCTAGGGGATTATGCAGAAAACGGCGGGTCTGCCCGGTCTTCCTGTCGTATGAGGCAAGACCGGTTCCCCTGAAAAATCCAATCCAAAGTATTTCCCTGCTGTCGAACAACACCTCATGCGGCTTCCAGGGAAAGGCTTTCTGAAAGGAAGGATGCTGCGAAATATTTTCGAAGGTCTCATCACAAGGGTTGAAATAATCGACGGTCCCTTTTTCAGTAACAATCCATATCCCTCCTTCCCTGTCCTCTTTCAGGCCGATAACGGCTGCGCTCGAAATAGAAGGCTGGTCCTTGCCGGAAGGCTGGAATACCCTGAAATTACGCCCGTCGTAACGGCACAGGCCGTCCAGCGTGGCTATCCAGACAAATCCCTGCCGGTCCTGGAGAATAGAAGGGTTAAAAGCCTGGGGCAACCCCTGATCGCCGGTAATATGAACGGGTTGCGGCAAGCCTGTCCACTGGCCGAAAACAGCGGAAAAAGGCAGAAAAAACAATATTATCAAAACAGCAATGCTGTTGACAGGCAACTTAAGGGTAATCAATTCATAGAACAATTATGTCCAAATATAGGTTTTTTGTCATATTTAGGCTGCGGGTTGATTAGAATACAATAGCCTTTAGCTTTACTCTTTCAGTATTAGAAAGTAATTGCTGATATATTCTTTTCATTTTACCCTGTCATTACGTTCAACAGTAAAGTTTACAATGAAAGATTCAAGAAAAACAAAGCAGAAGGGCTCTGCATCCAGGAGGGATTTCATCAAAGCCTCCTCACTGGCGGCATCGGCTTTCTTTATAGTCCCGCGGCACGTATTGGGCAAGGGCTATGTAGCTCCCAGCGACAAGCTGAATATCGCCGGTATCGGTGTTGGCGGAAAAGGTAAAAGCGACCTCACGTCATTTGCAAAGAGCCCGAGAGTAAATATTGTAGCGCTTTGCGACGTAGACGATCGCCAGGCGGTAGAGTCCAGGAAGAATTTTCCGAACGCAAAGTATTACAAGGATTTCCGTGAAATGCTGAATAAGGAAAAGAACAATATCGATGCATGTTCTATTTCCACTCCCGACCATACCCATGCAGTAGCCACACTGGCTGCTATGCAGTTGGGCAAGCACGTTTATACGCAAAAGCCGCTTACGCACAGTATAAACGAGGCGAGGATACTGACGCAGGCCGCAAAAAAATACAAGGTGGTCACCCAGATGGGCAACCAGGGTGGATCAGGCAACGGGGTACGCCGCATGAAGGAAATCTATGATTCCGGTATTATCGGGCAGGTCGACCGCGTTATTTGCTGGACCAACCGCCCTGTATGGCCACAGGCTGTACCTACCGATAAAACATTTACAATTCCCAAAGAACTGAATTTCGACCTGTGGCTGGGCCCCGCTCCCAAGGTACCGTATAACGAAGCCTACCTCCCCTGGAACTGGCGTGGATGGTGGCCATACGGCACCGGGGCATTGGGTGATATGGCCTGCCACATCATGGACCCTGTCTTCAGGATCCTTCCTATCGATTATCCCAAATCGGTGGAAGCCAGCGTAGCCGGCAACTGGACCATGACGCTTCGTCCGCAGGACAACGCTCCTGCATGGACACCTTTTTCAAGTAATATCCATCTCGTATACCCGCGTAAAGACGGTTTGGGAGATCTCAAAGTAAGCTGGTACGACGGCGGTATCCTTCCCGAGCTTCCGGAAGAGCTGAAAGAAGGCGAAGAATTCGGAAACTCCGACGGAGGCGTATTGTTCATCGGCGCCAAAGGAAAACTGATGGCAGATTGCTACGGTGCCCGTCCCCGCCTTCTCCCGCTGAGGGACAACGAGTTTGTCAACATCCCCGAAACCATCAAAAGGGTCCCCAACGAAGACCATTACCTCAACTGGGTGGATGCCTGCCTGGCCGGCTACGGGAACGCAGAAACCAGCTCACCGTTCGAGTACGCAGGACCGTTTACCGAAAGCATCCTGATTGGCAACGTAGCGCTCCGTACCTGGATGCTTCGTGACAATCCCGAGGGCAAAAGAACCGTCGAGAAGTACAACGGACGCAAGAAACTGCTATGGGATGCAGCCCAGGGCAAGATCACCAACTGGGACCTGGCCAACCAATATGTAAACCGCGAATACCGCGACGGCTGGAGCCTTACGCTTTAAGCTCAGATAATCCAAATCAGGAAAGGCTGCCCGAAAGGGTGGCCTTTTTGTTATAACAGCAGGTAACTCCGGCAGGAAACGGCTCCCTGTTGCCTGGCAAGGCGGTCCGATGTTTCAGGAGGAGCCTGGATGTGATCACAATGCCTCTTCGGGCAGGAAATCTTTCGGGGAACAATTCAACACCCGGGCCAGATCATTCAAACGTTTCAGACTATACTTGTCGTCAGTTCTGGGGCTTTCTACAAGCCCTATATACCCTTCCGAGAGCTCAAGTAAAAAGGCCAGCTCTTTCTGGGAAATCCCCAGCTCAAGCCTCTTTTCCTTGACCTTGTCTATGACATATTGCTCTATAGGAGTAGGTAAACTCATAGAGGCGAATAAACCGGGTTTAAAAAAATTATCTACATAGCTATAGCTATGTTTAATATTTTATTATATTTGTTGAGCAGAACGTCTATACCCGCTTCTAAAACAGAAATACCTTCATTGACCTATGAACAAACATTTACTTTACCCACTGATAATTCGTCATCCGCAATGACGCCGGGCCGCAGATTCATACGGTTAGCCCGGCGGAGGTACTTCGTCGGGCCGGCCCGGTAAAGGCTGCCCTATTTCTATTCTTCAACTAAAAACCGCTTAAGCAATGAACATTCTTTATTGCCAAAGGGGCATGCTATGCCCGCATTTTTTCGGTATGGGCCTGTTACTGCTGCTATGCCACGGTTCGCCCGTCCTGGCCCAGGAAAATTATACATTGCAGGGCCGTGTCGTCTCCGAAAAAGACGGGGAGCCGCTTCCCGGGGCTTCCGTACACCTGCGGGGAACACAGCAGGGAACGACTACCAACGGGCAGGGGTTGTTTACGTTTAGTGTGCCCGGTAACCCGGCAGGGATAAGTATTTCTTTTATAGGCTACATTGCTGCCGACACGCTCCTGCACTTACCGCTGACGAAAGAGCTAGTCATCAGGCTGAGAGAGGATGCCGCCCAACTTGAAGAAGTAGCGGTTACCGGTTACCAGCAAATCCCGGCAGAACGGTCTACAGGGTCGTTCGTCGGTGTAAACAACCAGCTATTCAACAGGCAGGTATCGACCAACGTCCTCGAACGGCTGAACGGGGTGGCTGGCGGCGTGTACTTTTCGGGCTTGCCGGGTAATCCGTCGACCGCCAACCCGTTGGGAAGGAACCTGAATATCCGGATAAGGGGAGAAAGTACGCTGGCAGAAGCGACTCAGGTAAGCCGTGATCCGCTGATTGTGCTCGACAACTTTCCTTTCGAAGGCAATCTTAACAACATAAACCCTAACGACATCGAATCGGTCACCATACTCAGAGATGCCGCCGCAGCCTCCATCTGGGGAGCAAGAGCGGGAAACGGCGTCATCGTGATTACTACAAAGAAGGGCATCAGAAATTCGCCTTTGCAGGTTGAGATCAATTCGAACGCGACGATAACCGGGCGCCCTGATTTTTCCCATTACAGGAATATATTATCGCCTGAAACTTATATCGGTGTAGAAAAGCTGCTCTTTGAAGCCGGGTATTTCAACTCCGATATCAATAACAGGACCAGCAGGCCCCCGCTTTCCCCGGTAGTGGAACTGCTCGCGCGGCAAAGATCCGGGGAGCTTTCCGCTCAACAGGCAGACGCCGCCATAAAAACACTCGCCGGTCACGACATACGTGACGATTATCGCCGGTACGTTTACCGGCAGGGACTGAACCAACAATATTCAATAGCTTTGAAGGGCGGAACCGCAAACGCCGGCTATAGGCTTTCAGCAGGCTACGACCACAACCGGACAAACCTGGTACGAAATGACTTCCAACGGTTTACACTTAATACCGCTAGTACCTATTCCCTGACTCCGGACCTGGAGCTCTCTCTCGATCTCGGGTTTACCAGTAACATCCAGCGCACTCCCAACGAATTCTCTCTAAGCGGATTTCCTGTAGGCGGGAAATACCAGAAGATTTACCCTTACGCAAGAATGACCGGTGACGACGGACAACCGCTGGTAGTTACGCGCGGCCACAGGGCTGCTTATCTGGAAGAGATGGAAGGAACAGGCCTGCTGGACTGGTACTACCGCCCTCTCGACGAACTCTACCAGGCCGACCAGAGCAACCGGAACCGGATGTTCCTCATCAAAGCCGGCGTCGATTACAAAATTCTCAAAGGCCTGGTCGTATCGGTCAAATACCAGAATGAGAATCACCATAGCCGGGTAAGACGATATTATGGCCCGGACACCTACTACACACGGAACATCATCAACCAGTTCTCACTGATTGACAGCGAAACCGGAAAGGTGCTTTACCAATTGCCTAAAGGAGCGGTACTCGAACTGGATGACATTTACTGGCGCTCTGATAACGCAAGGGGCCAACTAAACTACAATCTTACCAAAAAAGACTGGCAATTGTCGGCCATATCGGGTGCAGAGATACGGGAGCTCAGGACCGAATCGATGAGGACGCGCTTTTACGGGTACAACAACGAGCTGGGTATTGCAGTGCCGAACGTGGACTATGCTACCCGCTTTGCTACCCTGCCTTCAGGCACTGCGACCATTCCTAATCCCGGCGGTGTAGGGCTCAACGGCTTTGTTAACCGGTTTGTCTCCTATTATGGCAACGGCGCGCTCACTTACCGCAACCGCTATACCCTGACGGTCAGCGGCAGAAAGGACGGTTCAAATATCTTCGGCGCCAATACAAACAACCGGCTTACCCCTCTCTGGTCGACCGGCCTCCTGTGGGATATCGGCAGAGAGGATTTTTACTCGTTTAGCCCGCTGCCAAGGTTGAAGCTCAGGGCTTCCTTCGGTTATAACGGGAATGTCTACCAGGGTGCAGTATATACGACCGGTATTTTTACGACAAGCGATTACTCCGGAGAGACGTCGATCCTCAACCTTACAGCTCCAAATCCCGATCTCCGGTGGGAGAGAATCCGCAACCTGAACCTGGGACTGGATTTTGGCCTCAGGAACGAAATTATCACCGGAAGCATCGATTTTTTCAGGAAATCAGGACTTGACCTGATTCAGAACGAGCCCCTGGCACCTTCAAAAGGATTCATGTTTTTTTATACCAACTCGGCGGCTACCATGACAAAAGGAGTCGATATAACGCTCAAGAGCCGCAATCTTACCAGAACTATCAGGTGGAATACTACGTTGCTTCTCAGTACCGTCAAAGACGAGGTCGTAAAGTTCTCGCAACTCCAGACAGCTTCCAGTATCCGGAACCCCAATAAAAGGCCGGGCCTGACAGGCAAACCTCTCTACAGCATTTACAGCTACCGTTGGGCCGGTCTCGATCCGGAAAACGGCGACCCGAGAGGCTATCTCAACGGGTCGCCAAGTACCGATTATGCGGGTATCATGAACAATTTTCAGCCCGACAGCCTCGTATATCACGGTTCGGCAAGGCCTGTCGTGTTCGGCTCGCTGCGAAATGACTGGTCGTGGAAAAACATTACGCTTTCAGTTAATCTGATAGGGAAATTCGCCTATTATTTCCGACGTCCATCTACGACCCTTAATTACCAGGAGATACTCGCGGGTATGGGGCACTCAGATTTCTCCGGGCGATGGCAGGCAAAAGGCGACGAGCTGACTACAAACGTGCCTTCGCTGGCCTATCCGGCCAATTCCAACCGGAACCTCTTTTATGAATATTCTGAGACACTTGTCGAAAGAGGAGACCATATCAGGTTGCAGGACATACGGCTGGACTATGACTTCCCCCTGAAATCTTCGGGACGAGGCAAGGTTCAGGCGCTGGCTGTGTACGCCTACCTCAACAATGCAGGTATACTCTGGCGGGCCAACAAGCATGCGATAGATCCCGATTACGTAACGAGTACCGTGAATTTTATACTTCCGGCGCCATTCTCGCTCAGTCTTGGCGCACGCGTGGTCTTTAAATAACAACCGGGAAACACCATCACATTAATTTTTATTCCGATGAAAATATCATTTAAATGTCCGATAGGCATAGCAAGCCTGCTCGTGATAATATCCGGTTGTCAATGGCAGGAGGAATGGCTGGATGTCAAACGAAACATCAACGATGTAATGCCTTCCACATTGGAAGATTGCCAGGCCATCCTTGACGAAGACCTTACGATGAACCGGCAATACCCGATGCTGGCGATGACCTGCACCGACAATCTTTACATTCCGAAAGAAATTGTCAACTCCATATCCGAGTTCGAACGCAACAGTTACACCTTCGCCCACGACATATTCGGCGTGCTTAGTCACGGCGATTATTTTAACCAATATGTAAAGATCGAATATGCGAATATAGCGCTCGAAAGGCTCGGAAAAATCGACCCGTCTCATCCCGGACACGGCCAGATAAAAGGGCAGGCGCTGTTTTTCAGGGCTTTTGCACATTATTGTCTCGCCGAGGTTTACGGAAGTATATATAACAAAGCCACGGCCGCCACCGATCAGGGTATCCAGCTCAGGCTGACGGCCGATCCGAACATAACCACCCCTCGTTCTTCTGTCAGTGAAACCTACGGGCAGATTATTTCGGACCTGAATGAAGCGGTCACGCTCCTTCCCGAAAAACCTGCCTACCTTACAAGGCCTTCAAAAGCGGCCGCTTATGCGTTACTGGCAAAAACATATCTGTCGATAGACGACTATGCCCGGGCTGCAGAATTTGCAGGCAAATCGCTCGGCATCCAGGGCAACCTGCTGGACTTCAACAGCGAGGTCATCAAACCCGCCAGCACTTATGTATTTCCTGACACAAGAACCGGCCTCAACCCCGAAATTATCCTGTATGCTGTAAATTTTGCCTATTCGAGCCTGCGACCGGCCACCAGCATACAGTTCGCTGACAGTACGCTCTACCGCTCCTATGTAGACAATGACCTCAGGAAAAGCCTGTTCTACCGCGAAGATGCGCAGGGTCGCGCCCGTTTTACCGGGGTGTATTCCGGTAACCTGTATAATTTCGGCGGCCTTGCTGTCAATGAAACCCTGCTCATACTGGCCGAATGCAAGAGCCGCCTGGGGCAATGGCAGGAAGGTATGGAAGCCCTTAACCGATTGCTCGGCTACAGGTTCAGGAAGGAAACATTTCAGCCCCTGGAAGCAGCCGGCCAGGCGGAAGCGCTGACCCTTATACTCGAAGAACGTCGAAAAGAGCTCCCTTTCACAGGTATCGTACGCTGGCAGGATCTTCGCCGTCTTAACAAGGAACCTGAACGGGCTGTAAAAGTAACTCACATCTCAAGCCAGGGTATGCATGAACTGCTTCCGGGCGACCGCAAGTATGTATTCCCCTTGCCCGTAAACGAAATAGCCCTGAGCGGCGTAGCCCAAAACCCGAGATAGAACCAGGTATTCCCAATTAAACTTCACTTTCATGCAAAACCAAACTTACTTACACACCAGGCAGCTTGTAGCTGCAGGGATAGTAGTTCTTCTCACCCTGCTTCTCAATTTTAAGCCCCTGAAAGCGGAGGGCCTGGCCAGGATTACCGTCACTCTCGACATCGGGAGAACCCTGGATACCGTTTACCTGATGAAATTCAACGGAGGGTGCGCAGAGACATTATATGTCATACCTACTCTCAAAGCTGCAATGGAAGGGCATAAACTATATCGCTTTGAAATGCCGGTAGTCAATCCCGACGAATCATTTGGTCTTTGCAGAAGGATAGATGATGACACTACCGAGGTTGCTTTTAAAATGGCGGCCGGCGGGTCTCATAAATACATGCCGATCACGCCGCAATTTTATCTTTCTTCAGACGACGACGTAAACATACACATCAAAAAAGCCCGGGCTAACTTGCAGGGATTATTCTTTTTAGATTATGCCTACACATTTTCGGGAAAGGATTCGGCAAGGTACGAAATGGTGTCGCGAGTCAATTCGATGATGAATCTTAACACCGCCCCGGGGGATTTTGATAGATATCTCGCCTATCATAAGAAAGGTTCGCCTAAAAAGGAGCTGCTGGCCATGCTGGAAGACATCCGCCCGGAGATCTCAGACTTTCATTACCGCCTTATAAAGGCAGATATTCACTTTTTTGATGCTCACATCGTATTCAAAGCCCTGAGGAAATACCATAAGGCAAATATGGGCAGTTGGACGCCCGAAAATTTCAGGCTCGCTTTCGAAAAAATGATCTCGGATTACTTCCCGGAAGATACAACCATCCAAAACCCCTATTCCCGGCGATATATCCGGTTCCTGGTCGAGAAAGCCAGCTTTGAAAGTGAGCTTGCCCACGGCGCCCCGGAACCTTCCGACGTGTTCGACAGGATGGCCCTACCGCTTAACAGCTCCCTGCGGGACAGGGCGCTGGTCTATTACCTGTTTAACTATAAAATAGAGAACGCGGAGGCACTGTACAATAAAGCCTTTACAATTGTAGAAGATAAGAGCTGCATCGCCGAGCTGGAGTCCGTCGGCGCACGTTTCCGCCGAACAAAAAAAGTCGAGTTCACTCTGCCTGACACTTCCGGCAATTTACGCAGTATCAGCGACCTGTCAGGAAAATGGATTCTGATAGATTTCTGGTTTAGCGGCTGTGCCGGCTGCAAAATATATTATAATGAGGTAATCAAACGCCTGGAAAAGGAATTTGAAAACGATCCCGGGTTCAGCTTTGTGTCGGTCTCAGCAGACAGAGGTAAGACAAAATGGCTGGAATCTGTCTCAAAAGGAATCTACTCATCTCCCCACGCCATCAACCTCTTTACCAACGGGGAGGGAGTGGTACACGAGGTGCTGAGAAAATACGGCATCGCTTTTTACCCGACCGTAATACTGGTTGACCCTGACGGGTATATAGCGGCTTTCAATACACCGGATTTAGCAGTCAAAGACGGCGAAAAGGTAACACGCTATATCAGAAACCTGATGGAGCAGAGGGGAAAATGAAGCCCCCTCTGCTCAAAAAAGACCGGTACGGAGATGCGGCCTGTCGACGGCGGCATCTCTGTATCCGTGTTACGGGCGCCATTTAATTGCTGTCGCCTGACTAACAGGGATTTTACCTCCGCTGGGCGTATAGCTGCTGGAAATTTCACATACAGTAGATCCCGGGTTCCCACAATCTTCCGGCATCTCGTTAGTTAACTGGTAAAATTCCTCTCCATTCTCTGTTACTACATCGGATACAAAATGGGTTGCCACGACTTTCCCGCTGTCAGCGCCTGACGATGCCCGGAAAGACAAACCGAATGCAGCGCTGGTCAACAAAGTCAGCGCAAGTAAAAAACGGAAATCTGTGATACGTTTCATGATCATTAAAGTTTTGGTTAAGATTAATTTTAATCACACCTACTCTCTTTTCAGGTTTTCGGCACAATCCTGGCCTTCGCTTCGCGTTTCTTAAACCCGGCGCAAAGGGCTGCACGGTCTTAAAGACTTGCTGTCACGGCATAGAAAAATGGATTGGTGATAGGAATTGATAGCCGAAAACTACAACTCCTGCCATCATTCTACCTAGCAAAATATGCCTGAAATAGCGCGAAATACTTCATTTTCTACTTCGTAAAGCCGAAGTAGAGTAAATGGACTTAAAAAGTAACGGGATGACATATAGGCGTACGGCTCTGACCCGCAATTAAGGGCATTCCCACGGAGATCCTCTGTGTACCTCCGTGGCGAAACCCCGTGCCCCTCCGTGGTAAAAATCAAACCACTCCCTCTGTCTTGAATTCCGAAGTAAAATGAAACTGAATCGCCGGGTTATTTTCCTTATTCATCCGGATCATCCATTCCGATTCGGCCAGGAACACAGGGTTGCCGTCTTTATCGTAACCGATCTGGTTTCCTTTAAGGCGGATAAACTCGTTTAGCTTCACCTGGTCGGTGGAGGTAATCCAGCAGGCTTTGGAGATATTCATATGCACCCAGCGGCATTTGGCGCCGTATTCGTGCTCGAGACGATACTGAATCACATCAAACTGCAGCTCTCCTACCGTTCCGACGATCTTGCGGTTGCCCAGCTCAAGGGTGAACAACTGCGCAACTCCCTCATCGGTAAGCTGCTGAATACCTTTTTCCAATTGCTTGGATTTCATCGGATCGAGGTTGATCAGCTCCTTGAAGATTTCGGGCGAGAAGCTGGGGATACCCGAAAACATAAAGTTCTCCCCTTCCGTCAGGGTGTCCCCTATTTTAAAAGTACCGGTATCGTAAAGGCCGATCACATCGCCGGGGAACCCTTCATCCAGGACATTTTTTGTAGAGGCCATAAAGCTGAAGGGGCTTGAAAACCTGACGTTCTTATCCAGCCGCACATGATGGAAAAACTTATTCCGCTCGAATTTCCCCGAACAGACCCGCAGAAAAGCTATCCGGTCGCGGTGCCTCGGGTCGAGATTCGCGTGAATTTTAAATACAAACCCGCTGAATTTAAGCTCTTCCGGCTCCACTTCTCTCAGGGTTGTAGGTCTTGGCTGCGGCGTCGGCGAGATTTCGCAGAAAGTGTCGAGAAGCTCCTTTACCCCGAAGTTATTGATTGCGCTGCCGAAAAACACCGGCGCCAATTGTCCCTCCTGGTAAGCCTTCTCCGAGAATGGATCGTAAACTCCCTCGATAAGCTCGACATCTTCACGTACCTGAGCGGCATCCCTTTCCCCCAAAAGAGCGGGAAGCCCCGCATCATCGAGGCCGATTTCCACTACATCCTCCTCTACTTTGGTCTTATTGATCTTAAAAAAATAGAGTTTTTCCTCATACAGGCTGTAAACGCCCTGGAAAGCGCTCCCCATATTGATAGGCCAGGTCAGGGGCCGCACCCGTATGCTGAGCTTTTCTTCCAGCTCATCGAGAAGATCGAAAGGATATTGCCCTTCGCGGTCAAGCTTGTTGATGAAGATGATCACAGGTGTATTGCGCATGCGGCATACTTCCATCAGCCGCTCCGTCTGCTCTTCCACGCCCTTCACGCAGTCTATTACCAGGATAACGCTGTCGACTGCCGTAAGCGTGCGATAGGTATCTTCTGCAAAATCCTTGTGACCCGGCGTATCGAGTATGTTGATAAGAAGGTCCTTGTATTCGAAAGTCATGACGGAAGTCGCCACCGAAATTCCTCTCTGCTTCTCGATCTCCATAAAATCGGAAGTCGCCGTTTTCTTGATTTTATTGGATTTCACCGCTCCCGCTGTCTGGATGGCTCCTCCGAAAAGAAGTAATTTTTCGGTGAGGGTGGTCTTCCCCGCATCCGGGTGGCTGATGATCGCGAAAGTGCGGCGTTTCTTTATTTCCTGGGTCAACGACATATACAATGCTGGCTGTTTCAGGCTACGACGACATATCGCTATATAAACGGCAAGTCGCAGCAGCCCGTCAAATAAGCCGCAAAATTAGACAAATAACATGAGAAATTCACTTTCACCTTACCGGGCATCCTACCGGGTAACAGACAAACGATGCACTTCGGTTTCTCCTGAAGTAAACCTCACTTTTACAAAATAGATTCCTGAGGGCAGGTGCAGCACTGAAAGCATATCGCTCTTTTCGTTCATCAACACCGAACCGGAAAGACTAATGATTTGTGCCTCAGCCACTTCAGATTTACCTGTTGACTTCCTGATGTAAAATACGTCCGAAACCGGGTTGGGATAAATTTGTACGTCCGTCGATTTGCGGGTATTGAAAGCTACAGAGACAATCCGGCTTAAATTGAATGAGCCGTCAGCATTCATAGCTTTTAGCCGGTAATAACTTATCCCCGGCAGCGCCTGGGGGTCGATCCACGAATAGTGCCGTACTTTCTCCGAGTTTTCAGCAGACTGCACAGTTCCAACTGTTATAAAACGCCGGCCATCCGCGCTTCGCTCTATTTCGAAATCGCCGGCATCCTTTTCCATTACGGTTGCCCATTGAAGCAGCACGGCAGAGTTTTCCAACGTAGCCCGCAAAGGGTCCCGGTAAACCACCTCGAGCGGGTTGGAGTTAAATTCGTATGCTCCCGCATCGATACGACCTCCGTATACCCTCGCGGTCCCTGCAAAGTCAATAGTTCCCGAATAATCCTGCACGTAAGCAGGATCGCCCATGTCAATTGCCGGCGACAAAGCGGTCAACTGCAAATTGTAACCCGGTTTGCTGACAAAAAGCGCATCACCGAAACCGGAATGTGCTTCCAGAGCGGTTAGCGATTGAAACGCCGGCAAATTACCCCTGTAGTAATTACCGCCAGTCAGGTTGTTAAAAGGGATACTGGTGACATCGAAAACGGCGCTGCCGTCATTACCAAAATCGCCGTAATAAAGGTTATAATCAGAGGAGAAGTTCGTCGTCCCATAACCGGTAAGCGCAACCAGAACCCGCCGATTGTTTCGCGCATGAACGACGTTATTGACAAAGAAGACCCCGTTGGTATTCTGCATGTGAACTTCGCCCATATAGATAAGATTTGATTCTGCCAGATTAACACCATTTACCCCTGTCACGCCATTGACCAGCTCACCGCTGCAATTATTAAAAAAGGTATTATTAAAAACGTACGTGTCGCGCAGGGAATGTAGCCCATTGTGAACACCTATTACGATCCCGGCTGTTACATTGTTATAGCAGAGGTTATTGTAAATTCTGTGACCCGATACGACCGGGGCGCCAGCCAGAAGCGGCTGCTCGCCACCGATAGACAGACCGACGCCATTCCGATAAACCTTGTTACGCTCTACAATACAGTTAAGGGCTCCGTCAAGATAGATACCTGCAGAAAGCCCGTTGGGCGACATACATTGAGATACTTCGTTGTTCCGGATTATGCCGTTACGGGCCTGATTCCGGTCGGCAGGTATTTCTGTATAGGTATAATTACCCGCCGCCACTATCCCTATGTTGCCAATTTTCGATATTGTATTTCCTTCAATGCGAAAGCCGTCTACATTTCCGGTAATGGTCACCGCCTCTCCCCAACCCGTGGCACATTCGCTCACCACATTGTTGAGCAGCCTGACATTACTCAGAGGTGTCGTTTTGTTACCTGCCGCAATAATCGCATTGGCAGTCATGCTCTGATCAGTTGTTGCAAGGTTCAGCGAGATATGGTTTACCCAGCCGATATTATTAAAATTGCAGTTTTGTATGGTAATATTGGCGCCCGCCCCTTCTGCATGTATACCTCTCGCTTCTTTGCCGATGCTATTGCGTAGTGTCAGCCGTTCAATTGTAACGTCGCCGGTATTGTCAATATGAATGATGGTTCTGAGATTAAAATTTGCGTCTATGATGGTCGATCCGTCATTACTGCCCGAGAGCGTGAGCGGCTTGCTTATTTCAATTGTACCACTCTCATAATAGGTACCGGGAGCGATTTGCACAACTACGCCGGAACCGGCTTGTGTTACTGCATACCTGATTGTTTTGTAGGGATTTCCTGATCCACCTCTGCCCGGGGCATCAAGACCTGTAACAGTGTTCACATGTACCTGGGAATAGGCGCTGAAACCAATCAAAAAGGCAAAAAAGAAAGTAAAAACGCGAAGTGTCATATAGCCTGTGTTTTAGTATTGAGAAACGGAACGTATAATATTAAGAAACGGAATCCGGCCCGGAGAGGTTCCGGATACCTAAAGGAGATCTCCAAATTCCGATTTGATAAAAACCACAGCTATATTTGAACCGGAATCCCAACCGTCTAAATTTGATACGTTTTCTTTTCCCGAACCCACAGCCTGATATGAATACCGCCCGGTTTTTTCTTTTCCTTTTTGGAACACTGCTGACTCTGCCGTTGAAAACCCCGGCACAATCCGCTCCCTATTTTGGCGTCACCGCCCACCGTGGCAGCTCCGGATCTTTTCCTGAAAATACAATCCCGGCCTACCGTAATGCGATTGCATTGAAAGTGGATTGGGCCGAGCTGGATATTTTCCGCACAAAAGACGGCAAGCTGGTCGTGACGCACGACGCGCGTACGGGCCGGGTGGCGGATAAAGACCTTGAAATCGCCGCTTCTACCTACGACGAACTGAAACAGCTCGATGTAGCAACGGGCTTCCGGAAGAAAACGGGCAGAAGCCTGAAGGAGTGCCCGCCTCAGCAAATGCCTCTGCTCGAAGACATTCTGGCCCTGTTCGTTCAGCAGTCGGCTACAAAAATATCTATACAGCCGAAGGCTGACTGCGTTCCGGAAGCGATCGGGATAGTAAGAAAAATGAACGCACAACATATTGTCGGGTTCAATGACGGGAATTTGCGGTACATGAGCCAGGTAAAGGAGCTCGAGCCGGGAATACCGGTTTTCTGGGACAGGCCGGCCAACTCTGACCTCGACGAGGATATCAGGATTGCCCGTGAGAAAAAGTTTGAAACGCTTGTGGTCAACTCGAAGGGTTTGACCGCCGAAAAGATACAAAAAATCAAAAATGCCGGTTTCTCGGCAGGAGCATGGACTGTCAATGATCCGGTCGAAATGAAGCAGTTGCTGGCGGCAGGCATCGACCGGATTTACACCGACGAGCCGGCAGCATTGATTTTCCTGCGTTATCATACCGGGGGAATAGCCTGCGAGGGCGCCTACAAGGGACATCTGCAGGGCATTTGCCTGGACGACGAAAACAACATTTACTGGAGCTGGACCGATGCTATCGTCAGAACAGACGCTACCGGGAAAATAACCGCTAAGGTAGCCGCGCCTTCCCACCAGGGCGATCTCTGTTACCGGGAAGGCAAAATTTACGTAGCCGTCAACCTGGGCAAGTTTAACGAGCCGGCCGGTAAAGCCGATTCGTGGGTGTATGCGTTCGACGCCAGAACGCTGGAGCTGATCCGAAAATACCCGGTTCCCGAGCTTGTTCACGGGGCCGGCGGGGTCGCCTACCGCAATGAAAGGTTTGTCGTGGTTGGCGGACTGCCGCCCGGCTCTTCCGAAAATTACCTCTATGAATACGATACGGATTTCAATTTTCGGAAAAGGCATGTTCTCCAAAGCGGCTATACCCTGATGGGGATTCAGACGATAGCATATGCCGGCGGAAACTGGTGGCTGGGATGTTACGGCAACCCCAGGGAGTTGCTCAGAACTGACGATAATTTTAACTTCACAGGAAAATATACTTTCGACGCATCTCTGGGCATCGCACCTGCGTCGGAAGGAGTGTTCCTGATTGGAAGCAATACACGCGACGACAAGGGTCACAGCGGGAAAGCTACTCCGGCTTTCACCTCGCTTGAAAAAGGGTTGATATTTGATAATCAATAATTTCTATATGACCAGCAATAGCAGCAATGTGCTATTGATTTTTACTATAAGCTATTATAATCGACATCTCCGTTTGTAACTTTGTAATATCAGGTTGCAATTGCATTTCAGGATTTTCCAAAGATGATTATGAGCCTCCATTCACTAAATTATCCGACGCTCAATATTTCACTATCCGCCATTAGCTCCAGGCGAAAAAAAGGTAGCCTGTTTGCCGGCATAGGAGTAGGGTTAGTTTTTGAACGACTGTTTATCAAGGTTAAATGCTGGTTGCTGGCCGGGAACCTGGCGAAAGCTGCGTTGAAATTTGAGCAGTTGAATTCCTCCCTCAGGGATATTGATTATGAGAAAGCAAAAGAACTTCTCCCCGAGATAGTCCGGATGATTCAAATGATAGAGGGTATTTCTTCAGACCAGTTTACCGCAGGGGACAGGCAAATGAACAGAGCGGTTATAGCCATACGAAAAGTACTGTACAAACATGAAGCAATTGTAAAAAAGATAGTATCATCACACGAATCGGTAGCAATCCCGACCGAGGACTACATTAAAAACGGCCTGTCAAAATTTTCATCCGAGGCCATTAAATAAAATTCCTTAATTATATACTATACTATCCATCATGTTTTCAAAGGGCGATATAATAGCTCTCGACTTCGAGTTGCCGCACAATGGGGATTATATTGAACATCCAGCGGTAATTATTTCTTCCGGAAATGTCTATAACACGGACAAGGTTTACATCTGCACCATGATGACCACCAATAAAAAAAGAGATATTTTCTCCTTTCCCGTTAACGATAATATGCTGGAATCACCTGGTAATAAGCCGGACTCGCAGGTTAGGTGCCACCTAATTACCTACGTCCTTGAGAAACACATTAAGACAAAAAATGGCCTAAGGTATAATAGGCTGAATCCATTGGCATTAGAAAGACTAATGGCTCAAATTAATGAAGTAGTATTCGAATCATAGGTATACAGACCAGCTCATTGACCGTCAAAAAAACGAAGCGTATTTATCTTGTCCTGCTCGATATACTGTTTGAGCTCCCCGAGGTCCTTTAGCTTTTCCTCCGGCCTTAAATATTTGCAAAACCTGATTGTGAGATGCTCTCCGTAGATTTCCTTATCGAAATCAAACAGGTTGGCCTCAATGGTACGGTGCGTGCCGTTGACAGTGGGCCTCATCCCGATGCTCAGCATCCCTTTGTAAGTCAGGCCGGCATACTCCGCCCTGATGGCGTATATACCATCGCGGGGGATCAGCTTATAGCTCTCCTCAACAAGAAGGTTGGCAGTCGGGAATCCGATCGTACGGCCAATCTGATCTCCTTTTACAACCGTTCCAGAAACCGCATATTCGTATCCCAATAAATGATTGGCATCCCCGATTTCTCCGGACAGAAGTGCTGTACGTATGCGCGAGGAGCTGATGGCGAGATTGTCTACATCCTCACTCGCGATCTCCTCTACCTGGAAGCCGTATTCTCCGCAATGAGCCCTGAGGAATTCAAAGCTCCCTTCCCGGTTGCGCCCGAAACGATGATCATAACCTATCACCAGCTTACCGGTACCAATTCCATCGACCAGCACTGTGCGTATAAACTCTTCGGAAGACAATTCGGAAAAAGCCCTCGTAAACGGTAATACCAGCAAATGCTGAACTCCCAACGCCTCAAAAAGGGCTGTCTTTTCACTCAGGGTGGACAGCAGCCGGAGATCCTGGCTGTCTTCGCTCACCACCATGCGGGGATGAGGCCAGAAAGTGAGAACAACGCTTTCTCCATCGCAGGAACGGCATATATCCAGCAGCCTGGCAATAATTTTCCTGTGCCCCAGGTGCACACCGTCAAACATCCCGCTGGTTACGACGGCATTGCCCAACGGGGTAAACTCATCTATATGGTGGTATATCTTCATGGATATTCACGGGAGTCATTCGTTGGGTAAACCCAGTTCCTCGCGTTTTTGTCTTATAAAAGTATCGAGCTCCCAGGCGTATCTGACATCGAAATCCCCTATGCGCGTCCTTCTCAGTTCCTTCAGGTAGGCGCCGCTATCGAGCAGCTCGCCAAAGTCACGGACCATACTCCTGATGTAGGTTCCTTTCGAGCAAACTATGCGGAAAGCTATTTCCGGGAAATTTTTATCATCTATTTCGAACTCGCGGATTGTGACCTTCCTCGTCTTGATCTCTACCTGTTCGCCGCGGCGCGCCTTTTTATAGAGGCGTTCCCCTCCCACCCTTACTGCCGAATAAACCGGCGGCGTCTGATCAAGCTCGCCTGTCAGCGCTTTTACAGCTTCCTCCATCCTGTTCCCGGAGCGGATGTGATCTACGGGGTACTCTCCGTCAAAAGCGGTTTCAAGATCGACCGACGGTGTGGTCTTTCCCAAAACCAGCGTACCGGTGTACTCCTTTTCCTGTGCCTGGTAAATATCGATTTCCTTGGTTTTCTTCCCGGTGCAAAGGATCAGCAGCCCGGTAGCCAGCGGATCCAACGTGCCTGCATGACCGATCTTTTTAAACTTACAGGCCCTTTTGAGCTTATTGGCTACGTCGAAAGATGTCCAGGTAAGCGGCTTATCGATCAGTATCACTTCACCGGGATCCGGTTGGGGAGCAGTATTTGAGTTTTCCTCAGTCACTTAGACGATATCCAGTTTATAACCCGACGCCAAGAGAGCGAGCAGCAGCAGTCCCAGCGCGATCCGGTAGTAACCGAACACTTTGAATCCGTAGCGCGTCACATAGCCGATAAAAAACTTAATGGCCAGCATAGCCACTACGAATGCGACAAGATTGCCGACCAGCAATATCTTCACGTCTTCGGCCTGTATGGTATCGTAGGTCTTCAGCAGCTTATACCCGCCGGCTGCCGCCATCGTCGGCACAGCCAGGAAAAATGAAAACTCGGCAGCCTGCTTCCTTGAAAAGCCCTGCATCATCCCGCCGATGATCGTCGCAGCCGAGCGCGAAACACCCGGGATCATCGCAATACACTGGAAAAACCCGATTTTGAATGCCTGCGCGAAGCTCATCGGCTTTTCTTCCTGCGGTGCGTTGATCCATTTGTCTATAAATACCAGCACAACGCCTCCGAGCAACAGCATTATCGCCACAACGTAAACATTTTCCAGGAGCATGTCTATCCAGTCGTTGAGCAGGAAGCCGAAAACGGCAGCCGGTATAAAAGCCGCCAGCAGCTTCAGATAAAAATTAAAATCGATGTCTTTTACAAATCTCTTCCAGTAAAGCACTACCACAGACAGGATGGCGCCAAACTGGATATTGACCGTAAACATTTTTACAAATTCATCGTGCCCGATACCCATAAAGGACGAGGCAATGATCATATGCCCTGTAGAAGAAACCGGTAGAAATTCCGTTATCCCTTCTACAATAGCCAGTACTACGGCTTGCCAGAAATTCATTTTTGAGCCGGTTTTTTAAAGATAGCCCAAAACTGGAATATAAAGCCCCCGATCACGATAAGCGGCCCGAGGGTAAGCCCGAGGAAACCGAAACCGAACTCCTCGCCGTCGAGGCTCATTATAAAAAAACCGGCAAGTATGATCAGGATGCCTGCCAGCAAAAGCTTGTAGTTAGCGGAAGTAAACGGGAATGCTTTTTTATCAGCCATTTTACTGTGGTTAAAAGATCCAACAGATCTGTTATAAAATCAATATAGGTCGTCGAGGCTTATACGCAGGTAGCGGGATAAGGACTGGTAAGTGCAGGCGAGCCCGACCAGGACTCCCAGCAGAATAACCACCAGTAACAGGATGCCGAGTTTGGAATATTCCTGCAACACCACCAGCCCCTCTATGTTACGGACGGCCGTCTGCTGCAAAATAACCAGGAAAATACATGCCAGTACTCCTCCGACTACCCCTTGCAAGGCACCATGCATCAGGAAGGGTCTCTGGATGAAGCCATCGGTAGCGCCCACAAGCTGCATACTGCGTATCAGGAAGCGCTGCGAATAGATCGCCAGCTTGATGGTATTGTTGATCAGGATCACGATGATCACGAGCATCACGATAGCGAACGCAGCGAGTACCAGGTATACTTTTGAAATATTCCGGTTGATCTGGTCGGCCAGGTCCTGGTGATAAACCACCT
>CAZLTN010000002.1:0-158375 GCA_964562455.1 uncultured Cytophagales bacterium
ATCTGCTACAGTTTTCATCACTTTATCAAATTCTAATCCTAATGCTAAATTACGTTTATCCCCAGCACTTTTTCGATGATCCCCGGCAAAGCCCCCTGCATGTTCTCACGCCATATCTTGTCATATTGACTGTTCTGCTCCTTCCCGTTTCCCCGGGTTTTTCGCCCCGGGTGCAATCGTTTTGCCATATGATCTCCGAAGCTAAGTATGGTATATAATGCATAAGTATAGTTTCAGGTCAAAACTAGCAAACTTTGAAAGCTATCATTACACCCTGAATATGTAAACTACAATTTTTTGTAAAAAATTTCCTGGCTCCGTGGGTACTATTGTACTACCCGGTTCTCTTCTCCACGTATCACAACCTGCCATTGAATGGAAGATTACAAAGAATTAAGACCGGAAGACCTGGTAGAAGACCCCTCGTTCAGGGCGTGGATCTACCATGGCGTTGGTCATGACACCTGGAAGGAATGGATAAATGGGCGCCCCGACCGTGTGCAGGCAGCAGACCTGGCACGGAATATGCTGCTTTTGGTCAGGGGAGAGCCCGACGATCTCCGGGAGCCTGAAGTAAAAGACAGGGTCAGGCATATCGTGGCGACAATTGATACGGCTGATCCTGATATCCACAGCCTTCCCGGCAGCGGAGAACGGAATACCCGCAGCGTATTCTGGTGGCCTGCTGCAGCCGTTCTGACTATCGCCATAGGGTTGGGAGCGCTCCTCTACACCAACCATGCTTCCGCTCCGGGAGAAGCCGCCCCCGTTTCGGCGCAGGCCGACAGGAAAGACCGGCCATCTTATATAGAAGTCCGTAGCGGCTCGGAGAACCAGAAGCTGGTAAACCTGCCGGACGGTAGCTCAGTCCTCCTGAAGCGCGCGTCCAGCATTCGCTTCCCCAGGGAATTCGCGGCCGGGAAACGGGAGGTCGAGCTTTCGGGCGAAGCTTTCTTCGAAGTGAAGAAAAACCCGGAACACCCGTTTTTCGTATATGCCGGAGAAATGGTCACCCGCGTAGTCGGCACCAGCTTCACGATCCGGGCTTACGAAAACGACGCAACGGCCAAAGTACGGGTAAAGACGGGGAAAGTATCGGTTTCCGCTGTTGAAACAGCTCTTAATCCATCGCGGGAGGCAGCTGTAAAGGAGCTGGTGCTCGAACCCAACCAGCAAGCTGAATTCTCCCGTTCCGACCTGAAAATTGTCTTGCTCGAAAACAAGCAGGCTGAAACTGCGCCGATACCCATCGAGCAAATGAGCTTCGAGTTCAGACGGACCGCAATTTCAGATGTATTTGAAACGATTAAAACAGCCTACCAGGTAGATATCCGGTATGACGCCGGGCTCCTCAGGCATTGCTCCATTACCGCAGCCCTGGGTGACGAGCCGCTCCTTGAAAAGCTCAATATGATCTGCGAGGTAATAGGAGCCACCTACCAGGAGAAAAACGGGATAATCCTTATAGATGCCCGCGGCTGCGAATAGGGCGCTCCCCGAGAGTTGCTGATTTCTGAACCTTAAGTTTCACCTCAAACTTTCAAGCACTATGCCTTAAAAACCTCTACAAAAAAACCGGAAATGCTGGTAACATTCCCGGTTCAGAACAATTTGGAGTATCCTCCTGCAGTCTGGTAAACTGCCGGCCCGAAGGCCCCGGAGGATCGGTTAGCTAACTCTGGTAAATCACCCAACCCTGACAAATTTATGCAAAAAAAACAAAACGCTTATGGTGCTCTTCTTGCCATTATGAGGATCACAATTCAACAATTTGTAATGGCCGTCGTGTTCGTCAGCCTGTCCTACGCCAGCAATCTCCGGGCGCAGGATCTGCTTAACAAGCGCGTTACCCTTTCTATCTCGGACACCAGGGTAGAGTCGGTGCTGGATATGATCACCCGGCAGACGGGCGCACGCTTCATCTATAGCCACGAGGTAATACGGGCTGAGCGCCCCGTCTCGCTAGACGTCAAGGAAAGAAGGCTGGAAGAGGTACTGGGATTGCTGTTTGAACCGCTGGGTGTAGGTTACACCGTCACGAACCGCGGAACGGTATTGCTCAAGAAAACCGAGAAAGAAACCGGCTATCCGGAGCCGAAGGGAGCCATGTCGGCGGTCACAGCCGACCGTACCGTGACCGGTAAAGTTACCGATGAAAAAGACGAGCCTTTACCGGGCGTGAACATAGTGCTGAAAGGAACCCAGAGAGGCACCATTACGGCCAACGACGGCACCTACAGCCTCCTGATTCCGGAAGGCCCGCAGACCCTTATCTTTTCCTTCGTCGGGTACCTCACCGGCGAAGTCCCGGTGCCCGGTGAAAAAACGATAGCTGATATTTCGCTGAAACCCGACCAGAAGTCGCTTGAGGAGGTAGTGGTAATCGGCTACGGTGAGCAGCGCAAGGTAACGCTGACCGGCTCGGTAGCCAGCATCCGCGGAGACCAGATGCAGCGGAATCCTTCCACAAACGTTTCAGGCGCCATAGCCGGATTGTTGCCGGGGGCCGTCGCCTTAAACCGCACGGGAGAGCCTGGAAGAGATAATTCCAGTATTCTGATACGGGGAAGCAGCACCACAGGCAACACAGGTCCGCTGGTGGTTGTAGACGGTATCCAGGGCGCTACCGGCTGGGAACGCATCAACCCGAACGACATTGAATCCATATCGATACTGAAAGACGCGTCGGCCGCCATCTACGGTGCGCGCGCCGCCAACGGTGTCATACTGATCACTACCAAAAGAGGGTCCTCGGGAAAGCCCGTTATCAGCTACACCATGAACCAGGGATTTGTAAAGCCCACACGGATTCCAAAAATGGCCAGCTCAGCTGTTTTCGCTGATTACCTGAACTATATGTTCGAAAAATCGGGACAGCCTCCGCGATATACTGCAGAGGAAATCCGGAAATTCAGTGACGGCTCCGATCCTGCCTACATAAATGAAGACTGGTATGGGAAGGTACTCAAAAAAGTCTCCCGTCAGAACCAGCACAACCTGAATATCAGGGGAGGCGGAGAGCACATCAAATACTCCGTATCCGGATCCTATTTCGACCAGGACGGTATGTTTAAAAATGGCAGCCTTGATTTCAAGTCCTACTCCCTGCGCGCTAACCTCGATGCCGATATCAACCGGTATCTCAATGTAGGAGTGGACGTAAACACAGGAATGGATGTCGGGGACTATCCTGCCTATAGCACCTCGACCACAATTGCAAGGCTCAGGCAGCTTCCTTACATACCGGTATACTGGGAAAACGGACTGCCCTCCGCAGGTATTGAAAACGGCGAAAACCCTGCCGTCATGGTCACCGGGGCGACGGGTAATTTTAACGAGGATAAGCAGCGTTTCCAGACCAAGCTTTCCTTTGACCTGAAGCTGCCCTGGGTCGAGGGCCTGGGCGCAGACGGATACTTTGCTTTTATCAACGATAATACTTTTACCAAAAACTGGAGGACGCCCTGGACCGTCTACGATTACGACCGCAGCAAGGATACTTATTCCAGCAGAACAGGCGGAGGCATTACCAAGCCGGAATTGACCCAGGCGGTTTCCAATTTCAGGAACTCACTGGTCAACCTGCGGCTGAAATATGCCAGGCAATTCAACAAGCATTACGTCAATACTTTTATTGCCTATGAGCAGATCGACGAGAAGAGCAGCAATTTCTCGGCCTTCCGGAGAAATTATATTTCCAGCGCTATCGATGAATTATTCGCCGGAAGCCTGGTGGACCAGTCCACAGGCGGGACCCGCTCCGAGACAGGCCGACAGAACTTTTTCGGGCGTATCAGCTATAACTTTTCCGAAAAATACCTCATCGATTTCAACGCGAGGTACGACGGCTCTTCGTCATTTCCAAAAGGCAGGCGGTTCGGCTTCTTCCCGGGAGTTTCGGCCGCATGGAGGGTTTCCCAGGAAAAATTCCTGCAATCGAACAAACTGGTTACCGATCTGAAACTGAGGGTTTCCTACGGCAGGATGGGGAACGACCGGATCGCTGCATTTCAGAACCTGATCCTTTATACCTTAGGCAACACCGGCTATCCTTTCGGGGAAACGTCAGCAGCGACTCAGGGACTGGTAGCCGGCGTAAGCCCGAACCCGAATATCACCTGGGAAGTTGCTTCTACTTATAACGCAGGCTTTGACCTGGATCTGCTGAACGGGCTTTTCGGCCTGAGCCTGGATGTATTCAGGCAAAAACGATCTAATATCCTGACCACGCGCGACCTGGCGGTTCCGTATTATACCGGCCTGAAGCTTCCCAACGAAAACATCGGGGTTGTTCAGAACCAGGGGATCGAGCTCCAGCTGAGCCACCTCAAGACCTTCAACGACTGGAGCGTGCGAATCAACGCCAATATGGCGTTTGCTAAAAGTAAAATACTGGATATCAGCGAAGCAGGCAACGTTCCGGAATGGCAAAAAGCGGAAGGACATAGCCTCGGAGCCGGCCTCTATTATATCAATGAAGGGATTTCGCGAACCCAGCAGGATGTCGACAATGCCCCTGCCAGAAGCGGGATGGTCGTTGGCGACCTCATGTATAAGGACATGAATAATGACGGCAAAATTGATGCTGCCGACCGTGTACGTCTCGATAAAACAAACATCCCCAGGCTGACATACGGCTTTTCGGCTTCGGTAAGCTACCGGAACATCTCGCTATGGTCGCATTTTTCCGGGGCAGGAAAAGTCTGGCAGTACTACCTGCTATCTGCCAGGAGCGGGATGAACCAGCTCTCGGATCTGCTGGAAAACAGGTACAGGCCCGGCAGCGCCGATTCGAAATACCCAATCCTGCCGACAGTCGATACCGAGTCGGAGGTCAGCGGGCTTCGCTCCGATTTCTGGCTTAAAGATGTTTCCTACCTGCGCCTGAAAACCCTCGAACTTTCCTACACGCTGCCGCAGGAGCTGCTCAGCTCGGTGAAGATCAGGTCTATGAGGATATACGTCAACGGGAATAACCTGCTGACCTTCGACAAACTGAAATGGTTTGATCCCGAAAACAGCAATGAGGCGGGGGCCTTTTATCCCCAGAACAAGATTTTTAATGTAGGATTCGGATTAAACTTTTAACTATAATGGAAAGGCAGATTCATACCGGAAATATACCTTCAATCCTCAACAGGATCCTTCCTGCAATATTTTTGACCCTTTTTAGCTGGGCATGCGACACCAATGTACTGGATAAAGTCCCTTTGGACCGGTTTTCCGACGAAGCGGTATGGAAAGATGCCGCTCTGACCGAAGCGTTTGTCAACAATACCTATCGCATTATGCCCCAGGGACATACGAGCGGAGCACAGATGCTCGCAAGCATAACAGATGAGGCCTATTACCGTACGGGAAGGCCCGATTATATTTCGGCAGGCAACATTACGCCCGCCGAGCTGGGTGTACTCAATTTCTGGACACTGGGAGGTGAAGCCGGGGCCAACTACAGCTATTGGGGTGTTATCACGAAGTGCAATATCTTCTTCGATAATATAAGTGCTTCGCCGATAGAAGAAACCCAAAAACAGCGGATGATCGGGGAAATGAAATCTTTAAGAGCCTATGCTTACTTCCGTCTCGTCGCTTTTTTCGGCGGGGTTCCGCTGATTACGAAATCATTTACGCTTAACGATGACTTTAACGTGGCCCGTAACTCCTATAGCGAATGTATGGATTTCGTCGTAAACGAACTGACCGAAGCAGCTTCTCTGCTCCCCGTAGCTTACAGCGGCGAAAATAAAGGAAGAATTAACAAAGGTGCCGCACTGGCCATGAAATCGAGAGCGCTCCTGTATATGGCAAGCCCGCTCAACAACGCTGCCCGGGACCGGACCAGGTGGGAAAAGGCAGCGGCAGCTGCCAAAGAAGTAATTGATCTGAAAGTCTATTCGCTGTTTCCCAATTACAAGGACCAGTTCCTGAAGAAAAATCTCTATAACCAGGAATCCATATGGGTGCGGCCGTTTAACTATGCAGTCGACCCGGAAGGAGCAAATGTCGAGCAAACGCTTTATCCGAACGGCTATAACGGGTTCGGGCAGTCGTCACCGCTTCAAAATATGGTAGATGCCTACGAGATGACCAGCGGGAAGCTCCCCAAAGACGATCCATCCTACGACCCTCAAAACCCGTACGTGAACCGGGATCCGCGCTTTTATGCCAGCGTTTTGTACGATGGCGCTCCCTTCCAGCACAGGGAGGTGGAAACCTTCCTGCCCGGCGGGCTCGATACGCAGGAAGGGCCGGTTTCTTCCTGGAACGCTACTTTAACCGGGTATTACTTCAGGAAATTTATCGATGAAACGATCGTCAATCCGGGAGGAGTAGTGAGAGGCGATTCTCCGTGGATTTATTTCAGGTACGCGGAGATCCTTCTTAACTATGCCGAAGCCAGCTACTTTTTAGGCAACGAGCAGACTGCCCGGGAATACCTCAATATGGTCAGAAACCGGCCCGGTGTGGAGATGCCGCCCGTTACCGAAAGCGGCAGCGCCCTGTTTGAGCGGATTGTCAATGAGCGCCGTGTAGAGCTTGCATTTGAAGAGCACCGGTATTTTGACGTCAGGCGATGGAAGATCGCGCCGGATGTCCTGAACAGGGGAGGCGCAAGGATGAACATACGAAAGGATCCGGTTACCGGGAAGAAAACGTACCAGGTACAGGAATTTACAACCAAACGTTTCTATGAGAAGAACTACCTGGTGCCTATCCCGCAATCTGAAATCGAGAAAAACCCGTTGCTGGAACAAAACCCGGGTTACTGAGCGCCGTTGAACCCGGCTGGTATATTTCACGGACTTACCTGTTTATTCTTTTGCTAATTCTTATACACCAATGAAATTTTCCCTGAGGCCCCTACTCTTTTCCCTGCGGATTTTCCTGCTTACCGCCCTGTGTCCTGCATTATCTTTCGCGCAGGCCGAGCTGGAGGTGGTGAAAAACAAATGGATACAATACAGCGATTTATCAAATCTGCTCTACCACCACCTGGCTGAAGACGCTTACGGCCTGCTGGACAAAGAAGCCGGAGTGGCAGCCCGCGTCAAAACCAGGGCCCAATGGCAGCAGCGCCAGAAGGAAAAGAAGGCGGCTATGTGGAAACAGATAGGTGAATTCAAAGAGAAAACTCCCTTAAATACCAAGACAACCTCGGTGGTTCAGAAAGACGGCTTCAGGATTGAAAACGTGATCTATGAATCCCTGCCCGGCTACTATGTAACCGCCTCGCTGTTTATCCCCGACGCCGCAACGACTCCGGCTCCTGCCATACTTTTCTGCAGCGGGCACAGCGCCCTGGCTTACCGGAGAGATGTCTACCAGTTGCCGCTGCAAAACCTGGTTAAAAAAGGATTTGTCGTGCTGGCCATCGATCCTGTAAGCCAGGGAGAAAGGCTTCAGTACCTGAACCCGTCAACCGGCGAATCGGAAATCGGGAGCTCCACCAAAGAGCACTCTTACCCCGCTGTTCAGTCATTCCTGATCGGCCAGTCGGTCGCGAGGTATTTCGTCTGGGACGGCATCCGCGGGATCGACTACCTCGTGAGCCGCAAGGAAGTAGATCCGGCACGTATCGGGGTTCACGGACTTTCCGGAGGAGGTACCCAGGCGGCTTATATAGGCGCCCTCGACGACCGCGTCCTTGCATCGGCGCCCTGCGGGTATATTACCGGGTTCAAGCGGTTAATAGAATCCATAGGAGCTCAAGATGGCGAGCAGAACTTTTATCACGGGATCAAGGAAGGAATCGATCATGCGGATATGCTGGAAATACGCGCTCCCAAGCCAACCCTCATCATGGCCACAACGCGCGATTTTTTTAACATAAGCGGCACGCGGGATGTATTTAAGCGGGTAAAAAAGGTCTATGAAGTATTCGGGGCTGCAGGAAATTTTGAGATGGTTGAAGGCGACTACGAGCACGGGTATGAGCAGACTATCCGCGAAGGGATGTACGCGTTTTTCCAGAAGCACCTGAAGCTGCCCGGCTCTTCCAAAGAGCTCCCCGTTACCATGCTCACCGAAGAAGAGCTGCGGAAAACGCCGACCGGGCAGATCGCTACCTCGTATCCTCTCTACGAAACGGTGTTCACCCTCAATAAAAAGGAATCGGAGCACTGGACAAGCCGCCTGCAGAAAGCGCGTGAAAATACCGCCGCTCACCTGAAGCAGGTAGTTTCCGATGCCAGGAAATACAGCGGTTTCAGGGCACCAGCCGGGACGGAATCCCCGGTTTTTACGGGCAGGATTCACCGGGACGGCTATGTTATTGAGCGCCACTTCCTCAAAGGAGAAGGCAACTACCCTATCCCCTATCTGATGTTCGTCCCTGCCAGGCGATCCGGGAAAACTGTCATCTACCTGCACCCGGAAGGAAAAGCGAAGGAGGCGTCCGGGGAGATAGAACGGTTGGTAAAGCGGGGGCTGACAGTCCTGGCCCCCGATCTCCTGGGTACGGGTGAGCTGGTTTCCGATCGCTTTAAAGGAGATGCTGCCATTGAGAACGTTTCATTTAATATCTGGTTTACTGCCGCATTGACAGGCCGGAGCATTGTAGGAGTCCACGCCGCCGATTTAATCCGGCTTGTCAATACTCTGAAGCACGACTTCCCGCAGGAAGAGATATGGGGAGTGGCCCGGGGTGAAATGGGACCCTCGCTGCTGCACGCAGCAGCGTTCGATAAGCGGATTGCCGGCGCTGCCCTTTTCGGGATGTACCGTTCCTACCAGGCTGTAACCGACCACGAGCGCTACAAGCCGTCGTTTGTATATAGCATGGTCCCGGGTGCGCTCCGGGCTTATGATCTGCCTGACCTGGCGGCGGCCATTTCACCCAGACCACTGATCCTGGCCAACTTCGTAGACAGCAACGGGCAACCGCTGAACCCGGCAGAAATGGATGAAGCTTCGGCCGTGGCCCGCCGGTATTATGACATAAGCCATGCTGCAAAAGTTCTGAAAACAGTGGTCGATAGTGACCCGGTGTCTTATTTAATCGATCGGATAGAAGAAAAGTGAGCCTCTAACCCCGTCTGTTATCCTATCCACCGAAATAAATTTAATTATATTTGTTCCGGATATTGACTAAATTATCCATCAATATCCCGGAACGGTATGAACACGAAAATCCTTACTGACCATGAACTGGTTGAACTCATGCGAGATGGGGAGGATGCTGTTTTTACCGAAATCTACAATCGATACTGGAAAAGAATATTCACTGTCGCTATCAGTAAAACCGGCGGAAATATCGAAGAGGCGGAAGAAATCGTCCAGGATATTTTTTTATCGCTCTGGAGCAGGCGCCACCAGCTCGAACTTACCTCCAGCCTGGAACACTACCTGGCTGCGTCGGTTAAATACAGGATTATCAAATCGCTTGCAAAAAAAGACCTTCACCGCCGCTATACTGCTCATAACCAGGTAACCACCAGCTTGTCCGACAATTCTACCCAGGACTGGCTGGATTTTGAGGATTTGCAAACGCGCCTTGAAGCGCTGGTAGCAGGCCTGCCCGAAAAGTGCCAGTTGGTATACCGGATGAGTCGCGAAGACGGTTATTCCCAACGTGAAATCGCAGGAGAGCTCAGCATTTCCGAAAAAACCGTAGAGGCGCACCTCGGAAAAGCGCTGAAGCTGCTCAGGAACGGGCTGTATTCTTTGAAATTCTTCTACCACCTCCCGTCTTTAAATTTTTTTCACCTCCACTAAGGGATTGTCATCGGTCGGGGTACTTCTATATAAACGGTACTCTCTATGACATCGTCCGACAGACAGCGGCTGGAAACGCTGGCCAGAAAATGGCTGGAAGGCAATATTACTCCCGAGGAGCAGGAGGAATTCTCTGCCTGGTACAATCATGACCAGGACATACCGGCCTTTATCCCCCCTGAATCGGCTGAAAGCGAAGAGCAGCACCGGGAAAAAATCCTGGCAAACATCCTGCACAAAAAGCCGCACCGGAGGTCGGTCAGTTGGTGGAAACCCGGTGTAGCCGCTGCGCTTATCCTGCTGGCAGCCGGCTACGGTATTTACTTTTTAATTTGTGAGTATCAACACCGGGTGAATAGCGTAGAAATAGCTATCCCGAACGACATCGCACCGGGTGGTGATAAGGCGACGCTTACCTTCGATGACGGCCGGTCGGTTACGCTGGACGAGCAGCAAAACGGGATTTTAAAGTACGACCGGGGAGTCAGAATCAGGAAAGAAGACGGTATGGTTGTTTACGAAACAACCGGCTCCGGACAGGAAAAGACAGGCTATAACGTCATTACTACGCCCCGGGGCGGTGAGTACTCACTACGCCTCCCCGATGGCAGCACGGTATGGCTCAATGCCGCCTCTTCCTTGCGGTACCCAACCCGCTTTACCGGGCAGAGCCGTGCAGTCGAGCTTAAGGGAGAAGCTTTTTTTGATATTGTCCCGGTTGCGGCCTCCGGCAAAACGGACGCCGACAAGATCCCTTTCATCGTACATATCCATGGAAAACAGACTGTAAAAGTTCTGGGCACACGGTTTAATATCAACAGCTACGAAGACGAGCTGTCAGTCAAAACCACGCTGGTCGAAGGAAGTGTCGAGGTTTCGGCCCAGAAGGGCGGATCCGCTCTCCTGAAACCAAACCAGCAATCGGCACTTACCAAAACCGGCAAGCTCACCGTGACGGAACATGCAGACCTGGAAGAAGCGATCGCCTGGAAAAACGGTCAGATACTTTTCAGGGATACCGATATCAGGGACATTATGCGGCAGATTGCGCGCTGGTATGATGTAGACGTTATTTACCAGGATGACATCCCGGAAAGGCTTTTTAACGGGGGAATTTCGAGGAATTCAAAGCTATCGAGCCTCCTTCAGATACTTGAAACGAGCGGGATTCATTTTAAAGTAGAAGGCAAGCAGATTATTGTAACACGGTAGGCTGAAGAGGTGGGAAACTCCGCGAATTCCGAAGAAATAAACAAAACAAATTAATGGTTTCAACTTAATTAGCAATTCATATGATCAAAACCGATACATAACCTCCTGCCCATAAAAATGCCGGAAGTGCTACCAACACTCCCGGCTGGTCGTCAGGGCAAATTCCACAAAGTCCTATTTGTTCCATTTCACCTAACATATACAAAACTATGATTTTTTGTATTAGTGATGGCTCTTTTTCACCAAAACTGAGTCTTTCATATCTCTTGAAAAGGTCTTCCGGCCAGGTGCGGTTCCCCGGAACCTCCCAAAAGAAAATTATCATGCAGATCAAGCTCATTTCTTTCTTTATTCTGCTGGCCTGTATTCACGTGTTTGGCGAAAGCTATTCACAGAAAGTTTCGCTTTCGGTGAAGAACGCATCCCTGGAAAAAGTATTTAAAGAAATCAGGAAGCAAAGCGGCGTTATTTTCTGGTACGAAAGCAACCTTCTGAAAAATGCCGGGAAAGTCGATATCAGCGTCAGGAATGCATCGCTGCACGATGTTCTGAATAGCCTGTTCGCAGATCAGCCTTACAGTTTCAGCATCGTAGAAAACACAGTAGTCGTCAAGCCCAAAAAAGGGCCGGCGAAAGTTGCTTCCGGTGCCGGATCGGAGGAATTCCCCGTTATGCCGGCCCGCGAAACTATCACTACCGTGCAGGAATGGAGAGCCCCGGCGCTTGCATCGAAAATCAAAATGCCTGCAATGGAGACCATACCCGTTCGTGGAAAGGTTACCGATGAAAAAGGTGAAGGGCTCCCCGGTGTGAGCATCCTGGTAAAAGGCACCCAGCAGGGTACCGTCACCGACGGGACGGGCGCGTTTGTCCTGAATGTCCCGGACGAAAATGCCGTGCTGGTCTTTTCTTTTGTAGGGTATACCACAGTCGAGCGGACCGTCGGCAGGCAGACATTGCTCGACATCCCGCTGCAGGTTGATCAGAAAGCCCTTGAGGAAATCGTAGTGGTAGGTTACGGAGAGCAAAAGAAAGTGAACGTGATTGGTTCTGTCGCCCAGATCGGATCAGAGGCACTGGAAAACCGGCCGGTGACCCAACTAGCGCATGCCATCACGGGACAGATGACGGGCGTTACGGTAACCGTGCGGTCGGGGCGCCCAGGCGATAATCCCGGGACCATAAGGGTACGTGGGGTCGGCTCTTTCGGCGCTACGCCCGATGCCCTTATCCTGATAGACGGTATCCCGGGGAATATGAACGATATCAATCCCGAAGACATACAGACTATTTCCGTTCTGAAAGATGCCTCCGCTGCAGCCATATATGGCGCCCGTTCGGCAAATGGCGTGGTGCTGATCACGACTAAAACAGGAGCCACCGGGAAAGTCTCCATTTCCTACAACGGGTACGCCGGTTTCAATAAAGCCACAAAGCTGCCTGATTTTGTAAATTCATGGGAATACGCAGAGATGTACAATATCGCGTCAGGTACAAACAGCTTTACTGCCGACGATATTGCCAAGTACCGCAGCCAGTCGGATCCGGATAACTATCCCAACACCCGATTCCTGGAGCAGCTTTTTTCGGGAAATGGCTTCCAGACCGGTCATACCGTCAATCTTAACGGTGGCAATGAAAAGACAAAATACTTTCTTTCGGCCGGTTATCTCAACCAGAAAGGGATTATCCCTAAAAATTCATACGAACGGTACAACTTCAGGCTGAACCTGGAAAACGACCTGGGCAGGAATTTCTACCTTACCACCAGGCTGAGCGGCTCTTTCGACGAAAGGAACGAACCCCAGGCTACTGCCAATAAAGGCGGAGAGCTGACCGATCAGCTTATCCAGAATGCGGTCAGGTACCCGGCCATATTCCTCGGGCAGGGCTCTAACGGCGACTACGGCATCGGCGCGGAAAGCGGCGGGACCTCAGTGTCGTGGCTGGCGTCGGCTTCCTATCTGAGAAGCCCGAGAACAAGAATCGGTACCAACTTTAAGCTTGACTGGAAGCCTGCCAAAGAGCTTGTATTCTCGGCAATCGGCGGCTATAACTTCGATTTCCTCGAGGAGGTCTCCTACCGGTCGTCGCAAAAACTCAACGACAAGGTTTACCTCGGTCAGTCTAACCTGAATCAATTCCGTAACAAAGAAATATTCAGGACCGCACAGTTCCTCGGCGAATACTCCAAAGACATCGGACGGACAAGACTGGACTTCCTTGTCGGTTATGCTTTTGAAAACCAGATAATTGATAAAATGTCGGGCTACCGGCAGAATTTCCCGAGCAACGACTACACCTACCCGTCGATGGGCGGCGCCGACAACCAGCAGTTTAACGGGACGGCGGAAGAATGGGCCATACAGTCTTTGTTTTCGAGGTTAAAGCTGAACATAAATGAGAAATATCTTTTCGAAGGAACATTGCGGTACGATGGCTCATCCAGGTTTCCCGACAGCAACAAGTATGCCATATTCCCGGCTTTTGCAGCCGGATGGCGCATTTCCGAAGAAGAGTTCCTGAGAAACCTCCACTGGCTGTCCAATTTAAAGCTGAAGGCATCGTGGGGTATACTGGGTAACCAGAATATAGGTAACTATCCCTACCAGGGCGTACTGGATTCCGGTAAGAACTACGCTTTCGGAACCGGGATTTCCACCGGTGCGGCCTATTCCACCTATAAAGATGCCAACATCAGGTGGGAGTCGACCGAAACCACGGATGTCGGGATAGAGGCCGGGTTCTTTAAAAACAGCCTGGGGGTAAATGTCACTTATTTCAGCAGGAACACGACCGACATTCTCTTCAAGCCTTCTTCCAGCGTGTCGACCATTCTGGGTGTTGGTATCAGCGAGACCAATACCGGCCAGGCAACCAATAAAGGCTGGGAATTTGACGCTATCTACCGGAATAGCTACCGGAAGCTCCAGTATTCGGTGAAAGGCAATTTCTCCATTATCAACAACAAGGTAGTGACGCTCGGCCTGGGCAACGTTACCCAGCCCAACGGCCTGGTAGGAAACGGGTCCGATCTTTTTGTAGGCTACCCGATGGAGATGTATTACGGCTATGTGTCGGACGGCGTATTCCTCAACCAGGACGATATTAATACCTGGCCAACCCAGACCGCCGTTACACCGAGGCCCCAGGCGGGAGACTTCCGGTATAAGGATATCAGCGGCCCTGACGGAGTCCCCGATGGAAAAGTCGATCCTACCTACGACAGGGTATACCTCGGAAGCAGGATTCCGAAATATACCTACGGCTTTAATTTCGACGTCAAATATCGTGGATTCGACCTGGGCGTGTTCCTGCAGGGAGTTGCCGGCGTAAACGGACGGCTGACAGGCTACGCGGATGTTGCCTTCTTCAACCTGGGCAATATACAGCGCTGGCAAATGGAAGGACGGTTTAACCCCGACCAGCCTGTCAGATACCCGGCATACCCGCGTCTGGAAGTAGTAAGTAACAGCGGTACTCCTAACAACGTGATTTCCGATTTCTGGGTACTGAATGCTTCTTACCTCAGGCTCAAAAATATACAGTTGGGCTATACCCTGCCGTCAGTTCTGACAAACAAGCTTAAGATCAATCACGTCAGGATTTATTCCAGTGTCGAAAACCCGGTCACATGGAGTAACTACCGTCCCGGCTGGGATCCTGAAATCAATACCGGCGGAGCCTATTATCCCATTCTTTCTACCTATACATTTGGTCTTAATGTCAGGTTTTAGGTATGAGTCAGGGTATTAACGATCGATAAACAAACAGCTAACGCCTGAAAGCGGTCCGCCGCGGCGAATAGCCAAAACCTTTTATACAAATGAAAGTCAAGATAAAACAATATATGATGTGGGGCGCCCTGGCCATTTCGTGCGCCTCGTGCGACGACCAGCTCAGGCAATTCCCTAACGATGCCTTCGCGCAGGATAACTTCTGGACTTCAGAATCCAATACCATGATTGCCCTGGCCGGCATGTACAGGGGCGGAATTACCTATGGTACCGGTGTGGTCCCCAACGACTGGTGGTCTTATTTCGGAAGCATTCACCTGGAGTTCGCTACAGACAATGCCTATGACAGGAGGGGAGATAACTCCACTTACAACAGGCTGACCAACGGAACGCTGCTGCCCAATAATGACGTGATCAAAGGATACTGGTCAGCTTCTTACAAGCGAATTGCGATATGTAACGATTTTCTCCAGAATATCGGGAAAGTCCCCATGGATGAAAGCAAGATAAAGCGTATGGCCGCCGAAGCAAAGTTTATCCGGGCTACCCAGTATTTCTATCTTTCCCAGTATTGGGGAAGCGTCCCGCTTGTAACCAGCACCCTGACTCCGGATGAAGCCAACAACGTGGATAAAGAAAGCAAAGCTGCTGTTATCAGCTTTGTCATAGAAGAGTTGAAGGCTGCCGCCGCAGACCTTCCGCGGTTCGGAGCGCTCGGGGAATCGGAACATGGCAGGGCTTCCAAGCAGGCTGCGCTGGCTTTCCTGGGCAGAATCCTGCTAAGTGAGAAAAAATTCGGGGAAGCAGCCGATGCCTGGCGAGCCATCATAGATTTTGGCGACAACGCAATCGATCCGGAATACGCCGGGCTGTTCAACCCTACCCGGGAAATGAGTAAGGAGAATATATTCAACCTGAAGTACCTGGGCGGACAGGCCAGCAATGCCATGCCTCAGCACTCCTACCCGGCTATGTTAGGGGGCTGGCATCTCTTTAACCCGCTCGGAAGCCTGGCCGATGAATACGGTTTTAACGACGGTACACCCTTCTCTTACGACAGCCCCAAATTCAATTACAAAGACATGGGAGCAAACCGGGATCCCCGGTTCAGGTATACTTTCGTGTGGGACGGCAGTACGTTTGGAGGCAAAAAATATGTATGTCATCCTGATTCCGTCAACTCACTCGACCAGCTGACCTATTCCAAACAGGCTACGCGTACAGGTTACGGTTTACGGAAATTCTTCGATGAGTCATTTTCCGGCGGGCTGGTGACGGATTACGGCGGGGATATCCCGGTTGTACGTTATGCCGAAGTCCTGTTGAGCTACCTGGAGGCAGAGCTTGAAGGCGGGAAAACAATTACACAGGAGCTTCTCGATCAAACCATCAACAAAGTCCGGGGCAGGGCATCAGTCGGCTTACCGCCGGTTACAGTCACTGATCCTGAGGCGCTGAGGACCGTACTCCGCCGGGAAAGAAGGATCGAGCTTGCTTTCGAGGGCCACCGGCTCTGGGATCTGCTGAGATGGGGAACTGCCGACCAGGTGTTGACGGGAGACTTCTGGGGAGCTGCCTTCCCCGACTCGAAACGTTATCCTACAGCTTCACAGAAAACCGATCCGCGCTTCCGGTGGTTTGTAACTTCCAAAAAGTTCAGGAAAGGGCAGGACGAAACATGGCCTATCCCGGAATCTGAAGTAAACGTGAACCCGAAACTTGGGAAATGAAAGAAAGAAAGCAATTTCGTCGATGGATAATAGGGTGTATCCTGCTCGTGTCAGCAGGATACACCGGTTCGATTATCCCGAGGGTCTTCCAGAACGACGTCCCGATAGTACAGCAGGAATACCTGAAAGCTTATGGGAAACGCGAGCCGGTAAAGCCCAATAAAGCGCAGCAGCCTAACATACTGTTCATTACAAGCGACCAGCATTACTGGATGCGCATGGGATATAACGACCCCACGGTTAAAACTCCCAACCTCGACAGGCTTGCAAAATCGGGCATGATCTTCGACAGGGCATACACCTGTAATCCCGTCTGCACCCCTACCCGGGCATCGATGATTACTGGCCTATATCCTTCCCAGCACGGAGCATACGCACTCGGCACCAAGTTACCCGAAACGGTTCCCACGATCGGTAACTACCTCAAGGAACTGGGATACAGCTCCGCGATAGTCGGCAAGGCCCATTTTATGCCCCTCGTCGGAAACGCGGAGTATCCTTCACTCGAAGCCTACCCCGTACTCCAGGATCTGGATTTCTGGAGAAAATATCGTGGTCCTTTCTATGGATTTGACCGGGCCGAGCTGGCACGTCCGCACGGAGATGAATCGCACGTAGGCCAGCATTATGCCATCTGGATGGAGGAAAAGCTGAAAAAAGAAGGCCGTTCGCCAAACGAATGGAAACAGTGGTTCCGAAAGCCGGATAAATCGAAATTTGAAAATTCGAATGCGGCCATGCGTAAGGTTTTGGAAGATCATGCGGCCACGGGTGAAGCACAGTACGGAGCCTGGAATATACCCGAAGACTACCACCTCAATGCCTGGATCGCTTCCCAGACCATCGCCAATCTCGACAGGGCCAGGAAAGAAGGGAAGCCGTTTTTCATCTGGGCAAGCTTTTTTGACCCGCATCCGCCCTATCTTGTATCGGAGCCCTGGGCCTCGATGTACAAGCCGGAAGACATGAAACTACCTGAAGTACCGGAAGGCGACATGGACGACATGCCCTATCACTACCGGATGACCCAGAAAAACGGGACACGCGGATGGGGAGCGCAGTATATGGAAGACGGCCAGGGCGTTCATGGCTTTGCTATCCAGGCGACAGACAAAGAAAAAGCAAAAAAGGACATGGCCATTTACTATGGCATGATCTCGATGATGGACAAATACATCGGCCTTATCCTCGATCACCTCGACCAAACGGGGTTAAGAGACAACACTGTAATTGTGTTCACTACCGATCACGGGCACCATATCGGCACCCACAATCTGTATGCAAAAGGAGGGTTTGCATTTGAAGAAGACCTGCGGATCCCTTTCATTGTATCGTGGAAGAACCATGTCCCGGTAAATAAAAGGACGGATGCCCTGGTTTCTGTCGTCGACCTGGCCCCGACTTTTCTTACCCTTGCCGGGAGAGAAAAACCTCTGACCATGGCCGGGCTGGATGTCTCACCGGTATGGCTTGGAAAAACGGAGCGCATACGAGACTGGGTAATTGCGGAAAATCATTTTCAACGCACTAAATTTTACCAGAAAAGCTATATTGAGGCCCGGTACAAAGTTACCTGGTACATGCAAAGCGATGAAGGCGAGCTTTTTGACCTTGAAAAAGACCCGGGCGAATTCAACAATCTGTGGGATAAAAAGGAATACCAGGAGCTCAAGCTGCAGCTTCTGCACCGGGCTATGAAAGCAGATATGGCGAAAGAAACATGCTGGATGCCCAGGATCGGTCCGGCGTAGCGCCTGACGCATCAAATGAAAAAAGAACATAACATAACCTGATACTCTTATGAAATCGTTTGTCTTTCTCGGCGTGGGCATCCTGCTTTTATTTTCAAACTGCCAGAGCAGGAATACTTCCACGGAAACAACGAAAGCAAAACCCAATATCATTATCATCAACCTGGATGATCTCGGTTACGGCGATGTTGGAGCTTACGGCGCGACCGAATTAAAAACACCCAATTTTGATCTTCTGGCCAATGGAGGCATCCGCTTCACCAGTGGCCATTCAACCTCTTCCACCTGCACGCCAAGCAGGTTTGCGCTCATCACCGGTGTTTATCCCTGGCGGAACAGCGAAGCTAAAATTCTCCCCGGAACGGCGCCGCTCATCATCGATCCGGCGCAGGCTACTATCGCTTCGGTGCTGAAAGGAGCAGGCTACCGTACAGGCGTAGTAGGCAAATGGCACCTCGGATTGGGCAACGGACATGCCGACTGGAACAAGCCTATCGCGCCGGGACCCAACCAGTTGGGTTTCGACTATGCCTATATTATGGCGGCCACACAAGACCGTGTGCCTACAGTTTATATCGAAAACGGCCTGGTAGCGGGTCTTGATTCCGACGATCCTATCGAGGTAAGCTACGAGAAAAATTTTGACGGCGAGCCTACAGCGCTGACGCACCCTGAAATGCTTACCATGAAATGGCACCACGGCCACAACCAGAGTATTGTGAATGGTGTACCCAGGATCGGCTATATGAAGGGGGGAAAAAAAGCGCTCTGGAATGATGAGGACATGGCAGATCACTTTTTGGCAAAAGCGCGCGATTTTGTCGTGAACAGTAAAGATCAGCCGTTCTTTCTCTATTACGCGATGCAACAGCCGCACGTCCCCCGGACGCCGCATCCCCGTTTTGCCGGTACAACAGGCCTGGGACCGAGGGGAGATGCCATTGCAGAGGCTGACTGGTGCGTGGGCGAGCTTCTGAAAACCCTCGAAGACCATAAGCTGCTCGAAAATACGCTCATCATCTTTACCAGCGATAACGGCCCTGTCGTAAACGACGGGTATCATGACGACGCTGTGGAAAAGCTCGGAAAACACACTCCTTCCGGGCCCCTGAGAGGCGGCAAATACAGCCTGTACGAAGCAGGGACACGCGTGCCGTTCATTACTTACTGGAAAGGGACAATCCAGCCGGGTGTATCTGACGCGCTTGTCTGCCAGATCGACCTGCCGGCATCACTGGCTTCACTTGCGGGTACCGGATTTGAAGGCAAAGACAGCCGTAACCTGCTGGATGTGTTCCTCGGAAAAAGCAACAAAGGCCGCGAAAACCTGGTGCTGGAGGCCTCGGGCCGCACAGCCCTACGCCAGGGAAACTGGGTATTGATCCCGCCCTACAAAGGTCAGGCCATGAACAAAAGCGTCAATATCGAACTCGGGAATGCTCCTGAATACCAGTTGTTTAACCTCGGTGATGACATCGGTCAGCAACGCAATCTCGCTAAAGAAAATACTGAGAAGGTAAAAGAAATGGCCAAAACGCTGGAAAGCATCCAGGGAAAACGGGCCGGCGATGTTCCTGAGCTTGAACTGAAATAGCGGGGAGAAATATTTTCTAATATTTAGTTATCCCTGCAATTCTGGAATTGAATTCCAGAATTGCAGGGATAATGCTTTATATTCAAAGTAATCCTAATCGTTCTAAATGGGCAGGATGTGTAAGCTCTAGCCTCTCCTCCAGGTTCTGTTTTCCGATAAAATCATAATATTACAGGAATCAAATCCTGAATTATCATAATATTTCCGGAATAAAATCCGAAATTATTATAATTTTACAGGATTAAAATACGGTAATATGATAAACAGAAACCTTCAACAGCAAATCGAAAACAGGCTTTTTAAAGGGAAAGCCATCCTTTTGTTCGGACCTCGCCAAACCGGAAAGTCTACGCTGGTCGAAACCATATTAAAAGGGAAAGATTATCTGTATTTCAACGGAGATGATGCAGATGTGGAGGCTATTCTCACTAACACGACAGCCGCAAAATTAAAACTTGCTGTCGGGCAAAAGAAAATAGTCTTCATAGATGAAGCACAAAAGATAGTCAATATCGGGCTCACACTCAAGCTATTTACGGATCAGTTAAAGGATGTTCAGGTCATTGCGACCGGATCTTCTGCATTTGAACTCTCCAGCCGTGTGAACGAACCACTAACCGGACGCAAGTATGAATTCATGCTATATCCGCTGAGCTTTTCAGAGATGGTTAACTATCATGGACTCATCCAGGAGAAAAGACATCTGGAACACCGTCTGATTTATGGCTACTATCCCGAAATTGTTACCAAGCCCGGCGAGGAGAAAATCCATCTGAAATTACTGGCCGGCAGCTACCTGTACAAAGACCTGCTGATGCTCGAGCAAATCAAAAAGCCCTTACTTCTCGAAAAACTACTAAAAGCGCTGGCTCTCCAAACAGGAAGCGAGGTTAGTTACCATGAAATAGGGCAGCTCATCGGAAGCGATGCCAAAACAGTGGACAAGTATATTGACCTTCTCGAAAAAACGTTCGTCGTCTTTCGTCTGCCGGCTTTTAGTCGTAATGTACGGAACGAGATAAAAAAAGGTCGTAAAGTATACTTCTATGACTGCGGCATACGGAATGCGGTCATAAACAATTTCAGACCATTGTCCGGCAGAACAGACACAGGAGCGCTATGGGAAAACTTTATCATAGCGGAGCGCATGAAATGGCTGCACTATAACAACATCGATGCTGAACGGTACTTCTGGAGAACGACACAGCAGCAAGAGATAGACCTTATCGAAGATTTTGAGGGAACGCTGTCGGCCTACGAGTTTAAATGGGGCCATACTTCCAGAGTCAGATTCCCGCAAACCTTTACTCAAAACTATCCCGGATCTCAAACGCGTGTCATCTCCCCCGACAACATCGAGGAGTTTTTGTTAGAAATCCGGGAGTAACGGTCAGGAGGCACTATATACCAGCGGATTCAGCTCAGATGCGGCCTCGCTCCCTACAGGCAAATTGCAAAGCCACCGCTCGAGATCGGCGCGCTGAAATTGGTTCCGGGGTTCGGTAACCTTTGCACCATCGGCAAAGAATATCACGGTCATCACCTCTCTCATTTTATCGGGCGTGTTATTACCCGGCGCAGCATGGAAAGTCCAGCCGTAATGCCAGGTAGCATCGCCTGCCCGCATGCTTTTAGCGCGGGTTATCTCCAGGCCCTTGTCCCTCACAAGCTGCTGAAACATTTCCTCGGATTCATCCGAAATCGCAACATCTCCTTCAAACTCCGTCTTATGAGACCCGGAAGCAAAAGTGAGCATTCCCATATCTTCGGTGATATCCACCAGCGGCATCCACATCGTTACCGTATCGGAAGTATCCAGGGGCCAGTAATATTGATCCTGGTGCCAAGGAGTATGACCGCCTCCGGGCTCTTTATATAATGCCTGATCGTGATAAATCCGCACGCGGTCTACCCCCAGAAGGTCAGCCGCTATTTTACCAAAGCGCCGGGCAAGGGTAAAATTTGCAACGGCCGGGTCAACTTCCCAGAGGTTCATCACCTGGAGAAAAGCCTTCCCGTATGTGTCACGATCCTCCAGTTTACGGGTTTCGGTATTGTTGGCAGCCGTAGCGTTATTAATCACATCACGATAATATGCTATTTCCTCCCGGCTCAATATCCCCGGGATCAGCACATGGCCGTCTTTTCTGAAAGATTCTACCTGGTGATCCGATACACTTCTAAATCCGCTCAGATCAGGCGTGGTCAAGGTTGTCTTCATAGTTCGATAAATAAATATGATGATACACAGGACAAATTTCATTCATCCGGTATGGATTTACGAGGCAAAAAATACCTATTTTATGGATTATTTTGTCTTATTTTATCAAATTTTAGAATGATCCAGTAAAATAAGCAATGATAAAAGCGCAGTTTGAAACGATTACCCCCAACGACAGGGCCTCATTCGTAGTCAATTCCTTTGCGTTGGAGAAATTTACGGCGCCCTATCATTTTCACCCTGAATATGAGCTTACCTGGATCAAAGCGGGCACCGGTACCCGTTTTGTAGGTAAGAACATGCAGGCATACGGTCCGGGAGACCTGGTATTCCTCGGGACAGGCTTGCCGCATTGCTGGAAATCGGAAGACTTTGCCGCAGGTAAACTCGGGTCGCAGTCGATTGTCATACAATTTGAAAACGCTTTCCTCGGAAAGGAATTCTTCGAAAAGCCGGAACTTGAATCCATAGCGGGCCTGATCAAAAGGGGCGCATCAGGTATTCGCTTCCTGGGAGAGACGGTAAAGAACGTTACGATGCGGATGGAAGCGGCGAGCCGGGAAGAAAGCAGGTTCAACCGGATGCTGCGCCTGCTGGAGATCCTGGATATCCTGGCCGGGTCCACCGAGTATGTCCTTTTGGATAATGACGGGATGACTGCCCGGTCTCACCCGACGGAACGTGAGCGGTTAAATATTTCGCTGGGTTATATTGTAGACAATTTCAGGACGGAGATAGCGCTGACCGAAGTCGCTGCAACGGTCAATATGTCGGTCAGCGCATTCTGCAAGTATTTCCGGAAAGCCACCGGCAAAACATTCATCGAGACAGTAACCGACTACCGGATCCACTTCGCGACAAAGCAGCTCCTTATGACAGATAAGTCTATGGCCGATATTGCTTTTGACAGCGGCTTCGGGGATATATCACATTTCTATAAAATTTTCCGGCGCAGGTTGAAAACAAGTCCGCTTCAGTACCGGAAAAGCTTTTTGAAGGGGGTTTAATCTTATTTCCCTTCCCGCCCCTCACTTCTTCCAACCCTTTGTCATCTGGTTCGGCACTTCCTCTACCGTAGCCCGATGCGCTTCTGCAACCTTCTTCAGGTCACTTACAATGGCCGCGTTTTCTTTGGAAATGTCAAACCGTTCGGACGGATCGGTCAATACATTGAATAGAGCGGGCGTTTCCAGTATCTCGATTTTTGGAGGGTAACCCGCGGGGTTATTGGATTTAAAATAAAGCTTATGCGCACCTTTCCTTACCGCAAATAATTCCGTAGCATGATAGAAATACATGATATCACGCGGGGTAGTATTTTCCCCCCGAAATACCGGCGATAAGTCATAACCGTCCAGTACCCGGTCTTTGGGCAACTGTACTCCCGCCAACCGGCAAATAGTGGGAAGGAGATCGAGAGTACTGCCCATTTTAGTCACTGTTCCCGGTTTTACACCGTTCCCCCAAATGACGCAGGGAACACGTTGCCCGCCTTCATAGCTGGTGCCTTTTCCGCCGTAGAGAAGCCCTGCGGAGCCTCCGTTCTCGCCGAACACCAGCCAGGGGCCATTATCGGTAGTGAACACGACATAGGTATTTTTTTCCAGCCCTTCCGCCTTAAGCGTTTTCATAATCTGTCCTACGCTCCAATCGATTTCCTCAATGACATCACCGTATAAACCTCTTTCACTTTTTCCCCTGAAATTGTCATTGGCATAAAGCGGGATATGCGGCATACTATGTGCGAGGTACAGGAAAAACGGCTTCGACTTATGCTCTTTTATATACTTTACCGACTCTTCGGTATACCGCCTGGTGAGCGTCGACTGCTCGGCCGGCCTTTCAATCTCCTTACCATTTCTCACAATCGGGACATTGAAACCCCTGATATCGGGATTGGTTTTCTGGAAGCGTTCATAGGGATAGTCCTTATTACGGTCCATGTCATTGGAGTAGGGAATCCCATAGTAGTAATCGAAACCATTGGCATTAGGCGAATATTGGGGCAGATGCCCCAGGTGCCATTTGCCAATGCAGGCAGTGCTGTAGTTCCTGGTTTTCAGCAGCTCGGCGATGGTCAGCTCGCTTTCCTGGATGCCGCCTTCCGAATCAGGAAAGAGTACCCGCCTTGCATCCGGCCCTTCCATACCCCCGCGCACCGGCAACCGGCCCGTAAGAAGACCGAAGCGGGAAGGCGTGCAGACGTTGGAGGCAACATAAAAGTTTGTCCATTTCTGTCCTTCCGACGCCATTTTATCTATAAAGGGAGTTTTGATAGTAGGATGCCCGAAGCATCCGAGATCCCCGTAACCCTGGTCATCGGTAAAGATGATGATGAAGTTGGGAGACTGATTACTACGCTGGCAAAACCCCGGCTGTACATATAGCACAAACAAGGCAAGAAACAGGAATTTCAGTTTTTTCACGTGTATAAAATTTTAAAATTATACTTTACACTTTAAGGTTTTTCCGGCTGCTGCCAGGGTGTCTGACCTCCTTTCTGGATATAGGTCATTAAGAGCTTGTTTAAAGTATTTATCCTTTGCGGCTCCTTGCCTGCAAGATTCACCTTTTCATAAGGATCGTTCTCTAAATGATAGAGTTCCAGGGGAGAATATGGGTCATTCTGTAATAGTTTCCAGCCCTGGTAGATCAATGCGTGATAATCGTTGCCGCCATACCTCACCCCCCCTTCCCTTCTTACAAAATACAAAGGCCGTTCTCCCATCTTTGTCTTGCTGTCAAAGAGTATACCGGCGAAGCTTGTACCGTCATAACCGTTGCCTTCGCGTCCTGATACGATAGCTTCCAGCGTAGGAAGGACATCCATAGTCATGAGCTTCTCGTTTGAGGAGGTTCCTTTGGGGATCCGGGCAGGCCAACTGGCGAAGGCGGGAATACGTATCCCGCCTTCGTACATGCTTTGCTTGCCGTTCCTGTAAGGATTATTATTCGCCAGGTCATCGAGATTTCCCCCGTTATCGCTCATAAAAAGGATCAGCGTATCGTCGTATTGATCCGACTCTTTCAGCGCTTTTACTACCCGGCCGATACCATCATCCAGGTGTTCTATCAACGCGACCAGCTTCGCCCGTTTGGGATCTATGCCGGGTTGCCTGGCAAGTACCCTGTCGTACGATTCTTTGGGAGGCTGTACCGGGAAATGCGGCGCATTATAAGCCAGGTAAAGAAAAAAGGGATCAGGTTTCTGAGAAGCTTTGCGGATATAGTCAACCGACCAGTCGGTGAAAATATCGGTAGCGTGGCCCTGGGGATAGATTACGTCTTTGTCCTCCCGCATAAAATTGATCCCATGCCGCTTGTGGTCGTAGTAATCTTCCATCATATCTTCCAGCCAGCCGTGGAAATAATCAAAGCCTTTTTGACCAGGCAGATTCGGTGATTCCAACCCCAGGTTCCATTTCCCGATCAGGGCGGTCGTATACCCGTATCTCTTCAAAATTCCCGGCATAAGCGGCACATCGGGCTTCAGATATCCCCAGTTGTCGAACTTATAATACCGTATCAATCCGGGTACTCCCACCGCGTCGGGATAGCGCCCTGTCATCAGCGATGCCCGCGTAGGCGAGCACACGGGAGAATTGGCATAAAAGCTGTCAAACCTGATACCATCCCTGCAAAGTCCGTCGAGATGAGGGGTTCTCACATCACCCTTGTTGTAGTACGAGACGTCGTTGAAGCTGAGGTCGTCCACCAGGATGACGATGATGTTGGGTTTTTTCGGCTGCGCGAACATCATCACCGGCATCAGCAGGAGCAGCAGAAGAGGCTTTGTAAATTTGTTTTTAACCATATCGATTGCTACCAGTTCGGGTTTTGATTAAGGCCTGGATTCAGGGATATTTCACCTACCGGTATTGGAAGCAAATTGTAGTACTCCAGATATCCCGCCGGGAACCTCGTCTCGATTATCCCTCCCAGGTGATCTTTGATAGTCAAAGGATAGATATCTTTCCCGATTTTCCATCGCCTTATATCGGACCAATATAATCCTTCGAGCGCAAATTCGATCCTTCTTTCGTGCCTTAATTTCTGACGGGCTTCCGATTGGGACAGGCCCGCCGGTAGTGTGGAGATTTTCACATCAGCCCGCTCGGTCCTGATCCGGTTGATAAGGGCGATAGCCGCCGGGATATCCTGGTTCAGCTCGATCATAGCCTCGGCTTTGGATAGCAATACATCCGCATAACGTATTACAATGTTATTGATTGCTGATTGGCCGGAGGTAGGCAGGTTAGCCATGGAGCCTTCTCTGTATTTTCGGCAGCTCAGGTGCTTCAGCCTGTTCCCGGGATGGTTAAATGCCCCTCCGGGATAAATATAATTCGGAAACTGGAAGCCAAGAATATAAGCGCCCGGGATCACAACTGTGAATTCGAGTCTCGGATCCCTGTTCCGAAACTTGTTGGCGGGGTCTACCGGAGTGCCGTCAATCGTCTCGTATGCGTTTACCAGGTCATCGGTAGGAACATAGCGGCTTCCCCGGGTAAAGGTGCCCGTACCGGTACCGCAATACTGATCATGAAATGAGCCTTGGTTGTTTTCTCCACGGATATACTGGATATCGAAAATGACTTCTTTATTGTTTTCATTTTCCTCTTTAAAGAGGTCTTCGTAGCTCGGGAACAACCCATAAGCGTTTAATGCTTCCACCTGGGCGGCCGTCTCCAGTACCTTATCATACTTGTTCTGGTATAACCACGCCCTCATCTTCATCGCCATAGCTGCGCCTTTTGTAGCACGTCCTGTTTGCGGCGCTTTCACCTCAAGATTACTGATCGCCACGTCGTAATCGGCGATAACCTGGTTCCAGGTTTCTTCGAGGGAAGCGCGAACCAGGCCTTTGGCCTCGTCGGCCGATATTGCAGATTTGATAATCGGGACTCCCCCGTAGGTATCGGCCAACAGCGAATAAGCCAGGCCCCGTAAAAAATGGGCTTCTCCTGTATACAGTTTTTTCCTGTCTGCCGGTAAATCTACCTCGTCCAAAATCTTCAGCAGGTAATTGGCACGGAAAATAATGGCGTAGGCGCGGGTCCAGCGATAGGTAATCAGGTCTCCGTCGGAGGAAGATAGCTGTCCGTTGCCCGCCTTGGCTATCGGCGTATTACCCCAATTGAATCCATTCGGCGTCGCGCCGTCAAGCACTCCGAACCCGAACAGGCCTTCGTTATAAATGGAATTTTCCTTTAAGAGCGAGTAAACGCCGTTGAGCGTGTATTGAACGTCCGTTTCATTTTCGGGGAAGCGGGCGGATGTGATTTTATCTTCAGGAAAGACGTCCAGGTAATCGGCACAGCCGGAAGCGCCGAGAAGCAGGAATAAATATATGAACCTTTTAAACATGGGCCTAGAAGTTTAAATTAACACCAAATGACAGAATTCTGGGAATAGGGTATACCCTGGCGCCTGCGTCGAAAGTATCCCGTTCGGGGTCATATCCGTCATATTCCTTACTCGCGATCGTCCACAGGTTTTGTGCGTTCAGATACAGGTAGGCTTTCTGAAGCTTCAGTTTGTCGGTAACGCTCTTTGGCAATCCGTAACCCAACTGCAGGTTTTTTACTTTCATAAAACTGCCGTTCACTATCCAGAAGTCGGAGTCGGCATTGTCCCAGGAGTCGTCAAATCGTGCCATGGGCAGGTCGGACCCACTGTTTTCCGGGGTCCAGGCATCCAGCCACCGGGTTTGGATTACCCTGTTTTCAAAAGCAAGGTTTGTAAAAATATTACGATTGAACAGCTTGACGCCGCTGATCCCCTGCAGGAGGATATTCAGGTCAAACCCTTTGTATTTGAATGAAGGCGAAATCCCGTATGTAAACCTTGGTATCGTGTTTCCCAGTGACTGCTTGTCCTGGTAATCCAGCCTGCCGTCCTTGTTCACATCCTGAAACCTCAGGTTACCTGCCCGCGGTATAAATCCATTGGCATGCATGTGTTCCTTTGCCTCCGCATCCGACTGGTAGATGCCTTCTGTTTTATACCCGTAAAGCTCGCGGAAAGAATATCCCTGGCGGATGAGAAACAGTTGATCGGGCGATCGCTCGGTACCGAAGTTGGTCACCTTATTCTTAATATAGGTCAGGTTAAGCCCTAAATCCACTTTGAGCCGGTCCGTTCCCGATGTCAGGTTGCGATAATTCAAAATAATCTCTATACCGTCATTCTGCATAGCGCCCTTGTTTTCAAAAGGAGCAGTCAGCCCCCCCAGTACCAGCGGTATCGGCAACTGTACGAGGATATCGGTCGTATTTTTCCGGAAATAATCTGCCTCAACAGAGAACCTGTCTTTCCAAAAACCGGCTTCGACCCCGATATCCAATGTAGAAGTCTGCTCCCAGGAAATATTTTCGTCTACGAGCGAAGTAATGGCCATACCGGGGGCAAATGCTCCGCCGAAGCTGTTGCTCAGCAGGTTGCTTTGGTCAATAACAGTCAGATAAGGGGAGTAGCTGGCCACGTTCTGATTTCCCAGCTTTCCCCAGGAAGCCCGAAATTTCAGGTTGGAGATCAGGTCGGAATAGCGCAAAAATGCTTCTTCCGAAACTCTCCATCCCATCGAAACCCCGGGGAAATATCCCCATCGGCTACCCTTGCGGAAACGGGAAGAGCCATCGGCCCGGAAATTGGCCTCAAAAAGATATTTGTCTTTAAGGACATAGTTCAACCGGCCGAAATAGGACAAAATACGCAGGCGGTTCATATTTCCGGTTCCCTGTATGCCAGACGTCCCGGCATCGACCTGGGTAAGCCCTTCCTTCGGGGGGTTATTGCGCCGGGCATACAGGCTTTGTATTTTATTGTCTTCATTCTGAAAACCTGCCAGTACTCTGAAATCATGCCCCGCAAATACTTTCGACCAGGTCAGGGTGGAAAAGAAGTTTGTATTCATCGAATAGTTGGTGCCGCGGTTCATCTCCAGCCCTTCCCTGTTATAGTTCCGGGTAATGGTTGCGATACCCGAGTCGGTGTATCCAAACACGCTGGTATTATACCGGTCGACCAGGCTCCACTTGCCGTTGGATGAAAAAGTTGTTTTAAACAGCAGGTCTTTCGTAAAATTGATGTCTGCCGTAGCATTGATCATCACCAGGTTGTCCTGTGTGGTCGTGCGGCCGTTGGCAGCGTCGATCAGCGGGTTGCGGTTGTCATACAGCATAGCCCCGGCCTGGTCGAAGACTTCCACCGAGCCAAACCGTCCCATACGGTCGTACGCTGCAGTATAGGGAGTTGCGCCGCCCAGCATTTCAAAAACCCTGCCGAGCGAGCCGTACGTAATATCAGAATAAGGCTCTTTTGACAAGCGGTTAAGAAAGCTCAGCCGGCCGCCCAATTTAAACCAGGGGTTGATTTTGGTATCTACGTTGGCACGAATGCCGAGTCTTCTGGAATTTGTATTAGGTACAAGCCCCTGCTGGTTAAGATTGTTGAGCGAGAGATATGTGGACGTCCTTCCCGACACCCCTGATACAGACAGGTTATTTTGCTGTATCAGGGCGTTTCCGAACAATTCTTTGAACCAGTCAGTATTGGGATATTTAAAAGTATCTTTCCCCGATTTATAGGCGTCGATCAACTGTTGCGGAAAAATCGGGCTGGAGCCGTTATTCACCATCGCCGCATTGGTCAACTCCATACTTTGCACGCTGTTATTGATAAGGTTAAAGTGCCTTCCCAGCGATTGTATCCCCACATAAGAATTGATATTCACCTGCATCTTTTCGCTACCAGTACCCATTTTCGTAGTAATCAGCACCACGCCGTTGGCCGCCTTAGAGCCGTAGATAGCCGCGCTTGCAGCGTCTTTCAGGACCGAAATGGACTGGATATCCGACGGGTTCAACTGGTCGAAGGATCCTTCCACACCGTCTACGATAATGAGCGGGTTGGAATTATTGAGCGTACCCCAACCCCTGATGCGTATCTGGGCGCCATCGCTGCCGGGCTTGCCCGAATTCTGGCTGACCCAAACCCCAGAAGCAGTCCCTCCGAGCGCCTGTGAGGCATTTGTGATGGGGCGATTATCCAGCTTTTCGTCGTATTGAATCGTCGAGATTGCACCTGTCAGATTGACCTTCTGTGTGCCCCCGTAACCGACCACGACAATTTCTTCCAGCGATTTCGCATCAACCTTGAGGTTAACGGTCAGGCTGGTTTCATTCGAAACGGCTACCTCCCGGGTCAGGTAGCCTACAAATGAAAACACAAGAATGGTTTCGCTATCGGGTATCTCGATCGAAAACGAACCATCCACGTCCGAGACCATACCTGCCTGCGTCCCTTTGACCAGGATACTGACGCCCGGAAGCCCCTCTCCTCTTTCATCGAGCACTTTCCCCTTTATAACGCGCTCGGGCTTCTTCGCCTCGTTCTCTTTTACCGGAAGAATGCTCTTTACAGAAGACGAGCTTTCTTTCCTGATCACAATGTTGTTATTGAATATCTTATAGGACAAAGGAAGCCCTCTGAAAAGCGCTTTCAACGTTTCTTCTATTGACCCGTCGGTCACACTGACAGAAATACGCTGGCTAAACGGTATTTCCTTTTTGTCATAGAGGAAAAGATAAGAAGTTTGTTTTTCAATAGCTTTAAGAGCAGATTCGAGTGTAATATTTTTCTTTTCGAGAAAAATATTCTGCCCGTAACCCGCTCCCCATACCTGGGTCAGGGCCATCAGCAGGAATAAGGTCAGGAGTTTCATTTTTGTCAATAAATCTGGAGGAGCGGTCAAAACAGACCATATCCTATAGCAGAATATAGATTTTATATCCATACTTTTGTACAGTTTTGGGTAAAACATGAATTACTTCTCAACAAAGATTTTCGTGGGCCGGCCCTCAACAACCAGGGAAAATGTCGCAAGCATTTTCCCTTTTTTAAAGGCGCCTGCATTGTCAGGGAGATTGTGCTCGTATCGCCATTTTCTGGTGAGATTAAGTGATTTATAGTTATATTAATATATTTTCTCTAACTGCCGGGTGAGCTTGCCGAGAGAAACCCACACACATATACGTCTATTGTAGAATTGTGATTTTCCTTCCTTCAAGGCGATAATTGACGCCTGCAAAACCCAGCATTTCCATTAATTCGGTAAAACTTACATTCCGCGGCACCTTCCCGTTGAATTTTTTCTCCGGCAATACGCCTTTATAATTCACTTCCAGGTCGTACCACCGTGCTACCTGCCTCATTACAATCTCAAGGCTTGCATCCCGAAAGTAAAACAGGCCTTCTTTCCAGGCTTTAACTTCCTCAATATCGGCCACAAACAACTGAACAGACCCATCCTTTGCAATTTCGGCCTTTTGTCCGGGACGCATCAGGCTTACCTTATCTCCTGATGTCAGCCTCACCGCTCCTTCTACGAGCGTCGTATTCGAATACATCTCATCGTCATAATGAGATATATTAAAACTGGTGCCCAGTACTTCCACCCGGTTATTTCCGAATATTACCCTGAATGGCCGCTTCAGATCTTTCGCTACTTCAAAATACACTTCGCCATTTACCTCCACCTTTCGTTCTTCAAGCGCAAACCCGGCCGGAAATTGAATGGAAGAAGCGGCATTCAGCCATGCCCTGCTTCCGTCGGGCAGGTCGATCCGGTATTGGCCTCCCCCACGGGAAGTCGACAAAGTCGTGATCCCGCCGGCACCGTTCCCGCCTTCTGCAGGGGTACATGAAAGCCGGCCATCCGCCACCTTGGTTATTCTGACAGCCCCCTCCCTGATATTGAAACCCTGTTTCGCCTCTCCCAGAGAAATGACTTGTCCGTCGCTCAAAGTCAGTAACGCTTTATCTGAGCCGGGTTTTAAAACGGTTACCGGGACAGGGTCTCCAACGGAGAGAAGCGTGTTCCCGTCATTTCTCTTCCAGAGCGCCCCGGCTATGCACGCCAGCAAAAGAACTGCTGCCGCAGTATATCGCCACCATAAAACAGGCGCTCTTTCCCTGCGCAACGGGTTACTCTCATAAAGTGGCGTTACCGTGTCATCTTCGCGAGCCGGAGAAAGTATTTTCTCCAGGATACGGTCGCTCGTTCCGGATGTGAATACCGCGGGGCTATCTTCCAGCTGATCCCATGCATTTTTAATCAGTGCCGCTAATTCCTCATCCTGGTCCGACTTCCTGATAAGGGCCATCAGTTCGCTGGTTTCGCCAGCGGTTGCTTCGCCTTTATAATAGCGGTTAAATAAGAACGAAATACGGTCGCCCGGAACCCTCATACAGAATCAGCATTTTCTGGAAAACTTGCCATCATCCATATAGACATCCGGCTGATCCAAAAAGGGGGTATGCAGTTGGTATTTTTTATTTAAAAAAAGAAAAAAAACAACGATATGCCCACTGATGCCCTGTCAACAACGTAAGTACAGATAGAGTCTGTCGCCAGCTGGAGGTATTTCTTTACCGTTTCTCTCGACAGGCCGAGCTGATCAGCAATCTCGGTGTATTTCAACCGCTCATGCCTGCTTAAAAGGTATACTTTCTGCTGCTGCGGCGGCAGGCGGTTGATCGCCTCGTCTATCAGACCATAGTGACCGGGTTCTTCAGATTCAGCGGAAACGAAAGATCTCTCAACAAGACTCCAGTCTGTATCACTGAAGGTCACCCGCTCCCTGGCGACTTTCTTAAGGCTGTTCAGCGCATGGTTTTTAGACACAATATAAAGGTAGGCGCGCAGATCGTTGACTTCTGACAGCGTCTCCCGGCTCATCCATATCTTCAGGAATACATCCTGCAAGATCTCCTCCGTAAGCTCCTGCGACCGGGTGAGCCGCATGATGTGTGTAGCCAACAGCCCGTGATATTGCTCAAACAGGGCACGAAATGCTCTTTGGTCGCCCTCTGCTACTTTCAGAAGCAACGCTTTCTCATCGTACAGGCAGGCATACGAGATCATGTTTAAAAAATGAAGATTTAAAGCAACCGGACAAATATAGCTTTTATATCATAATATGAAAATATTTTAAGTTTAGTGTCCGGACAGGGAGCCCTATTTCCTGCCTCCGGTCGCTGCTGTACGCCAGCTGAATACATGATAGGTAGCAGGAACAACTCCCACGTTCCGGATAGCGTGCTCTTCCTGAGACGCCAGGAAAATTACCGCCCCGGGCCCCACCTTTTTGGTGATGCCGTTGGCGAACTGCTCTACTGTACCTTCTTTAATAATAATGATTTCTTCTTCCGGATGCTTATGAGGAGCATGGGAAGTTTCACCCGGGTTGAGCGTCGTGATGTGGCATTCCAACTCTTCGAGCGTTGCGGTAGGCGCCCTGAAAAGCGAGCGTACCGCCCCAACCCTGGTTTGTTTTACCGTCATTTCCTCCCACGCGATGATGGTAGAGCTCAACTTTTCAAAGGGCCGGGCCGTCATCGCCAAAGCCATGGTTGCTCCGCAGCTAACCGCTGCTACGCACAAATCTCTTCGGGTGATCTTCATGGGTATAAAATGCGTTAGGTCCCAAAAAGTGACCGGTTTCAAAGAACGAAAATAAAAGGTTATTCGGAAATTATTATATTAAACGGCATTATTTTCCTATCTTTGACACCTTAAAATCAAAATGCCATCCTACAGCAACCATAGCGAGCTGCAGCTAACCGCCTTGTTACGAGAAGGCGACGGGGAAGCTTTTGTTGAAATATACAGGAGAAACTGGAGGATGATGTACAACTCTGCTTTCAAACGTCTTCGCGACGAAAAGCTATGCGAAGACCTGGTTCAGAACGTATTTACAGATCTGTGGGCCAGGCGCGGGGAAGTCGAAATCGAAAACCTGCCTGCCTATCTGAACACCGCAGTAAGGTTCCAGGTCATCAGGCACAGCACCAGGACACGCGCCGCTTCTCCACTGACAGACACCCTGGAAAGCACATTGATTTCGTCCCTGAGATCGGAAGATCTCCTGATCGAAAAAGAAACTCTTGAAATTGTAAAGCTTTGGATAGCCGCACTTCCTGAAAAACGGCGGGAAATTTTCCTTCTGTATTACGTAGAGGAGCTGAGCTCGTCCAGAATTGCGGAGATGCTCGGAGTTTCGCGAAAAACGGTTCAGAACCAGATTGCAAGTGCTACCGGCAGTATCCGCGATCAGTTGTCTAAAATATTGTTTTTGCTCTCCCTGATTCAGAATCTGTAATAAATCCTTAAAAAATTTAAAAAAAATCACCTCCCCTTGGGAGTTTTCCTCCTTACCGGTACATAAGGTTATAAAGCCTGATGATGAAACCATTTGACAACCGGCAGGAGCTGATCCATATTTTCAGGAAATACCTGGACGGAACTGCCACGCCGGAAGAAGAGCATTTTATAGAAGCCTGGTACGGGTCGTTCGAAAAAGAACCCGGAATACTCGACACCTATGGGGAAACCGGCCAGGAGCGGCTCGAAACCCGGATGGAGCAGGCGCTGAGGATGCATATTGAAACCGAGCGGCCTCGCTCAGTGCGAAAATCACTCACCATGCTCATCACACTTAGCCGCGTGGCTGCGGCCGCCGTCCTGGTCATATCACTGGCGGGTGCGTGGTACTATTTCAAAAATCTGAATCCCCGGACGCCGGCAGGGGAAGACATCGCCGGCCTGGAAGATTTCGCCCCCGGCGGTAACCGCGCGGTACTCACCCTCGGCAACGGGACGCAAATCGTACTCGACAGCGTTGCTACCGGGATGCTGGCCCGGCAAGGCAATACGGTGATCCACAAAATAGAAGATGGCCTTGTTTCCTATACCGGAGGCGGTTCTCCTACCAGTCGGGACTTCAATACAATTACAGCTCCGGCTGGCGGCAAATACAGTGTGGTGTTGCCCGACGGAAGCAGGATCTGGCTCAATGCGGAATCTTCCATCACCTTCCCGACTGCTTTTTCTCCGGAAGAAAGATCGGTAAAGATCTCCGGCGAAGTTTATTTCGAGATTGCGAAAGATACCAGGCGCCCGTTCAGCGTCCAGGTTGGTACCCTTCAGAAAGTGCGCGTACTCGGTACCCATTTCAACATTAACGCCTATCGCGACGAAAGCAATATTATCACCACGCTGCTCGAAGGCAGTGTAGAGGTTTTACCATCAGGCAACGCACGCCCGGTTATGCTCAAGCCGGGAGAGCAGGCCGCCTTATCAGGATCGGGCAGGATCAATGTCCGCGGCGATATCAACACAGAAGAAATTGTCGCCTGGAAAAACGGGATGTTCCAGTTTGAAAAGGCCAGCATAGAAACCATTATGAGGCAGTTATCCCGCTGGTATAATGTAGACGTTGTATACGAAGGCACTATACCGTCTAAAACCTTTTCGGGAAAAATAGACCAACGCGCCAAGGCCTCGGAAGCCATTGATATACTGTCGTTTACAGGATTGAATTTCAGAATTGATGCATTACCGGAAGGGCAAAAAAAAGGGAAAATCGTGGTTTTACCCTGAAAGGATCATTTTAAACCAAATACTGCGATCGGCTTAAAACTTAATTAAAAAAACATGATGAAAAGATTACGAAGCCCCTAAGCAAATCCGCCGACAGATTCAATATGAAACCGCAGAAGTGTTAGAGCCACTTCCGCGGTGTAGATCTGAGTCTGTCCTCCTCTGTCAAACAGAGGCAACCGAAGATAGATAAGATATTTCTCTCAAACTCAAACTGTGCAAAGATAATGAAAATTTGTGCGATGACACCTCTTGTGCTGCCCGCAGACAACCGGAGTGGGCCGGCATCAGGCGGCTACGGTCGGAGATTCAGGTATAACCCTGATTTACTAAAGCAATTGATTAGACAAATGAAACTGATCATGATACTCCTCACACTGGCGCTCGTGCAGGCAGGAGCTACGGGATACAGCCAGAAGATCACAATCAGGGAGAAAAACACCCCGGTAGAGGCCGTCTTTCGTACGATCGAAAAGCAGACGGGGTATGTATTCTTTTATGACAGCGGTGATCTGCGCAACGCTAAAATCAGCATTGACCTCAGGAAGGCTTCGCTATCTGAGGCGCTTGACCAGTGTTTTTCGGAATTGCCGCTCACCTACAGGATAATAGGCAATACAATCGCGATCGGGAGAAAAGAGAAAACGTTACCGGAATCCCTCATTCTACCGAAGAAAGAGGAAGTGAACAGGCCTCGCACCGGGCTGTCGAATGTTCCCTCCCTGTCGTTACAACGTGAAATCACGCTGTCCTACCCTTTAAAACGTATATCTGGTAAAGTTACCGATGAAAACGGCGAGGGCCTGCCTGGTGTCAACATACTTGTGAAAGGAACCCTGCAGGGAGCCGTAACCGACGTTGAAGGCAACTATACCATTGAAATTCCAGACGAAACAGCTATCCTCATATTCTCTTTTGTAGGTTATACCCCCCGGGAAATTTTAGCGGGAAACAGAACTTCGCTCGATGTGTCGATGACAGTCGACGAAAAGTCGCTGGAAGAAGTGGTGGTGGTCGGATACGGAACACAGAAGAAAGCCACCCTTACCGGAGCAATAAGTTCTATAGGCGGGGATATCGTAAGCGCCACGCCGGTGACCAACGTAAGCAACAGCCTGACAGGAAGAATTCCGGGCCTGACGACCGTTACGCGTAGCGGTGAACCAGGAAACGACGACGCCACCATAAGAATAAGAGGCGCCAATACCTTGGGGAACAACGGCGCTTTAGTAGTCGTAGACGGTATTCCCGGACGCTCGCTAAACAGGATCGACCCCGCGACAATCGAATCTATTACAGTCTTGAAAGATGCTTCGGCAGCCATATATGGATCGCAGGCGGCAAATGGAGTCATTCTTGTTACTACGAAACGCGGCCTGACGGGGGCTCCCAGAATCACTTTCAATCTCAATCAGGGAGTGACGCAGCCAACCCGCATTCCAAAGTTGCTTAACGCGGAAGAATATTCAAGAGCAATCAACGAGATCAACGCCTTCAGAAATTTTCCGCCAAAATACTCCGATACGGACCTGGAAAAATATGCAGATGGTTCCGATCCATGGCTCTATCCCAATACGGACTGGTTCAATGAAACATTCAAGTCCTGGTCCTCACAGTCTAACGCCAATCTGAGTATCGCTGGAGGCAGCGAATTCGTAAAGTATTATGTCGCCGTCGGTACCAGAAATCAAGATGCTTTTTACAAGAACAGTGCTACTTTTTACAAACAGCACGATTTCAGGAGCAACCTGGACATTCAGCTGAGCAAAAGTATTAGCATCGGATTCGACATACTCGGCAGACTTGAAGACAGGAATTTCCCGATGGGAAACAACGGTGTCAACGACGTGTTCCGGATGCTGGTCAGGGGAAAGCCGAATGAACCCGCCTATTGGCCGAACGGATTGCCGGGGCCCGATATCGAGTTTGGCAGCAACCCGGTAGTCATTACAACAAACATGACAGGATATGACCGTGACAGGAATTATGTCTTGAACGGCAACGTCAGGTTTAAGATCAACGTTCCGTGGATAACCGGCCTCTCCATATCCGGCAATAGCTCCCTGGATAAAATGTTTGGTTTCCAGAAGCAGTTTCAAAAGCCGTGGTACCTGTATTCCTGGGACAAACAATCCTATGATTCAAACGGCAACCCCATTCTCATAAGAGGGAAAAAGGGAGTGAACGACCCTAATTTAACTCAGCGTATGGACGACAATACGACCACCCTTTCCAATGGCATCGTAAGCTATGGTGCGGACCTAGGCGGCCATTCCCTGAATCTGATGGCCGGTATAGAAATCCGAAAAGGAACGGGCGATTGGTTCACCGCTTTCAGGAGGTTCTTCGAATCGACCGCACTGGATCAGCTAAACTCCGGCGGCCCCCTGCAAATGAGTAATACGGGGAGCGGGTTTCACAACGCAAGGCTGAACTATTTCGGACGGGCGAACTATTCGTACAAAGAAAAGTACCTGGCCGAATTTGTATGGCGGGTCGACGGTTCCTATATTTTCCCGGAACAAAGCCGGTTTGGATTTTTCCCGGGGGTTTCGCTCGGGTGGCGGATAACGGAAGAAGATTTCATCAAAGACTCCAAAGTAGGCAACATCAAATTGAGGGCGTCTTATGGCCTGACAGGAAATGACCGGATAGACGAATGGCAGTATCTTACCTCTTACGCATTTGCCGGCCAGGCCGATAACCAGGTATTCAATTTTACCGAAGAGGCCAGAAGTCTGTATGAGACACGTATCCCGAACCCTAATGTAACATGGGAGGTAGCAAAGCAGGGGAACATAGGAATAGATGCAAGCTTCCTGGATAACAGCATCTATCTGACAGCGGACTACTTCGATTACAGGAGGTCTAATATTCTTTGGAACCGGAATGCATCCGTACCTATGAGTACCGGCCTCACTTTACCCCGGGAAAACATCGGCAAGGTTACAAACAGAGGATTTGATTTTGAGATCGGATATAGAAATTCCACAGGAAATTTCAATTACAATATTTCATGGAACGCCAGCTACGCCAAAAACCGCATAACCTATTGGGACGAACCGGCAGGTGCGCCTGATTGGCAGCGATCTACGGGGTCTATGATGAACACCAGTCTGTATTATAATACGCTCGGAGTTTTTAAAAATGAGGCAGATTTAACCAACTATCCTCATTGGAATGGCGCAAGGCCGGGAGATCTGATTTTTGAGGACACAAACCAGGACGGAGTCATCAATGCGAATGACAGAATCAGGGTGAATAAAAATGATACCCCTATTTTTCAGTCCGGCCTGGGGTTAAACCTAGGTTATAAGCAACTATATTTTTCGCTGCTCCTTCAGGGATCTACCGGTGCGGTCAGACACATACTGACTGAAAGCGGAGAGGTCGGGAATTACCTGAAAGAGAGTTACGATGGCAGATGGACGCCTGAAAATCCCAACGCTGACAAGCCCCGGCTATACAACAGGAATGATCAGTATTGGTCGGCCAATCCTAATACGTATTTTCTCAGGAAGACAGATTATATACGGTTAAAGAATGTGGAGTTGGGCTATACAATACCTGAGGTACTACTTCAGCGATTGAAGTTAAAGGACCTTAAGATATACCTGAGCGGTTACAACCTCTTCACCTACAGCCCGGATATGACGGATTTTGATCCGGAAGACAATCATGGGTCCTACATGAGATATCCGCTTCCGCGGGTTCTTAATATCGGACTGAATCTGAGCTTTTAAACTACCATGATCATGAAGTATATCAACAAGGTATTCATACTTTTCACAATATTGTCTGTATCCTCCTGCGATAACCGGTTTCTTAACCTGCAGCCGCTCGACCAGTATGCCGACGGAGCAGTTTGGGACGAAGATCCGGCTCTGATCCAGGCATTTGTCAATAACATTTACAGGGGCCTCGGACAATCCGGCGTCAGAGTGACAATGTCGACCTATACAGACGAAACCATGCTCACTTTTGGTTGGGGAGCTGATAATATAACGAGAAGCCTTATCAACCCCAGTGACTACGGAAGATTTGGAAATGCCGCAGACCAGAGCGCCAACTACACCTGGGAAAATGCCTATAAGTATATAAGAGCCTGTAACGTTTTTTTTGAAAAAGTCGAATCTTCCACGGCGCTAGATAATCCGCAGAGGGAGCGACTCAAAGGAGAAGTTTATTTTCTCAGGGCTTACTTATATCACCACCTGGTATTTAGCTATGGAGGCGTACCTATTATAGATAAAGCTTATGGTTTGACCGACAATTTCGAAGTCTCTAGAAACACCTTCAGGGAATGCATTGACTTTATTGTTAGTGATCTCGATAACGCCGCTCAACGGCTTACGGAAACAGACAAGGGCAGACCCACCAAAGGCGCAGCCCTGGCATTGAAATCGAGGGTACTCCTGTATGCTGCCAGTGAACTCTACAACAATTCCTCGTGGACCAATGGATTCACCAACCCGGCACTTATCAGCTACACCGACAATAACCGCAGCGAGAGATGGAGAGCGGCAAAAACAGCGGCGAAAGAGCTGATCAACCTGGGAATTTACAGGCTTTATAAAGAAAATCCGGGAAGTGACGAAGATCTGTCCAAGAATTATGGGGATATATTCCTGCTGAATGAAACCTCCGAAGACATTTTCGTCAAGTTCTACACACCTAATGTAGTGATTTCGAAAGTCATGCCGAATCTTAATAATGGACCCAACGGATACCACCTGAGGGGAGCGAATACGCCCATAGGACAATTGGTTGACGCTTATGCTATGGCTGACGGAAGCGCCTTCGACTGGAGTATCCCCGAACATTCCAAAAATCCGTACCAGAACAGAGAGCCCCGGTTTTACGCCTCTATTTTATACGATGGCGCCCGGTGGAGAGAACGCCCGGAAGATGTCAGAAACCTTGATCCTATCGGACAGATCCAGACTTCATTTGTCGAACGGCGCGACGCCTCCGGCAATGTACAGACTATTCCCGGCCTGGACACGAGACAAAGCCCGACAGACGATTGGAACGGTTCCTATACCGGATATTACCTTAGAAAAGGGATCGACGCTTCCATCGATGCGCAATTTGTTCCGCAGACCTGTCCCTGGCGCTTTATAAGGTATACCGAAGTAATACTTAACTACGCAGAAGCCTGTATTGAACTGGGTGAAGAAGACGAAGCCAGAACCTATATCAACAAAGTCCGCAAGCGTGTCGGTCTACCGGAAATCACCGGGTCCGGACAGGAATTAATGAAGAACTACCGGAATGAAAGAAGAATCGAACTGGCCTTTGAAGATCATCGCTTTTTTGACGTAAGGAGGTGGATGATAGCGCCAGACACTTACCGGAATGCAGAAGGAATTTATATCTTGCACAAGATTGACGCCAATAACAATCGTGAATCTGTTTATTCGAAAATTCCTTCCGTCCAGAACAGAACATGGGCTGACAAATTCTATTTTCTGCCCATCCGTCTGGATGAGATGAACCGTAACAAAGCGCTGGTTCAAAACCCACTTTACTAAACCAACAATATTCAAAAATGAAGCAACTATTTATCATGCTCAGCGCAGTCGGTGTCCTTGCCGGCTGTGCCGCAGAGCGGAATTCTGACGATTCCGGGAAAACCGTCGTCACCTTCCCCAAAGTAACCGGCCCTATCCAGCTTACCGACGCCCCCGGAGAGCACTTCTTTGCCAGCTATTACGGCATCAATTCGTTTAGCAAATCACAAAAATACGCAACCGTCCTTCAAACAACTGTAAGATATGAGCTCCCTACCGAAAATGACGCGGCTACGCTCGGCCTGGTAGATCTCGATACGAAAGAATTCATACCGGTCAGCCAGACCCGGGCCTGGAACTTCCAGGAAGGCTGCATGGCGCACTGGCTGGGAACTTCGCCCGATTCGCTGATCATATTCAATGACTACCGGGATGGTAAATTCGTTTCCGTAATTCTAAACGTCCATACCCAAAAGGAAATAAGAGTAATCGACCGGCCGGTGAGCGCGGTCTCTCCAAATGGAAAAGAAGCCGTCGGCATGAATTTCTCGCGCTTGCGCGCCACGCGGACCGACTATGGCTACGGAGGTGGCGGCCAGGATGCGCAGACTAACGTACAATTTCCGGACAATGACGGTATTTTTCACATCGACCTGGAGACCGGGGAGTCAAAACTCCTGATATCGATAAAGGACGTACAGGAGCTGGTACCCGAATTGAAGGAAGAGTCTATTGAGTATTTCGCCCATGTCGTGTACAGCCGCGACGGCTCAAAATTATCATGGCTGGCGCGCGGTTTCCCGGAGTGGAATACCACCACGCTTACGGTCAACCGTGACGGCACGGGATTAGCAAGGGCTTTCCCCGACAACTGGGGAGGCTCACACTACGATTGGCTGAACGGAGACGAGCTAATGGTGACGGCTTCTTATGAAGGTAAACAGTATGCGCACGTCCTTTTTACGGTCGGGCAGAAAAATTACAAAAGACTGGGCAACGGACTCCTGGACTACGACGGACACGGGACTTTTTCGCCTGATGGAAAGTGGATGATCACCGATTCTTACCCGTCAGGCGGAACCCGCGAGCAAAGACTTTACCTGATGGACATGAAATCCGAGGCAGTACTGCCTTTAGGAAGGTACTACCATCCGGAGGAATATCGCGGCGAAAAAGGTTGGAGCCGCTGCGACCTTCATCCGCGGTGGAGTCCGAATGGCGATATCCTCGGCATCAATTCGGTATTTAACGGCACGCGGCAGGTATATATTTTTAAATTTGAATTTTAGAGGCAGTAAACAGGGGAAATTCGTAAAACATGAATCGTCCGGACTTCAAAGTTCCCAACCTTTTCCCCAGGGGGGCCTGGCTGACATGCTTTGCCTGCCTCTTCTGCTTTTCCGTTCTTGGATTTCAGAACGAAAAAGAGGCTTCTCCCGAAGAATTACCGGGTACCAGGCGGCTGACCTTTGAAGGTAATCTCTCCTATCATTTCCTGGAACAGGCGCATTCCTTCGCGGACCGGAAAATACTGGAAGCAAAAAATACACGTTCCATGTACTGGAAACGCGATTTCAGCTCGCATCAGAACTATCATCGGTCGGTAGAAGAAAACAAAGCGCGGTTTAAAAAATACTTAGGGGTGCCCGACAGAGATGTCGCCGCCGCTAATTATAATACTACCCTGCCCGACTGGAGCAAACCGGTTTACCTTGAAAAATACGCTGCCGCCGGGGACTCTGTATTAATCGCCGAAACCTCTCAATACAGGGTCTACCAGGTCCGCTGGCCGGTGCTGGAAAGAGTATACGGAGAAGGCTTGCTGGTTCAGCCGAAGACTAAGCCGGCAGCATCGGTTATCGCCCTGCCTGATGCGGACCAGACGCCCGAGCAACTCCTGGGTCTTTCCCCCGGGATCGCCCCGGCATCCCAGTTTGCCAGAACCCTCGCCGAAAATGGCGTTGAAGTGCTGATCCCTGTTTTGATCGACCGGAAAATGATGTTTGCCGACCAGGATTACAGGCAGACCAGGCGGGAATGGATTTACCGCCAGGCATTCCACATGGGCAGGCACCTGATCGGCTACGAGATCGAAAAAGTCCTGGCTGCCGTCGATTGGATCAGGCAGTTTCACGGCGGGCACCGGAAAATCGGCGTCGCAGGATATTTAGAAGGCGGCCTGATTGCCTTTTATTCGGCGGCCATTGACCCGAGAATCGACGCCGCCCTGGTAAGCGGATACTTCAGCGACCGGGAACACACCTGGGAAGAACCTATCTACCGGAATGTGTGGGGGCTGGTAAGCGAATTCGGCGATGCCGAAATTGCCGGCCTCGCGGCTCCCAATGCATTGGTAATCGAATACAGCTCCATACCGGAAATCCTGGACGGCCCCCGGCCCGATTCCTCCCGCTTGTACCGGTATTCCGGATATAAGGGGCGTCTGTCTACCCCTGCCTATCCCGGAGTCAAAAAGGAGTTTGACAGGATCGGTCAGCTCGTCAAAACAGGATTTCAGAAGCGGGCGCTCGTGGCAGGCCCCAAAAATGAAGCGGTAGAGTTCGGCTCTGCGAAAGCGCTTGAGTATTTTGCCGGCTACCTGGGGCTCAGCCGGTTGGAAAAAGCATCCGGGTCTGTGCCCTCCGATCGCAGGAAATCATTTGACCCCGAAGAGCGCCAGATCAGGCAGCTCAGGGAATTGAACGACCACGTCCAAGGACTGTTGCGGGTATCCGATTACGAGCGAAACCGGTTCTTCCTTCACAAAATAATGCCTGAATGGGCTAACAAGGCCTGGAGCACAAAGAGCTATCATCCTTATTTCGATCCCGGACCCTTTATCGAAAAAACCGTACCTTATCGCAAGTATTTCAAAGAGGAAATCATCGGTGCATTTCCCGACCCTCTGACGCCGCCCGATCCCAGGTCGAGGAAAGTTTACGATGAAAAGTACTGGACCGGATACGAAGTGGTGCTGGACGTTTACAAGGACTTTTCGGCCGGTGGGGTACTGCTCCTTCCAAAGGACATCGGTGGTCACGAAAAACGCCCCGTAGTCGTGATCCAGCACGGACGGAATGGTGTACCGGCTGCCGCGATAGAAGGAAATACCAGTTACTACGACATGGCGGCCAGGCTCGCCGACCGGGGATTCATTGTGTTTGTCCCGTACGGCCTTTATAATGGCGAAGACCGTTACCGCTGGCTGAGCCGGAAGGGGAATGGCATCAAAAAAACGCTGTTCTCATTTGTGCTTGCCCAACACAAACAGATTCTGAACTGGCTCCAATCGTTGCCCAACGTTGATAAAAACAGGATTGCTTTTTACGGAAAAAGCTACGGGGGAGAGATGGCCATGAGAATACCTGCCATACTCGACGGATACTGCCTGTCGGTATGCTCGGGCGATTTCGGCGACTGGAGCAGAAAGGTTGTCGATACCTATTTCCCGAGAAGCTTTATGCATACCATCGAATGGGAAATGCCCTACTTCAACATGGGAAGTACCTTTAGCTATGCCGAAATGGCGTACCTGATCTTCCCGCGGCCTTTTATGGCGGAAAGAGGACGGCACGATACCGTCCAGCCCGACGAGTGGGTGGCATATGAATACGCCAAAGTAAGCCATCTTTACGACCAGTTCGGACTTGAAGACAAAACCGGTATCGAGTTTTTCAACGGCGGTCATGCCTCGCGGAATGAAGGTGTCTTTCAATTCCTGCACAAACATCTGAACTGGCCCTGATGAGACGACGAAAAAGAATGTACCTTACTCGGTCCCTTTTATCACTGTTTTTTCCATCCTGGAAACTTCCCGGATCTCGATCAGCACATCGTCCGTAAAATCCGGAACGGCCACCGGGATGGCCGTTCTCAGCGTCCGGGAAGTGTGTGTTACCTTACCCAGTTGCTCCATCGTGGCCGGGGCGTAAAAAGTGATGTCGTACACCCCATTCCCGAGGCGTACGTCGAGTATACTGCCGGTTACTTTCTTCCCGGTTTCCTTCGTGCAGCAATAGGCCACGCTGATGTCCCGGGAAGGGGCGGCAAGAGTTGCCTGGACCAGGTTTTCTCCCTTTACCCGCCCTGCCGTCTGGTTCGGGAACAGCCTCCAGAAGGGGATATTGCTGTAATAATCCTTCATGAGCGGCAGGTACTGCCAGCCGTCCATTACGTAAGTCGTATCGTTGATCCCTTCGCATCCGTCCCATGAATGCCAGGTCCAGTAGACGCCGGAATTGGCAAACAACCAGCCCTGCTTACGACGGTGCACCGGGTCATCGTTCTGATGTCTTTTTTCCCTGCCTGTCTCGTTGTTGAAAGCCGGTTTCCCGTACCTGCGGGTATTCTGCGCGGTCCCGAGATACCACGACTCGAGGTCGTAGCTCTCCTGGTTGCCGGTACAGGTATGGACCACCGCCAGGTCCATCCATTCTTTTTCGGGCCATAGCGCGTCGTCGGTTGTGCCGTCGGAAGAGCATACCGGGTGCCGGAAAGGATCATGCTCTTTGAAATAACGCCCCGCCGAGTCCTGGAATGCTTCGTTTTTGATGTATTCATTCATGATTTCCCAGGTCAACAGGTTACTGTACCGGGAAAGGCGCCTGATCGCCCGGTCCCAGTAGGGTTTCTGTCCGGCAATGTCCTCCGCTTCCGGCTTCAGCGTAAAATACAGCGCAAGATCGATCCCGATCCCCTTTTCGCCGGCCATCCGTATCCTCCTTTCGACTTCATTCCAGTAGGGTTCATTGAATGTTGTATAGTCGGGCGACTCCCGCGTGCCGCCCCAGGGCCAGAGGTCATACCCCAGGTCGGACGGATAGGGCGCTCCCTCCAGGCATACCCTTATCACGTTGGCGCCATGTTTCAGGGCATTCTCCAGCACCTTTTCGGGATATTCGCAAACAAAATAAGCCCAGGCAGTTTTGTTGAGAATATAGACATATTGCCCCTCTTCGTTGGAAAAATGGTTGGGATAATGTTTATCCGGCCGGACAGGCGATGTCCAGACCGAATCGAAAGCTACGGCCTCAGGCGCTGTACGCCTCTCCGGGCCGCATGAAGGAAAATATAAAAGAACAGGGATCCAGAGAAAGTATTTCATGTGAACAGGGATCAAAATCCGTTATTGCCCTATATGGATGACAATCCGCTTATATGAGGTAAGCGCCGGCGTTCCGGTATCGGTCACCTCCAGGATAAGATGAATCGTATCCCCCGGAACGGAGCCCGGAATTTTTACGGAACATTTCTTACCCCCGGATGAGGTTTTGACCGGCAGGCAGGCGCTCCCTCCGCTCAACTCCTCATACAAAAACCATCGGAAAGACAAGCTGTTCCCGTCCGGGTCCGCCGTTCCGGCAGCATCAAACCGGAGCGTCTCACCCGGTTTTGCCCGGACTTCGAGAGGAGCGACGCCCGGAAGTCCGTTTACCATCATTTCAGGAAAATGGTTGGCTGCTGCATAAGGGCTTGTGCACCAGTCGAGGCGTGCCCTGAACGCGTTCTGAAAGGCCGGCCGCCAACGCGAAACGGTGTGTCGCTCATTTAAGGTACCGTCCAGGAAATCGTGCGCATCGATATACAGGTTCCCGTTCAGAGGCCGGAACCGGCCTCCCCAACCGCCCCATTCCGGCTTTTCGGGTACATTCAGCCCGTTTGACAGCAGCCCCAGGAAGGAGGGGCTATCCCCTTCTTTCATTCCTGCCGTCCCATGCCCGTTGAGCGGATAGCAATCGCTCAGCGGGCCGTGACCATGTACATGCGTCTCCACCCATTCGCGGTCCTGCATGCTTACATCCCCGGTCATGTACATACCGCGGAAAATAGCGACCTCCCGGATCCCGAAATTCCCGGGGAAAATAAACCCGTCAGCTATGTACCGGATATCCCTGAAATTCCCGATAATCCAGTCGCGATGCCTGTCCTGGTCGCCTATGGCATGGACCTGGATCTTTTTGCAGAATGCCGCCAGCTCTTCCTTTGTCTTCTCTTTCTGAGCTTTCCAGAGCGCCTGGGCCAGTTCCCGCTGCCCACCCCATATAATGACGTGTACGGTGTGACTGGCTTTGTCGATGGTTTCAAAAATAAAACCGGAAGCTTCGGTATCGAAGCCCTCCCCGAAGCGAACAGGATCGCCCTGACCGTCCCTGATCACCGACTCCAGGTACTCCGGCTTGGGATACCCTTTTGAATGGAGCAGGAGATTGGGATAAATTTTCCCGTAAGCCTTAACCTGGTTACGGATAAGCCCGGGTTTGGTATCGTGCCCGTGCCCCAGCCGGCTGGTAGCGCAGAGCGCTTTCAGGTCGAGCTGATCGGAATGGAGCAGCAGCCGGACCAGGCTCTGCTCGTCGTCGCTGTCCCCGCCGATATCTGTCAGCAGGACAACGGCAGGTTTTTCCTGCGCCGCGGCCACAACAGGTAAAATCCCGGCTAAAATCAAAAGCAAATACGTTCTCATGGACGACTGTCTTCTCATTCGTTAATTGGTGGTCACGACGATCTGGTCGCTCAGGTTATAGAGATTGCTGCCGGTCGCCCTTGCTCCGGTACGTATGTAATATTTCGTTTTGGATGCAAGGCCGGGAACAGTCACCGTACCGGAGTCGTCGTTCAGCGTTATCTTTTTCGTTTCAAAGAAAGGCCCCGACCCGGTATTTGTAGTAGGATACGGGTTCGTGCTACAGTACAGTTCCCTGGCAGAAACCGTTTTCCCGTCATTTCCGCTGATACGGTAGCTGATCTGGGCACCCGATGCCGTAATATTTCCCGCAACGGGGGTATCCAGGGTCAGGAACGGCGTCACCTGTAGATCCTTTTCGATATTTTTTTCAGACACCAGATCGATGTTCAGCGTATCCTGGTTCCAGAAAACAGGCCCTACGACCCACATTTTATACCGCTGCGGATAGAATTTCGTATTGCGGAATGACCCGTCGCCATTGATACGGATATCGGTGGTGACCACATCATTCTCTCCTTTAAGCCTCACGATCAAGCTATTGCTGGTAATATCTCCCGAAATATGGTTACCGTTCCGGTCTTTGAGTATCCCTGAAATCCTGCCGTCAAAGCCGAAATCCGTAACTGTGTTTTTACACCCGGCAGTCAGGCATAACAACGTACACAAGGTTATATATCTGGTTATTTGTAATGCTTTCATTCGTCAAAGAGTTTAATACAAAGGGTTTTCAACGAGATCTGGATTATTGTCTATCCGGGCTGTGGTAATCGGGTTGTAGTAATGCTCCTGCCTGAAAACGCGGGTGAAAGATTCGCAGTCGAAAGGCATGAAGTAATACTTCCTGGTAGGATAGTGCAGGATGATCTGCAGCCCCTGGAACCGGCGGTTCAGCACCTGGTGCGCTATACGCCATCTCCTCAGGTCCCAATAGCGGTGCCCCCCCTCGAACGCCAGCTCCGATCTTCTCTCCGTGCGTATCTTTTCCAGGCTGATGTTCGTTTCGTTTGTCAGGCTGATGCCGGCGCGTTCCCTGGTCTTGTTGAGCGCCTCTGCCGCCGCCGCCTTGTTTCCAAGCTCAAATTCCGCCTCCGCTTTTGTAAGATACATTTCGGCCAGGCGAAAGGTGATCCAATTGGTCTTGCTTTGTCCTTCTGGAATTTTCGTCGCACCGTCGTCGATGTATTTTTTAATCAGGAAGCCGGAATTCGTGCTCAGGTCATCTTTACCGATGTTCCGTGAATCGGCCCCGACGGTAGGCATCTGTTCATAAGATGTGTTTGGATTGCGTATAATCTGCCCCGGAGACGGCGAAGAACCGGGGTCCAGGCCTTCGTACGTCTGGGTAGTTCCCCCTGCCCAGGAGTCGCCCTGGAAAAACACGATGGCGAACAGGCGGGGATCTTTTTTGGTAAACGGCCCCCGTCCGTTATCGTAAAGCGTGTAAGGCGGGCCGAAATCGGGGCGATCTGCGCTGCCGTCGATATTCTCGAAACCCATCACGAAATCCAGCGTAGGATTCCCGGTCCCTCCCCTCAGGGCAGCCCATTGGGGCGGGGTATGCCATCCATCCCAGGAATGGGCAATATTGACCCCGTCGTAAGGCTTTTCAAAGATGACTTCCGGGTTGTTTTCATCCAGGAAAAGCTTCCTGTAGTTCTCCGATTTATTGTCCGGGATCTTATTGTAAAGCGTGTAAACCCCCGATTCGATGATTTCCTTAGCTGCCTGGGAAGCCTTCCCGTAGAAGGCCGCAGCCTGGTCGGACGGAATCCCCGTAAGGCCGTCCTGCGCCCTTTCCCCGTACTTCGCGATGGAAGCCGACCAAAGGGAAGCCCGCGCTTTCAGCGCCAGGGCAGTCCATTTGTTCACCCGTCCCTTAGGCAGCGGATTTGCAGAAAGAAGGGCTATGGCTGCGTCAAGCTCCGTACCGATGAACTGTGCTACCGCCTCTTCCCCCGACCTGGCGGTATATTTCCTGTCGATCTCGCTGAAGGGATCGAGGACAATATCCACCAGGGGAACGCCGCCGTAACGCATTTGCATCTCGAAGTACAGGTAAGCCCGGATAAACCGCACTTCTCCTTCCAGCTGACGCCTCACCTCGTCAGTCAGGGGAGTGCTTCCGATTCTCTCCAGGAACACGTTACAATCCCTGATATAAGCGTAGTCCCAAAAAGGGTTCAGCTCCGAGCTCCTGCTTACGGAGCCGTTGGTACCATTAATATTATTCCCGGTGGAGGTGGTTCCTTCATCGGTGATATTGTACCAGTTGGAAATCTCGAAAGCGTTGAAAGGGAATCGGCTGTACAGGTTGGTGACATAGGCCCGAATCATATTTTCGTCCTGCCAGACATTGTTTTCCGAGATTTTGTCGAGCGGCTGCCGGTCGAGGACCTCCGTACAGGATGGAACCAGCATCGTACCGGTAGCCAGCAATATATAGGTAATGATCTTTTTCATCTTAATGCTGTTTGAAGGTATAGGTCAGAACTGAAGTAACAGGCCCGCATTGTAGCTCCCCACCGGCGGATAATAGTCGCCGAATGTCCTGGCCGGGCTCGTATCTGCCTCCGGATCAAGAAAATCCAGTTTGGAAAAAGTAAGCAGGTTCGACCCTGAAACGTAAATCCTGCACCGCTGGAGCGCCAACTTTTTGACAAGCGCTGCCGGGAGGCTATAGCCAAGTTCCAGCGTTTTCAAGCGGAGGTACGAACCGCTGATAAGCCAGAAATCACTGAACGCAAAGCTGTTATGGCTCCGGTTGTAGTTGTCGGTACGGTAACGCGGCCAACGGGCACTGGTATTGGCCGGCAGCCACTGGTTCTCCTCGCTCGTCACGGGGATGTAAGAGTCCTTCAGCATGGCCGTAGTAGGGGTATTCCCCGCATACAGCGGCAGGGTAAGGTCGGGAGAGTTTCTCAGGTTGAAGTCAAACAATCCCGCGCCCTGCCACAGCATGCCCAGGTCGATCCCCTTCCAGTTGACGGAAAGATTGAGGCCATAAGTCAGCTTGGGAAAAGTCCCGCGGCCGATAATCACATTGTCTTCGTTGGTAACCCTGCCGTCGCCATTGTAGTCGATCAGCTTCACATCGCCGGGAAGTATGGTGGCGTTATTCCTCCCGTCCTGGTCAGCCCACTCTTCTATCTCTTCCTTGGTCTGGAAAAGGCCGTCCGACATCTTGCCCCAGACAATGTCGGTCCACTGCCCGATACGGTTTCCGGTACGCCGGGCTTCCTGGCTGGCAAACTCGTTCTGGTCGATCAGCAGCGCTTTTTCCCGGTTCCAGGAAACGTTTCCGCCAATGCTGTAATTCACACCCCCCGCCTGGTTGCGGTGGTTAAGGCTCAGTTCCCAGCCACGGTTATCGTATTCCGCATAATTGACCTGCGGCATATTGGCCCCGATCACATTGGGGATCGACTGTATACGGGCTCCCAGTACATCGGTCCTGCGGCGGTAAAAATAATCGAGCGACCCCTCCAGCCTGTTTTGCCAGAGGCCGAAATCAAGGCCTATATTGGAGGTTGTCATTTTCTCCCAGGTGATCGTCGTATTGGCCAGCGCGTCGGCACGGATCCCCTTTTCGATCGTATTCGTTATCCCGTCGAAAATATGGGTGGAAGTGATGGAATACGTCTGCAGGTACTGGAAATTCCCGATGTTGTCGTACCCCAGCTTTCCGTAAGAAGCCCTTAATTTGAGGTTATTGAGATAAGGCAGGCTATTTTTCATAAAGTCTTCTTCCGAAATCCGCCAGCCTACAGACGCCGATGGGAAGAAGCCCCACCGGGTTGCCTTCGGAAACCGGGGCGACGCGTCGAGGCGTGAGTTGAATTCGAGCAGGTATTTCCCCTGGTAATCGTAGTTGATGCGGGCTACCCACCCCTTTCGTCCGCCTTCAAAAGCCCTTCCGTTGTTGTCTTTGTCCAGGTCGGGGCCTGCGAACAGGTAATCCACGTCAAAGTCGTACCGCCGTCTTGATGCCTCAATCCAGTCTTCATTATTGGAGAGCACCTCATGAACGAGCAATGCATCCACGTAATGCCGGCCGAACGTCTTGTTCCAGGTCAGGAAATACTGTTGGTCGAAGTTATTGATGACCGACCGCTTTTCATACAGCAGGGAGGGGTCGAAAATATAGCGCACCAAAGTATATTTGTCCGTGTCGGGATCGTAGTTGTAGGTAGGCGTTTTCTTCTGCTTTTCCTTGTACTGATCGGTCAGCCGGTAGAAGCGGAAATTGGCGCGCGCCTGGATTCCGAAAGGCAGCTCATAGGAAAAGTTGACCTTTGCGTCGCCTGTAAGCTTGTTCCATTTTTTATAGCCTACGTTATCGATTTCCGTATAGATATTCGGCGCATCGTCGGCTCCTCCGACGGCAGGCAATTTGGTAGGATCGGGATAGCGTGCGGGAAAGAAAGGTCGCGCCCTGTATATCCGTGTCATGATACCGGCAAGCGTCCCGCGTTCCATCTGGAAGATCGATCCGAGGTAATCCTGGTAGATCAGCGACAGGTTCACATTCATCTGGAGCTTCTTCGTAACTGATACATCGATGCTGGAACGCAGGTTATAGCGATCGCTCTTCGTATCCCTGGAGCGCTCCATTCCGCGCTGCGACTGGTATCCTCCTGAAACAAAATATTTCACTCCTTCCGTGCCGCCGCGCACATTGATGTTATGTTGCAACAGGGGGGCGAATTTCCGGAGCGTTTCGTTCCACCAGTTGGTATTGGCATACCGGATCGGATCGGAGCCGTCGGTCAGTTTCTGTATCTGCTCGTTGGTCCAGATAGGGGCCAGTCCTTCGTTGTAGCGGGCCATATTCTCCATCCTGGCGTAGTCGGCGGATGATATGAACTCCGGGATAACGGCAAAAAACTGGGCACCATGATTGGCATTGTAAGTAATCTGGGGAGCGGAAGTGCTTCCCTTTTTGGTTGTGACGAGAATGACGCCGTTTCCGGCCCGGGCGCCGTAGACGGCTGCAGAAGCGGCATCCTTCAGGATACTGAAGTTTTCGATTTCATTCGGGTCGATCTGGTTAAAATCATTCTCGGAGGCCGGCAGACCGTCAATAATGATCAACGGTGTCCCGAAACCGCGTATATTAAAGGTTGTCTTGTTCTGACCAGGCTGCCCGTTGCCGTTCTTGATAAACACTCCGGCCGCCCTTCCCATCATCGACTGTGCCAGCGACGGCATCGGAACGGCTGTTAGTTCGGCGGCATTGATAGTGGCGACACTCCCGGTAAGATTTACTTTCTTCTGCGTGCCATACCCCACCACAACCACTTCTTCCAGGGCTTTCTGATCGACTTCCAGCGATACTTCGAGTACTTTCCGGTTTCCAACGGCAACCTCCTTTGAAAGGTAGCCGACGAATGAAAAAATCAGGACTGCATCCGGAGAGGATACGGCAAGCTCAAACGTACCGTCGGCCTGCGTCACCGTTCCTTCCCTGGTCCCTTTTATCAGGATATTGACACCAGGCAGCGCTTCGCCCCGCTCGTCAGTCACCCTGCCTTTTACCGGCAGATCCGTTTCCGGTTGCTCCATACCATCCTTCCCGGGATCCATTTTCCCGGCATTTCCGGGATCGGCATCGCTTGCAGACCCGATCACAATCTGTTTCCCCGAAATCTGGTAGCGCATTTGCAGGGGATTGAAAATACGATCCAATGCCTGGCTTAACGGCATATTCCGAACGTTCAGATAGACGCTCCTTTTAGTATCGACCAGATGCGAACTATATACAAAGCGTACGCCCGACTGCTTTTCAATGCTCTTCAGTACGCTTTTGAGATGCTGCCCGTCGCTTTCTATCGTGATCTCCCTGTTGAGCAGATCCTGCCCGTTCGTCGTGATCGCGGAAGCCATCCCCGTAAAGAACACCACCATTACGAACTGGTATAAGGTCAATTTCATACTCACCCAAACTAGCTTTTGGAACCTAAGGTTTTCTTTCATACATTTAGAATGTTAAAATCCAGTAAATTTTGATAATATTCTCCCTTTCATCTTCCAGGATCTGAGGGAGATGGCAAGCCGTAGAAGCACCACCTTCTACGGTTTTTTTTTTGATAGTTTTTATTTCATAGCCAGCAGGTTTAGGAATTAAAAGTGATCCGCAATATGACTACATACATCCTTCCGTTACGTGCGGGGTCCCCTACAGGCACCCCTTCCCCGTAACCATGATTTCGCCGTTTATAATTTCATACCTGGCCCCGATCGCAATGCAGATCAGCCGGAGCTTTTCGTGCAAAGGCTCATCGCCGAACGAAGCCGTAACCGGGCAATTGCCTATTACCTTCTTATCGTATACGATCTCAACGTGATAGGCTTTTTCAAGATCTTCGAACAACCTGTCTATCGGCGTTTCGTCGTATTCAAAGGTAATCTCCATAATAGGAGGCAGTAGTTGCGACTCCCGCTCAATCCTGGGATAGAACCGCAGTGCTTCCGCCTTTTTATCGTAAACCCCCTCCTGGTTTGCTTCCAGGACGATATCTGCCGGCCCTTCTCCGGCACCGGATTTCCTAAGGTCGTAGACAGAGACTTTACCCGTTTTGACCAATACCCTTGTATCACTCTGATCCGGGAAAGCCCGCACATGAAAGCTGGTGCCGAGGACCTTTGTGACAATCTCCCGAGCATGTACGAGAAACGGCACTTCCGGATTTTTAACCACCTCGAAAAACGCCTCACCTGTAAGATATACGTCCCGGGTTTTCTCCCCGTAGGCAACCGGCAAACTGATCATGCTTCCTTCTCCTAAAATCACCGAACTGCCGTCTGGAAGCTCTATCCATCTCGGGGCGTTTTCGTTGTTCCGGAAAATAGTGGATGCTTTTTCGGTCAGGAACGGCGTGTTATCAGGCGAGGAGCTGACATTTGATTTTTGAGAATTCCAGTACCAGCCTGCCAGCAGCAAAAGCAGAACGGAGGCAGCGGCTACATAATAGCGCCGGAAAAGGACCGGGCCTGAGAATGTACTTTGCTCACGGTCGGAGATCCTGTTGAAAACATTTCTTTTCATTTCGGCCGTTTCCAAAGGCGTCAGCGGAGCGCCGGGAAGCTGCGACGATACCAGGATCAGTTGCCGGGCGGCTTCCACATCTGCACGTTTGAACGGATAGGTCTCAAGCCAGCTTTGCCAAAACTTTTCCGTTTCCAGGTCGGCCTCCCTCACCCACCGTATAAACAGGTCGTCCTGGGCAAACTCTTCCGGCGTGTAATACAAATAGTTCTCCATTCGCTTGGTCCAAAGATGAAAATGCTCTTTATAAAACCAGAGGGGAATAATTGTATTTTACTACCAAAAAAATAAATATTTTTTTCACCTATACTGATGGAACGGGTAGCCCCTCCGGGGCATGCGATGGCGTCGGATTCCCTTTTGTCAGGAGGATCGGATAAAGGCGCACCCCGTATGAGGTGACCCGTTTGTTGCCTCAAAAAACAACCTGGAGAATCCAAATTAACCCGATAACCAGGTATTTTCGCAACTTGGTAAGCGCGTTCTGTAAAGTATTGGCAACCGTTTGTTCCCGAAGCTCCAGCAGAGCGGCGATGTCCTTCAGCTTCAGGCCGGAATAATATTTCAGGGTAATGACTTCTCTTTCCCTTTCCGACAGCCGGCTGATGATCCTGTGCAGCTGCTGTTTTTCAAGCGATGTATTCTCCTGGGCTACCATGACAGCTTCCGCGGAAGGCTCGCTCTCTGTCAGCAACAGCTCCTCCGGGAAGTCGAGAGAAATGGTGTTATTCCTTTCGCGGTGGCCGCTTAACGCGTTCCGGACGCATTTGTAGAGGTAAAATTTCACCTTGACATCGGGAGACAGCCTGGGGTGACGGGCCCAGAGCTCCACGAAAACATCCTGGACGGTATCTTTTACCAGTTCTCTTTCATTACGGATACGGAACCCATATGAGAAAAGATCCATAGCATAGAAATCAAACAACTCTCCCAGGGCAGACTTGTCTCCTTCTATCAGGCGATTCCATAAGGAGCGATCTCTCAAATCGGCATGTATGTCGTATTGGTACCTTGCCATCTGATCCGTTTATATCGTTCCGAGTATCCGGAACGTTACGGAATCATAAGGAGCGAGCGAAAAATATCTACTCGCTATAACACAAAAAGCAGGTTCACTATACAGGCAGGAAAAGCGCTTCCCGAAAGGAGCGCCCTTTCACCGGTCCAGCCATTTCCTGAAGGCTGAAGCTTTCTCACGGCTGATGTCGATCTGCCGGTTGGCGGGCTGACTAAGCGTAACAACCAGCTTGAAATTATCGAGCGATCTTACCGATTTAACGGATTCGGAGTTGATGATCCACTGCCGGTTTGCCCGGTAGAATTGTTGGGGATCCAGCAGTTCTTCGATTTCATCCATACTCTCAAAGCTGAGTATAAACCGTTCTCCCTTGAACGTATGCAGGTAAAACAGCGTATCTTTTTCAAACGCAGCGACGGAAGCAGTATTGACGGCATGCCAGCCGTCACGGGTGTGCACTATGAATTTTTGCTTGTACCTGCCATATCCTGACTGGTCTTCTACCCGGAGGCTTTGCAGGAAATCCTTCACTACTGCGGGGTACTTTTGACGGCTGTCTGCAATGTCCCGGCACTTCACGACGGCCTTTGCAAGCTCCTCATTATCAACGGGCTTAAGCAGATAATCGACACCATTGGCTTTAAAAGCCCTGATCGCATATTCGTCATACGCGGTAGTAAATATAACCGGAGCGCTGAGGCTGAATTCCTCGAAAAGCTTGAAGCTGACCCCATCAGAAAGTTGTACGTCCATCAGCCAAAGGTCAGGTTCAGCGTTCTGCATCAGCCAGCGCCGGGCTACCTTCAGACTCGGCAATATGGCAGTTATTTCAAGGTCCGGCGCCACATCCCTGACCTTCTGCTTCAATTCATTAGCGATAAGCTCTTCGTCTTCAATGATTACTGCACGCATGCTTATTTCCTTTTACTTCGATTTGATATCTCCTACTCAATCACTTCCTGCTCTCTCCATTTACTCCTCTTCCTCCCCGCATCTTCCATCCCCATTATCCTCCGATCAAAGGCACTTTTACTGCATAAAAGCCATCCCGGCTCTCCGCGACAAGCGGCAGCACCGACAGGTAGGCATACAGGGAGCGCAGGTGTTGCAATCCCTGCCGGTTACTTGTCTCCACGAATTCTTTCGGCTGCAGGTTATTCTCGACTACGACGTATTCTCCCTCGGTAAAGATATTGACTACAAGTGGCGATTCTGCATCGATGAGGTTATGCTTGATCGCATTTTCCACCAGGTTCTGTAACGTAACCGGCACGATCTTCCGGTCGAGACAGTCCGGCCGGATATTCATACGGACATAAAATCCCCGTGGAAAGCGGGTCTGCTGCAGCTTCACGTATGTTTCCGTGAAACTGATTTCTTCGCTCAGCAGCACCGTCTCTTTCTCGCGGTTTTTCAGGATATACCGGTATATACGGCTCAATCCATCCAGGAAATCACCGGCTATTTCCGGCTTCACTCGGATAAGGCTTCGCAAAGAGGCAAGCGAATTAAACAGGAAGTGGGGATTGAGCTGCTGCTTCAGGTTTTCGTACATGACCAGGGCTTTTTCCTTTTCCAGCAACTGGGATTTCCCAAGCAGCAAAAGCACCCTTTGCTGCTGCTCCAGCCGATAACGGTAGACACCATACAATAACATCCCGGCCAGGGACACAGCCAGTACCAGGAACCAGGTTGTTCTGTAAAAAACCGTATCTACTGTAATCGTAACGGTTTTTTCCGGTACGTCCCACCCTGCCGGGTTTGCAGTTGCTTTATAGCGGAACGTGTAATTCCCTCCCGGTACCCTCGTGTAATGTGCACGATACTGCTGTGTATAAGTCCATTCTTTGTCGAAACCGTCGAGTTTGAAGGCATACCATACCTGCCCTGGATTTTCGTAGTGCAGCGCCGCGAGCTCCAGGGTAAAAGTGTTTTCGTCGGGATGGAACCGCAGCCGGTCCAGTTCACTGAGCTCCCCCGTTACGGGATATTTTTCATTCAGGACTCTTATGTCCGAAAGGTAGCAACGCAACGGCCTGATGTTCTCCCTGAACCGTAGCGGATCGAACCTTACAAACCCGTTTACAGACGGAAAAATGAAGTCACGATTACGCGCCCTATATCCCGCATGTTCATAAAAAGTAGCGGCGGGCAGGCCGTCGCTGACTCCGAAAGTGGTAAATATGCTCCGGCTGCTGTCGATCATAGTGATCCCCCGGGTAGTACCGACCCATAAGCGGTTCAACTCATCTATTCCCAACGCGGCTGTAGTGTTGGCGGGAAGGCCGTTCCTTGCGGTAAAAGACCGGCAGCGGTCCAGATCCGGACTGATCCCGGTAATCCCTGACGCGGTGCTTATCCAGATCCATCCCTTATGATCCTCCCTGATCTCGATCACCATATTGCCTGCTATGACTGCCGAGCTGTCGCCGGTTGTCCATCGCCTGGTAAGACTGGTGGAGGGATCGTACATCCCAAGCCCGTTGCCGTTGAACCCGAGCCAGTAGCGGCCTCTCGAGTCTTCAAAAAAACAACGACCGCCAAGGCCTGTAAATACGGCGAGATCAGGATGTTTCGATATTCCCCCGCAGGAATCACGGACAGGGTCATAACAATAGAATCCGTCCATATCACGTGCACAAAACCATAATCTCCCTTTACGGTCTTCATTGATGCCAAAATAGAATACGGCGGGCAATGTCTCTTTCCTTACAAATTCCATCCTGTTCTGCTTTGGCAGGAAGCGGTTAATCCCCCCTCCCGTGGCTATCCAGATGTTGCCTTCTATATCACGGTGAATCCCCCTGACAGAATTGTTCCACAAGCTGGCGGGTTTCCCCAGCCTGTTGTTCCATTCCTGGTAGGTCCCTGTATCGACAGAGTAGCGGCTGGCGCCGTCGAGGGTGGCAAACCATAAATTGCCGTCGGCATCTTCTGTCGCGGCGCGGGCCATGCGACGGTGCCGCGTGTCGAGGTTCTGGCCGAAAGGCAGTATAGTTGGGAAGAGTGCTCTCGACGGGTTGAAATAGTTCAGGCCCTGGTTGCCACCCAGCCAGATCAGGCCGTCTCGGTCGCGGAACATGCAGCGGTGCAGGTTCCCGGACGGGCTTCCCGGAAGGGCCGGAATGTAGACGTGCTTCCGGAAGCTGTCGGTTTCGGGCAGGTATTCCAACAGTCCGTCGATCGAAGTCCCTACCCATATTTTCCCGTCTGCATCGGTCCGTATGGCGTTGACATTATTGAAAATGATCTTCTCCGACGACGAAAAGTACCGGTCATAGCTGACTGCTTTCCGCCCCGCTTCTTTCCTGAGATCTCCCGAAAGGGGTATCTTCAGCAACTGGACTTTCCCGTATGAACCCAGCCACAGGTTATCCCGGCTATCTACGGCCACCGCGCTGGTAAGAACGCCTTCCAATTGCGGGATTTCTATTTTTTCTATAGTTCCGGTAGCGGTGTCAAATACAAATATTCCCTTTCGGGCTGAAAGATACAGGCGCTTTCCGTGCATTGCCATCGAAAAGACCCTACTGCTGAACCATTCCTTCTGTACAGGGTCTTTAGCCTCGTACCGGTAAAACCTGACTGTTCCGGAAGCTACGTCCATGAGGTCCAGCCCTTTGTTCGTGGCCATGTACATCGTCCCGTCTCCGGTCGGCAGCAACTGGTCGATCCTCGTATTGCCCGCAGCGGCAACCCTCCTGAAAGACGATGTCCCGTATATATATTCGATCAGCCCGGTTTCAAAGCCTATCCAGAGGCGCCCGCTGCTGTCGAGCGCCATACTCTGCGGAAGGCTGCCCGGAAGGGAAGTCGTATCGCCGGGTATATGGGCAAACCACTCCATGCTCCGTCCGTTGAACCTGCTCAGCCCACCCAGCGACCCGAACCACATGTATCCGTATTTGTCCTGCCCGATGGCATGGATATCGCCATCATTCAAACCTTCCTCTACTGTGAGCTTATTGAAATGATACGTCTGTGCAGGCAGCATCAGACTGACCCCGCAAAAGAGCAATATAGCAGAAAACAGGCTTTTCATCCGGCGACAAATTAACCATTGCCGGTGGAAAATACGAAATCTATTCTTACGAGGCCCTTACATTCGGGCTGGAAGTGCAGGTCTTGCCGGAGGAAGTGATGTGGGGATTAGTTGATGTGATGATGAGGCCCGATAGTCATCGGGAGTGATGATGAGTCGATTATACTTGTTTTTTCATAGTAGCGATGATGCTACTCAAGATTTTCTCAATACGAAGTAACTTGGCGGATAATGATCCCGGGTCCGGATAGCTTTTCGATTTTTCGCACAGCTCCAACCAATATGCCGCCTCATTTGCTTCTTTGGCAGAGATTTTCAACTTATGAATAAAATCCGAACGGCTTTCAGAGTTTTGGGCTTCTCTCGCATTCGCTCCTACGGATGTCCCCGATCTTAGTAGCTGCCGAGCAATTACATACTTGTGATGCTGTTCAAGCAACTCGCAATACACAATAAGTTGGAGGGAGAATTCTGTACTCAATTCCAATAAATCATTCTTCTTTTCCATAGTATATATAGTTAATCAGTATAGCCGCAATTTCGTTTACACAACCGCACTCATCAAATATAATACTTTAAAATCTATCAAGCATATCCGCACACCGCATCCCCCAATCATCTCATCATCACATCATCTCATCATCACATCATTTCATCGTCACACCATCACATCAACCAATCATCACATCAACTAATCCCCAACAGCAACTCCTCCCCCTTTCCTGACACCTCCACCGGTAAAACTATCACCCCCGCCAGATAAATTGGTGCGCTTCCTGCCTGCCGGGGATATTTGTTTCAAAAACGGAAATCCCCAATAATAAAATCCTCATGAAATACCTTTTTACGCTTTCCTTCCTGGTCATTTCGGCCGTTATAGCCCTGGCGCAGATGCCCAGGGCCATCAATTACCAGGCCGTAGCCCGCAACAGCAGCGGCGAGGCCCTGGCTTCCCAGACGATCAAAGTGCGGCTCAGCATTATCAGCAGCGCACCGGGCAACCCTGCCCTGTATTCTGAAACCAGACAGGTGACTACCAACGCGCTGGGCCTTTTCAACGTACAGATCGGCGGGCCGGGAGCGCTTTCGACCAGCGGCAACTTCAACAATATCAACTGGGCGAACAACACCAGCGCTACCAAAAGCCTGAAAGTAGAGCTGGATATCAACGACTCAGGCTCCTTTACCGACATGGGTACGCAGAGCCTGGTGACCGTGCCTTACGCCTTTGCATCCGACCAGGCGATCAATTCCGAGAACATCGGCGGGCATTATGTAGATACTAATACGCCCAACATGGGTGACGTGCTGAAATGGGACGGCAACAGTTGGAAAGCGCAGCCCGCCGTGCAGACAATATACGTTGCAACCACTCTTGCTAATGCGCTAGCCAGTACTTTGGCATTCCAGATGATTTATGAATCGCCGGAAATAACGGTTTATCCCGGGCAAACGGTATCGGTTAATCTGATGGGAGTTTTGGGCGCTACAGTTTCAGCTTCCTCGGTCGGCATAGCTCCTGTTTATAAACCAATATCGACTGGTATTATCATACCATTTGGGCCTACCACTTATAACGTAGTTTCGTCCGTACAGGCCAGGCAGCTATATACAGTAGCCGGTGCGCTGAAGGTGCTACCTGCCGGAGACCCGCTAATATTATCAGGAGCATACGGCTATATAGCTGCCGGCACCTATAAATTTGGTTACGGTGTGCGCAATGTAAGCGCGAATCCTTTAAACAGCAACGAATCTGTGAACGGTTATATCGTGATCCAATAACCCATCAGAAATCTGGGGGTACTGATCCACACCATTTAATTATCATCAGGATGTTCTATCGATTAACCCTTCTGTGCGGTAGCTGGCTGGCCATGAGCGGCCACCTGTATGCACAGCAGCTCTTCCCGCAGACGGTCAATACGGCCGGGCAATCGCACAGCCAGGGCTCCCTGCTGCTCGAAAGCAGCGTTGGCGGGTTTGCCGTGGCCACGCTCGGGTTGGGAAATTTCCTGCTCTCCCAGGATTTCCTCCAGCCTTTTGCCGGTATCGCCAATTCTGTTCCCGATCTCAACGCGCCGATACTAAGCAGCGCAGGGCCCGACAACGCCGGTACCACCTTTGTATCGGCCAATGCCATGATCGAATTCACCGTCGGCGAGTTTGCTTCGCTCACCCTGACCGCGCCGGGATATATGCTCACACAAGGTATCCTTCAGCCTCATGACAATGAACCGGCCCTGCCCGTCACACTGGCCGACTTCCAGGCCAACCGCTCCGAAAACGATTTGGTACTCGTTACCTGGGCTACGGTCGAAGAGGTTAATAACCACGGCTTTATCGTCGAAAGGCGGCTTTCCCATGAAACGGATTTCTCGGAAGCAGGCTTTGTCGACGCCGCCACTCCCGGCGGGCACAACAAGGGTTTGCTCAACTATACGTTCAGGGATTATAACCCTCACGGCGGCATTTCCTACTACCGGCTAAAACAGGTAGATATCGACGGGCAGTTTTCCTATTCCGCCATCCGGTCGGTAGAAGGGATTCGCAATGCCGGGGTGTCGCTGAAGGCCTGGCCTGTACCGTCAGACGGGCGGATACAAATAGAGATGTCGGGCGCCGTGCAGGATATGCTGCTCATCTACGACCTGAGCGGAAGGCTGATCAGGCAGCTTGACATCTCAGGCAATCGCGCCTACCCGGTAGAGGGGCTGATGTCGGGGGTATACCTGCTTCGGCTGTCCGGACAGAAGGTAGGGACGAGGGTCATTGTGCGGTAGTTTTCGGCGGTGCAAAATACCGCTCCGCCATTTTCCTGTCATGGCCGTAGACGTCGTTCCTGAAATTGAGCTTCCCGTCGCTTCCTACCCAGGCGGTAAAGTACCCGATAACGACCGGCACCTGCTCATGGGGCTTTAACCGTACCGCCTGCTCTTTTCCTGCGTGCATAGCGGCTATGATTTTTTCGCTAGTCCAGGTGGAATCCTTGCGCAACAGGAATTCAGCCAGCCTCTGAGGCTCGGAAACGCGTATGCAGCCATGGCTGAAGGCACGCTTTGTCTCGTCAAATAACTTTTTGGAAGGCGTATCATGGAGATAAATGTTATAGCTATTCGGAAAAAGGAACTTGACCAGGCCGAGGGAATTGCGAGGACCGGGCTTCTGCCGTACGGAAGACCCGTGCCATTCCATGTTGTTGCGCACCAGATAGTTGGGATTTCTCTCCAGCGCCGGGCGGATTTCGTTTTTAAGGATACTGGCAGGCACATTCCAGTACGGGCTGAACACGATCTGGCTTACCACATCTGAGAACACGACAGTATTGTGCGCTGCCGAGCCGACAACGACGTTCATCTCAAATGCAGGCCTTCCTTTTTCGTACACGTGCAGGCGAAATTCCGGAATATTGACGAGCAGGTAGTCGGTATCCGGGCTTTCGGGCATCCAGCGTACGCGCTCCATATTGATCAGTATCTGCCTGATACGTTGCCGGGGAGGCACGCTGAGCTCCCGGAAAAAAGCTGCGTTCAACTGACCGTCCGCTGTCAGGCCGTAATGCGCCTGGAAATCCTTTACAGCGGCCGTCAATGCCGGTGTAACGGTGGCCAGGCTATCTGCCTCTCCTTCGGCCCCGTAGCCCAGCAGCGTTAACCTTTTTCTCGTTTCCTTAATTATTTCATCCGAATCTCCTTCCTTATATACTTTCTTTCCGGGCGCCAGATCAATCCACTGTACTTCACTATCCAGCTCATAAAAGCGCATCAGGAAATTCTTCAGCCTGTTATACTGGGGATTCACCGGCTCGTATTCCTCGATCCGTCTTCCTTTATTGGCAACCAGCGAATCGAGGAACGGCACCAGGTCCAGCTTTTTCCGGGGAATAAACCATCCCAGGTCGTGGAGGCTTACGCGCCGGTCGCCCGAATAGGCGTAATATGCATAGCGAAAAAACTGGTAGGTAAGCAGAAGCTCCGTGTCCCGGATCAGGCTGTCACCGGGATTGATATCCGTTTTTGCAGCGAGCGAATCGATACGCGCTTCCAGCCCGGGAAGGTAAATAGAACTGTCTCCGGAATAATAAAGGTACTGGTTCTGCATATTGAGAAACGTACGCACATAATCAGCCATACCGGTCGGGAAAAACCAGGCGAATTGGTAGTTCCGGCTGTTGTAAAAGCTTCGCATGCGTACAGCAAGACTATCGTGCATTGATCTGCTGTGCGTAAACCGGCTAAGGGCGGCCGAATCAAGAAACAGCTCACTGAAGGAGTTTTTGACCGTAATGGTCGTGTCCAGATCGGCTATCTTAAAAGCCGGCTTCTTCTTTTGCGTACAGCCCCATGCAAAAAAAGCTGCCAGGAAAAGTAAGCTCAGTATACGCATTAAGTTGAAAATTGAAAGTTGAGAGTTGAAAATTGAGAGTTGAAAATGGAAAGTTGAGAATGGAAAGTTAAGAGTGGAAAGATAACTTTCAACTTTCAACTCTCCACTTTCAACTAAAAAACAAACGCTGCCGGGTAAAAACGAAGACCTTTAAACTTATATTAATAATTGTTTAATGAAAGATAGCATTGCCCAAATCGCGGGACTTAGTAAGTTTGGGTCCGAATCGTTTCCGCCCTATGGACTTTCCGTCGTCAGATTTTCATTTATGGAACAGGTTCCGTGAAGGGGACAGCCAGGCATTTGGTCTCATCTACCGGATGCACATAACCGAATTGCTGAGCTATGGCTATCGAATCACGTCAAACCGGCAGGTAATAAAAGACAGCATCCATGATCTGTTCCTCCATATCTGGCTGCATCGTGAAAAGCTTTCGGAAACGGATTCCATTAAATACTACCTGTTCCGTTCGCTCCGCAACCGGATCATACAGAATGCCCAGACACCGGCCGACCCGTCGCCTTTCGACCCGGACTTCAGGATTGAAGAGCTTCTGGCAGAAACTTCCCGGGAGCAGGAGCTCATAGAGCAGGAAACCCGCTCCGGCCAGTTGTCACGGCTCAAACAAGCTATCGACAGGCTTCCGAAACGTCAGCAGGAAGCAATTCAGCTCCGGTATTTTCATTCCTTCAGCCTCGAAGAAATCTCGTCTGTCATGCGAATGAATAACCAGTCAGTCCGCAACATCCTGCATCGTGCTATTTTGCATCTGAGAGATCATTTTGAAATTGCAGGAGGCCTTTTTCTTTCCATGATTAAAATTTTCGGATAAAAAAAATAACTTTTTTTCTATCGGAGTGAGTACACAGGCGGTCCGCTTCCATTTAGGGGATAGAAGTTACCCTGGAAACAGATGTTTGAAAAATACGCTTCCTATAGTTCTGAAGATTTCGTTCAGGATGAATACTTTGTCGGATGGGTGCAATCTCCCGGTCCGCAGAGTAATCAGTTCTGGAACGATTTCCAGGAAACTTTTCCCTATCAGCGCCCTGTAGTCCGTCGCGCCATACAAGTAGTGCAGAACCTTGCTACGGCGTCTCAGACCATTGTACCACAGGGAGATGCCGAAGAAATATGGGTTAATCTCCAGAACTCCATAGCCTCCGGAAAAAAATATCTTAAATGGTGGCAGCGCCCCTGGACAAAGGTTGCTGCGGCAGCGTTTGTCGCAATCGGCGCCGGCTACCTTTTTTTTGCTTCAGAAAACAGCAGCTCCGCCGGCTCTAGTCCGGCCATGTCCTTCTTTGCTTCCGACAGTCTCCATATCGCTTCGGGCCCGGAAATCAACGAGTTTACCAACACTACTCCGGTACCCGATGTTATTATATTGCCGGACAGCAGCCGTGTCACCTTGCAGCCGAACGGCACCATCCGGTACAACAATAAGACATTTTCGGGCGCCACGCGAAATGTACAGCTTGTGGGAGAGGCCTTTTTCGAGGTGACAAGGGATACTGAAAGACCTTTCCTTGTATACTCCAACGGACTGATAACCAAAGTATTGGGCACCAGCTTCAACATTAAGGCCCGGAAAGGAAGCGATAACGTCACCGTAATTGTAAGAACCGGGAAAGTATCTGTTTTCACCCTTCCCAAAAATCCGAAAGAAGATCCCGAATCGCATGGGCTTATTTTACGCGCCAACCAGCAGGTGGACTACTCAAAAAAGATCGAAAAGCTTACCAGGACCCTCGTACCCGAGCCTGTCCCCGTTCTTTCTACGGAAGAGATGCAGCAGTTTGCCTTTCAGAATGCGCCCGTTACCGATATCTTTAAAGCTCTGGAAAAGGTGTACGATACAGAAATATTGTTTGATCAGGAATTACTTTCTGATTGCCGTCTGACAAGCACGCTGGATGAAGACGTAAGTCTTTTTGAAAAGCTGGACGTGCTTTGTGAAGCGATCGACGCTTCTTATAAGGTTGTAGATGCGCAAATTGTTATCAGCGGGAAGAAATGCCTGTAAAGGAGCAGCCCGTTCACCCGATAAACTCAATCCTAGTCAGAACTTAAACCTAAATCAACTGCCGATGATCTAAACGAACTACTTAATTATAATGAAACCGGGAACGGTTGCAGCGTTTCCCGGCTTCGTCCCTCCTCTTGTTAACGTATAATTATATCCGTCAAAAAGGTAAAGGGGTAATTATTGCTTTTGCTGAAAACAAAAACTTATCAAATTAATGAAAAAAGACCCAGATTTTCAAAAAATCTTATGTAGCTTCATGAGAATATCACTGATTCAGGCTCTCATTGTTACAACTCTTGCCGGAGTTTCTATGGCGCGAGATGTAGATGCTCAGGATTTACTGAACAGAAAAATCAACCTCCACCTGGAAAGCCGGAAAATCACTGAAATTCTGACCAATATTGAAAATCAGGCCAATGTAAGGTTTACTTACCAGACTCAGATTCTTCCGAATGATCAGTTGTTTTCTGTCAGGTTTAATGACAAGGCGCTTTCCGAAGTAATGGACAATCTGCTTATTCCGCTCAGCCTGAAATATAAAATCATCGGGCATCAGATTGTGCTGACAAAAGATGTATCGCCAGGTACGTCGACCTCAGGAACCACTCAGAAGGAAGTCTCTGTGACTTATCCGCCGGATATTCAACTATCTGGAAAAGTGCTGGATGAAAAGGGAGAAGGGTTGCCGGGGGTCAATATCCTGATCAAGGGTACCCAGCGCGGAACATCGACTGGCGTCGACGGAAATTTCTTCATTACAGTCCCAAATGAGAGTGCAATCCTTATTTTTTCCTTTGTGGGGTATATTACACGGGAAGAGGTTGTTGGTAAGAGAACAAGCCTGTCCGTTGTGCTGTCGGAAGATGAAAAGGCGCTGGAAGAGGTTATCGTGGTCGGTTACGGCTCGCAGCGGAAAGAAAATCTTACCGGCGCCGTTTCGACGGTATCGGCCAAGGATATCGAAAACAGGCCCGTAGCAAACGCCGCTCTGGCGTTGCAGGGCTTATCGCCGGGACTTACCGTGACGCGTTCTACCGGGCAACCCGGTGACGAGGGCGTGGATATGCAGATACGCGGAGCCAGCTCAGCCAATGGTAATGTGGCACCGCTGCTCGTAATAGACGGCGTGACAGCCCCGGGCACTTCGCTTAACACCCTGAACCCTAACGACATAGAGACCATCAGTGTATTGAAAGACGCCGCAGCCGCAGCCATTTACGGAGCCCAGGCCGCCGGTGGTGTAATCCTGGTAACCACAAAAAAGGGGAAACGCGGTAAAACTATTTTCGAATACTCTTTATTGGGCGGGGCCGACTGGGCGATCAATGTCCCCGAAAAGATGCCCGTTTGGGAAGAGTCTGAATACAACAACATAGCCCGCGTCAACTCCGGCTCGGCACCCACCTACTCGGAGGAGGCCATCCGGTTTCTGAAAGACGGTTCCATGCAATACCGTATCAACCCGGGCGATACTAATCAATATCAATATTTTAATACGATACCACTGACCGACCAGCTCCTAAGGAAACGCACCTGGATGCAAACACATAATATTTCTGCAAGAGGCGGGACCGACAAGCTGAATTTTATGCTGTCGTTCGGCTATTATGACAAGCAGGGGATTTTCAAGGTGGGGCCGGATCAGAACAAAAGATACAATACCCGGCTCAACATCGGTACTCAGCTTACAAAGCACCTCTCTATAGACGCAAGAATTGCTTATACGCTTCAAAAGCAGGAAGCTCCGAATGAAAGTACCAACGGAAACGGGCTGTTGTTGTTTGAACTCTACCGCAACCGGGGAGACAGACCGTATCTGACTCCGGATGGAAAGTTTAACGCCCTGGGCAATAGAGTATATGCCAGCGTTGCCGCAGGAGGGTTTAACAATATCGACCGGAATATTTTCGACGGCGTGTTTACTGCAAAACTGGAAAACCTGGTAAAAGGGCTCAGTCTCAGGGGAGTGTACAGCAAGCAGTTTCGCCAGTCTGACCGCGCTGCATTCAAAAGAACTGTCGAGATGTGGCACCGTACCTATGTAGGCAGTCTCTTAAACACCCCTAATTCCTACATACTTTACAAGGACGTTGCCCAAAGCACAAATGCCCAGTTTCTGGCTGACTACGATCTTACGATTGCCCGGAAAAACCGCATCCACCTGCTTTTCGGGTACCAATGGGAGGACTACCGGAATGAATCCATGTCGGCAGGGGTAAGTTCTCTGATCAACAACGATCTCCCTGCTCTCGGCCTGGGAGACGCCACATCGCGTACCAATAGCCAGGGAGTTTCTACCTATGCGTTTCAATCGTATTTCGGAAGACTCAATTACAGTTTCGATGACAGGTACCTGCTGGAAGCCACCTTGCGGATGGACGAAAGTTCGCGGCTTGCTCCCGGGCGCCGGCTCAAGGCTTTCCCGTCGGTTTCGGCAGGATGGAACCTGCACCGTGAAAAATGGTTTGCCGCCCCGGTAATTTCAGAATTGAAGCTGAGAACATCGTGGGGGCGGCTCGGCGCTGCTTCGGGCATAGGCCTTTACGACTACCTGGCGTTGATCAACCAGGGAATCAACCTGGTAATGGGAGCGCCGGAAGTTCGTACCTCCTATTTTTCCCAGACTGTGGTACCTTCTTCCCGGCTATCCTGGGAGACTATCGAAACCAACAACTTCGGACTGGATCTCGGATTGTGGAAAAACAGGATCCAGATAAGCGGGGACTACTATATCAAATATAACCGCAACATGTTGACAGCCATGCAATTGCCTTCCACATTCGGGGTAGGAACCCCGAGGGTAAACAACGGTGAGCTGAAGTCGTGGGGATGGGAAACTGAATTTAAGTACCGGGATCGGACGGAGGGCGGTTTCTCTTACTCGGTAGCGCTGAATGTGTCGGACAATCAGAACAGGCTTATTAATTTTTCAGGCCGGAAACTGATAAGCGCCGGCACAGTGGCGACACTGGAAGGCTACCCGATCAATACGTTGTGGGGCTACAGAACCAATGGCTACTTTGCGACCAAAGACGAAGTTGCCGAATCGGCGTTCCAGGATAGCCGCGCTTCCGCGGGCGACGTCCGTTATGTGGATATCAACGGTGACAACAGGATTTCAGCAGGCTCGGGTAATCTCGACGATCACGGCGACCTGGTCTATCTGGGCACCGCCCAGCCCAGGCTGCTTTTCGGGATAAATGCGAGCCTCGAATGGAAGGGGATAGACTTTACAGTATTTTTCCAGGGTGTGGGAAAAAGGAATTTCCTGCCGACGCCGCAATCGCTCGACCCTTCCCTGGCAAGTTACTATCGCCCGCTTGCCATCCACAGGGATTACTGGACCCCCGAAAACCCGGATGCCGCATTCCCCCGACCCTTTGTCAATGCTTCGCATAACTTCCTGCCTTCGGACAAATGGATACTCAATGGGCAATATGTACGAATGAAAAACCTCCAGGTCGGGTACACTGTCCCGGCGAGAATGCTGACCAAGGTGAAAGTCAACAGGCTGCGGGTTTATTTCAGCGGCCAGGACCTGGTTACTTTCTCTACTTTGAAGAAGTTCAAAAAGTACTATGATCCTGAGCAGCGGAACGGCGTTGCAGCCGACTATCCCTTCTTCGGTACTGCCGCCGTCGGCCTGAACCTGACTTTTTAATTGTGGTTATCGTCCCAATAAACTCATTACAGAAGTGAAAGCATATAGATTTTTATTAATAGCGCTCAGTCTCACAATCATAACAGCATGTGATGTGGAACGAATCCCGGAAACGCAGATCACCGATCCTTCTTTCTGGAAAACTGAAGCCGACCTGCGGTCTGCAGCCAACTACCTTTACACTTTCCTGCCCGGATTCGGAGAAGAAGAGTGCTGGTCGGACAATACTTACGGACAACAGGCCGATCCGGTCAGCGACGGCACACAGCTACCGCCAAATACTTCTACCCACTTTTCAGCGCCCTACAGCTGGATAAGAGCGGCCAACAATATCATAGAGAAATCTGAGCTGGTCGACGCTACGCAAGCAATCAGGGACCGCTACCTGGCTGAAGCGAGATTTTTCCGCGCGTTCGCTTATTTCCAGTTGGTACAGAAATACGGAGGCGTACCCCTGATCACTAAAACACTTACGGAAGTTTCACCGGAGCTGAACGAACCCGCAAAGCCCCGTGAAGAAGTGATCAGCCAGATTTACCAGGACCTGGACTTTGCCATTTCAAAATTACCCAGACCATCTGCTCTTGGCACATCTTACGGAAGAGTAACTGATATCGCCGCGCTCGCTTTGAAAGCCAGGGTTGCTTTGTTCGAAGGGACAAGATCTAAATTTCATAAATACGGAGACCCGGCCTTTCACCTCAATCTCGCCGTAGCAGCTTCCAAAGCAGTTATCGATGCGGGAGAAAACAGTTTGTTCGCCAACTACGGCAATTTGTTCCAGTACGAAGGTGAAGGACCTCAAAACAAGGAAAATATTCTCGTAAAACAGTATGGCATAACCGTCGGAAATGTAGTCCTCAGCCATAACTATTCCGCTACTCAGCTTTTTTCAGGAAGAATCAACCCGACTAAAAGCCTCGTGGACAGCTACCTTATGAAAGACGGCCTTCCGATCGAAAAGTCGCCGCTCTACGTGAAGCCGGACACTTCCATAGCCGTTTTCGACAACAGGGATTTACGGCTGCATGCCAGCGTGTTCAGAAGGGGGGATCCTTACGAAAAAACAACACGGTATGGCTCTCCCCCGCTTCAGTTTCACAAAACAGGCTTCGGCCCGAAGAAATACTGGAATGCCGACGACTACATAACCCGACAGGCTATGATCGACTGGGTCATTATAAGATATGCGGAAGTCCTGCTGACCTATGCGGAAGCCAAATTTGAAACAGGAGAAAGTATATCGGATAACGACCTCGATTTATCCCTGAACCTGCTACGCAAAAGGGCCGATATCGCACCTCTTTCAAATGCACTTGTTACGGCAAATGGTTTAAATATGAGAGAAGAGATCCGAAGGGAGCGTCGCGTAGAGCTGGCCCAGGAGAACCATCGCTACTGGGATTTACTCCGTTGGAAAACGGCTGAGATCGAGCTTCCAAAAGCGGTATTAGGCAATTACTATTTTCGGGAGTTTGGGTTGGAGAATATTCCTGTCAATATAAGCCAGGACGGTTATATAGTTGTGCAGGAAGCCTCTTTTCGTAGATTTGATCCTGAAAAAGATTACTTGTGGCCTTTCCCTGTAAACGAACTCGGCCTGAATTCTGCATTGAAACAAAATCCCAAATGGTAGGCCTACCCCGCAATAAAATGAAAAAGAAAGTCCTTTTGGCATCCACTCTGTTAGCATTCTTCACCTCGTTACCCTTCTCTTCTCATGCCCAGAGATTCACGCTGCCCGTATTCCCGGATACGCAGACCGAAGTAACCGCCAACCATGAAATGTTCTACAGCCGTATTCAATGGCTTGTCGACAAAAAGGATTCTCTCAATATGCCTATGCTCCTGCACGTGGGAGATGTGGTGAACTTCGACAATTACGGCCAGTGGGAAGTCGCCAGCAAAGGGTTTGACGTACTGGACAAACACCGCATACCGTATGCGATCGCACTGGGCAATCATGATACCGAAGCCGTGGGCTTCCTGAGCGGAAGCGCAGCGCCGGGCAATGTAAACCAGAACCTGAGGAAGACTTATAAGTTTAACTCCTATTTCCCCGTGAGCCGCTTTACGCACCAGCGTGGCCGGTATGAGGAGGGAAAAAGCGACAATGCCTATTACACTTTCAGGGTCGGCGATACTAATTGGCTGGTTATGGTGCTGGAATTTTGCCCGCGTATGGGGCCTATCAACTGGGCTAACGACATTATCAGGGAATATTTTAACTACAATGTCATCATACTCACACACTATCACCTGACGCCACGGGGAGAAATCGCCGACCGGAACGCCGGCTACGGTGATTTCAGCCCGCAGGTAGTGTTCGGCCATCTCGTCAAAAAACATCCGAACATCAGGTTTGTGCTCAGCGGTCATGTAATGAGCTCGGCTTTGAAGGTCGATGACGGAGAAGCTGGAAATAAAGTATACCAGATACTTCAGAATTACCAGAACGACGACCTGGGCGGCGGCTATATCCGCCTGCTCGACTTTGATATCGACAAGGGTACCGTAGCAGCCTCGATGTATTCACCCTATTACCGGAAAACCAAAGAAGACAGCTCGAAGTTTGTCCTGGAAGGAGTCGACTTTATTAAACAGAGTGAGGAGCGGGCGAAGAAAAAGCCGTAAAAAATTAAAATCAATGGTAGCCCGTCCCTGCCAGGGCCATATTTTTTTTGCATAACCACAGATGCAGCACATCGGAATCTGTGGATGAACATAGCTCGCCGAATGTCGGAGCCGTGCAGCGGCGGCACCTGTCCTGATGTATCGCAGGTGTCGTCCCTGCGGGACTCCGTCCGGCAGGATGCGTGTGGTCTACCACCGGTTACACCGGCGGTTATGCGGGTGTCGTCCCTGCGGGACTCTTATCATACAGATAATCTAATATGAACCGACATATGAAATCTTTATTAAAATTTTTCACTTCTGTTTTCCCGGCTATTGCCCTTATTTTCCTGCTGTCCAACAGCCTTTTAGCCCAGGAAATGCGCGTGATGAGCTACAATATCAGGTATAAAAATACCATCGACAGCATAAACGGATGGGAATACCGCAAAGAAAACGTAGCGGCGCTGATACGGTACCACCAGGCGGATGTAGTCGGCGTGCAGGAAGCCCAGCCCGACCAGATGGCCGATCTCGAAAAGCTCCTTCCCGAATTCGCGTGGTATGGCGTACCCAGGGTAGAAGGCAAAAGCGGCGAATATACCGCTGTCTTTTACAGGAAAAACCGTTTTACCCTCGAGGGATCGGGCACGTTCTGGATGTCAGAAACCCCTGACGTGAAGGAAAGTAAAAGCTGGGATGCTTTTTTTCCACGGACCGCCTCCTGGTGTAAGCTCAAAGACAAAACCACGAAAAAGACGTTTTTCTTCTTCAACACCCATCTGGACCATCGGGGTGAGGTCGCCAGGCAAAAAAGCGCCGAGGTGATCATTGCGCAGATCCGGCGGTATGCCGGGCAACAGGCTGTTATCGTAACCGGAGACTTCAATGCCACCCCGGAGTCGATCGCCTATCAGAATTTAACAAAGGAGGGTGTGTTGAAGGATGCCCTCGGACTTTCAGAAACGCCTCACTACGGGCCGGTGAAGACTTCGAGCGGATTTTTTGTAAGAAAAGAACCTCTCAGGGCAAAAATCGACTACATTTTTGTAAACGACAAAGTACGGGTTCTACAGCATGCCACCATCACCGACCAGCAGGAAGGCAGATATTATTCCGACCACCTGCCTGTTATTGCGGTTGTGGAAGTGAAAAAGTGAAATAGCAGATTCCGGTAGTCAGTTCGGGGCCGCGCCGCGTATCCAAATAAGAAGGGTTTGCTGGTAGCGGCCCTTTTTTTGAATATCCGGAATCTTTTTAAATGAAATCTAACCTTTCCCTTACATATTTAGGCAGGCTGTTGGGCCTGCTTGCGCTTCTCCCGGCGTTTGTTCAATGCGCGAAGCAGACGTTCAGCAGGCACGACGGACAAAGCCAATACAAATCTTTCACACCTGACGGTACGCCGTTTATTGTAACCGACTCCCTCTGGAACGTCGACAGCCTCGGCAATCACAGGGCAATCGTGTCGGTCGCGAACGCACAGCACCGGGCGGTAGTAGCCAGGCTTCCATGGCGACGCCCCGACCGACATCCCGCAACCAAAAGAATAGTCGTCGTCGATAACAAAACCGGCAGAAAGATCAGGAACGTGCATGTGCTGAAGCTTACTTCCGAACAAGGCGAAATAGCCTTCGAGCCCGCGACGCTGCCGGGAGATTATTCCATCTACTACCTGCCTTATAAATTCCGTGAAAAATGGGACGACGCCCGCTATGGCAAGCCATGGAATGACTACCTCGACACCACCTCCTATGCCCTGGCGGATAAAGAGTGGGTAAAAAACGTGATCGCCCGTCAAAGCAGCCTGCCGGCGGCCCGTCTCCGCCGTTTCGAAAGCAGGACCGGGTTTGATTTCTTTACATCGATGGGGCTCATCGCTACCCAGGAAGAAGAAAGACTGCTCAGGGAAAAGCATCCCGGCAAGCCATTCATCCTTTTTCCTGAAGACAGGGCATTCCCTATCCGGCTGCCTGACAGGCTTCCCTGGAGATGGGTCGGAAACGGGGCTTCGGATCACTTTACGGGCTATGCCTCCCGGAACGAATATTATACCTGGCAAATCGGGCTCTGGGCGCCGTCGGAAGATATAGCCGATGTAAAAATACAATTCAGCGACTTCGCGAGGGGATCTTCCGTCATCCCCGCAGGTAGCTTTACGTGCTTCAACCAGGAAGGAATCAACTGGGACGGCACGCCCGCCACCTTCCGGGTAAACGTAAAAAAAGGGAATATCCAGGCTTTATGGTGTGGTGTCCATATCCCGCCGGGCGCGGTTCCCGGCAGGTATTCCGGCACAGCTACAGTGACAGCAAAGGGTCATACCCCGCAAAAGATACGCGTCGACATTCACATCGACGACCAGCATATCGCCGACAAGGGAGATAACGAGCTCTGGCGTCATTCCAGGCTGAGATGGCTCAACTCGACCATCGGGATAGACAGCCTTCCGGTACAACCATACAAACCGATGACGCTCTCCGGCAGCAGTATCAGCGCCGGCGATAAGCAGGTAAAGCTGGGAAAAAACGGGCTGGCGGCATCTATCGTTATAAACAACAGGGAAATACTCGCACAACCTGTGGACTTCCTGGTCAGTACCGATGGAAAAACCATTCCCTTCCGGGCTGAAAACCTGGAGATAGAAAAAACGGCCGATGGCCTCGTCAGCTGGAAATCGTCCTATAAGGAAGCCGGGATACAATTTATATGTAATGCCTGCATGGAGTTCGACGGTTATATGCGCTATCATATCAGGCTGGTTCCGGATGCGGACATCAACCTGGACGACGTCAGGCTCCTTTCCAGCTATACCAAGGGTGCATCCGGTTACTTTATGGGGTGCGGGCATAAAGGCGGCAAAACGCCCGCCTCGTATCAATGGGACTGGAAAGGCCCCTGGGACAGCTATTGGATCGGAGGCGATCTAAGCGGATTGCATGTTGAATTCAGGGGAGGCAGCTACCACGGACCGCTTCTGAACGACTACAAGCCCAAAGCTCCTGCAGCATGGGCAAACGATGGGAAAGGAACGATAGCGTTAGAAAGGAACCCGGATCATACGGCCGGTCTCGCAGCGTCGTCCGGTCCCCGTACACTTTCCGGGAAAGACACGCTCGATTTCGAATTCTCCTTTCTGATCACCCCGGTACAGCCTGTTGATTCCAGGAAGCATTTTTCGGAAAGGTATTTTCATGGCGATCATGATTCGTTTGCCAAAGCAGCGCAGGAAGAAGCCAACATCGCCAATCTTCATCACTCGGGTGTCCTGAACCCGATTATCAATTATCCGTTCCTCATAAAAGATCAACTGGTCAGGTATATCGAAGCTCAGCACACCGAAAACCGGAAGGTCAAGCTTTATTACACGATCAGGGAGCTAAGCAATTACACGGCTGAAATATTCGCGCTGAAAAGCCTGAATCACGAAATCTTCGTAACAGGAGTCGGCTATGGCCTGCCCTGGCACATGGAGCACCTTATCGACGACTACAAGCCGGCCTGGTACACCGAGCTCCCTAACCAGACCTCAGATGCGGCGCTGGTGCTGAACGGGTTCTCACGCTGGATCAACTACTACCTGGAAGGACTGCGCTGGATGTACGAGAACTATAAAATCGACGGTATTTATATGGACGACGTATCTTTTGACCGGACTGTCATGAAAAGAATGCGGAAGATCTCGGCAAGGTACCGCCCGGGAGCCCTGGTAGACCTGCACTCCAATACAGCCTACTCCATCGGCCCTATGAACCAGTATACCGATTTCTTTCCTTACGTCGACAGGCTCTGGTTCGGAGAATCGTTCAGGTATAATGAGATGTCGCCTGATGAATGGTTCGTTACCTTTTCAGGCATTCCTTTCGGCAAAATGAGCGAGATGCTGCAGGACGGCGGCAACCGCTACCTAGGCATGGTATACGGCGCTACCGCCCGGCACTCCTGGGCCGAGCATTCACCGGCTCCGGTATGGAAGCTATGGAAATCGTTTGGTATCGGCGACGCCAGGATGATCGGGTACTGGTCGGAAGACCGGGTAGTCGAAACCAACCATCCGAATGTAAAAGCAACCGCATATGTCAAAGGTAACCAGGTATTGATTTCGGTAGGGAATTTTGACAGCAGCGACGTTTCAGTCAGGCTTCTTATCGATTGGAAGAAACTGGGACTGAATGCTTCCGGCTACACGCTGGCTGCCCCGGAGATAGACAACTTCCAGGAGGCGCGATCTTTTTCACCTGCCGACGAAATCCCCGTAAAAGCAAAGCAAGGCTGGCTGCTTGTTTTGACCCCGGTTACGCACTAGACAGGAACCTGATACGGCTATAAACTTTAACCCCGGGAAATATACGGTCCGGAATATTCTTAATATTTTGCAGGAAATATAAATAACGGTCGCAATGCTCAGGTTATACGTTCTGCTGTTGGTGCTGGCATCTACCCCACTTCAGTTATGTGCTCAGAAAGACGTCTACAAGAAAATACAGACCCAGCTAATCATGGCGGAAGACAATTCCGTCATAGAGCTGGAGGAAGGTGTTTTCAGGCTGGAAGGCAGCCTCTCGATGGACGGCAAAAACAATATCACAATCAGGGGAAAAGGCACCGGTAAAACAGTGCTTGATTTTACAGGACAGAAATCAGGGGCGGAAGGTTTGCTGATCACCAACGGGAAAAATATCGCGCTCGACGGCTTCACTATTCACAACGCAAAAGGCGACTGCATCAAAACGAAAGACGTGAACGGCATAACCTTCAGAAATCTGCAGGCAGGATGGACCGGAAAGCCGTCAGCCAAAAACGGTTCCTACGCCATTTATCCCGTACAATGCGAAAACGTACTGATCGAAAAATGTGAAGCTTACGGCGCTTCCGACGCCGGTATTTATGTCGGGCAATCGAAATCTATTGTCGTCAGAAACAACAAAGCGTATCACAATGTAGCGGGCATCGAAATCGAAAACTCGCTGAACGCCGACGTATTTGACAACGAAGCAACCGAAAACACCGGGGGTATCCTGGTTTTTGACCTGCCCGACCTGGTTTTGAAAAAAGGCGGGAATGTGAGGGTATTCCGGAACAACATACATCACAACAATTACCCCAATTTCGCGCCCAAAGGCAATATCGTCGCCAAGGTCCCCCAGGGTACCGGCATACTGCTGCTCGCTGCTACCAACGTCGAGATTTTCGACAATACCATTACCGGCAACCAGTCTATCGGCGCAGGCGTAATCAGCTACTTCGTGACCGAAAACCCGATCAAAGACAGCGAATACGACCCCTACCCTTCGCAGATTCATATTCACAACAACCGGTTCAGCCGGCAGCATACAAAGCCTACCGGCAAAGGACGAATGGGCATGATGTTCCGGTTCAAGCTGAAATTCGGCAAAGATGTTCCTCATATACTGTGGGACGGCATTACTAACGAAAAGGCGACGGAGCCGGTTGTCTGTGTACATGACAACCAGGAAAATTCGTTTGCCAACATGGATATCGGCAATAATTTCAAAAATATATCGAGAGATCCGGAAGCGGTGAATTGCGTGTTACCCCGGGTAGTTCCTGAACGATAATGAAAACGATCGGCCTAATCGTACTGCTGGCAGGCGGCCTTATTCTTTCAGGTTCGTTTAAGCGCGCGCAGGCGCCAAAAGCCAGGCTTTCCGAATACGGCTTTTTTTCCGGTGTTTTAAGCGATCAGGTACCGGCTGAAGGCATTATTCCCTACTCTCTCAACACGCCTTTGTTTAGTGACTATGCCGAGAAAAGCCGTTTCCTCGTCCTGCCTCCGGGTGCCCGGGCCAGATATAACCCTAAAGAGGTATTTGATTTCCCTGTCGGGACCACACTCATCAAGACCTTCTACTTTCCAAATGATTTCCGCAACCCTTCCAAAGGAAAGCAGTTGATCGAAACCAGGCTGCTGATACATGAGGCCTCAGGATGGAAAGCCCTGACCTACGTTTGGGACAAAGATCAAAAAGATGCCCACCTGGAAGTCGCCGGAGAAACAGTAGATGTGTCGTATACATACCTGGACGGCAAGAAATACAGGCATAAATTCCTGGTACCCAACCTTAACCAATGTAAGGGCTGCCATAGTTTCAACGAAAAGCTGCTGCCGATAGGCCCCTCAGCCAGGCAGCTCAACGGACCGTTTATTGGTTGGGCACAGCCGGCTTCCGAGCAGAACCAGTTACTCGCCTGGAAAGACCGTGGAATCCTGGACGGGCTTCCGGACCTTCCGGATGTAGGTAAAGTCCCCGCCTGGCACGATCCCGGATCAGGAACTTTAAACGAGCGGGCACGGGCGTGGCTGGACATCAACTGTGCACATTGTCACAGGCCCGAAGGGCCCGCCAACACCTCCGGCTTAAACCTCAGCATTCATAATGTCGATTCCACGCTTCTCGGGATCAACAAAACTCCTGTAGCCGCAGGCCGCGGCTCAGGCGGCAGAAAATACGACATCACCAAAGGAAAGCCCGACGAATCTATTCTCTTATACCGCATGGAGTCAAAAGATCCGGGTGTGATGATGCCGGAGCTGGGCCGCACAGTAAGCCACCGGGAGGGGATTGAAGTGATCAAAGCCTGGATAAAGGCGTTATAGATTTCCCCCGGCTATAAAGAATTTCAAAGCCAGGCAACCCGAACATGCTATTCTACGTATCAGCGGTATATGTGTTCGTTTTTAACCTGGCTTGTTATGAAAATCAAACCACACTGGAAGTTTTTTACAGGAGCAGCCGCTTTTGTGCTTCTCCTCGCCGGATGCCGCGACGAAAACCCTGAGGTTCAGCCCGACATCAAACTTTTTGATACCACGCTCGGAAAAGTGCTTGCCGACGAGAATGGAATGACTTTGTACCTATTTGCCCGTGATGTGAGCGGGGATTCGAAATGTACAGGCGGATGTCTCAATAACTGGCCGGTCTTCTTAAAAGAAGGTACGCTTCTGACCGGCGACGGGCTTGATGCGTCGGATTTTGCTACCATAACGCGTAGTGACGGAACGAAACAAACCACTTATAAAGGATGGCCGCTTTACTATTTCAATAACGACAAAGCCCCCGGAGAGGTGAAAGGTGAAAGCGTCAACAACATCTGGTTTGTTGCCAAACCTGACTATACCCTGATGATTGCCGCCGGGCAGCTGGTAGGCAATGACGGCAAATCCTATAAAAGCGACTACACCGAAGGAACCGGCGAAACGCAGTATTTTGTCGATGGGAAGGGCCGCACGCTTTACACATTTCAGAATGACCGCAAGGAAAAAAACAATTTCACAAGAGAAGACTTTTCCAACGACGGCACCTGGCCGATTTATACTGTAGAAGTCGATGAGGTTCCTTCATCGCTGGATAAAAATCTTTTCAAGATAATTAATGTATATAGCCGTAAGCAGCTTACCTACAAAGGATGGCCGCTTTACTATTTCGGTGCTGATGGCGAAACTAAGGGATCCACAAAAGGCGTGAGCGTCCCTGTCGCCGGAAGATGGCCTGTTGCACAGAAAGAAATGCAGGAGGCTTCCCTGTAAAAACCCTGTTATCTCAAACATTAAAAGAGCTTAAAAGTACCCTGTACGACATACCCCTGATCACGCAATTTTTGCCCCGATATGTCAGCATACAACTCCGCCGTATTGTCTGAATTGCTGGAGGGCTGTTTGCAAAAAAACCGCCGTAGCCAGGAACGTCTTTACAAGATGTTCTACGGGTATGCCATGTCCATATGCCTGCGATATGTTCAAAACAGAAACGAAGCTGCTGAAGTCCTGAACGATGGTTTCTTTAAAGTCTTTACCAAAATCGAGACCTATGATACCAGCCGTCCGTTCAAAACCTGGCTATGCAGAATTATGGTCAATACCGCTTTGGACCACTACAGGCGAAACTCGCATCAACTTGATTTTGAACCTGTTGAGGATAGGGATGTGCCTGTCGTGGAAACCGCGCTGACGGAATTGTCGTATGACGATATTATCGGGCTGATCGGCAAGCTGTCACCGGTTTATCGGATCGTCTTCAGCATGGCAGTTATCGACGGATACAGCCATGAGGAAATTGCAGAAAAGCTGCAAATCAGTATCGGTACCTCCAAGTCAAACCTCTCAAGAGCCCGGGAAAAGTTGAGAATAATGTTATCAAGATTAAGCGCAGACGACTATGCAAGAATGGCCAGATGACAAGCTGGATGCATTCTTCAGAAAGTTGTCTGAAGAACAGAATCCAGCTTTTGAACCCCGGAACTGGGAAAAACTACAGGACCGCCTGGATCAGGCAGACGGGAAGAAAGTGTTCTGGTGGCGAAAGCTGCTCCGGAAAGGATGGCTCCTCACGGCAGTTGCAATTCTTTTGCCGGGTACCCTCCTGTATCTGACGCTCTTCAGGGAGAAAGAATCTCTCTTTGGAAAGAAAGAATCTCATTTTCCGCAACGCCAGGCCTCGGTCGGGGCGCAAAAGATACAAGCAGATAGCCTGAAACCTGTCGGTCCTGCCATAGCGCAGACAGACGAAGAAAACCGGGTTGCATCTGAGGAACAAACACGGCTTTCCGTGTCGATGCGCACATCCGCCGGCTCGGCCCCGGGCGCATTCAAGAAATGGTCCCGTCAGGATAATAAGGCTGGCGGAGAGCCTGTTAAACCTGCTGTAAGGGGTACAAACAGGGCTGACGGGACCTATTTTACCCCCGGTATCGAACAACCGCGCAGTGAAATACAGACTGATAGCCTATCGTCGGGCAGCATCGGCACCGAAGAGACGAAAAGCCCGGAATCCATGGCTTCAAACCCCTTTCCGGGCCGTTCACTGGCTTTGCTTGACCCGTTATCGCCCAAGCTGTTTTTACCGGTTGAGCCTGTTATAGAAATAAAACCGGTTGAAACCGGGCATAAGGCAGAAGCACCCATTGCCCTGAAAAACCAGCGCCGGTGGGCAGTGCGGATTGGGGCAGGACCTGATTTCAGCGCAGTTAAATTGCCTGATTTTGCAACGCCGGTTCCGGCTGTAGCAGCCCATATCGACTACCGGGTTTTGAATCATTTCTGGATCCAGACCGGCTATGTCAGGAGCAACAAAAAATACAGTGCTCTTAACGGCGATTATACCTGGCCGGCGTATTGGACCCAGCCCGTTCTACCGGAAAGCATAGACGCAACCTGCAACATGGTCGAGATACCGCTCAATTTGAAATACATGTGGGGCACAAAGTCAAACGCTGCATGGTATGTAACAGCGGGTATTACCAATTACCAGATGCAGCGCGAAAAATATGAGTATAACTATGAACGCCCCGATCCGCAGATTCGTCGCTATCGCTGGGAGGGATCTACCGGCTGGTACTGGCTAAGCCACACCCAGGTTTCATTGGGATATGAAAGGAAGTTAAGCAACCGTCTGCGAATCGGGGTCGAACCTTTTATTAAGATTCCTACCCGGAAAGTGGGGTTTGGAAAAGTGAACCTCTATACGGCCGGGGCATGGCTGTATATTAGTTACGGGGCTCCTACTTTACCGCTGAAATAGTAAAGTTCACATCGTCCTCATCTACCCCGTTTATGACCATCTTGTTGCCGGTTATCCGGCCGATGCGTTCAGATTCGTAGAAGAGGTCGACGATACTTTCGGATTGGACCAGCTCGACGTCCGATGCTTCCAATACCATAAATTCCGCGCTGTTTGTCTTCAGCCTGATATCGAGCTTCATTTTTACTTTAGATGCCGTCTGCACTGACACGACGATATTACCCTTGAGATTAGTCTGCTCCCCCGGTATGGTATTCCCGTCATAGGTTAGCTCCGAGTAGCGATACGTTCCCGACACGCGTGTGGCAAGATCCGGCTCGGGTTTTTTGTCCTTTTCGCACGAAGTCAAAACTGATAAAATGACGAACAGCACGGCCAGGTTCCGGCAGGCAATTGATGAAAAAGCAATTTTCATGGCTAATAGATATGGTTTAAAAGTGATACAGATAACAGATGGCCAACCAGGCCCGAAGCTTGCGGCTCCGATACAAAGTTGACATCGCTGTCTTCACATTTAAACAGCCGGATTCATGAACTGCGGTATTTAAAACCTGAATCGTGAAAAGCTTATCCCCGGGTGTCGGAGGGAAGTGGGAACTATTTCCTTAAATACCTCAGGTTTTGCGAAATATCCGGGAGGTACTCTTCAATTTCTTTTAGACATACTGAATTTCGGCTTCTATTTCTTTCAGAAAATTAGGCTTTAGTCCCCTTCTGGAAACTAAATCTACTTTTCTGTTAAAATTCGATTCGAGAAAATCAGCAAGCTCAATAAACTCTATCCCAACAGGCTTCTTAAAAGCTACGACGATATCTATATCGCTCCCTTCACCAAAATCATCTCTGACAATAGATCCGAAGAGACCTATTTCACTTACAAAATACTTTTCAGAAAGGAGTGGCTTCAGCCTGCCAAGCTCCTGTCTTATTTCTTTCAGAAAGCTCATAGTACAAATTTAGAATTTTTTACCCGTCTTAACGATGTATACCTGAACGAAGTTTCGTTTAGATAACGGGAGGTGGGTTAGGGCGATGGGCTACTAAACAGGCTTCCCGGCAACTCTAACCGGGCCGAGCTATCGGCATGCAGGCGGAGTACCTTGAAAATGTTGCGATCTGCCCTGAAAGCGCTGGAATCTCTAAGTGTAATATCCGTATTCCCGAACGTGTTTTCACCCTGAACATTCAATTCGCCTCCTTTACGTATATCTGCAGTAAGATTCTGAAAATCATTCTCTTTCAAAAGCACTCCAAAGCTCCGCTGCTTCAGGCTAAAGGAATCGGTTGTAAATCCCCGGATAGTTGCAGGAATCCCTTCCGAAACAAAACCATCTAAAGAAGGTGCCTTTATTACGACATTAGGAGCGGTTGTAAAGATCCCGGAAAAATACCGGGCCCGGCGACCGTCCTGACGGAAGTTGACAATCAGCGTATCACGATCGAGCCGCCATGTGACGACAGGGCTGCCATCCTTGCTTTTCATCGGGTAGGCAAGGATCTCCGGACGTGTTCCTACCTGCACGAGTGGAAATCCGTTGTAGTTGCCGCGAATTCGGATGTGCCTGAATCTCTCTAATTGCGTCTTTTCAAACGCGTAGTAGGGATCGTTCCGGTCGATTGCATCAAACTGGTTTTTAAGTGAAAAACCGGACGCTATCATGGCAAGAAATGAGAATACCAGAAGACTTATAATTAACGAATTGCTCTTTTTCATTCGAACAAATACTATTAAATTGTTTATTATCAATAATATAAAACCGAAAAGGAGATCCCTTACGGCTCTTTTTATACAGCAGGATATTCTTCCGAAACAAATGCCTGGTACCTGCTTTGAAGCTCGTCCATCGTGATGTTGAGCAGATAGAGCGTTTTAAAAAACGCGGGAAGCTCATTCTCCAGGAAACGCTCCTTCCGGTAAGCAAGTATCAGCTCGGCGCTGCGGTCTGATGCGGAATAACCGATCCCCCTTTTGTTGAATATGATGTCCTTCCCCTGCAAAAAATCGTAGGTCCGCATGACCGTGTTCGGGTTTACCTCGAGCCGGGCAGCCAGGTCCCTGACGGAAGGAATCCTTTCTCCCGGAGGCCATTTTTCCAGTAAAATCTGCTCGCAGATGAAATCAGCGATCTGAAGATAAATGGCCTGGTTGCTTTTAAATTCCATGAGCTGCGGGTTATATTTCTTTTTCTTTAAGCCGTATAAAACTAATATACCAGGTTGAAGCAAGGAAAATCAACGGGAAGATATATACAAGTGACCTAACTGACTCTGTATGCGTCAGGCTGTATTACTGGCCGGATTTATACCATAGCTGCCAGCCCGAAAACGGGAATGCAACCATTTTCGACGGGGCGCCGGTAGAAAAATAGCCAAAAGCAAGATTGATTCCGAACGAGAACATAGCCAGCAAAAACAAAACCAATTTTCGATATTTTTAGTGTATTAGTACATTAGTACACTACAAATATGATGATATTATTCCTGCTTCCAAATATTTTAAAAAAAATCAGGGGATCCTGCTCTCAACTTCCATCCGGTACCCTATTCCATGCACGGCAGCTATTTTTACTGAAGCATCGTCCTGGAGCAGCTTACGAAGACGGGATACAAATACGTCGACGCTCCGGCCTACGATGATACCTTCATCCTCCCAGACAGATTTGAGAATAAAATCCCGCTCGAGAACCTGGTTTTTACGGGCAGCGAAAAGATTCAGAAGCTTTGCTTCCCGGTAAGTCAGATGGTGAACGCTTTTCCCCGTGTAAAGTAAAAGGTTGGGCAAATCCAATGAAGAGTTCCCGAATACTGCGCGGTAAGGAGCGGCATCGGCAGGTACTTCCTGTCCTGATCTCACCGGGTGTTTTCCCGAGTGTCGCCAGACGATGAAACCAAGACTTACCAATAAGCAGCTAATTGAAATAATCCACCACTTTCCATCGGCAGCAGTTTCTGTCCGATCCGGAATAAAGCTTACCTTCAAAAGGTAGCACCCGACTTCCTGTTGTCGTCCCTGGCAGGGAACGCCGCCTTCATTCGCCAGGTCAAGATAACTGTAGCCTAATCGAATCTGCCCGTCACCGCAATTGATGATCGCTACATTATATGCCCGGCCGATGCCTTGTAAATCGAGGGATTCCTGCAGCAGTCGGGGTAGCTGATCATAATCGAAAAGACTGTCGACGCGAATCAGGAATGTTGCGGGATCTGATTGTTCGACAGGCGGAATCGCCGAGAGCGTATCGCCGTTTTCGATCAGCAGCCGGTGCGCGGTTCGTCGTAATGCGAGGTTTACCTGCTCCGAAAACTGCGGCGATTCATCAACTCCTGACGCCGGAACGGTATTGATGAACACAAGAAATATCCATATTCCTCCGGACACCACTTTCCCTAACGATGTTTGAATACGGGTATTTCCCTGTTTGCTCATAGACCGGTGCCGATTTTTTTTACTGACTTAACAAAAGTACAGAATTTAGCATCCATCTTTTCGCCGGGCATTCAGCCCCGGCCACCATTCAAATTGAGGGACATACCGGTTTTGCCTGACGACAATCACCCTCCTGCTTTTTGCTGCATTCTCACCGGCCGGATCGATGATCATCTGATCACCGTACCTCGCCATCTCCAGGACAGCCGATATTTCAATTTCCGTAACGGCATGGTTGTGTGCAAAAGCATCGGCATCGACTATTTTCCCATCTCTGATAACGTAGGCATAGAATGGAACTGCCCGCAATTCGCCTGCTCCGGTATGCGATGCTACCAGGCTCAGTTTCCCTGTTGTAACCGTCGACAATGCGGTTTCATCGGTTGCTTTCCCGTCCAACATCAGGGTATTGTATGCTCCTCCGGCGCTATTCCCGATTAAAGCTTTAAGGGAAGACCCTGAAAAGATAACCAAAAACACCAGCGCCACCCTCAATATCAGCTTATCTATGTGGCGATGTTTCGGATTTCTATATCCTTCTGATACCAGATTTACATGGTTTCTTTTCATGTCGCAAAGTTGGTTTTGATTTGATTTTTGTTTTTCGGTCAAATCTAAACCAGCCTTACCGGAAGGGACGTAAAACGATGTAAAACAATGTAAACGAAATGTAAAAGTGGTTAGTTGTCCACAATCCACCCGTCCAGCAAGTGAATGACCCGGTCACCGTATGAGGCATTCTTTTCCGAATGCGTCACCTGTATGATGCTAACACCTTCGCTATTGAGCTGTTTAAAGATTTCCATAATCTCCTCTCCCTGTTTGGAATTCAGGTTCCCGGTGGGTTCGTCGGCCAGGATGAGACTCGGACTTGCTGCCAGTGCACGGGCTATCCCAACCAACTGCTGCTGGCCTCCTGACAACTGGGTCGGGAAAAGATCTTTCTTTCCTACGATATTGAAACGGTCGAGCATATCGCTTACAATCGCCTTTCGCTCAGAAGATTTGACATCTTTGTACAACAGTGGCGTCTCGATATTCTCATAGACCGTCAGCTCATCGATGAGATGATAAGCCTGGAAAACAAAACCAATATATTGCTTATACAACGCAGAAATCTGCTTTTCCTTCAATTTGGAAACCTCGTCGCCATGGAACCAGTATTCACCTTCCTCGAACCTGTCGAGCATGCCTATTATATTGAGAAGGGTTGACTTCCCCGAACCGGAAGGCCCCATAATGGATAGGAACTCACCCTGTTTTACTTTAAGATTTATATTCCTCAGTACATAAGTCCGGCCTCCGCCGACAGGGAACCATTTGGATACTTTTTTTAGCTCGATCATTTCTTTGATTGGTTGACCCGCAGAATAGCCGCGGTTATACGGTTGCAATATCTTGCGGATTTACTGATTATCTTCTAACGCACTCATCTCGGCATTCACTATAAATGAAAATAGCAAAATAAGTGCCCGACGGCATAATCAACTAATAGACAATAAGATACAAATCATTCATTTTTGACATTGTCCGGAAATGAACACTTTTTGTACAGAAGCGGACAATTGCAGGAAATCCTGCAAGGGATCCGTGACGACACAAAATACCTTCAGATTAAAGAACTGCTTTCCTGTTTTACCGTGCTCGAACTGCCCCCTGTTCAGGCGGCCATAGGCGCAGCAGATTTATATCGTTCTTTACAAAAAAAAGGTGCTACGATCAGGAAAAGTAATGACTGTCTTATTGCCTGGTACGCGTTGAAGTTTTCCGGTAAAGTAGTACATACGGATTCCGGCTTTAGCCGGATAAGCAGGCACACGCAGTTGAAAGTTCTTAGATTAAAATAATCCCGTACTTCCGGAGAACTACTATTCAGGCCTTCCTCTGCTTTTTCCATTTTGTCCTGTCTTACCCGTAGAATAGCCGTCACTCCGTCCTCAGGCTCTTTACCGGATTGCCGAGCGCCGCTTTCAAGCTCTGCAGGCAGACAGTAAACAACACGATTAACAACAATACCAGGGGTGGTACGATAAATATATACCAGGTAAGCCCGATGCGGAACGCGAAATTACTAAGCCAATAGTCCGCCGCCCAATAAACGACCGGTATGGCGATGGCCGTCGCAAAGCACACCAGGTTCACAAAATCTTTTGAAATCAATACCAGGATACCTGAAATGGATGCTCCCAGGACTTTCCGGATCCCTATTTCTTTAACGCGCAGCCTGATTACAAAACTGGAAAGGCCAAGCAAGCCCAGGATGGCAACGAGGACAGCAAGGAAAGTAAATACGCCGAATACATCACCCAGCCGCTGGTCGGCCTGGTATTGTCGATTGAAGAAATCGTCCTGGAAAAAATACTCGAAAGGGTTGCCGGGAAACGCCTGCCTGTATGCCGATTCTACAGCCGTAAGATGGTCATCAAGATGATCGGTATGAAGGTTTACGGATATATACTTAAAGCCGGTCCACGACGGAAAGAAGTAAAGAATGGGGTCGTAATCCTCCTTGAATGATCGCTGATGGTAGTTTTTCACCACTCCCAGCACCCTGGCAGATGCGGTTCCGGGACCAAATGCAAATATGATATCCTTGTTCACCGCATCTTCAGGTGATTTGAAACCCAGTCGCTCCGACGTCTTTTCATTAATCAAAACATCATGAGACATGCCGGGTATAAATAAATTGGAACTGTCCGGGGCGAGGAAATTTCTTCCTGCAAGCAGCTCCATTTTATAGGTATCCAGGAAATCCTGGTCTATTTCCATCAGGAAGGTGATAACCCCGGTCTGCTTGTCCTTCGTAGCCTGCCATACGTGGTTTTGATACCTGATGCTCTCTCCGGGGATATCGGAGGTAGCGGCAACCTTGTTGACAAATGACATCTTCGATACTTCCGATTTGAAAAAGTTATGACGCATTGCGAGCGTAGAATCGGTCACCGCCGGCGCCTTGATGATCATTACCTGGTCTTTCGTATAGCCGAGATCGGCATTTCTCATAAAGCGCAACTGAATAAACACCACCAGCGTGGCGGCAATGAGCATAATCGAAAGAAAAAACTGGAAAGAAACCAGCACGCGACGGAGTGATATACGTGTATTGGATTTGATAATGAGACCCTTCAGTACGCTTACCGGCTTAAACGACGACAATACGAACGCAGGGTATGCACCCACCAGGAAAGCCCCCGCTACAAACAGCGCGATGGCCGCAATCCAGAACAGAGGTTGGCTGCCCAGCCCTGACCAAAAAGAAGCCATACCGATATTTTTGCCGACAAGCCGGGCGAAGAAGGGCATACAGGCAGCTATAACGACAAGAGAGGTGGCAAGCGCCAGCGTATTGATGATAAAAGACTCAAGCAGGAACTGAACGATCAATTGCGGCTTTTTCGCCCCCGCCACTTTCCTGACGCCTACCTCCCTGGCCCGCTCCATCGATTTTGCCGTCGAAATATTGATATAATTGATCCATGCGATGACGATGATAAATATGCCGATAACCGACAGGAAATAAACTTCTCTTTCACTCCCGTTCACTTCGGCTTCCATTGAATATCTCGATTTCAGATGGATATCCGTAACCGGCTGCAGGTGGAAATCCGCACGGAAATTAAATTGCTTCATGGAAGCGCCCAGGTATTTTTCGATAAAGCCGGGTAGCTTCGCTTCCAGTTTTTTCACGTCCGTACCGGGCGCCAGCAACACATAATTGTAGAACTCGGGCCAGGCCCAGTTGTTTGTCAACCAATCGGGCCGGAACGTTTCGAAGGACATCAGCATATCGAATTTGATATGCGAGTTTTCGGGCACATCCCCGAATACACCGGTCACTTTAAACGGGACTTCCGATACTCCCGGCATCCAAAAGATATTTCCGTTTAATGTCAGCGTTTGGTTCATCGGGTCGCTGTTTCCGAAATATTTCCTGGCGACGGACTCCGAAATAACGATCGTATTGGGCTCCTCCAGGCAATGCTGCCTGCTTCCTTTTACCAGGGGAAAAGAAAATACGTTAAAGAAAGAAGAATCGGCCAGGAAAGCCCTGGTTTCATTAAAAACCTTTCTTTCTGCACCGGGCCGGTCAGACGATACGGCATATTTACTCGCAAATACCGAAAAGTTCATCATCCGCACGTAGCTGTCCACTTCCGGGAAATCCCGTTTCATCGCAATAGCTACGGTAGGATGATTGGTAGCCAGATGACCGTCGGGCTGACTCCCGGTATCGCCATCGGTCCGGACAGCGGTCATTGAAATCGGAACACGATAAATCCTGGAAGCATTGGTGTGAAAACGGTCGTATCCCGACTCAAAATACACGTATAGAAGCACAAAGAAACAGGCTGCCATCCCTATTGCCAAACCGGCTATATTCACAAAGGAATATATCCCGTTTTTCAGGAGGCTCCGCCAGGCGATTTTGAGGTAATTCTGTATCATAGCTTGTAGTCGTTAAACAGGGGAAGGAATGGATGGGGTCTATATACGAAAGCACTCTCAATTCATACATCACAAGCCGATCAAAAAATACAACTAACTGACAGTAAGAATATTATAATTCAAAAATAATAACAAAATGTACGAAAATGAACAGTTATTGTCCAGAAGCGGACAGTTCAGGGCACCACACCGGATATCTACTATTCAGGCCCTTCCTCTACTTTTTTTCCATTTTATCCGGCTTACCCGTAGAATTGTTCCGGTCAATTATTTTTCACCAAAACCAATTTTCATATGAAACGGGAAACATTCAATCGGGCCGGTATGAAGTTGTATATACTCGCCGCTCTCTGCTTCGTTGCCTTTGGCTTTACTACCATCGCGGGACTGGACAGTTACGAGGTCTTTCTCAACGACAAACTGATCCTGAAAAATCATGTCAACCAGCCCCTGGACCTACGGAAACTGCAATTGCAGACCGCAAGCGACCAGGATGAGCTTCGGATTCATTACAAGCACTGCACCAACAAAGGCGTAGGCACCGGCAGAAACATTACCATCAAAGATCAGAAAGGAAATATCCTGAAAAAGTGGGAATTCGCCGATGCAGGCGGCACCAGGTCTGCCATGGTGATACCCGTCAGAATATTGCGGGAGTTGGAAAACAAAAGTGACGGCAACGAGCTTAGCCTGCACTACACCGCACAGGAAAATCCTGAAGGCGAAATGATTGCTTCTCTGAGCTTCTGACCTGGCTATTATAATTTGTGGAGACGCACGGCCGTGCGTCTCCACAACGGCCGTGCGTCTCCACAACAGCCGTGCGCGTCTGTACAAATTATTCCGCCCGCAGCGCTTCCACCGGGTTTGCTCCCGACGCTCGGATGGCCTGGAAACTGACGGTAAACAGTGCGATCAAAATTGCAATCGATCCGGCCCCTGCAAACATCCACCATTCTATCTCTATGCGGTAGACAAACCCGGACAGCCATCGCTGCACGAGGAAATACACGATAGGGAAGGCCACGATATTGGCCAGTATAAAAATTTGAAAAAACGGCTTATTAAGCTGCAGGAATATCTGCCTGACCGAGGCACCCAGCACTTTACGAATCATCATTTCCTTTTCCCTGACGCGGACAGAATACGCCGACATACTGAAGAATCCCATCATGGCGACGATCATAGCCAAGGCTGCAAACATGCTGACGGCAGACTCGAGCCGGGATTGCTCCCGGAACAACGCAGCATATTTTTCGTCGACAAATTCATACCGGAAGTAATCCCCGTCGAAAGTATTGATACGCGGCCATTCCTTTTCTATTGCAGCCAACGCACTATGCGTATGTCCTTCCCTGACCCTGACGAGTATCTCCGATTTAAACGGCTCGCACAGGTTTCTGACCGAATACGCCACCGGGGCCACCGCCTGATCGAACCCAAGCATCCTGGCATCGCGGACTACACCAATCAGCTCTAAATCTTTGTTACAGCAGCGGATCCGCTGACCGGTCACCTCCCGGATATTTAACGCCTTCATGGCTACTTCGTTTATTACTACCGCATCAGATGAGTCCGCAGGAAAGCTGTCGGCAAATACCCGTCCGGCGATTACCTGCATTCCCATTGTTTCAAAATATTCGTAGTCTACCCCGATATGATCGATATCGTACTGCACATCCCGGTACTCTGCTGTGGCGGGGGCAGGCAGTGCCCCTCCCGGAACACTCGTGGCCACAGTGGCGTATTCCACTCCCGGAATGGACTTGAGACGGTTTCTTACAGTTTCAAAAGCCCCTGGCTTTTGAGGATTGCCAAAATCGACAAGGTTTTTTATATAAACCACCTGCCCCGGATCAAAGCCTTTATCGCCGTATTGCATAAAGCCGAGTTGCTTCTTTACGACCAACATCGAAGAAAGAAAGACAATCGCTATGATAAATTGGAGTGTCAGGAGTCCATGACGTAGCCTCGTCCCCTGACGGCCGGTCTGAAAATTGCCTTTTAAAGTGCGGACCGGTCGATAACCTGACAGTACAATTGACGGGTAGATTCCCGCCGCCAGGGCAGTTCCGAATGCTGCCAATATCAGTTGCCAGGCCAGCATGACATTGCTGGGATATCCACTGAAATCGTCAGCCAGCCATTTCCGGATAGCGTTTTGCCCTAAAAAAACAAGTCCCCATGCTATGAACGCAGCAAGCAGGCATTGTATCAGTATTTCCGTCCAGAAATGAAAAGCCAGCCGCGAACGGCTGACGCCGAATATCTTCTTAAGCCCTATTTCCTTAGCACGCGAGTTTGCCTGCGTTACCATCAGGTTGGTATAATTAATAGCGGCGAGGAGCAGGATCACCACCGACAGGATGCCGATGACCATCGCAACGATATAGCCGGTATTGCTTCCATGTAGCGGCCGGAGGTGCAAATTCCTCAGGGGGTCAAGGTATAATGTGGTATGCTGCGAAACCCCGGGAGGAAGCTTATGCAGCCAGGCTACCTGGCGACGATAAAGTATGTTGATCTTTTGGGCGACCAGTCCGGGATCAGCTCCAGGCTTCAACTGGATAAATGTCATAACCGGCGGCATTTGCTCCGCACCGCCAAATCCTTCCGTGATATCTCGTTTTATATTTAGAAAGTCAAATGAAATAATTGATAGCCCCGGCGATTCGATGGCTATATCGTCAACCTCCATCGGCATCCCACTTGTCTTATTTCCCATCATCAGCCCTTCCTTAAAAAGGCGGTCATGGTATAGAACCTTTCCTGCCTCTGAGCCCAGAATACCCAATTTTGATTTGGCAGAAGTCTCCAACACATTTTCCCGGGTCCGGATCCTGAACATTTTCGCTACCTGAACATCGGCTCCAAGCCATTTATTAACATGGAAAACACCACGATCTGTAATAAACGGCACTTCAAAAGGCGCCCGGTTTACCCGCCCGGCATACATTACTTCAGGGATTCCGGCTTCAATGGCGGGGGCCAGACCCGCCAATACTTCTCCCGACCGCTTGCCTTCATACTCTGAGCCTACCAGGTAAATATCACCGTAAGCGGGGTTCCAGGCATCATAGCTGCGCTCTCTGTTAAGATAAGACCATGCCAGTATAAACCCTGCAAAGCCTAAAGCAAGGCCGAACAGGTTGATCATCGCAGAAGTCCTGCTTTTTAGTAAATTCCGGAAAGCGATTTTAAACAGATTTCCCATATAAACCATGATCCCTTAGTTTGATAATCTCATTCATTCCGCAGGCTTTCCACCGGGTTTGCTGCCGACGCTCGGATGGCCTGGAAACTGACGGTAAACAGTGCGATCAACAGGGATGCCAATCCCGCAGCAGCAAAGACCCACCATTCGACATTTGTACGATAAGCAAAATCCTGCAGCCACTTATACATCACCCATCCCGCTATAGGAAATGCGATTAAACAGGCTATTAAAACAAGCTTTAAAAAATCGCGGGAAAGCATGGCAGACAACTGTGCGGCAGAAGCACCGAGCACTTTGCGGATGCCGATTTCTTTGGTACGTTGCTCTGCCGTAAATTTTGCAAGGCCGAATAACCCGAGGCAGGCAATAAAAATGGTGAGCCCGGCAAAAATGCCCAGTATCGTTCCGACTTTTTGCTCTGCATTATACGTATTATGATAACGCTCGTCTAAAAACGAGTAGTCCAGCGGGTCGTCGGCACCATAAGTCGCAAACCGTTCCTGAAGCTTTGCTATAAATCCCGGCATATCGGTTGTCGCAACTTTTATTACGAAGCTGCCCCGGTCGGGCGACAATACCATTATCAGGGGAGAGATATGCTCATGCAGCGACCGGAAATGAAAATCTTTTACCACTCCGACTACATGATATAATTCTTTTTTGCCTTTACTGGTTCTTGAAATAGTCTGGCCTAACGGGCTTCCATGCCATATCAGGGCTTTAACGGCGGCTTCATTCAAAATGACTGCCGATGAATCCGTACCGTATTCCCGGGAAAAATTTCTTCCTTCCTTTACCTGTATGCCGAGCGTCGGAATGTATTGCTCATCTATCTCATACCGTAATGTTTTAACGAGCTTGCCGGGTTCCTGATCAGTAAAAACAAAAAAATTGTTGTTGCCGCCGCCGTTTACCGGTAAATACCTCGAAGCGCTTATACTGATAACGGCCGGATCGCGCTGCAGCTCCCGGCTGAAAACGTCTGTTTTATTTCCCAGCGCTCCCGCATTGGAGATCACCATTATTTTATCTTTATCAAACCCTACATCCTTATGGCGTATGTAAGAAAGCTGCCTGTAAACAACCGTCGTGCTTACTATGAGCATAATGGAGATAAAAAACTGGAATACGACCAGGGCACTTCTCAAACTGATACGTCCTTTTGCCTGTACCTGTTTTCCTTTCAGCACTGCTACAGGTTGAAAGGAAGAAAGATAAAATGCCGGGTAGCTGCCTGCAACCAGCCCTGTGAATAAAATGATACCCAACAATACGGGTACCAGCAAGGGTTTTTCTACAAAACTGAATGCCAGATGCTGCCCGGAAAGATGGTTGAAGAGCGGTAACGACAGCTTGACGAATCCCAGCGAAAGCACCAGCGCTATGGCAGCTATGATGGTGGATTCCACCAGGAATTGCCCTACCAGTTCTCCCTTCATGGAGCCGAGCACTTTGCGGATACCCACTTCACGCGACCGTTTGGAAGCACCTGCGGTCGACAGGTTCATAAAATTGATACAGGCGATCAGCAGCATAAATAATGCGATGGCGCCAAATATATACACATACCGGATGTCGCCCGGCGCGCTGAGATCATAATAAAAGTCGGAATGCAAATGGACATTCGTAATTCGCTGCAAATGAAAAATAAGGCTGCTTCCGCCTTTCCTGAACTCGGCAAGCGTCTGTCCCGTGCCTTCTTTCATTTGCGGACCTATGTATTTATCCACCAACTCCGGTATTTTTGCTTCCAGCGTCTCAAAATCATTTTTATTCCTTAGTACGACGTACGTGAAATAATCGGAGATCATCCAGTTTTGTTGCTTCGCCTCTTCAAGGCCTTCAGTAGAAGCCAGCAGCCCAAACTGAAAATGACTATTCAGAGGGATATTTTCAATCACACCCGTTACCTTCATCGGTGCTTTGTTCTCCGTTTTAAAGCGGATCATCTTTCCCAGCGCCTCTTCTTCTCCAAAGTATTTTCGGGCGACATCTTTTGTCAATACAACCGTATTGGGCTCAGTCAGCGCGGTTTTACTGTCACCCTGTATAAAGGGCAGCGTAAATACATCAAAAAAATTAGGATCAGCATAGACCACCCGGTCAGACCTGAACTCCCGGTTGTCGACAAGGAGCTTGGGCGTCCAGTCAAAACTCTGTAGCCGGGTAGCGTCTTCCACCTCCGGGAAATCTCTCCTCATAGCAGCAGCGACCGGCGCCATCACAACCGCTTCTTTCATTTTTTCGCCCTGTACATTTCCCTCAAAATAAACCCTTGCAATACGGTCAGCCTTTTTGTGAAACCGGTCGTAACCTAATTCATGGTTTACAAAAAGCATGATAATAAGACAGGTAGCCAGCCCTATGGAAAGACCAAAAATGTTGATGGCAGAGAACCACTTATTGTGGGTAAGGTTCCGCCAGGCTATTTTGAAATAATTCCGGATCATTTTTGACTAATCTTTTGGTGATACAGGGGGGCTGAGTACATCCCTACTGGGTTCGCAACGACTTCACCGGGTTGACTACCGCCGCCCTTATCGCCTGCCAGCTTACTGTCAGCAAAGCAATCAGCACAGCCGCCAATCCGGCAACAGCGAACATCCACCACTCAATGTCGATGCGATAGGCAAAGTCCTGCAGCCATTTATTCATTCCCCACCACGCGATGGGTGAAGCTACGAGCATTGCAATCAGCACCAGCCTGACAAAATCCCTGGAAAGCATCGCCGTTATGCCCGATACAGTTGCTCCGAGTACCTTTCGGATACCTATTTCTTTTGCGCGCTGCTCGGTAGTGAAAGCCGCCAGTCCGAACAAGCCCAGACAGGAGATCAGGACAGCCAATATTGAAAAGGCACTGAAAATCGTTCCCGTCCGTTGCACATTGGCATACATATTATCGAAGCTCGTATCAAGAAATGTATACCTGATCGCCTGATTGGCAGAAAATACTCTCCACTTGGTAGAAACCGCAGTAACTGCTTCCTTTAGATCCGTCCCGCTTATCTTGACGGCCATCATCGTGGGACTCTCACCCAAAACCATGCAAAGGCCGGCTACCTCGTCCTTCATAGACTCGAAATTGAAATCTTCGACCACTCCGATGACCCGCATTTTCCTTTCACCAGTTGTGATTTGGGCGCCAACCGGATTATCCAGCCGGAGCGATTTCGCCAAAGTATGGTTGATAATAGCTCCCTCCGAGTCTGTTGCCAGTCCTTTACTGAAATTCCGGCCCTCACGGATCTGGATCCCCAATGTTGGAATATAATCTTCATCAATTTGCCACATTTGCCCGGGCACGGACGCTTCCTCAGTGACCCTGCCATCCTGCCAGAATGGGTTGCCATTCCTTTTCACGCCCTCAATAGTTACCGGCAGGTAATCGCTGACCGTCACATGCTGTACACCGGCAATACCACTGAGCGCTTCTTTCAAAGCCTGTACCTGTCCGCCCAGCGTATGCGTCCCCTGTATGATCATCACCTGGTCTTTATCAAATCCGATCTTCCTGTTTAGCATAAAATGCATCTGGCTGTCGATAATAAGCGTACCGACGATAAGAATGATAGAAGTGGTGAATTGAAATATTACGAGGCCATTTCGCAGAACAGGATTCCTGGCCCCCTGGCTCAGTTGCCCTTTAAGCACCCTTGCAGGGCGAAATCCTGACAAGTAAACTGCCGGATAAAGTCCCGCGACCACTCCGATCCCCATCGCTGATATCAGTATGCCAGGCAATAACCAGATATTTTTCCAGGGGAATACCAGTTGTTTGCCCGACAGCTGGTTAAACAGCGGCAAAAACAACCAGGCCAATATCACTCCCAGAAAGATGGATAACATACTGTACACCATCGTTTCGGTCAGAAATTGTGCTACAAGCCCGCTGCGATGCGAACCCACTACTTTCCGGAGTCCGACTTCCCTTGCCCGCGCGGCAGATCTGGCGGTAGACAAGTTGACAAAGTTGATACAGGCTATCAGGAGTATAAAACCCGCAATACCCCCGAAAAGCCACACAAAACGAATGTCTCCTTTAGGGTTCGCTTCGTTATAATCCCGCAAATCCCCCGAATGCAGATGAATGTCTGAAACAGGCTGAAGCGTCAGCCTGGCCGTGTTAATACGCTCGGGAACCTGGCGTCCCGCTGCCTTTATTGCAGGAATCCAATAATTATCCAAAACATTTCTGGTCATCTTGCCGGTCAGCCGATCCAGGTCTGTGCCGGTCCTGACTTTGAAGTAAGTGATGTAATTGCTGGCCATCCAGTTGGTCTGCTCACCGGGGTAGAAGGAGATACCGGATAAAGTGATGAAAATATCATATCCATATAAATGAGAATTGGCGGGGATGTCTTCCAATACTCCCTTTACGGTAAAAGGTTTGCTTTTATCGTTGTTCAGGTAAATCACCTCGCCAGGCATAACGCCTCCCGGGAAGTATTTTTTTGCCTTTGAAGCTGTGAGAACCGCCGTGTTGGGTTCGGTAAGCGCATGCTCCCGGTCGCCATGAGCCATCGGAAGCTGCAACATATCAAGCAGCCCCTGATCGATATATACTACGCCGTCTTCATGCATGCTTTCCGGGCGACGCTCTGTGGAGACCTGGTTGCTCCCTGCGCCGAAAAGCGGATTGGGAAGGAGACGGCCGGCTTCTATAATTTCCGGGAAATCAGCTTTCAGCGCCCCGGCCATCGGTGCCTGGAAGCTCACCCCCTTCACGATATTGCCTTGTTCATCATTAAATTGCCCTACCGCACGGAATAGCTGCCCTCTCTCCGGATAAGACTTGTCATAGCTGGTCTCATGGACTATGTACAGTCCTATTAACAGACAGGCAGCAATACTGAATGCAAATCCTCCGATTTTAATGCAGGAGTAGAATTTGTGCTTTACGAAATTACGCCAGGAGATTTTCAAATAGTTTGTGAACATTGTCTGATCTGTTTTTGGTTGTTCCGCAGTAATTGTAGGGGCGCACGGCTGTTGTGGAGACGCACGGCTGTTGTGGAGACGCACGGCCGTTGTGGTGACGCACGGCTGTTGTGGTGACGCACGGCTGTTGTGGTGACGCACGGCCGTGCGTCTCTACTCCGTTCGCAACGATTCCACCGGGTTCGCCATCGCCGCCTTTACCGCCTGCCAGCCCACCGTAGCTAAGGCAATCAGGATAGCCAGAAAGCCTGCAAATGCAAACAGGTACCACCGGATCTCGATGCGGTATGCAAAGTCCTGAAGCCATCTTGTCATCACCATCCAGGTAATGGGTACGGCTAGCACGATTGCAATCAGTACCAGACGAAGATAGCTTGTTGACAATAGTCCAACGATATGGGTTGAGGAAGCACCCAGCACTTTGCGGATACCAATTTCTTTTACCCGCAGTGCCGTCATGTACATCGAAAGCCCCAGCAGCCCAAGACAGGAAATCAGGATGGCCATCAGCGAAAAGCCGCCCATAAGCGTCTGCTGTGTTTGCTCCAATGTATAGAGCGCGGCATAACGGCTGTCGAGGAAGTCGTATGCAAAAGGCTGGTCAGGGTAATGCCTGTCCCATATCCGCTGAATATACTCAAGCGTGGCAGGAATCCGGTTGCCCTTTATCCGTACCGATACCCACCGAACACCTCCGCCTCCCATCAGCATCACTACCGGCGGAATGCGCTGGTGCAGCGATTCGAAATGGTAATCTTTCGACACTCCTATGATAGTCCCGCTGATGCTGCCGTATACAAAATTATGCCCCGGCGCTTCCGCGGGGTTTTTCCATCCGAGCATGTCGGCTGCGGTTTCATTGATGACAAACCCGCTGGCAGAATCGGTGGCAAATTCGTTGGAGAAATTCCGTCCGGCAGCCATTTCGATCTGGTAGGCCGGGATAAAACGCTCATCGACGGTCAGCATTTTTAGTGTGACCGAAGCAGGAACAAGGGAGTCTCCTCTTTTCACCTTTGCATCCCACGAATCGAGCAGCTTCCCGGTAGGGATCCGGGAAGACCTCCCGACCTCCAGCACATGGCTGTCGTTCAGCAGGTCATTCCGTATGGCCTCAAACCCGCTTTCGGTCTGACCGCTACGGAATACTACCACCTGGTCCTTGCTGTAACCGAGGTCGACATTCTGCATATACTGCAACTGCCGGTACACTACCGTCGTACACCCTATCAGAAGCGCGGCAATAGAAAACTGCACTACTACCAGGCCCTGCCGGACCCGGCCACTCTTCAACCCCATCGAAAGGCGCCCTTTGAGAATGCTGACCGGCTGGAAGGATGTAAGGTAAAAAGCCGGATAGCTTCCTGAAAGCAGCGTGACAAACAGCAGGAACGCTACCAGCCATAGCAGATTGACAGGCGACAGCAACGCAGATAATGCTAGTGATTTACCTGCGAACCGGTTAAGGTAGGGCAACAGCAGTGATGCCAACAGCAGTCCCAGCAGCAGCGCAAACACCGTAAACAGGAACGACTCGCTTATAAACTGCTTCACCAGCCGGGCCTTGCTTACCCCCATTACCTTTTTGAGCCCTATTTCACGGGCACGCTTCGAAGCTCTCGCCGTAGTAAGATTCATGTAGTTGATACATGCTATCAACAGAATAAAAAGGGCAATTGCTGAAAAATAGTACACATAGCGGATATCGGAGTTGGCTTCCATCTCGCTGTCTAAGTGAGAATGCAGGTGAATATCCGTAAGCGGCGTTAGGCTCAGCACCGACCAGGACGAAGTATTGGGGCCGATATGTTTATCCTGGAACGCCGGGAACGCTTTTTCTATCGCTACCGGATCGGCGCCGGGCTCGAGCAGAAGAAAAAGGAAAAACGAATTGTTTCCCCAGTCGGTACGTAGCCGTTCGGCCCCGTACATCCTGTCGTCGCGAAGGGTAGAAAACGACGCAATAAATTGCGGATGAAACGAAGATTGCGCCGGAAGCGGCTCGAAAACAGCTGTGACCTTATAATCGACCTGGTTGTCGATGCGCAAAACCTGGCCAACCGGATCATCCTGTCCGAAGTATTTTTCGGCCATTGGCCGGGATAATATTACCGAGTAAGGCTCGGCGAGTACCTGGTCGGGGCTACCTCCCTTAATATTAAAATCGAATACTCTAAAAAGGTTTTCCTCGGCAGCAAAGATATTTTCTTCCCGGAATATCTTTTCCCCTCTCCTGACGAGCGCGCTGGTGCCGAACAGACGGACTGCTTCCTTAATCTGCGGGAATTCCTCCCTGATCAGCGGTCCATAGGGCGGCGCGACCGTACCGAGCCGCAGGGACGGCGTACCGTCGGCAGACAGGAAAGTACGATTCAGCCGGTAAACCCGGTCGGCGTTAGTATGGTAACGATCGTAGCTCAGCTCGTCCCTGATAAACAGGAACAGCAGCAGAAAGCAGCATATCCCCACAGCCAGCCCCAGCAGGTTGATCGAAGAGTATATCTTGTTCCGGAGGATATTCCTCCAGGCTATAGTGAAATGGGATGTTATCATACTGTTATTCCGTTCTTAATGATTCCACAGGGTTCGCCATCGCCGCGCGAATTGCCTGGAAACTAATCGTAAGCAGTGCGATCAGCACCGCCACCAGCCCGGCCACTGCAAACATCCACCATTGTATCTCGATGCGGTAGGCGAAATCATCCAGCCAGTTGTTCATTGCCCACCAGGCAATGGGCGAGGCTATCATAACGGAGATCAGCACCAGCTTCACAAAGTCCCTGGAAAGCAGTCTGACGATATTCGATACAGTTGCCCCCAATACTTTTCGGATGCCGATTTCCTTCGTCCGGCTTTCCGCCCGGAATGTAGCCAGTCCATACAAGCCCAGGACAGATACGACCGATGCCAGTACCGCAAACAGCAGGATGAGCGTAGTAGACCGTCTTTCTTCCTTATACAACAGGTCGAAATCATCGTTAAGAAAGGTATAGCTAAACGGAATATCGGGGAAGTTGCTTTTCCAGATCCGTTCCGTTGCGCGCTGGGCTTCTATGTTCTTCCCGGGCATGGTCTGTACCAGGAAATGCGAAACACCGTTCCGATGAGTCTTGATTACAGCCGGGTCAATCTTTTCACGCAGGCTTTTGTAATAAAAATCTTTCACCACCCCGATAATAACGCCGCTGTCACCCCGCCCTTCAAAGCGCTGCCCGATGACAGGCTCGTGTATTCCTAATGTTTTGACAGCTGTTTCATTGAGAATGACATTATTTTCGTCGGCTTTGCTATCGGGCAAAAACCACCGGCCGGCGGTCAGTTCCAGGTTAAGTATTTCATTGAACCCGTCCGTCACTTCAAAAAAAGTTATGTTTGGATTGAAATCCGGCTCGCGGCCATTCCAATCTGCGGCCCCGGAAGAGTAGCTCTGCATATTCACTACCGATCCGTTCAGATAAGACACTTTCGAAATACCCGGCCTGGTAAGAAGCTCATGCTTCAGTTCTTTTAACCTGGCTTTTCGTCCGTCCCTGTCGTAATGCGACATCGCCTGGAAAGGAACTATAAACGACAATACCTGGGACTTGTCATAGCTTTCGTTTTCACTATTGATAAAGCTCATCTGGTTGTAGATCACCATAGTACTTATAATAAGCACGACCGAAGCGGTAAATTGCACTACTACCAAAGCCTGGCGAAGAAAATTGCCTTTGATTTGCAGGGGGTTGGAGCCACGGAATACGGATAACGGCCGGAAAGACGACAACAAGAAAGCCGGATAGATACTGATCAGCACCACGACGATCGCAACCGTAAAGCCGATCAGACCCCATAGATCCGTTGACCAGAACAAGAGCTCGAAACGGCTTTCGGTCAGATTGTTAAAGACAGGTATCAATCCGTTGGCCAGCAGAATCGTCAACAGGATCGTTATGGCGATGAACAAGATAGATTCCAGTACAAATTGAGAGAACAGAGAGGCCCTGCCGGCGCCGACCATTTTTTTAACGCTCACTTCTTTACTCCTGTGCAGCGCCCTGGCCGTAGTAAGATTTACATAATTAATGCACGCTATGACGAGTATAAGGATTCCCAAAGCAGTAAAGATTTTTACCGTTTTCCGGTTGCCAAGCTGAATACTGGCTGTCTGCAGGTCGTCTTCAAAATGCATTTCCCGGAGAGATATGAGACCAACCGTCGCGTTATTATTTTCTCTATGCGCGTCCATAATTTGCTCTATACCTTTTGTTACGCCGTCTACAGACGCCGAAGGAACTATCCTTACAAACGTACGGAAGTCAAAACTCCCCCATTTACTATCTTTAATCACTCTTTAATCACTATTTTCGGATTTGCCCTCCTGGCAGCCAGCGGCAACAACAGCTCATGGCGAAAGCTGGAATTGGCAGGATAGTCTTTCAGCACGGCCTGCACTACAAAATCTGCAGTATCTATCCTGAGTGTTTTGCCCATAGGATCGCTGATGCCGAAATATTTCCTGGCACCCGACTCTGTAATGGCTACATGGTAAATTCCGCTGTTAAATGCTGCAGCACTTCCACGGACGAAGTCGTAATGGAACATATCAAACCAATGCTCATCCACACACGCTACGTTTTTTTCCTGGAAGAATTCCCCATTGACCCTGATAGCAGGATTCAGAGTGCTGATGCGGGTTACCAGCTCAACTTCCGGCAATTCTTCCCTGATAGCTTCCCCCAGCATGTACGGCGATGCTTCCCATACCCAGGTGCTGCCGTTGCCTGTCGCTATATAGCTCTTGATACGATAAATATTGTCCGCAGCAGGATGAAAATTGTCATACGACAACTCATTCTTCACCCATAGAAAAATAAAAAGGCTGGCTGTCATACCGATGGTCAGACCGGCAAGGTTGATAGCAGTGGTCGTTTTATTGCGGGCCATGTGCCGCCAGGCAATAATGAGATAGGACGTTATCATAGTTTAAAGTTATCTATAACGCAGCGTTTATCTTCTTTCCCTGACCTCTTAACAATTGTCGGACCACCTTCTTAACTGACTTATAATCAACGACTATTGCTGTCTCGTCCTGTTTCATTGTCCGATAATGAACACTTACTGTCCGTAACCGGCCAGAACATTCAATGCAATGAAGAACCCGGGACAATTGATCACTAAGATATCAAGTATCTTCGCGTATAATGATGTGTCGTCAGATATTACCTAATCTGTAGAAAAATAGCATCCGGGCAAACCGCATACCCTGTTAGGGGCTATCCCGCAACATAAACAGGCTGTCCGATTTCATTCCATCCGCAAACTCTTCACCGGGTTCGCCATCGCCGCCCTTACCGCCTGCCAGCTTACCACGAGCATGGCGATCAGCAGCGCCGCCAACCCCGCCGCTGAAAACATCCACCACTGTATTTCGGTACGGTATGCAAAATCCTGCAGCCATTTGCTCATACCCCACCAGGCAAGCGGAGAGGCGATCACGATGGCAATGAATACCAACTTCAAAAAATCCCCGGAAAGCATGGCCGCTATCCCCGGCACGGTTGCCCCGAGTACCTTGCGGATGCCGATTTCCCTGGTGCGCTGCTCGGTGGTGAAAGCTGCTAATCCAAATAACCCGAGACAGGCGATCAGGATAGCCAATACCGCAAAGCAACTGAATATGGTTCCTGTGCGTTGTATCGAGGCATACATATTGGCAAAGCTTGTATCCAGGAAAGTAAAACGGATCGACTGGCCGGGAGAAAACTCCTTCCACCGGTTGGTAATAGCCCCGACAGTTTCCTGCAGATCAGTTCCGCTTATCTTAACGGTCATCATGGTGGGGCTGTTGCCGAACACCATGCATAAACCACCTACTTCATCTTTCATTGATTCGAAATTAAAATCTTCTACCACCCCGATAACACGCATTTTCTTCCAGCCATTTGTGATCTGAGCGCCAACCGGCTCATCCAGTCGAAGCGATTTAGCCAGGGTTTGGTTGATGATGACCGCTTCAGAGTCGGTGGCCAGCTCTCTGTCGAAATTCCGTCCTTCGCGGAGCCGGATCCCAAGTGTAGGGATATAGTCTTCATCAATTTGCCAGAACTGGCCGGGAACGGAAGTATCTTCGGTAGTTCTGCCTTCCTTCCAGAAAGAAGTCCCGTTTCTTTTCACCCCATCCATCTTGACCGGGAGGTAATCGCCTACACTTACCTGCTGTACCTGCGGGATATCGCGTAGGGCTTCTTTCAGTGTCTGTACCCGCTCCCCCAACGTATGCGTGCCCTGGATGACCATCACCTGGTCTTTATCAAAGCCGATCTTCCTGTTCAGGATAAAACGCATCTGACTGTTGATGATCAGCGTGCCGACGATAAGGATGATAGAAGTAGCAAACTGGAATACGACCAGGCCGTTTCGCAAAACAGGGTTCCCTGCCCCGTGGCTCAAATGCCCTTTGAGCACCTGGTTCGGGCGGAACCCCTACAGGTAAACTGCCGGATAAAGCCCGGCAACAAAGCCCACACCTATTGCAGATACCGCGATGACGGGCAATAGCCAGGCGCTGTTCCATGGAAATACCAATTGCTTACCGGCTAGCTGGTTAAAGAGCGGCAAAAACAACCAGGCCAGCATCACGCCCAATAAGATGGATAGCGCACTGTACAGCATCGATTCGGCCAGGAACTGCGCCATCAGCCCGCTACGATACGAACCAACCACTTTCCGGAGCCCGACTTCCTTCGCCCGGCCCGCAGATCTGGCTGTCGACAGGTTGATAAAATTAATGCAGGCGATCAGGAGAATGAACCCGGCGATACCCCCGAAAAGCCATACAAAACGGATATCACCTTTGGGATTCGCTTCATAATACTCGCGTATATCTCCCGAATGCAGGTGAATATCAGGAACGGGTTGAAGTGTCAGCTTAACCGTGCCGAACCACTCCGGAAGCTGCTGCCCTGCTGCTTTCATGGCTGGGATCCAATAGGTGTCCAGTATATGCCTGGTTATCTTGGCGCTTAGCTGATCGGGGTCTGTACCCGGCCTGACTTTTAAATAGGTAACATAATTATTGGCCATCCAATTGGCTCGCTCACCAGGTTGGGAAAGCAACCCGGATAATGAGAGAAAAAAATCATATCCATGCAAATGAGAATTGACCGGGATGTCTTCCAATACGCCTTTCACCGTATAAGGCTTGCTTTTGTCGTTGTTGAGGTAGATCACCTTGCCTACCGGATTGCCTTCCGGAAAATATTTCTTAGCCTTGGAGGCCGTCATCACCACCATATTGGGCTCCGTCAGCGCATGCTGCCGGCTGCCTTCAGCCAGGGGAAGCTGCAGCATATCCAACAGTCCCTGGTCAGCATAGACAAAGCCTCCTTCATACAGGCTTTCGGGGCGCACATCGGTAGAAACCTGGTTACTCCCTGCTCCAAACAGCGGACTCGGCAGCAGACGACCCGCCTCCATCACTTCCGGGAAATCGGCCTTGAGTGCTTCGGCCATAGGAGCCTGGAAGGAAAGTCCTTTTATAATGTCGCCGTGCTCAGCAGTAAATTGCCTTATTGCCCTGAAAAGCTGATCTCCGTCCGGGTAAGACTTGTCATAACTGGTTTCATGCGTGATGTACAGCCCTATCTGAATGCAGGCCGCAACGCTGAAAGCAAAGCCTCCGATTTTAATGGCGGAATACCTTTTGTGCTTTACGAAATTACGCCAGGCGATTTTGAAATAGTTTCTGATCATGTCAACCGGGTGTTAAAGGACATTATCAAAGAAGAAGCACAATGCATGCCAGAATCACAACACCCTTACTATCAATAACATATGATCAAAAAATGTAAAAAAACCGTACGATATCGGACAGTAAATGTCCACTTACGAACTACAACACCGTCACAAAGGAGTCACCACCATCTTTTTCCTCTCCCCGGCTTTGAGGCTCAGCTCAATTCCTGCCAGGAGGTTTTCACCGGTCGCTTCCTTTATCAGGCGGCCTTTCTCATCGGAAATACGGTATTTCTTTCCCGTATCCACCGTAAACCATTCCGGGAACTGGTTGATCCTCGGCCAGTCGAGCGGCATTTTCATCGACTCTGAGTGGCGCGCTTTGTCAAAGTATAGCTTCCCGGTCCAGCCCCCGGCCGGGGCTTCCACCACGAGACAAAGGGCTTTCCCTTTCATTTCTCCCCCCAATCTTACTCCTCCTGTAAGGGGGTATACGTAGGTCCCTTTCGATTTCCACAAGTTGTACATAATGGTAGTCCGGGCAAAATTGCCGTCGCCGTGCCAGCCTTCGATGATACCAGAACCGATCCATCGCCGGGCATTTTCCCGATGGCTGGAATCCTGCATCGACCACATTACCCGGATCTCACTATCGATCCAGTTGGCTACGCGCTCATCCGGCATCCTGTTGTACAGGTTCAGAGCGCTCTCGATAGCGTCGGCATAGCCGTCAGCGCTGCCGGCCTCCCAATCATGGTGACGGTATTTATCCAGGTTTCCGAAGAGCCTGGTGACGGCCTCCCGGTACCGCTCCGTTCCGTCGACAAGGAAAACCGTATAATACCCGTTCAGGTTGTACCCCCAACTGTCGGACACGTTTTTGTCGAGTACCTCGTTTGTCAGGGGATTGATCGCGTTATAAAAAAGCCCGTCCCCGTTCCTTCCGTAGGTGAGTACATGGTCCAGCAACCGGTACAAGGGTTCCCGGTATGACTCTTTTTTCTGCCGGTCGGTGTAATGCAACGTGGCATATAGCTCGCAAAGGCCCGAAATCAGCTCACATCCGTGATCCCGGAGGCGCAGGTTATTCACCGATTTCAGCGGATGGCCTTCTCCCAGCAGGAAATAATTCCCGATTTTCACCGCCCAGTCCAGGTACTCCCGTTTACCGGTCATCCAGAACATGCGCGACAGCACCTGGAGCAGTTCGCCGTTCACTTCCGTTTTGGTCGTAATGGAAAATTTAGGGTCATCGGCTACTGTGATGTACCCGCCCAGGTCGTCCAGCATTTCGACCATCCGGTCCGACCAGACGCTCGGTCCCAGCCATTCGGTGAGGGGCATCAGCCCGTCTTTAGCATATTCGGCGGTGCCGAAAACGATCCTCCCCATACTGACCTCGTCATGAACGAATCCTTTTTTCGAAAATGAATATTCGTCAGGAAGCGACTTGACGCGCGAAGTGAGCTTTCTCTCATTACGGAGCATTTCCTTCATCAGTCCGTCGAACCGGTCGCGGTTTGTAAAAAAGCTCGTCAGGACCATAAACGGGTAATTGTCGGCCGCGCAGTCGTTCGCGTTCCACAGATCCGTATCCTTGTCGAGATTTCTCGGGATCAGCTTGCTGACCGGATCGGCATACTTCAGCCAATCCTGCACGTAGCGCTCGCAGCGACGGTATCCTTCTTCCGTAAGCACTCCGTTGGCGGCAGCTTTTTCAAACTCCGTGCCCGGGAGGCTACGCCTGTGTGCAGGTTGGGCGAGCGAAACCGTCAGCGTAAGAGCCGGCACGGCAATGGTCAGGAAATAACGGAAAACTGCCGGAGGGGTCAGAAAAATGCTCATCAGGGGTACAGCGTTACTTAGAAAAATTCCGCAACGGTCATTACGGCGCGTCCAATTTACAAATAAAAGGGATAATGAGGTTTGGAGGAAACAGCCATAACACTGTCAATCTGCGAGCAATATGGGTACTCACAATTCTTACAGGTTTCTATATCTCCCAAGCTTTCTGTTTTAAATGTTTTGCATTTACTCAATGTATTGAGTAATTTTACTTAACACATTGAGTAAATGAATTCTTATGTTTGAACGAACTTATTTACAAGGACTTATAAATAGAGTAAGTGAGCCGAGAAGATTCATACAGGTGCTAATGGGACCGCGCCAGGTGGGAAAAACAACGCTGATAACCCAGTTAACAGAAAAGATGGATATCCCTCACCTGTTTGCCTCTGCCGATGCCGTTCCGGCCGCAGACAACACCTGGCTTTCCAGGCAATGGGAATCTGCACATATTTTGATGCAGCAAAAAGAATCTACCGAATTCCTGCTGGTCATTGACGAAATACAAAAAATCAGCAATTGGAGTGAAACTGTAAAGTTCCTTTGGGACACGGATACCCGTAACAAGGTAAATCTGAAGGTAATCCTTCTCGGCTCCTCCCGTCTTTTGCTCCAGCAGGGACTTACCGAATCCCTGTCCGGACGGTTTGAAACCATCTATATGGGACATTGGTCTTTTGGAGAAATGCATGAAGCTTTTGGCTGGAATGCCGATCAGTACGCCTGGTTTGGAGGCTATCCGGGTTCTGCTTCCTTAATAGCCGATGAGGAGCGCTGGAAAAGGTACGTTTCGGAATCCCTGATCGAAACCAGCATCTCCAAAGATATCCTCATGTTGACCCGGGTAGATAAACCTGCCCTGATGAAGCGGCTTTTTGAGCTCGGCTGCATCTATTCGGGCCAGATCCTCTCCTATACCAAAATCATGGGCCAACTGCTCGATGCAGGCAACACCACTACGCTGGCCCATTACCTTCAGCTGCTGGATACCGCCGGGCTGCTGGGCGGCATTGAGAAATTTGACAGGAAAGCTATCAGGAAACGGTCGTCCAGCCCCAAGTTCCAGGTACATAATACCGCGCTGATCAGCGCACAAAGCGCCGGGTATTTTAACGAGATACGGCAGAGGCCGGATTTATGGGGCAGAGTGGTAGAATCGGTTATAGGGGCGCACCTCATCAATGCATCCTATACCGAAGATTTCAATGTCCACTATTGGCGTGACGGAAAACATGAAGTGGATTTTGTCCTGGAACGTAGAGGAAAGGTGATCGGCATCGAAGTCAAAAGTGGCAATAGCATGCCGCATTCCGGCATGCCTGAATTCCAAAAGCAAATCCGTCCCGATCGTATATTACTCGTAGGAAAAGAAGGCATTCCCTGGCAGGAGTTTCTGCGGATAAACCCGGTATCGTTGTTTTAGGAGGCCAGGAAGAACGTACAGCTATCATCAACGCTTTAAATGCCTGTCCGCAAAATCCAGAAACCTCGACCAGTCGTAAGCCGTTACGTCGTGCTTCCCGGCACGGATGTGATACCCTACCTGGTTCATGATAGGCTGGTGCAACCCTGGCTGCGCTGCCGTACCGAGCCCTTTAAGGCCATATAATTCGAAGGCGGGACCGGCATGATAGGCCGCCAGGAATTCGCCCTTGGGATCTGCCCACAGGTCTTCTGCCGCGCTGGCTACGTAGACTGCACGGGGTGCCATGAGCGCGATCAGCTGATGCTGGTCGATGGGACGCTTTTCTTCTTTGTCGCGGTACAGGTTGAATGCCGGGCAGAACCATGCCGGCCTGATGCTGCTTACTCGGGTGATGCTTTCTCCGAACTTACGTCTGGAAAGCGCTGCTCCCCCCTCTCCGGAATCATTGGAAATGACGACCTTGAAGCGCGGATCCTGGGCGCCGGCCCACAAAGCAGCTTTCCCCTGACGCGAATGCCCCATAATGGCGATCCTCCCGGCATCGATACGATCCTGGGTTTCAAGGTAGTCTACGATGCGGCTGGAGCCCCACGCCCACGCGCCTATGGCCTGCCATTCGTCGGGCTTCTCCGAATCTTCGCGGTAGCCGGAAAACAGCGATACGACGCTATGATCTTTCAGATCCGGCTTGTCCTGGAATATATCGTGGTAACACATGGTCGCCACGGCATATCCCCTGTCGATGATTTCACCGTAGCTCCAGCGGTGGGACTGGTTGCCGCGCACCCAATCGGGGTGGCCCGGCTCTTTGACAAGACGCAGGGAAGGCGAATACAGGATCCCGCTGTCGGCCACCGTGCTGTGATTTCCTTTGTAATTGTAGCCCACAAACACCGGCGCTTTTCCTTTGACATGGTTAGGGATGTATAGCAGCAGCAGGGCCTCCATCGATTTGCTGCCGTTGGAAAAAATAAATTTCACCTGTTTCCTGGTAGCTTTCCCGTTCATATCATGAGGGTTTTCCTCCGATATTTCGTAGCGTACGTCTATCTTATCCTGGGGCGTACGTCCGTACATCTCTGAAGCAAACAGCTCCATCAGTTCCGGACGCCTTATTTTTTCCCAGTCTTTTTTATTGGTTATTTTCTTGCCGTTACGTGTAACCAGCAGCTCCGGGAGCACGTAATCAGGAACTTTGGATTCGTCGTAATTGGTGTCGTCCTGCGCAAATGAAGGCGCAGCGAGGAGGAAAAGGGCGAAAAATGAGATAATAAGGTATGGTTTCATCTTGAGACTCCTGTTGAACTCGTCTCAAAGTAATAATTTTTTGATAGAATTGCACTCCCGGCTTCAATCATTCATTTCTCAGGCTCTCGACCGGGTTAGCCAGCGCCGCCCTGATCGCCTGGAAGCTGACGGTAAGCAGCGCGATCCCGGCAGCCACCAGGCCGGCCAGGGCAAACATCCACCACCGGATATCTGTTCGGTATGCGAAATTATCCAACCAGTTGTTGCCGGCCAACCAGGCCAATGGTACTGCCACCAGCGATGCGATACCTACCAGCAGAAGAAATTGCCCGGAAAACAAAACGGTGATACTCATTACATTTGCGCCCAGCACTTTCCGTATGCCGATCTCTTTGGTACGTTGAGCCGTCGCGAAAGCAGCCAACGCAAACAGCCCCAGGCAAGCCAATACAATCGCAATAACAGAAAAGACGGAAAACAGCCCGGCCATCCGTTCTTCCTTCCGGTAAAGCGCGTTGAAATCCTCGTCCAGGAAATGATAGTCAAACGGACGATGGGCAACGCGTGCCTTCCAGGCGCTTTCCACGGCTGTAAGTGTAGAAGCTGTGTTCTCTCCTTCTATCCTGACAAACAGTTGCCTGACTTGCGTGGTGTCGAGGAATATCAGCAGGGGACCTATCGGCTCATGCAGCGATTCGAAGTTGAAATCTTTGACCACACCTACCACGGTGCCGGGCACGCCCCTGGAAATGGTCTTTCCTATTGCCTGTCCCGACGTCCAGCCCAGCTCCCTGACTGCTTTTTCGTTCAATATATAGGACGCCTTGTAATTCGCATAGTCATTCGTTGTATCCTGCAAGGTAAAATCCGATCGGGTGAAATCCCGCCCCTCCACCAGTTCCATGCCCATGGTTTGCAGGTAATCCAGGTCCACGGGCGTGGCACTCAGGGATAGCTCCTTCAGACCGGAACCATCGTCTGCCGTAATGGCGTCGCCCCACTCGATGGACGTAGGATCCTCGTAGGCTCCCGTGACGCTCACCACATGAGGGATGGCACGAAATGCATCTTTCAGCTTGTCGTACACTGAAGTCGTTTTGCCGTCAACCGGCAAAACCAGCACCTGCGACCGGTTGTAACCCAGCTCCTTGCGCTGAATATACGAAAGCTGGTTGAGCACGATCAACGTAGCGGCCATCAGGAAAATGGCGATAACAAACTGGAAGACAATCAATCCCTGCCTCAGTCCTCCGCCGGAATGCGACATACGCATACCCGGTTTCAGGATGCTGACCAGCTTTTTACTGCTCAGTACGATAGCGGGATATGCGCCGGAAAGCAGGCTGATGATTGCGCTCAGCAGCACGCCGGAAAGCAGCATAGGTGGTGACAGCAGGGCCCTGACCGTGAACTCTTTGCCCGTTATCGAGTTAAAAACCGGCAGCAGGGCAATGCTGACAAACACAGCCAGCACCAATGAAAGGTTGGTAATAAGCAGTGATTCCCCCAGGAACTGGTTCAGCAACTGCCTTTTCTCTGCACCCATCACCTGGCGAACGCCTATCTCAACCCTCCGGGTTGCAGACTGGGCTATTGCAAGATTGGTATAATTCCCGCAGGCGATCAATAAGATCAGTATGGCCATTATACTCAGGACATACACATAAGTCAGGTTTCCGCCGGGCTCCAATCCGGTCAGCGGCGACCGGAGGTGTACCATTTTGAGCGGCTCCAGGTGGAATGTCCAGTAATCGTTTCCATGCATGTCCATCTCACCCCGGTTGACCTCTTTCATATAGTCCGAAACCGCTGTGGCAAGCCCCTGGATCGCCCTCGCATCCCGCAGGAGCAGATAGGTGATGTAATTCGCCGAGCTCCAGATTTCGGTTCTGGCCATATCGAGGCTGGTAAACGAAACAATAAGGTCGTATTGAATCTGCGAATTGAGCGGTGCATCCGCTGCAACGCCCGTAATTTCATAGACGCGCTCGCCCCCGTTGAAACGAAGGGTTTTACCGACGGGGTCCGTATCACCAAAATACTTTTCTGCGGCAGTTTCGGATAGCACAACCTTCCGCGGCGCGTCAAGCACGGTATTGGGATTACCCTTTAGCAGCGGAAATGAAAAGACGTTGAAAAAGCCGGCATCGGCATACAATATCCCGCTTTCCTCAAAGGATTCTTGTCCGGCAGATACCGAAAGAGCGTCTTTCATTGTACGGACATAGCGCTCTACCTGCGGGAACGTTCTTTCGAACTGCGGGCCTACCCTGCTGCCGGTCTGCGCAAACCGGCTCCTGGAGCCTGAAATACTGAGATCGGATGTCACCCGTACAATCCGGTCGGCGTTGGTATGGAATTGATCGTATGTCAATTCATTCCAGATGTACAGGCCGATGAGCAGGCAGGCCGTTAATCCGGTCGTCAGTCCTGCTATATTGACACTACTGTACAGCTTATTCTTACGAAAACCGCGCCAGGCAATTTTGAGATAGTTTTTAAACATGGCTTTGAGATACGGGTTTTAAGTAAAATCCGGTTGGAACGACAGTCCTCATTAATCATTTTTCAGGCTCTCCACCGGGTTAGCGAGCGCCGCCCTGATGGCTTGTCCGCTCACCGTCAGTAACGCGATGGCGATAGCAGCCAGTCCTGTGGCAGCAAACACCCACCATTCGATTTCGATACGGTAGGCAAAATCGAGCAGCCATCGGTTTAAGACCCACCATGCTACAGGAAAGCTTATGCCAACAGCTATCAGCACAAGTATTACAAAGTCTTTTGACAGCATAGCCACAATACCGGATACTGATGCGCCCATCACTTTGCGAATACCAATTTCCCTGGTTTTCTGGACGGTTAAAAATGAAACAATACCAAAAAGCCCCATACAGGAAATAAAAACAGCCAACAGAGCGAAGACCCTGTATACCCGTACCAGTTGGTTTTCATGGTGATAAAAACCGGCAATGGTGTCATCCAGAAACCGGCCGTTATACACATGATCAGGAAAATGGCTCTCCCATAATTCCTGTATGGTTGCCAGCGTTTGCTGTATGCCGGTGCTACCCAGTTTAATGCCCGCCACCTGGTACCACGCATGATTGGAGGCAATAAGGACCGGCTTTATCTCCTCGCGCAACGAGTGGGTGGCAAAGTCCTTTACAACGCCTGTAATTTCCATCCATCTGTCGCGTCCGCCGATCCGTATCGTTTTGCCAAGAGCTTCTTCGGGGCGTTGCATGCCCAGCTTGTGCAGGAGGGTTTCGTTGATCACCGCTTCATACATGGTATCACGCGCCGCAAATGGTTTCCCGGCCAGGAACTGCAGCCCGAAAGTGCTGAAATAGTCGGCATCGCCAAATTTCAGCGACGTGTGAAAAGGAACCTTGTCCGCGTTTTGGTCAAAATAAAAATCATTAGACCAGTTGTTGTCCGAAGAAGGCACATCTGTCATAAGGCTCACGGACTGTATGGAAGAAAGCTGTAATAATTGCTGTTTAAACACCGCTTTATCCCGGGATTGCTCTTCCGCCCACGGGAGGTTGACGTAGTACACGGCCTCTTTATCAAAACCCAGGTCTGTGTCCTGCATGAATATGAGCTGCTGGTTACCTACCAGCATAGAGACTACCAGTACCTGGGCAATAGTAAACTGAAAGACTATCAGCGCCCTGCGCAAGGGAACTCCGCCGACCCTGGCCGTATTGATCCTGGTTTTAAGGACAAGAACGGGTCTGAACTCCGACAGGAGCAGAGCCGGGTATGTACCGGCCAGCAATGTGACCGCGGCTATTACCGCCAATGCAAACCACAACGTATCGGTCCTCACGACGTCTATTGTATCCGGTAGATTGGAAAAGTATTTGAGATAGGGTATTCCCAGCCATGCCATACCGATTGCAAGCGTTGTCGCTATAATGACCACCATCAGGGTTTCTCCCATGGCCATGCCGATAAGCTGCCTCTTCCCGGCGCCCAGTACTTTACGTATGCCTATTTCTCTGCCCCGGATAACAGACTGCACCGTCGCCATATTAATAAAGTTGACGGAAGCCATCAGAATAATGACCAGGCCGATGAGCGTGAGCGTATGAAGGGTGGACCGTCGCGCGACAGGCCCGTTAAAAGGCTCCAGCCGGGTATTGAAATGGATATCCTCCAACGCCTGCAGATAATGCGTTTTACTCGAAACACCCGTGCTCTTATAATGCTTTGCGGAGAATGCCTCCAGTTGCTTGTCTACTGCCTCCCTGGAAGTCTGTTTATCCAGCAAAACATAGGTCTGAAAATCGCTGCTGGTAGCTACCCAGTGTGTCGGATCATAGTTCAGCAGATCGGCATTAGCTTTGACAGTAGCAAAAGAGATAATGAGATTGAGAGGGAGATTGGTGTTCGGGGGAATGCTTTCTATCACACCGCCTACCCTCACAGGCAGCGCGTTTTCAATCAGGATGGTCTGCCCTACCGCCTTGTTCCAGTTACCAAAGAATTTATCAGCTATGTCACGGTCCAACACGATCACGCCCGGGTCGTTTAGTACTTCAGGACGACCGCTCAGCCATTTGCTGTCGAACAGGTCGAAATAGCCTGATTCTGTAAAATAGACAGCCTCTTCCCTGAACTTATGCTGCTGGCCGGAACCGGTGTTGGCCACAGTCAGCTGGCAGTCGTCAAACTTTTGTATGGGAACTACTTTTTTGAGATTTGGCAGGTCTGTCTTTAACGCTTCCGGCAAGGGATTAGGCACGCCCGGGTTATAATTGATACCGCTATCAAACTCTTTCTGTGTAACTACCCGGTAGATGTGTTGTGCATTGGCATGGAAGGTATCATAGCTGGTCTCAAATCTGACAACGGTAAATAGCAGGAATACTGCCGCAATGCTGACAGACAACCCGGCGATGTTAAGAAACAATGTCCTCTTGTCACGGGAGACATTCCGCCAGGCGGTTTTGAAATAATTTTTCATCATAGCATTCTGTTCTTTTTGTAGCCACACAAAATGTTGTATCGCTATTGGAAAATCAGCTTTACCCTGCCAAGTAATACCTTTGCCTCAGAAATGTTTGTTTCACGTTTTTTTCCAGCTTCTAATAGGAGGAAACGTCTACCTACAGCTCCTTGTGGTTAGATTACCCGGATCAATTTATATACCAGCTTCGTAATACGTTCGCTTTCAGTATTTTACACCACAATACTCTCTTTCTACTGTACGTTAACGCACAGTATCTTACCAAAACCGGACAGATTTATAGTCCCGTCACCACTTCGCGGTTAGTGAAAGTCTGAAGCGGACGCCACGCAGGGCTCGTACAATATCACCTGCGTAAGAAATATCGCATCCGGGCAGTATATTTGGTTACCGAGCCTGGTAACCACTGTATTAACAACAACTTCCAGCCGCTTTAACATGACATTCCACTTACTGCTCATTCTTTTCCTGAACTACGCACCGGGTCATCTTGCAGGCGGCTGGGGAGTGGAGGAAGCGTTTCCCAAACTCACCTTCAACTATCCGGTCGATATCACCTATGTTCCTGACGGAAGCCGGCAGCTGATGGTCCTTGAACAACCGGGTGTCGTCCGGATTTTTTCAAATCAATATGATACCCATACTGCCCGCATAGTGCTCGATATCCGGTCGCGCGTGAGCTACGGCGGCGAAGCGGGTTTACTCGGGCTCGCCCTTCACCCTGAATTCCGTCAAAATGGCTTCATTTTCCTTAACTACACCCGGAAAAATGGCGATAGCCTTGAGACGGTTGTGGCGCGCTACCAGGTCGACCTGGCCGATTATACCGCAGATCCCGCCTCTGAGATCGTAGTGATCCGGTTTTACCAGCCCTATGACAACCACAACGGCGGCAGCCTCCAGTTCGGCAAAGATGGCTTCCTGTATATCGGTGTCGGAGATGGCGGCAGTTGGGCCGACCCTTTCGATAATGGGCAAAACAAGAAATCGCTGCTTGGTAAAATCCTCAGGATAGATGTCGACGGGAAATCAAAAGGGAATTATGGTATCCCGGCAGACAACCCGTTCGCAGGGGATCCTGACGGAGCTGCCGAAGAGATCTTTGCCTACGGCCTGCGTAACCCGTGGCGGATGAGCTTTGATACTGAAACAGGCGCCTTATGGGTGGGAGATGTCGGTCAGAATAAAAGGGAAGAAATCGATGTAGTCGTAAAAGGCGGAAATTACGGATGGCGGCTCAAAGAGAGCATCGATTGTTACAAGCCGGACCGTAATTGTGAAATTCCCGGCTTGATCGATCCTATACTGGACCTACCCCAGGATAAAGGTGAACATTCGGTTACGGGCGGATTTGTGTATAGAGGCAAAAAATGGCCCGAGCTTTACGGGAAGTACATTTTTGGCGATTATGTAAGCCGGAGAATCTTTGCGCTTACTTTCAAAAACGACAAGGCTGTTAAAAATGACATCCTGACCGAAAATGTGGGCAGTATATCTTCTTTTGGAGTGGATGAAAATCAGGAGATCCTCATTTGTGATCACGCCTTCGGAAAAATACTTATGCTAAAAAAGAACTAGGCTCCGGCGTTTTCCGATTGGCCATATAAAGGGGCGCAGAATGTACGCCCCCTATATCCATCAACCAATAGTGTACTCAATCTGTACGCTGCTTAATAGTGGTCCAACAGCATACCAGATTTATAAAAATCTGAAAATCAATATATTCACCCCCTATTAAGCTTTACCTGCTGTCCGGAACCGGACATTATGCTGTGCGTTTCCGGATAGCATTGATAAAGTTTTTTTCCTTACTTTTAACGGTTCAAAAACCCAAGTATGGAATCACTCGACAATATAAACGCCTTAACACTCGTATTCACTGCCCTGCTTCTTTTTGCTATCGCCTACCGTTACTACGGACTATTTGTAGCAAACAAAGTACTGAGGCTCAACAACAAAAACACGACGCCTGCCCTGGAATTCTCCGATGGCAAGGACTACGTACCTACCAACAAAAATGTGCTGTTCGGCCACCACTTCGCCGCCATTGCGGCAGCCGGGCCCCTGGTAGGACCTGTCCTCGCCGCCCAGTTCGGCTATCTGCCCGGGGCTTTATGGATCCTGATAGGCTGTGTCCTGGCCGGCGGGGTCCACGATATGATCGTGATGTTCGCCTCCGTGCGTCACAAAGGGCAAAGCCTTGCCACCATCGCATCGAAAGAAATCGGGAAAGCTACCGGAACAGTGGCCGGGTTCGCCGTCCTTTTCATCCTGATCCTGACGCTGGCCGGGCTTTCACTGGCCTGCATTAACGCGATGCACGAAGCTTCCTGGTCGCTGTTTACGGTAGTCATCACAATGCCTATCGCCGTCATCATGGGGCTGATCATGCGCTACCGTGCAAACAGCGTCACTTTTGCCAGCATCCTGGGAGGCGTGCTGCTGATCGCCGGGATCATCGGCGGGCACAGCCTGATGCAGAATGAATTCATGAACGACCTTTTTACCTGGGATATCAAAACGATTTCCGTCGCTATCCCGCTTTACGGCTTCCTGGCGTCGGTACTCCCGGTGTGGTTACTGCTGGTTCCAAGGGATTACCTTTCTACTTACCTCAAAATCGGGACCATCATCATGCTGGCAATCGGTGTGATCGTCATCCACCCTACCGTCCAGATGCCGGCCCTTACTGACTTTATCCACGGCGGCGGCCCGATCGTCGGAGGCCCCGTTTTGCCGTTTATCTTTATCGTCATTGCCTGCGGGGCTATTTCCGGATTTCATGTGGTCATCGCGACGGGTACTACTCCCAAGATGATAGAACAGGAGCGTCAGATCCTGTTTGTAGGCTATGGCGCCATGCTGGTGGAAGGTTTTGTAGCTTTAATGGCGCTGATCGCAGCCTGTACGCTGATGCCGGGCGATTACTTCGCCATCAATACCCCGAAAGAAGCCTACGATGCATTCCTGGCAGCGTATCCGGGCCTGCAGACAGTCGATCTGCAGCACTATTCCGATGTGATCGGGATCGACCTCCACGGCAGGACCGGCGGCGCCGTTTCACTCGCTGTTGGTATGGCGCATATTTTTGCAAAAGTGCCGTATATGGATGAGCTCACTGCTTACTGGTATAATTTCGCCATCATGTTCGAAGCCGTGTTCATTCTCACGGCGATCGATGCCGGGACAAGGGTCGGACGTTTCTTCCTGCAGGAAATGCTGGGCTCGGTCATGCCGAAGTTCAACGATAAGAACTGGATCCCGGGCATTATCATCAGCAGTGCGGCGTTTACCTTCGCATGGGGCTACCTGGTCTTTACCGGCAATGTGAGCAGCATCTGGCCACTATTCGGAATTAGCAACCAACTGCTGGCTGCCTGCGGACTTATCGTGTGCACCACGATGCTGATACGGATGAATCGCGGCAAATACGCCCTGTGCGCGGCGATACCGGGTGTTTTTATGGCGCTCATCACCTTCTGGGCTGGCTACCTCCAGGTAACCTCCATTTATATTCCGAAAGGACAATACCTGCTGGCCGGCCTGGCGATTGTCGCCATGGTGCTCATGCTGATCGTGTTCGTGGGGGCTTTCAGGAAATGGTATGAGCTGCTGAAAATCGATACGGTCAAGACCGACTATTACGGAGAGCAGGTTAAGGAGCTGGTGGAGAGGTAGGGATTATGGATTTGATTCCATAAATACCATAATTTTTATGGAATCAAATCCATAAAACACATATTTTCACAGCAGTTTGATCACTAGCTACGAATGCGCGAATTGAGAATATTCGCGCATTCGTGACCATCTTGTTTCTCTAAAATCTGTTGATTAACAGTAGTCGGTCTATTCATTCCAGCTTGTGTGCTATTTCTTTGCCCTCGCGTGAAGATCTGGTCCATCCAAGCCACCCGGTCATAATTTTAACACCAGCTTTAGTCTTAATTATATCACGCCAAAGCCCCCAAAATAATTCACTTTTGGCGTGATATAGATTTTTATAATACGCCAAATCTCAACTTTTTTGTTGGGCATCTCAACAAAAACTATTAGCTTTGATATATGAAGCAATTTCCGTCAGTAACAGAGGCTTTTGATTGGTGGGTAAAGACTATCTATCCGACATTACCGGCCGATCGTAAGAAAGGTAAGCTCAGGTACGCCTGGAGAGACTACACCTACAAGCTTGGAATTTCTGAGAGGAGAATGAAGGCAATTCTAAGCGAACATGGAAAAATAGATGTGAAAACTATTGTAACGTTCACTCCTAACGACTAAGAAGCTATTTAAAGGCTTTTATTTTTAGCCTATTCTTGTTGAGAAACCCAACAAAAAATAATCCGTAAAAACCCGGCTCGTCTCCGCCTCGAAAACTTTGACAAACCGGGCATGTTCAACCGGGCTTACGCCCACAAACAATTCAAAACTATGGAAAAGCTCCATGATAACCAAACAACCAAAGCGCTGGAAAAAGCAGGGAATGAACTCGACAGCTTAGTCAGAATGGCGAGCTGCGATGAACTGCAAACCGCACTATGGAATATGTTCCAGGAAAGCCTTTGCAAAAACGACGGCAGCCCTATGCCGGATGATATTTTCATCCGGACCCAGATTTATGATGCTCTGAGGCATATTTTTAACGATTTGGATAAAGTGGCTCACACACCTGACTATGCTTTTTCTATTTCATACGATACGAAAGATTCAACCCTACAGCAGGGAAATAGTGTGAACTAAAAAAACCAGAACTGATCAGGCCTTGCCGAGAAAGATGTCCCGTCAGGCACTCCCTATCTGTAGCAAAAGGTGATCAGATGTAAACATATGCCCTGTAGGGGCTACCCAATAACACGGACAGCCCGTTTGTATTGATGGGTAGCCCCTACAGGGCATGCGAATGATAATGTTTTCCCGTTTGCTACAGACGGGTAAGCCCTACGGGGCATGGCTTGTGGATTTGTTTCCTTTTATTCCGTTCGCAACGCTGTCGCCGGATTGAACGGGGCATTTATAGTGCAAAATTGATACATTAACTTATCAATAATGAGTGTTTTCTGATAAGCACACATATCAAAATCTTAGGACAGTCCCCAATCCAAAACTATTTTAAGCAGGAACATCCACTAAGCCTGGAAACTTAAAATAGAATATGTATCCCAAGAGCTATTTCACAATTTGCATTATGCAAATTGTGAAATTTAATTTTGTACCTTTATGAAATGATACACAGGTTAACAAATCCCTTTCCAGTAGTAGGCTATAAAGGTCCGGAGTATTTCTGTGACCGGGAAGAGGAGATACAACAATTGAGAAATGCCGTGATTTCGGGGCGAAATAGCACCCTAATAGCATTGAGGCGTATGGGAAAGACGGCACTAATACAACATTTGTTTCATACACTGGAAAAAGATTCTTATCGCCTGGTCTACCTGGACCTCATGCCTACGACTTCATTACACGATCTGAACTCTGCATTAGTAACTGCTTTAGCAAGAGCGTTCCCGGAAAAAAGCAGTACCGGAAAAAAAATCTGGCAATGGATAAAGAGCATTCGTCCGACGGTCACGTATGATCCCTATTCCGGACAACCTACCGTTTCAGTAGGCTTCGATAAGCCAGAAGAACAGATGGTATCCATTGCTGACGCTTTTAAGCTAATGGATCTGAACACCAATCCTACCGTGGTTGCCTTTGACGAATTTCAGCAAATCACGCAATACCCGGAGAAACAAACCGAAGCCTGGCTCCGCTCTCAGATCCAACAGCTTAAGAACACAACATTTGTATTCAGCGGAAGCCAACAAACCATTTTGCAGGAAATGTTCCTGTCTGCCAAAAAGCCCTTTTACGCCAGTACCGAATTACTTCAGCTAGACTATATCCGCTTTAACACCTACCGTACTTTTATCAGTGAAAAATTTAACGAGGCGGGCCGGAAAATTGCAGACGAAGAAATAACCACCATCCTCAACTGGTGCCGCGGGCACACTTATTACGTGCAGACGATTTGTAACCGACTATTTGGAAGAGAACAAAAAGAAATCTCCCCTGCAACCGTTAAGGCTGAAATGCAGCAAATTTTAAAAGAGCAGGAAGGATTGTTTTATACCTATCGTGATTTGATGACAGCCCCGCAATGGAACCTCCTGAAGAGTATCGCAAAAGAAGATAAACTTTATGCGCCTACCAGTTCGGTCTTTATAAGCAACTATAAGCTCGGGCCCGTCGCCACCATCCAACGTTCATTGACTTCACTATTAAACAATGAATTGATTTTCAGGGTAACTGATGCTGAAGGCACGAAGTACTACCAGGTGTACGATGTTTTTTTGAGCAGATGGCTGGAAACCAGCTATTAATCTCCTTAAGGATTTCATCTCCCCCCTATTCCGTCCTCAGCGCCTCCACCGGGTTCGCCAACGCGGACCGTATCGCCTGGAAGCTGATGGTCACTAAAGCAATCATTACAGCGGCTAATCCCGCTGCGGCAAACATCCACCATTCGATATCGATACGGTAAGCATAATTTTGCAACCATTTATTCATACTCCACCAGGCGACGGGAGTGGCGATTGCGATTGAAATCAGTACCAGTTTTACAAAATCTCCGGAAAGCAGGTTTACGATACTGGTCACGCTGGCGCCCAGCGTCTTACGAATACCGATTTCTTTGATACGCCGGTGTGCAGTAATATGAGTAAGTCCAAACAGGCCAAAACAGCAAATAGCAATCGAAAGCCCTGCAGCAATACCGATGATCTTTTGCCATCGTTGTTCCTGCTCGTATGCTTTTAAATTTAATTCATCCAGGAAGCCATATTCAAATAAAGCAGTGGGCATTGTCTTTTTATAGGCAGCTTCCAATGCTTTCAGTGCCTGTTGCTGATTTTGCTTTTCAATTTTTACCCACATATTCTCCGAATCGCAGTTACAGGCCAGCATCACCATTGGCCTGATCGGTTCATGCAGAGACCGGCTATGATAATCTTCTACAACCCCCACAATTGTTTTCAGTTCTTTACCAAATCGCTCATTAGTGTACAATTGCGTACCCAACGGTGATTCAAGACCGGCGGCTTTGACAAATGCTTCGTTAACTACAACGGAATGATGCTCATCTGCGGGGATAGCTGAAGAGATATTCCTGCCGGCTTTTAGCTTTATCCGCATGGTAGGCAGGCGATATTCATCGATCACTTCATGCAGGACTTCGATCTTCTTTTCTCCTATTTTTACATCATAAGGCTGCCCGTCCGAACCAAATGACAGGTATTTTATCGCCGGCTCTTTTTCCAGCTCATACCTCAGAATCCCCTGTATCTGCCTGTGGTCCCTGTCTCCCCGGATAGAAGTACGCACCACCTGATAAGGATCGTAGCCGAGATCCCGGGTTCTGATAAAATCCATTTGACTATAATAGATAATAGTAGCAATAGCAAAAAAGACAGCCAATGAAAACTGGAATACTACCAGCGATCGGCCAAAAAGACTCCGTCTGGAAAAGCTTTGCCTATTGTATAATACTTGCTTAGGTTCGTATTTTGACAATACATAAGCCGGGTAAAAACCCGTAAGAATGACAATGAGTAGAAAAATACCGGCAAACGAGCTCAACAACCAGGCATCAGACGGCTCAGAAAGCTCGATCTGCTTGTGTGTCAGCTCATTGAATAGAGGCAGACTGATCTTTGCTAGTATAATTGCCAGTAAAAATGCGGCAAGACAAACGACAGCCGATTCTACCAGGAATTGCAAAACAACCTGTCGTTTGCTGCCGCCGGCTATTTTCCGCACTCCTATTTCTTTCGCCCTTCGCAGGGAGCTGGCAATGCTGATATTAACAAAATTGATAGCCGCCATGAATAGAATAAACGATGCAATACCAAGGAACAGCCAGGAAAAAACCGGGTTACTTTCATTCACGATTCCTCCTTCCCGCCAGCCGTCTCCGGTAGGCATGGGATTAAGATGTATATCCGTCACATGCTGGAGGCTGTAGGCGATCTGAGGATCGTAATTATACAATCGTTTATTTTCCGCCACCTGGTGAACAGCATGTAACGCAAATACGCTGTCAAACTTTTTACTTACCTGGTTTATATCCGATCCCGGCCTGAATGTCATAAATGTTCCAAGGTATTGATTCAGCCAGTTAGTATCTGTAAATGCTAATTGCAGGTAACGCATCGGCATTAATACCTCAAACCGGATCGATGAATGTGTGGGAATATCTTTTGCCACGCCGGTTATCAGCATTGGCTTTCCCAATTTATCTGCCGACGGACTTGCATCCATGACCATAGTCTTTCCAATCACATCGATACTGTTGAAAAACTTCCTGGCAACCGATTCAGTGATAACGACAGAAGAAATATCATCCAGCGCTGTGGTTGCATTGCCCCGTAACAAAGGGAAACTGAATAAATCGAAGAAACCGGGATCGGTAAAAAGCACTTGCAGATGAAGGGTTTTGTTATTAGCGATCACATCTCCTGTTATATCACCTCCCATCAATCTTACATATTCCTTAATTTCAGGAACTGCTTCCCTGAACGCCGGCCCCTGGGGCTGTCCGGTCCCGGCTACAGCAAGCCTTTCCCCTTGCTGATCAGTAAGATGGGTAACTACACGGTAAATATCCTTCTCGTGAAAACGGTCATAGCTCTGTTCGTCTTTGATGAACAGGACCGCCAGTAGTAAACAACTAATGGCTAATGCCAATCCGGATAAATTTATAATTGAATACAGCCTGTTTCGCCAGAGATGCCGGAAAGCTGTTTTTATGTAGCTCCTGATCATGGATCTGATTTGTTGTATTAAAATGAAGTAGAGACGCACAGCCGAGCGTCTCTACCGGCCGGGTAATCACTCCACCCGCAAACTTTTCACCGGGTTCGCCACCGCCGCCCGTATCGTCTGAAAGCTCACTGTGAGCAGCGTAACAAGCATAGCCCCGGCTACCGACCACGCAAACACACCCCATTCGATGCTGATCCGGTAGTCGTACCCTTGCAGCCACCCATGCAGATAATAATAAGCCAGTGGAATGGCAATACCGCTTGCAACCAATACAAGCAGCACAAAATCTTTCGACAGCAATTGCCACAAGCTAAATACCGACGCCCCAACGATCTTACGGATCCCGATCTCTTTTGTCCGCTGCTCTGCTACAAATGATGCCAGCCCGAATAATCCGAGACAACTGATCAGGACGGCCAGCCCCGCAAAAAAGGCAGCGAGCTTACCCACTCTTTCTTCCTGCGAAAATTTCGCGGCATATTCTTCGTCGGCAAACTTATAATCGAAGGGCGCCGAAGGAATTACCTTTTTGAAAACATCCTCCATGATAGCCAACGACTCGTTAACGCTCTTGTCAGGATTCAGCCTGAAATCCATCCAGTTTACGTTTTCATAATCCATAAGATAAACTGCCGGCTTCACAGGCTGGAACGGCGAAGAGGCGATCATGTCTTTTACCACGCCAACGATGGTAAGGTTCTGTTTGTTACCCTGTTCCCAACGTATTGTTTTACCGACCGGATCTGGTAGACCCATAAACCGCGCCGTTGCCTCATTAATAAGAACAGCGGATGAATCAGTAGGGAAATCTTGTGAGAAATCTCTTCCTTCGGCTATCTCGAAACCTACGGTCTTGCCAAACTCATGGGTCACCCAGAAAGTGGCAAAATCGGTATTCAGGTTAGGATCCTTTCCCTCCCAGTGAAATCCTCCGCTATTGCTCCAGACGGCAGTCAGGGGACTGGAAGATTCCGCCATTTCAACAATAGCTCCTTTCTGCTTCAGCTCTGACCTCAGCACATCATACTTTCCATAAAAATCCGGCGAGCTCATTTCTATCATGACCAGTCCGTTGCGGTCATAACCCGCAGGCCGGTTTTTCGTATATTGGATCTGATTATATACGATAACAGTCCCAATGATCAAAGCCACCGAAACGGTAAATTGAATGACGACCAGGATCTTTCTCGGAAGTCCCGCCAGATTCCCCGCTCTGAAAGTTCCTTTCAGAACTTTTACGGGTTGAAATGAAGACAGGAACAAGGCCGGATAGCTGCCTGCCAACAGACCGGTAACCAGGGTAAAAGACAGGCAGATCAGCCAGAAACCCGGCATACTCCAGGGAATATGCATTTGCTTATGAGCCACCCCGTTAAACCATGACAACATCAACTGTGCGAGGATCAGGGCAAGGAAGAATGCAATAAAAGCCACCAGCAAAGATTCGCACAGGAACTGGGCCGTCAACTGGTAACGGGCCGAGCCTACAGTCTTCCTGATACCTACTTCCCTGGCCCTTCTTTCAGAGCGGGCGGTGCTCAGGTTCATAAAATTGATACAGGCCAGGAGCAGGACAAATACACCTATTACAGCAAACATCTTCACATACTCAATCTGTCCTCCGGTCTGTACACCATTTTTCCAGCCGGAACGCAGGTGCCAGTCGCTCATGGGGTGCAGAAAAATCTGCGGGTTAAACACTTTATCTTCCTCAGCTATCCGGTTTAATCTGGAGTTGATGATATTCCTGTTCACCGCGGCAAAATCAGAATGGTCGTGTATCTGTGCAAACCCTGTAAAAGAATTGTCTCCCCATTGTGTTTGTACCCGTTTTATCCACGGTTCGGTTGTGATGTACAAACTCCAGGGTGCCATAAACTCCAGATCCCGGAAATCAGAATTATGGGGTAGATCCTCAAAGATCCCGGTCACTTTTACCTCCCACGAATTATCAATTTTCAGCGTCTGCCCTATAGGGTCTTCATCACGGAAGAAGGTCCTGGCAGCGCCGGCTGACAGCAGGATACTATGCGGATCATCCAAAGCATTCAGCGCGCCTTTCCTCATTTTTAATGAAAAAATCCTCGGCCCGTCTTTATCGATATAGATTCCGCGCTTTTTCTGATGGTCATTCTCCCTGCTCAAAATATGATCCCCTTTCCATGACGCCATCGCCAGGTATTTGAAATTGCCTCCATAATTGGTCTTCAGCTCTTCTCCCAGCGGAAAAGGCAGGGCCTGATCGGTATACACCACACCGTTAAACGTCTGGTGCTGCATGATCCGGCCTACCCGGTCATAATTTTCATGATACCGGTTATAAGCCAGCTCGTCCCACAGCCAGAACCCGATCAGCATCGCTACCGCCATGCCGATGGCAAGCCCTCCGATGTTAATGAATGAAGACTGTTTATTTTTCAGGAGATTCCTCCAGGCAATTTTCAGATAGTTCGCTATCATAGTCCGGACTGTGATAATTCGACTGTGCTCGGCACAGGTTCTTATGATGAAACAGGCAATTTATCCAATACCATGCCAGCAAGTTAAAGCATTGATTAAAAGAAAGATAAAATATAGACTACTGAAGTAGTGTACGATATGAGACACCATTTGTTCCATATCGGGCAGTTGGAGGGTATGAGCCTGAGACATTTCCCGGTGTATCTTAGGAAAATAGTTGTACCTTACTATTTGAAAGAAATTTATATTAAAACCCAAGAAATGAACAACCTACTAACACGGAGGGATTTTGTAAAGAAATCCCTGGCAACGAGTTTATCCCTTGGCGCACTGGGAAGTTTGTCCTTTCCACCCTTGTTTGCGCAAAATTCAGGGATGAAATTAGGCTTCGTTACCTACCAGTGGGGTAAGAACTGGAACCTCTCAGAGCTGATAGCCAACTGTGAAAAAACCGGCTACCTGGGTGTGGAACTCCGGACTGAGCACGCCCACGGTGTAGAAAGCACGCTTTCAAAAAAGGAAAGAAAGGAAGTGAAGAAAAAGTTTGCCGATAGTCCCGTCACCTGTATCGGATATGGGAGCAACTACGAATACCACAGTCCCGACCCGGCCGTATTGAAAAAAAACATCGACGGTACGAAAGACTATATCAAACTTTGCAAAGACATCGGGGCTACGGGATTAAAGGTAAAGCCCAACACAATCCCGGACGGTGTTTCAAAAGAAAAGACGATCGCTCAAATTGCCGCTTCCTTTAATGAAGTGGGCAAATTTGCACAGGATTACGGTCAGCTTATCCGCGTGGAGGTACACGGTAAAATCACGCGGGAACTGCCGGTGATGAAAGCCATCTTCGACCAGGTAACCGAAAAGAACGTCGTCATCTGCTGGAACAGCAATGACTCCGACCTGAACGAACCCGGGCTGGAAGCCAATTTCAACATGGTCAGGCAATGGCTGGGGGATACCACTCACTGCCGGGCCTTCAGTGCGATAGATTATCCTTACCAGGACCTTTTCAGATTACTTAACGGGGCAGGATACAACGGATGGATCTTGTTGGAAGCCCACACCGATCCGGATGACAAAATTGCGGCGATGGCCCGGGAGAAAAAAATATTTGACGAGATGATAAGCCGTATCTGATCCGGTATATCTCAGTATAAAAACAGCTATTAACTGTAACCCTATAACAAGTAATGACACAACGTAGAGAATTTATCAAAAAGAGTTTGCTGGGAGGGGCCGGGATAGCCATTACCGGTATGTCCATGAGTGCGAAGTCCTATGGCAACATTCTGGGATCTAACGACCGGATCCTCCTTTCTGTGATTGGAATCCGGGGACAAGGAACCAACCACCTCAACCAGTTCTGCAAACTTAAAGGCAGCAGAAATGTCGTCATCAAAACACTTTGTGACGTCGATGAAAATACCTGGGCGGAAAAGGTGAAATTGGTAAAAGACCGGACAGGCGACCAACCGGCAACTACCTATGACATGCGAAAGGTGTTTGAAGATAAGGAAATAGATGCGGTTTCCTTTGCTACTCCGAACCATTGGCATGCATTGGGCGCCATCTGGGCTGCGCAGGCAGGCAAGCATGTATATGTAGAAAAGCCTGCCAGCCACAACGTCCATGAAGGCCGGAAAATGATAGAAGCGGCCAGGAAATACGGCGTGATCATGCAAGTCGGGTTTCAAAACCGCTCCATTGCCAATGTCATACAGGCCATGAAATTCCTTCATGACGGAGGTATCGGAGATGTTTACCTGGCCCGGGGCTTGTGCTACAAGCCGAGAAATTCCTTTGGAATAGCTAAAGACGGCACGCCGCCTCCGGGCCTTCACTATGATTTGTGGCTGGGACCGGCGCCCTACAGGCCGTACAACGAAAAACGCGGACACTACAATTGGCACTGGCATTGGGATACCGGAAACGGAGACACCGGAAACCAGGGCCCGCACCAGTTCGATGTAGCCCGCTGGGGACTGAACAAAAATGAGCATCCGGTCAGCGTTTATTCCACCGGGGGAATCTACGGCGTGTCTCCATCCGAGTGTTCGCAAGAGACTCCAAACACCCAAACTTCAGTTTTCAAATACCGTGACGGAAAAATGCTCGAATTTGAAACCAGGGGCCGCTATACCAATGGCGAGTCCAGTCTGGGCATTCAGATCGGAAACATATTTTACGGAACAGATGGCTACCTGGAGCTGGATGGCGGTACATGGAAGGCTTTCCGCAAAAATGAAAAAGAACCTTTTGCCCAATCATCCAAAGAGAAGGAGCCCGCTTCAGGAAATTCGAATGTACTGGCTGCTCCGGGTGGGGCAGAGCATTATGCGAACTACCTCGATGCTATCCGTAAAGGAGGTCCCAATGCGTTGAACTGTGATATCCGGGAAGGATTCTATTCCTCGGTATTGCCGGCGATTGCCAACATTTCTTATCGCCTGGGAAGAAGCCTCAATTTCATGGGCGAATACGAAAAGTTTGCCAACGATACGGAAGCAGACACGATGCTGAGCCGTCCGAGCCGCCCGCCGTACGTAGTGCCCGATCAGGTTTAACGCAATGACAGTAGAGACGCACGGCCGTGCGTCTCTACTGCAAATTTTATTCATTCCGCAATGACTCCACCGGGTTCGCCAGCGCCGCCCGTACCGCCTGCCCGCTTACCGCCAGCAATGCAATCATCACGGCCGCTGATCCTGCTGCGGCAAACATCCACCATTGAATATCAATCCGGTAGGCGAAATCTTCCAGCCACCTGCTCATACCCCACCAGGCAAGAGGCGAAGCAATGAGGACTGCTATCGCTACCAGCTTTATATAGTCCCCTGAAAGCAGTTGTACTATACCCGCCGACGAAGCGCCGAGTACCTTGCGGATCCCGATTTCCCTGACTCTTTGCGCGGTCATAAATGCCGACAGCGCAAACAGCCCCAGGCAGGCGATGAATATGGCCAGCACCGCAAAAACAGTGAAGATTTTCCCGGTCCGGGCTACGTCATCATACATCCGTGCGTAGCTTTCGTCCAGGAATGTGTAGCGAAACGGCTGATCAGGAATAAAAGTATCCCATGTCTTCTGAACCGAAGCTACGGAATTCCGAATGTGTCCGCCTTCCAGCTTAACCGCTACGACCGATGAGCCATAGCGATTCAGAACCAGGCAGAGCGGTCCTACCTTCTCCCTCATCGACTCAAAATTAAAGTCCTCCGCCACGCCGATCACGTTAAAGGTCTGCCATCCGTTGGTGATCACCTGGCCGATCGGGTTATCAAGCCCGAGCGCCTTTGCCATCGACCGGTTAATGATCGTCGCGGCTGAATCGGAAGCCATATCACGCGAGAAGTCCCGTCCTTCCACTACCGAAATACCCAGCGTCCGGATATAATCATAGTCTACAGGCCATTTCTGAGCCCCTACCGCGGCTTCTTCCTTTGTCTTGCCATTCTTCCAGAAAGGATTACCATCTCTTTTCGAGGCGGCGACAGGCAGGTAGTCGCTCGCACTCGCTTCTTTCACACCTGCCAGTTTACCAAGCTCCTCTTTAAACGGTTTCAGGTTTTCTCCCAATGTATTGGCTCCCTGTACGAGAAGCACCTGCTCTTTGTCATACCCTACCTTTGCATTCAGGAACAACTGCATCTGCGAAAAGATCACGATCGTTCCTATAATCAGCATGATAGAAGTTGCAAACTGGAACACAACCAGCCCGTTCCTGAAGACAGTGTTCCGGCTTCCCTGCCGCATCGGGCCCTTCAGAACCATGGCCGGTTTGAATTGTGAGAGATAAAATGAGGGGTATAGCCCGGACAGCACGCCTGTCAGGATAGCAGAAAAACCCATCGCCGGCCACAACCGCCATTCCAGCCAGGGCATTTTCATCTCTTTTCCGGCCAGTTCGTTAAAAAACGGCAGCAGCAGCGCCGTAAGCCCCAAACCCAGCAAAAAAGAAAAGGCCGTGTAAAGAATCGATTCCGTAAGAAACTGCCCGACCAGTGTATTCCTCGAAGAACCTACTACTTTACGAAGCCCGACTTCTTTGGCCCTGCCGGCCGACCTGGCTGTCGACAGGTTGATGAAATTGATCCCGGCCAGCAGCAGTATAAAAACGGCGATCCCGCTAAAGAGCCAGACGATCCGCGCATCTCCTTTTTCGAGACCATCGTTGATGTCATAGGAATAAAGATGTACGTCTTCCAGGGGCTGTAACCCTATCCGTACCTTGTTGAGCAGCTCATCCGCATCAAAAACTCCATTCTGTTTCATAGAGGGAATATAGTATTTGGTAATGATCAGCGGGAGCTTCGCCGTCAGCTCTTCCGGGGCGGTATTGTCCTTCAGCAAAACATAGGTATAATAATTGCTTGCGTCCCAGGTTGACTGTTCTCCTTCCCAAAGCTGGTGCCCGGTAAGCGACAGGAAAAAATCATATTGAATATGGGAGTTTCCCGGAGGCTTCTTCATTACACCGCCTATTTTATAGGGCTGAACCGTATTGTTGTTCAGGATCAGCGTTTTACCGACCGGATCCTGGCCCGGGAAATATTTTTCGGCTTTTTCTTCGGAAAGGATCAGGCTATTGGGCTCCGAAAGGACCGTCTTCCTGTCGCCGTAGACCATGGGCCACTCCAGCATATCGATCATTTCCTGGTCGATGTACGCGAACTCTTCCTCGTATATGCTTTCCCCTGTTTCGGGAGATCGTACCTGGTTGCTCCCGGCCCCCTGGAAAGAAGGTCCCGACATGATCCGGCCCGCATTTTCTATCCCGGCGAAATCTTCCCGGAGCGCTTTGTACATGGGAGCGGGCCAGTAGATCTCTTTTTGCTGTTTCCCGTTTACCAGAAACTCCACGTAAACCCTGTAGAGGCGCTTTGAATGATGCCAGCTTTTGTCGTAGCTTAGCTCGTCACGTACAAATAGCGCGATCAGCAGGCAGGCGGCGATCCCCAGCGCAAAGCCGCCTACCTTCACAAAGGCGTACATTTTCTGCTTCCTGATCTGTCTCAGGGCTATCTTTAGAAAATTTGTGATCATGGTTAAAAGATTTTTCGGATTGGAATACAGCGTACAGCCGTGCGCTGCTACGACGTTCGTAGCGAATCTACCGGGTTAGCCATTGCCGCTTTAACAGTCTGAACACCTACTGTTAAAAGCGCTACCACCATCGACAGCGTTCCTCCTGCCGCAAACATCCACCACTGGATATCAATACGGTAGGCATAGTCGGCCAGCCACCGGTTCATCAGCCACCAGGTGAGCGGCGAGGCGATAAAAAATGAAATGATCACCGATAAAACGGAAGCTTTCGACAACAGCCGCGCAATGCTGAAGGCTTCTGCACCCAGTACTTTGCGGATACCGATCTCCTTCACCCGCTGCCGTGCTGTGTATATCGAAAGTCCCAAAAGCCCGAGGCATGAAATGAATATGGCGATTCCTGCAAAAATGTTAAACAACAGCCCTGCTCTCTGGTCGGAAACATATTTTGCCTGTAGCTGTTCGTCGATAAAACTATAGCTGAACGGGATATCTCCCGCATATTTTTTGTACTGTTTTTCAACTGCGGCAATCGCCTGCTCCGCTTCTCCTGCTGCCGTACGCACATACAGGATATTGCCGCTCCACCACCGCGAAAACAGAAGCGGCGTAATTTTTTCCTTCAGCGGCTTGAAGTTAAAATCCCGCACAACACCGATGATGGTTCCCTTACGGTCGTGAAAGGTGACAGGCGTACCGACGTATGGCGGCTTCAACCCCATTTTCAGTGCTGCAGCCTCATTGATAATATAGCGGTTGCTGTCGGCGGGTGTCCCCGAAAAGCTCTGCCCTTCTATCAGCTCCATTTTCATGGTTTCGATAAAATCCTTGTCCATCACCGCCTGGCCTATTATCAGGTGGCTGCCGGCAGGCTTACCGGGCCATTCTATGTCGCCTGTACTCCACTGATGGTCACCGATATCGTAAATATCCGTCGTTGCAATGCTGACTACGCCTTCTTTCCCCTTCAGCTCATTTTTCACCGCATCAATATGTTCGACCACACCAGAACTAAGCGGTACGCGGAACACATGATCCTTATCGTACCCGAGATCCATTTTCCGGATAAACTCCATTTGCCTGCCTATCACAAGAGTAGCGACGATCAATCCCGTTGAGATAGTAAACTGTGTCACTACCAGGGCCTTCCGGAACAACGCACTGCCCGTCCCGGAAGTATTCGTTCTCTTCATCGACCCCAGTGGCCTGAACCCCGAAAGGAGGAGCGCCGGATAGGTCGATACCATCAGTAAAGTCCCCAAGGCTATATAACCGATCAACGGCAGGATATGCTGCAGGTCAGACCACAAATGCAGGTCCGTGCCGGTAAGGAGGCGATAAACCGGCAGCAATGCGGCTATCAGCACCAGCGCTGCCAGCAATGCCAGGAAAAACAGGACAGCAGTTTCAGAGATAAACTGGAAAAACAGTTGCAGTCTGCCTGCCCCGACAGTTTTGCGGATGCTAACTTCACGGAGCCGGGCCAGCGCTCTTGCCGTGGTGAGGTTGATATAATTGATAGAAGCTATTGCCAGGATCAGTATGGCTATGATAAAAAAGATCCGCACCATGCGGGCAGGAGCATCGTTCCCCTCGAAGCTCACCAGGTGCATGTCTTTTAACGCCTGCAGCCGGAAATCTATCTTTACATCGATGTTGCGCGACTCGTTCTTAAAAGCAGCTTTAAGCAAGCGGGAGAATTCTTTACCCACCGCTTCCGGCTCAACGCCTTCCTGCAGCCTGACAAATGTCTTAAAAGCATAATTGGCCAGATCCTGGTCGATGGTTTTCCATTCCCCGTTTCCACCGCGCGCCGTAAACGATTGACCGTAGTAGCCCATCGGGAAAAGGGCATCATAGCGAAGAGTAGAATTATGGGGGAAATCTTCCAGGATACCTGTCACCGTAAAATTGTTGTTGCTAAACCGGATGACAGCGCCCATGGGTTCGGTATTTCCGAACAGCTTGCGGGCGGTCGTTTGTGTAAGGACCACACTGTTGTTGTCGGGTAAAGGCTTTCTCTTATCTCCGCTCAGCAGCCTGAAATCAAACACATCAAAAAAGGTACTATCTACATAAGCAGTATGAAACCCGTCAATCACCCGGCTGCGATCGGCAGTGGCGAGAACCTGGTCGTCATCGTCATTAATCCGCATAATCCGGGGAACAGACTGAGCGAAAACCGACAACGGGCCTGGAACAATATCGTAGGCCACCTCGTCGCCATCGGCATCGATATGGGCCGAGATCCGGAATATGTTTTCATTGTCATGGTGAAAGCGGTCGTAGCTACGCTCATGCTGCACCCAGAGAAGCAAAAGCAAGGCTGTGGCAAGGCCACAGGCCAGTCCCGAGATGTTGATCAGGCTGTAGAACCGGTTACTTGCCAGGTTCCGCCAGGCGGTTTTGAAATAGTTGCGGATCATGGTCTGTATTTTTGGTGTTTAGACTGTGCTTCGCTCGGGTTTTTATTTGGATGATTTTCCTGAATCATGTCTGATGCAGGTGTAGAGACGCACGGCCGTGCGTCTCCACACCCGCCTATTCCGTCCGCAATGACTCCACCGGGTTGGCCATCGCCGCTTTAACGGCCTGCCAGCCTACTGTCGCCAGCGCGACCACCGTAGCGGCCAATCCAGTCACTGCAAACATCCACCATTCGATTTCGATACGGTAAGCGAAGTTTTCCAGCCACTTGTTCATAACATACCAGGCGATGGGTGAGGCAACGACAGTAGCAACCAGCACCAGCTTCACAAAATCACCCGAAAGGAGCCCGGCAATGCCGGATACGGAGGCACCCATAACTTTACGGATACCGATTTCTTTTGTACGCTGAAAAGCAGTCAGCCTCGCCAGCCCGAACAATCCCAGGCAGCTGATAAAAATGGTGACAAAGGTGGCTGTCCTTACCAGCTTTTGCGTACGCTGCTCCTGCCAGTAGAATTCTCCGACAAACACATCATAAAATTCGAACTTGAATGGCACCCCGGCATACAGCCTGTTCCATTCGCTTTCTATGGCACCCAGTGCTGTTTCCCATTGGCCGGTCTGAGCAGGAAGCCTGACGTTAAGGGTAGTCAGCATAGATTTCTGGGAGAAAATCGCCATAGGTTGAATCTTGCTGTAGACACCGGACTGGTGGAAATCTTTCACGACTCCCACTACCGGATGACTTTTTCCGCCTGGCGTGGAAACCAGACTTTTGCCAATGGCATCTGAAGGGTCTTTGAATCCAAAAACTTTTAAAGCCGCTTCATTAAGCACTATTTCGTTGATGGAGTCGGTCTGCCTGAGATTTCGCCCGGCCAGCAGCTTTATGTCGTAGAATGAAAGGTAATCAGAATCGACATACTTCGGCATGAGTCTCGATTGAACCACGCCTGTATCACCCTCATACTGAAATGAATAACCAAAAGAAGGAGTGTTATCGAGGGGCCTGCCTCCGAGCACTACTCCCCGGAGTGCAGGCAGCTTTTTTAATTCATTGGCGAGTGTAAAATGCTTGTCCCTGTAAACACTGTCGTCCCGGATCTGGTAAGGTATACGGAAATTTATCACGGCTTCCCGGTTGAAACCCTGGTCTTTACGCACCGCAAACTGCAGTTGCAGGCCGATCACAAGAGCGCCGGCAATAAACAGCTGCGCTATTGAAAACTGGAAAACAATAAGCGCTTTCCGCGCCACCAGCCTGTTGTTACCCCATATCCGGGTTGATGCTCCCTTCAGAACGTTGATCGTACTGACCTTCGCCGAAAGCCATGCCGGGTATATACCGGAAACCAGGGAAATCAGGATGACGAGTACAAGCATAAACAAACCTATATGCGGGTAGTTCAGATACGCTTCCATGCCTTCAGGCATGAACTCACTGAATAGCCGGACAGCAAAACCGGATAAAGCGAAAGAAAGAACAGCAGCTAACGATGTTACCACGAACGTTTCAGCCATAAAACTTATCAGAAGCCCCTTTACCGAGCTTCCGAGTGTTTTCCTGATACCAATTTCACGGGCTCTTCCGGGCAGCAGCGCAGTATTCAGATTAATATAATTGATACAGGCCATAAGCAGCAGCAGCACGGCTGTAATCATCAGGCCGTTCAGAGGCTTTTTGTCTGTGGTAAGCGTATATTGGCTGTAAAGGGTTTCAAAATGTTTTTCGGTAAGCGGAAGGAATTCAAACCAGCTGGTATAGCTGTACTTTTCAAACATTTCCTTATTCCGTTCCCTAAGCAGGGCATTCATTTGCGCCAGCATAGCAGCAGCGCCTTCAGGAGTATCCGTCTTTATAAACAGCAGATCGCTTGTCCCCATATCAGACCATTGCGAGCTGTTCAGATCCGCTTCCTTTATGCGCACAAACGCTTTATTGAATTTTTGAAAGCTGTTGAGATAATCCAGCGACGCTACCACTCCCGATATGCTGAATGCCAGCGTGTCATCGTACACAATCGTCTTACCGAGTACCTCCAAAGGCGACAGGGAGGGAAAATATTTCCCGGCCAGCTCATCAGTGATCACTACATTACCCGGGTCGTCCAGGGCGTTTGTCCTCGATCCCGCCAGCCAGGTATGATCCAGCATTTCGAAATAGTCAGGCTGAGTACCTACCACCACGACCTCCTCTTCATTTTCGACAGGGGTATTTTTCCCTCCGGCAGCCGGTATAGAAACAGAGCTGAAACTTCTGAAGAACATCGGTACTACCAGCCGTGCGCCGGTAATGTCATTCCGTAAAGCATTCACCAGGGGCCTGGGTACTCCGGGGATCCCGTTTTGCTTTCCGTCATCCTGGTTCCTGGTTTGTACAATGACCTGGTACACCTTGTCCGCATCCGGAATCTTCCGGTCAAAGCTGTACTCATAATCTACCATCCGGAATACGATCCATGAAACACAGATCCCGACGCTCAGCCCCAGGATATTAAGCCCTGTAAAAAGCCTGTTTACCCAAAGATGCCGGAACAACTGCAAGAGGAAAGACCTGGTCATCGTTTATTGGATTTTATATATGATGGGGACGCACGGCCGTGCGTCTCTACAGCATTATCCCACCGTTTCCATAATCACCTGCCCGTCCAGCATCCGGATCACACGGTCGGCATATTTTGAATCGTGTTCGCTGTGCGTCACCATGATGATGGTCGTGCCCGCTTCGTTGAGCTCGGTCAGCAATTGCATCACCTCGTTCCCGTTTTTGGAATCAAGGTTACCGGTGGGTTCATCAGCCAGGATCAGCTTAGGCCGGTTCACTACCGCTCTCGCCACAGCAGCACGCTGCTGCTGTCCTCCTGAAAGCTGTTGCGGGAAGTGATTGCGCCGGTGCATGATCTGTACCTTTTCCAGCACTTCCTCGACGCGTTCCTTTCGCTCCCTGGCAGGAACCTTGGTGTAGATCAGGGGCAGCTCGACGTTTTCGTACACCGTCAGTTCGTCGATGAGATTGAAACTCTGGAAGACGAACCCGATGTTGTGTTTTCTCAGCTGGGACCGCTTCCTCTCGTTGAACTTTGCTACCTCCACCCCGTTGAAGAGATAGCTGCCTCCCTCCATGTCATCGAGCAGCCCGATGATATTCAGCAGCGTGGATTTACCGCAACCAGACGGTCCCATCACGGCTACAAATTCGCCCTCTTTAACGTGAATGCTCAGGTTATTGAGTGCGATGGTCTCTACTTCTTCGGTACGGTAGAGTTTACGGAGGTCAGTTATTTTAATCATTTCAGCTATTGAAAGTCAGAATTTTAAAACTAATCTTTTTACGTACTTATCGGGGCGCACCCGGCATAATTTTACTTCACCACCAGTTCCTGCACTTTATCATAATTCTCATAGCTCGAAGTAATCACCTTGTCGCCGGGTTTCAGGCCCTGTATTACCTCATAATAATTCGGATTCTGCCGCCCAAGCTGGATGTCAACCTTATAGGCCAGGCTTTCATCTTCATTGAGCTTAAAAATCCAGTTTCCTCCCGATTGCTGGCTGAATCCCCCGCGTGCCAGCAAAAGAGCCGTAGTTTCATCGCTGAGCGCCAGGCGTATCTGAAGGGTCTGCCCGCGCCGGATGCCTTCGGGGATTTTCCCGACAAACTCCATATCCACCTGGAAACGGCCGTTCAATACCTGGGTGTATACTTTTTTGATCCGGAGCGTATAAGGATTACCGGCAAGTGTGAATTCGCCCTCCAGGCCAGGATAGATCCGTGTGATATAATGTTCGTCGATATCCGCCCGTACTTTAAACCCGGTCAGCACGTCTATCTGCCCAAGCCTTTCGCCCGCATTTTTGTTCTGCCCGATTTCTGCATCAAAAGAGGTCAGCTGACCGTCGACAGGTGCTTTTACCACCAGGTCATCCACCTTTCTCCGCATCAGGGCCAGCGCACTGCGTGTTCTTTCGTAGGTCTGTTTGCTCTGGTTGAGAGACTGGGATGTAGACAGCGAATCCTGCCTGAGTATCTGCTCCGTCAGGTCCTTTCTTTTTAGCTGGTAGTCGTAGTCGTTTTTTGCTCTATAAAACTCCTGGGAGCCGATGGCCTTTTCCTCAAACAGCTTTTTGTTCAGCAGGTAGATCCGCTCCGCTTCCCTGAGCCCGTTCTCCACATCCGCCATCTGGTTCCGGTTGTTGATCGACACCTGCTGTGCATTGGTCTGTGCAATCTGAGACTGCGTCAGCAGGTTAAGAACCTGAGTCTCCTGGTTGACAAGGCTCAGCTCAAGGTCGGTATTCGACAGGCGCATGATCGCATCGCCTTTTTTCAGGTGGGCGCCATCTTCCACGAACTTCTCCTCTATCCTGCCGCCTACCGACGCATCCAGGAATATGCTGCTGATAGGCAGGACGGTGCCGTTCACAGGTATGAATTCCCGGAATGCCCCCTCTTTCACTTCCGAAATCGTAAGCCTCTCCCTGTCCACATTGAGCCGGCTGTTCCCGGAGGTGAAGTACCAGCTCGCTCCGATCAACGCCACAATGGCCACCGTTCCGGCTGCTATCGCAATTCTTGTGCTGTTCCAGGTCTTCTTGGGTAATGCTCTGTCCATTTCTGATACGCTACTGTATTTAACCCGGAATAGTATCAACAACATGCCAACTACACAAATATCTAATAATCAAAATCTTACCAAACACCCATAAATTCCAAGGTGTACGATACCGTACAATTTTTGTCCATGAGCGGACAGTATTTAATTACGCGCAAAAGATTCAGACAATTAAAAGAAATTTAGCGGTATAGCACCTCATTGTACAAAATATTGTACAATACGAGAAAATCAGCACGTTTACCATGATCACGACTTACTCTGACTTTCGACAAAAACTGAAAATGTACCTGGACGAAGTGTTCAAAAACAACAGGCCGCTCTTTATCACACGAACCAAGGGAGAAAATATCGTCGTGATGTCGGAATCCGACTACGAAAGCCTCATGGAAACTTTCTACCTGCTGAAATCCCCGAAAAACGCCGAACGCCTTCAACAGGCTATCAGCCAGTATGAGAAAGGAGAGGGGAAATCCAAAGGCCTGATTGAAGAATGAAAATAATTTTCATGGATCATGCCTGGGAAGACTATATATACTGGCAACAGACGGACAAATCCACGCTGAGAAAAATAACCGGGCTGATTAAAGAAATTCTCAGAACCCCGCTTGAAGGAACCGGGAAGTCCGAATCATTAAAAGAAAATTTATCGGGATTCTGGTCAAGACGCATCAATCTCGAACACCGATTGGTCTACAAAGCAGATAATGACGCTGTGATCATCATCCAGTGCAGGTACCACTATTAAAAATCGTGGTTTTACTGTCCGGTTCCGGACAGTTATCGTTCATTATCGTACGGATACTCCTGCCACAGTTTTCAAAACACCCTGATTAACAGACAATTACTATTCAGGCACAACCTGTGAACTATCCGGCTATCAGCTTTTCACCCGATTATCCAATGAACAAACACGCAATATTGAAGCTGCTCCTGGCCGTGACCTTTCTCATGACGGGAAGTCACGCGCATTGCCAGGACCTTCCGCATGATTCCCTGTCTCTCGCAGATTGTATCCGGATTGCCCTGAAAAACAGCTATACCGTTCAGAACGCAAGCCTCGCTGCCCGGATAGCCCGTATAGATCACCAGGAATCCAGGCAGAACCTGATCCCCGGCGTGAGTATGGGCGTCGGCCATAACCTCAGCCAGGGCAGAAGCATCGACCTGGTTACCAACCAGTATATCAACCAGAATTTTTCGTCAGGCAATCAGTACGTCAGCGGATCGGTAACGCTCTTTCGCGGCCTCGAAGCCCTCAACCGGATACGGCAGCAGGCCGCAGGAAGCAAAGCGGCCACCTTTGAAGAGCAGGCCGTCAAAGACCAGTTAATGCTGGATGTCGTCCTCGCCTATATACAGGTACTGACGACAAGAGACATGTCGGCCCAAACCGAAAAGCGGATCGAACTTACAAAACAGCAGGTAAAACGCACAACCGATCTGCACAACAACGGGGTCATCCCTCCCTCCGATTTCTATGATCTGAAAGGACAATTGGCCGGAGACCTCAACGCACTGAATGACATCCGCAAGGCCCATATGGAAGCCCGGGTAACCTTAGCCAGGCTGATGAACATTTCGTATGAACAACTGATCCCCGTTAAATCCCTTGCATTTACCATCCCGGGGCCTTCCGGTACGGCGCTGTCGGCATCAGAAGTTCACGAAAATGCAGCGTTGTGGCTGCCGTCCCTGAAGGCTGCCGAATGTCGCATCGCCCAGGCGCAGGATGCCATCCGGGTCGCACGTGCCGGACATTCTCCCAGGCTGACCATGGGCGGCGGATTCCAAAGTACCTACTCCAGCAACTCACCGCTCGGATACTTCGAACAGGCCCAAAATAATCTTGGCCGCTACCTCTCGTTTGGCCTGACTATTCCGCTCACAGATCATATCCTGGTCAGGAACAACGTCGCCCGCGCCAGGATAAATCTGCAGGATGCCGGATACCGGGCCCAAAATACGAAGCTGGAGGGGCAGCGTAACATTTCACAAACGGTCTTTAATCTTGAACTGGCGAGGGACAATTATCATAACCTCACCGAGCGGGAGGAAAATTTACGGGAGTCATTCCGCATTGCGACTGCCAGGTTCGAGGCCGGAGATATCAATTCGGTTTTGTTTCTCACTGCCAAAAACAACCTGGAGCAGGCAACAGCCGACAAAATCATCGGACGCTATCAATGGACGCTGCAACAATACTTCAGCGATTACTTTAACGGGCAATTATCCCTGCAATGAGCGGCGGCGAGCTATCTATCGGCTGTCAACCCGTTTTCCCGGGCGCAAGAGCTTATTTTTGATTTCCGCAAGCGGATTTCATACACCAAAAACGTAGATTTGAGAAAAGAAAAGGAGACTGACCATCACAATTGCACGATACCAATGAAATTACGCAATGCAACAATATTAGTGGTCGACGATGACCCCGATCTGCTTACGGCTGTCAGTCTCCTGCTGAAACCAAAAGTCAGCAGGGTCATCAAAGAGCGCAACCCCGACCATATCCCTTCTATTCTCAGCCGCGAAGAGCTGCACCTGGTGCTGCTCGATATGAATTTTAAAAGCGCCGTCAACACCGGCAACGAGGGCCTGTTCTGGCTTGCCAGGATAAAGCAGTTGAAGCCGGAGCTGCCGGTAGTAATGATCACGGCCTACGGCGCTATAGACCTTGCGGTAGATGCCCTGAAAAGGGGCGCTACCGATTTTATGGTCAAGCCCTGGCAGAATGACAAACTGGAGGCTACGCTGGAAGATGCGCTTGCGCAAAGGAAGCCGAAGCTGAAATCCGGCAATGCCGTAGCTGCCGGCGTACCGGAGCTGATCGGGGAATCGGACGTAATGAAGGCTTTGCTGGTCAAGATCAATAAGATTGCGCCGACAGACGCCAACATCCTCATCCTCGGAGAAAACGGCACCGGTAAGGATATTATCGCTTCAACCCTTCATCACCTGTCGCACAGAAGCCGGAAGCCCTTTGTAAAAGTCGATGTAGGTGCGCTTACAGACACCCTGTTCGAGAGCGAACTGTTCGGACACAAGAAAGGTGCTTTTACCGACGCACGGGAAGACCGGCCCGGCAGGTTTGAAGCCGCGAACGGCGGAACTTTATTTCTTGACGAAATCGGGAATATTACCCTTCAGCAGCAGGCCAAGCTTTTGAGCGCCCTTCAGAACCGGCAGGTAGTGCCGCTGGGAAGCAACCTTCCCGTTCCGGTTGACATCCGCCTGCTATGTGCTACCAATGTCCCTATGGCCATTCTTGCCGACGAACAGCGCTTTAGAAAAGATCTTATTTACAGGATAAACACGGTAGAGGTCCAGGTTCCTCCCCTCCGCCAGAGGGGAAAAGATATCATCCTTCTCGCAGAGCATTTCCTCGGCGTCTATTCCCGGAAGTACAACAAGGATTTTGAGGTTTTCGACAGCGCTGCGTTACAGAAACTGCGTTCCTACCACTACCCGGGCAATGTCAGAGAGCTGCAATACTGCATTGAAAGAGCGGTGATCATGGCGGAGGGTGAGATTGTGACGGACGCCGATATCGTATTCTCCCCGATCGAGCGCGCCGAAGTGCTGCCGGTAACCTCACCGGCCTCGGGTAACAACCTGGTAGACCTTGAAAGAAATACCATTAAAAGCGTGGTAGACAAGCACAACGGCAATATCAGCAAAGCGGCCCGAGAGCTTGGCATAACCCGGACCGCCCTTTACAGGCGATTAAATAAATACGATATATAATGCCCTTGAAACGCCTCCGATACGGTATCTTTGGATGGCTGCTGCTCCTGGCAATCCTGGCTGCCGCCGGAGGATACTTTTTCTTTTTAAAACAGTACGCCTACCTCTTCGTTATCGTACCGGCTGTGCTGTTCCTGGCCTTCAGGCTAAGCACTATCCGCCTGCAGGTTTATACCGAGCTGAAAGATTTCTGCGAAGCCGTAAGATACCACGATTTTACCCGGTCGTACCCGGTTCGTGCGAACAACACCGAAATAGCATTTCTGCGCAATGCTTTCAATGAGATCAATTCCGTTCTCAAGGAAATCAGCGGTGAAAGAGAAATCCAGTACCAATACCTGCAAAGCCTGCTCGACATTACCGATACGGGGATTATTTCGTACAACGCCGACTCCGACAAGGTGATCTGGATGAACGAGTCTTTCAGGAAACTTTTCGGAATTCCCTACATGCATAGCTTCGAGGCTTTGAAAAAGAAGAACCCCGACGTCTATACGAAAACCCTGCAGACAAAGCCGGGCACTGCGACGTTGCTCACCATGCAGTCACCGAAAGGCCCGCTCAAACTGATTCTGAACGTCCGGGACTTCCGGACTGCAGAAGGGCATTACCGGATGATTTCCTATCAGAATGTCAACGAGGCTATCGACAAGACCGAGTCGCAGGCATGGCAAAAGCTGCTGAGCGTCCTTACCCACGAAATCATGAACTCCATCGCACCGATATCTTCGCTGGCGGGGACGCTCGCGGAGCGCCTCCAGCAGTTGGGCGCCGGCCCCGGTACGGAAGACATACGCCTGGGTGTCGATACCATACGGAGGCGAAGCGACGGGCTCCTGAAATTCGCGCAGACCTACCGCTCTCTGAACAACGTGACCAGGCTCAATCTCCGGGAGGTGAAGATTTCCGGGCTTTTTGAAAACCTTTACCAGTTGTTCGAGCCTACACTGATTCAGAAAGGCATTGAAATGGATATCATCATGAAAGATCCCGGCCTGCGTTACGAGCTTGACGGCGGGCTCATCGAGCAGGTCCTGATCAACCTTACCCTGAACGCCATCGACGCCGTTAAAGATAGCCCTGCACCCTATATCAGCCTGACTGCCCTCATCACAGACAACCACCTGCAGATTAAAATAGCAGACAACGGAAAAGGAATACCCGCCGATCTGCTGGAAAACATCTTCATCCCGTTTTTTACGACGCGCAAGACCGGAAGCGGCGTAGGTCTCACGCTCGGCAAAAAAATCATGCTTCTGCACGGCGGAAACATACAGGTTGAAAGCCGGGAAAACGCAGGAAGTACGTTTACGCTGGCTTTTTAGCCCGTATCCCCCCGGATCCATCCCGCTATACAATGCACATCTTCTGTATATGAAAGAAGGGGTCGATGCAACCCTTTGAACTCTCTCTACGTATTCTCAGCTAAAAGCCTGAAGTGGCAGCATAGAGGGTGTCTAAAAAGTGCTCGATTGTTCAACCATTATCTTACGCCGTATGAAACCTGAAAAAAAAGAAACCCTGAAAAGAGGCGATTTTCTGAAAAGCCTCGGACTTAGCACTTCCGCGCTCATGGCTTATTATTGCCTGGGAACCACGATGAGCTCATGCGGGGGAAAGAGTGACGATCCGTCGCCCGGAGGGGGTGGTGGCGGAAACGGGATCACCGGCTCTACTACCGGGAATTCGATCAACTTCACCATAGATCTTACAAATAGTACTTATTCGCCTCTGAAAACGGTGGGAGCTTACAGGGTCATCGGCGATGTACTGGTAGCCCTCACAACCAACAGCACTTATGTGGCACTATCAAAAACCTGCACGCATGAAGGCTTTACGCTCCGTTACAGAGATTCTACCAACGATATTTTTTGTTCCAACCACGGGTCGGAGTTTACGATAACCGGCGCCGTGCAAAAGCGCCCGGATAGCGGCGATAACATTCCGGCACTGAAGGTTTATAAGATTTCGCTGTCGTCTGACGGCAACACCCTTACCGTCACTACTTAATTCCTGCCGTATGTACTGTGTGCGCTTTCTTTCCTTACTATTGCTGCCTGTCCTTGCAAATGCGCAGGACAATCTGCTGGATGAGCTCGAGTCGCTGGATTCCGCGCGGAAGATCCCCGTACAGGCTACCTTCAAATCTACCAGGATCGTGAACGGGCACTCGGTAGAAACAATGCGTAAAAAGCATCTCGATTTCCGCATATCCCACCGTTTCGGCAGGTTGAACCTGGGAGCCTACCAGCTTTTCGGGCTCGATCAGGCCACCATGCGAATGGGGTTCGAATACGGTATCACCGACCGCCTCATGATCGGGATAGGTCGCAGCACTTCCGGGAAGGTCTACGACACTTTCGGGAAATACAGGATTTTACGTCAAAGCACGGGGCCCGGAGCAGTTCCGGTTTCGGTCACGCTGCTGGCGAGCGCAGCTTTTGCTACGGTCGACAGAGAAGCCCCGGCTACAGATAAGCTTTCGTACGCGACACAACTTCTCATCGCACGTAAATTCGGTGAAAAGCTTTCCCTTCAGCTCCTTCCAACCTGGATCCACAGGAATTTTGTACTCCCCGGCGATGAAAAAACTACGCTCTCGCTCGGTGTGGGAGGAAGGTTCAAGCTTACAAAAAGACTATCGGTCAACGGCGAGTATTTCCTGGCAGCAAACGACAGGAAATCGCTGCCTGTCCCTTATTACAACTCCATGTCATGGGGGGTGGATATCGAAACCGGCGGACATGTTTTTCAGCTTCATTTTACCAATTCGCTCGGGATGATCGAGAGGCAATTTATCAGTGAAACTTCCGGAAGATGGGGAAAAGGAGATATCCACTATGGTTTTAATATGTCCCGGACATTCAGCTTCGATAAGAAAAAAAACATACCGGTTTCCATGAAAAAATCTGTCATCCTGCTATTGGTTTTACAAATTTTCTGCCTGTCGGTAGTAAAAGGACAGTCCGCCTTGTATGTTACCACATCGGGGCAGACCGAATTTTTCTCGGAGACCCCGGTCGAGAACATCAGCGCTACTAATCAGAAGTCGCAGGCTGTCCTTAATACCGGCACCGCTGAGATCGCGGTGCGAATGTCTATCCGCGACTTCGTATTTCCCAATAAGCTGATGCAGGAACACTTCAATGAGAATTACATGGAATCGGACAGGTTTCCTGTTGCTACATTTGTGGGGACGGTCAACACTCCTCCCAACTACTCGCGGGACGGCAGCTACCCGGTAAGCGCAAAAGGGAAATTCACCGTACACGGGGTTACGACAACCCGGGAGATTAAGGGTACGCTTACCGTAAAAAACGGGAAAATAAGGATCGTTTCTGATTTCGAGGTCCTGCTCAGTGATCACCAGATCGAAGTACCCAAGCTTGTTTTCGTCAAAATCGCACAAGTGATCCGGGTAAAAGCCGATTATCTGCTTTCACCCAAAAACTGACGGATTTTAATACACTAGCCTTCTTTCAGGATGGCTGCAGGCCGGATGTAAATGACACGTGAGGTTTGGCTGATTATAACCAGGACCGATATAACCGCAACCGCCAGTACGCCGCAAAAAACATTTAACAGGCCAACAGAAATGTTCTTATCAAGAGATTTACCGATAGTCATTGTAACCAGGAAGGCAAGCGGAATACCCGATGCAATCGAGATAAGAAGTATTTTCATGAGCGGTCGTGCGGCACTGAAAATAAGCCGGATGCTGCTCGCCCCTACTATCTTCCTTACGCTCAACGCTTTTATATCCTTTTCAAAATGAAAGCCTGCTATACCAAACAATCCTATACAGGCGATCAATATCAGGACAGAGACCAGGAAGGTCAATGCGCGGTTGAATTTTGCGATGTTGTAATCGAAGCTATCCAAAACGCGCGCTCTGTAATTGTATAGCTCCGGTTCGTATCCTGCAAAAGAGCTCCTGATCATTTGCAGGGTGTTTTCTGAGGTTGCTCCCGGCTGAAGCTGTATCGCAAGGGAACCGGCGGGCGTCGCGGAATTAAGAAATATGATAGGAAAAACACTTTGCACATGGAATGACGTATCGGCAACAATGCCGGTTACCTGGAAACTGGCGGTATCATTCGAGAACCTCTCGCCGACGATTTCCCGGGCGGCTGATGCAGATGGAAAGAGCCTTTTTGAAGCTGCTTCATTCAGGAGCACCCCGTATCCACCGCCGTTCTCTGCAAGGTTTGTGCCGGCCACAAGCGACAGCCTGAACAAATCCAGGAAATTTTCATCTATGCTCGCGTAAGGAAGGCTTATTTTCTCATCATTGCCCGTCGTCACTTCCATTGTATGAGGTGTCGATACATATGCCGGCAAATAATCTGCCCGGCTTACGCGCTGCACGCCGGAAAGATTGGCAACAACCTTTTCCACCGGAACTCCGGCACCACGTATGTCACCAAGTACGTATATATCCGGCGGGAGCTTCCTGAACGAATCGTCCCTGACCTGCTCCTGAGCACTTCTGATCGACAGCGCAAATATGATGCTCGTAACCACCAGCGTAAACTGGATGACCAGCAGACCTTCCTGTACGCTCAGTAATTTCCTTCTTTTGGCTATTCCGGGGTTTTTAAGCACATTGATCAGCTTCAGATTCGCTATCATAAAAGCAGGTACCAGCCCGGCTACCAGTCCTGTAACCACGGCATATGCCGCTGACACCAATATGAATATGAGGTCCGTCGCAGAGGGGGATATCTCCAGAAACGAGGTTGCTTCGAAGCGATTCAGTATTAAAATGACAGGATACACCAGGCAGAGCGTGATCAGGGAAAGCAGGACAGATTCAAAAAGAACCTGCCGTAATATATCGCCGCCCGACGCGCCCGCGATTTTCCTTATCCCGATTTCTTTCGCCCGTTCAATCACTTTTGAAGCGCACAATGAGCTGTAGTTCATTCCTGCGAGAAGGGTAAACAGGCCGGCGAGCACCATTAGATTCATCAGGCCGCTCCGGTTAGGTCCCGCATTCAGGTCGTTCCTTATTTTAGGATCCCAGGGCGAGATGTCGTCTATATTCTGCGCGTAAAACTTCAGCGTATCCCGCACTTCCCTACCGGTCTGTATTGATATTTTCTCAAGTACCCTGTTTAAAGAGGCGAGATTTTCGGGCGAACGGGTCAGCGCGTACAGCGATGCGCCTCTGAAATCCACGCTATTGTCACTCTCGCGGGATTTCTCCCCCACAAAAGCCGCCGACTTGTCCGACAATATCGCCTCAAACTTCAGATGGGTTCTTGCAGCAGGTTTCCTGATAATTCCGGCTACGACAAAGCTGCCGGAATGCTTTAAGTTAAGGATCTCTCCCACGGGGTTTTCTCGCCCGAAGAGCTTCCGGGCGGCATCTTCGGTAAGTATTGCGTGAGCCGGATCGCCCAGCAGCGGCTGCGCCTGCTGTGGAAAGACCCCGAACCCGAAAATTTTAAAGAATTCTTCATCACCGAACGCGATATCGAGGTCGATGTCCCCGTTTTTTCCAACCAGCTTGTCCTGCCGGTTCAGGGCAACAAGCGATAAATGCTCTACAAAGCTGAGCTGCCTGAGACTATCTTTGAGCTGCCTGGGACACGTAGCCCAGTATTTTCGCCCCTCATCGTCGACCGATTCGGTGACAACCCGGCTGATCCGGTTAATAAAAGGGTGAAAACGATCTGTCTTCAGATGGCTGTTTACATTCGAGAGCAGCGATATCCCGATCGCCATGCTGACCGAAAATCCCGCAACCGACAACCCCGTCATCAGCTTGTTCGAAGCTATATTCCGGATAAAGGTGTTAAAATAGCTCTTCCACATATTTGTTCCCTGTATCTACATATTCCAGTATATCGCCAGGCTGACAATCCAGCGCCTTGCAGATCGCCGCCAGCGTATCGAACCTGACGCCTTTTGCTTTTCCGGTTTTCAGCACTGATAAATTCACATTCGAAATCCCTACCCTCCGCGACAGCTCGTTCAATGACATTTTCCGGCGCGCCATCATTACATCGAGATTAACTACGATCTCCATTCTAGATAAAGCTTTCGTTTTCAGATTTAAGCTGAGTAGCGATCCTTGCAAAACCGCTTAGCAGAAACAAAGAGACGATCAGAATGTAGATCAGAAGTTGCTCGTCAAAAACCTGTTGAAGCGCATAAGACCAGAAGCGCCCCTTTGCCTCCTGCCAGCTTACAAGGTTTTTTCCAAACTGCATCTGAGTTACCAAACCGGCATTGGCAAGCGAATTAAACAGGGCTGCAGAAAAAGCAATTATACACAATACCCGGATATGCCGTATTACCGCCGGCCCGTCCTGCGTAAGCAGCGCCTGCCTGATGCGAAAAACCTGGTAGACGAGGAAGATAATCCCCGTATAGGTCGCCATCTTAAATATCCACAATAACTGCAAAAGACCGTCATGCTCCACGACGGCACTGCCTCCTCTCCAGAAAAAAAGCAGCGAATTGGCCCCAACAATCAATACGATTGTCCAGAGGATAATGTCAAGTATCTTCACAATAAATTATGCTATGTTTTGCATTTATTAATTACAATAATAGGATAAATTTTTAATGTTAAACATTAAAATATGAAAATATTTTTTCTTTCTCTGTTTTATTTCCCGGGAAATCCATCTTACTTCAAAGTAAAAATTGCCGTATATCTTCTAATACTGCCGGTTATGCTGCGTGCGTGTTTCCTTTTTGTCTTTTTCTGTTTCCTGGTTAATCCGCTCCTCGCCCAGCGCCCGGATCCGGCTATCCTGAAAAAACACGTTGCCTATCTGTCTTCCGATAAAATGAAAGGTCGCGGGACAGGCAGCAAGACAAACCGGAAGGCGGCTGCCTATGTAAAAAAGTATTTTAAAAAATACCGGCTGAAACCGTTGGGTACCGACGGATATTACCAGCCCTTTACGGCAAAAGTACGCCGTGTGGTCGTTCCCGACAGCCTTCGTCCGGCGCGGAATGTAATCGGATTCCTGGACAATGGCGCCGAATATACTATCGTTATAGGGGCGCATTACGACCATCTTGGAGAAGGCCGGCAGGGGAGCTCGCTCGCCCCGGGTTCGGAAGGGGTCATTCACAACGGCGCCGATGACAATGCTTCCGGAACTGCAGGATTGCTGGAACTGGCCCGTTACTTTACCTCAAATGGCGTGAAGGAATCATATAACCTTCTTTTCATAGCTTTTGGTGCAGAAGAACTTGGCCTGCTCGGGTCCCGGCACTTTGTCAACAATCCGACTGTGCCGCTGGAAAAGATCAACTTCATGATCAATATGGACATGATCGGGCGCTATAATCCCGAAAGCGGCGTAGCGGTAATAGGCTACGGAACCAGCGGATCGTGGCCAGAAATATTCACGGGAGTTAAGCACGCAAAGGTTAAATATTATACCGGAGACGACGGTAGCGGCGGGTCCGACAACGCCTCTTTTTACTATAAAAATATCCCTGTCCTGTTTTTCCATACCGGCGGGCATGACGACTACCACCGCCCTACCGACGATATGGAAAAAATCGGCTATGAGGCGGAAGCAGGTATACTCGATATAGAAATCCAGGTTTTAGAACGCGCGTTCACGTTTCCGAAGCTTGTCTTCAAACCCACGAAGTAATATACCATATCACCACAGAGGCACGAAGAGCACAGAGACTGAAGAGTAAACTCTGTGTTTCTCTGTGGTAACCCTTGTTACACTATCTGTGGTACGTCGAATGCGTGCAAACAGGGAAGTGTTGCCGCCCGGAGCTGACGACACCGAGGCGCGAATTCCGCCCTGCTCCGGTCTGCAATAAACCTCCCGATGTCCTGATGACTTCGTCCCAGTTATAGAATACATGCCACCAGTTCGTAAGCGGCGTTCCACGGAAAGATATGTTATTCCCTCTTCCCGGGATAGACTGCCACCAGTAAAGCAGCCATTTGAACTCGGCATGCCAGTTATAATCATTCCAGTATTGTCGCCCGTTCATAAAGAAAACGTTAGCCAGATCGAAATTATACCTGGCCGATTTCCAGAGGTAGCTATTCACATCTATAAACTCCCCTCCGGCCGGGGACCATGTCTGAATATCGCTTTTAACGAACGTAGGGTTATCGTAATCGTAGTCCCTGGTTGCATTTGGCGGGAAATGCGTGGCGCCTACCCGACCCGACGGAACGTTCGATCCCGGGTTATGGCCCAACCCTGCAAAGTAATTCCAGAACAGCCGGTCGCCGGGAGCAGTCACCCCCTGTAGTTCATCGACATAAGAAAACTGCGCTTCCAACTGGTGCCCGCGATTATGCAGGTTGGTATCGGCGCCCCTGTGCGCGCTGTTGCCATATACTATGTAGGTATTGCTATAAACCGGCAAATCGTCCGGGTCCCTGTGGCTGTTGGAAATATCGCCGGTCAACGGGCTCGACATATTGCTTTCCGGTATTCCGTAATATGTCGAGGGATCGTCGTAAGGGCCGTTCTCTATCGATGGGAACTTATCTTTATTGAACATCGTGATCCATACTTCCTTCACACCCTGGTTATCGACCAGGTCACGCATTTCCAGCATGGAGAAAAGGTCATGATAATCCGGTGTCTTCATCGTTCCGTTCCACTTCCATTCCTTCATTTTCAACTCGTAGAAATTAAAATACTTTACTACCTTAATGCCTACATAGGGGCCTACCGGCACGGTAGAATTATATTGCCGGAACCGGGTACCTTCCTCGATGCCGAACTTCGTAATCTTCAGTTCACCTGCTATTCTCTGTTTTGCTTCCTCGAGCGTAGAATACCTGAGCTGGTAAAAGTCATCAGGAGCCCGGTTCATATCCAGATTTACGCCATCGAGGGTCGGGAGATAATTGATCACAACGACCGGAATGATCACGCTGGCGCCTGCTGCCGGTGTCGCCAGGAAGGGATCGAAGTCCGTCACTTCTTCTGCAGGAATCACAGTGATAAGAACTACTTTGAAGAGCTTTCCAAAACCGACCCAAAGTCCCGTTCCGCCACCCTTTACCGCCTTTATGGTATCGCCATGTATTTCTATATCCCCGATACCTCCAACGCTGGTCATCGTAAGCTTGCTGATATCCGCATTTTCTACCTTCCCGGAGGTATAAGTTACCTTTACAACCACCTTGCATTCTTCATTAAGGAAAAGAGAACGCTTTACACCTTCCACCTGGATACTCACCGGCAGATCTTCCTTAAATACTGCTTTTACGGTTTTGGGAGTGTCCACCGTCAGCTCAACCGAAGCCGTCGTACCGGAGACATCGCCTTCCCATTTTTCAAAAATCCATCCTGAATCAGGTTGTGCCGTGAGTCTTACCCTGGTTCCCGACGGGTAGGTCCCGGATGCCCTGGCGTCTCTTACAATTTCTTCCTTTACACTCCCCCCGCCTTCAGTTTGTATCTCCAGCTTATAGGTTTTCTTCTCAAAATGCGCTATCAGGTTTTTATTGGCATTCATTGAAATCTTCAGAGGATTGTCGCTCCCCGACGCATCGCCCGACCATTCTTTAAACAGGTATTCCTTTTCCGGTACTGCGGAAACCTCAACCTGCTTCCCGCTTTCGAACGGTCCCGGCGGAAGCACTACTTTACCTCCCTCTACAGGCTGCGCTTCTACGGTAATGCTATAGAAAAGCTTTTTATGTTTTTCTTCACAGGCCCACATCGTGAGCAATAAGAGGATCCAGACATTCTTTTTCATGGCTTTTTAAAATTTACAGATTGTATTGTATGCACTAGAGTAAATAGCTGATCAATATGCATTACAAATAACGCGGCATGTCGGGATTTTACAAATGACGAAAGTCATTTGTAGTGCAGCATATACGATGATGTAGCGGGCGGGCGGTACCCGCCGATCGGCAAACAGCCCGGAGATGGTTAATTGAGATTGAATCCCTTACGCTCCGTATTGACAATTTTGGAGCTGTAAATAAGATGCAGGATCAGCCCGCCTATAATCAGGGCTGTCAGGATGAGAAGGGTTGCGTATAACTTGAAAAGAGATACTTCCGAATTAGACGCTTCCTGGAGCTCTTCCCCCACAAGCGACTGTATGGCCGTCAGTTCGTTCAGCCTTGAAATAGTATGTTGAAATACTTCCCCGCCCTTTCCTTCAAACAAGCTTATCCCCTCATCCCGAAAACCCGCTTTGCTGAAGTTGACGATCGTCTTCTCCAGCAAAGCGTATTCTTTAACCCTGTTTTTAAAGGCCAGGAAACTCTTTGATTCCTGCTCCACGAGGTAGGTCTTCTCGTAGGCCTGCAATAGCGAGTCTATTTTATTGTCATGCCGGGCGAGCTTCTCCCGGAGCTCTTCCGTATTCTGCTCCCCTCCGGTGAGAAGGTGTTTTTCCAGTAACAGCCTTTTACTGTACAACCCTTCGGTCAGGTGTATGATGTCGATCGCCGGCATCAGCCTGTCTTCATAAATAGAGGTAAAAGAGCGGGCGATACCGTTAATATTATTACTCGAAAGATAGCTTACCACAACAATCAGCATCATGACTCCCCCCAATAAAAGGGCAGCTTTTAACTTCTGTTGAATTACAAATGACCATTTCATCACTCGAACGCTTCAAAACCGACCATAATGAAATAGTAATTATAACAAAAAAAGGCGAGAAAGTTATATCCTAAAACCCTAAACTCACTCCAACCAGGAAATTAGTCCCTGCCTGCGGAAAATAGAAGTTCTCCTGGATATGAGATCCCTCTGACCTGAAACCATAGGTATAACCGTTTGAGGCGTACCGGCGATCCAACAGGTTGTTTATCAAAGCCGTCACATCCAGAGACTTTGCCCATTTCGCTGAAAACCTGTGGGAAATCCTCAGGTCGTTTACAAAATAGGGATCCAGCTTGCGGGTATCATCCGAAGTGTTGTCCAGGTACTGCTTCCCGACCAGCTTGGTAAGTAGTGCTACTTCAAATCCGCCGCCAAAGCTGTAATTCAACTGGCTGCCGGCAACCGTATTGGGAGAAAAAGATATATCGGTCTGCCCGTGATCGATCACATCATGGTCGTAGGTATCATAGTTGAACACGTACTCGGTGAACCTGCTGATTTTGTTCCTGCTGAAGGTAATATTGGCATTCCATTTCAGTTGCTTTGAAATCGCCCAGGCGGCTTCCAGCTCTATCCCGGCTCTGTAGCTTTTCGGGACATTGACACGGATAGCGCTCCCTACATCGTTGAGCTGCCCGGTCAGCACGAGCTGGTTCCGGTAGTCCATAAAATACAGGTTGGCGTTGAAAACAACCTTATTATGTCTCAGCCGGTAGCCCGCTTCCCAGTCATAAAGGGTTTCATGGGTAGGTATATGCCCCGCCTGCGCATCTACAAAATCGTTGCGGTTGGGCTCCCTGTTCCCTACGCTGAAGGATGCATACACCGACCCTTTGTCTTCAATATCATAGTTGATCCCGACTTTGGGGTTCCAGAAACCCATCCAGGTATCTACTTTCAATTCGTTGAGGTCATTATCCGTCCCGTCGACCGTGTAACCGACCTGGCGGTACTGGAGATCGCCGTACACGTTAAATGCCGGGGAAAGCTGGTAGTAAGCTTTTGCATACAGGTTCAGGTCCGATTTCAATCCTTTACCAAAGTAATAACGGTATCCCGTTTCACTCGTGCTGGCAAATCTTGCCCAGATGACCTTGCCGTAATGATCGTTATCGAACTGGTTCCAACCGCCGCCAAAGCTGAAGTTCAGCTTTTTGAAGCTATTGTAATCCAGCGAAAAAGTAGTGCCGTAATAATGGTTGTCCAGCCATCGCTGGCGAATCAGATCCGACCTGGTTATCGTATCGTTACCCACTATTGCAGGGGGAAGAAGATAGTTGCTCAGTTTGGCGTTATCCTTATACTGCTCGTAGTAGCCCGCGCCCCTGACATAGAACGCGTTCAGGTTAAGCGTCCATTGACTGCTCAGCGTATGCGAGGTGAGCAACTGATACTGGTCCTGCTGGTAATTGTCGGTTTCATTTTCATACCAATAGGAGTTATAGGTCCGGGGATTGGCGTTCAACAGGTTGTCCGCGTCCCGTTTATTCAGTCCGTTCCTGTCGATATAGGCAAGAATACCCTCGCGGTCGTTCCGGAACTTAGCCTCCGGCACGCCGTTCCAGGCCTGGTAAGTGCGTTCTTTCCCTGAAAAAACATTGGCCCTTATATAACTCCGTTTACCGTAGTAAGCTCCCGACAGGTAAAAGGATTTCAGATCGGAGCTTGCCCGGTCGACAAATCCGTCCGATTTTATACGGGAAAGGCGGGCATCGAACGTAAACTTGTCGTTCAGCAGCCCGCTTCCTACTTTTACCGTATTCTTCCAGGTATTGAAAGAACCGAAGGAGTTATTCAGCTCGGCATAGGCTTCGCGGCGAAACTCGTTGGTATTGATGTTCACCGTAGCTCCGAAAGCTCCGGCGCCGTTTGTAGAGCTCCCTACACCCCGCTGCACCTGGATGCTGCTCACCGACGATGCAAAGTCGGGCATATTCACGAAAAAGGCACCCTGGCTCTCCGGGTCATTGTACGGGATCCCGTTAATGGTCATGTTGATCCGGGTTGCGTCGGAGCCCCTGATCCTCATTCCCGTATAACCTACTCCAGCCCCGGCATCAGAGGTGGTCACCATCGAGGGAGTGAAGTTAAGCAGGACGGGGAGATCCTGGCCCAGGTTTTGGTTTTTCAGGGCTTCGGCGGTGACATTGGTATAAGCCATACCGGTTTTGTCAGTTACCCGGGTAGCGCTGACAATTACCTCATCCGCCGTGAAGGTGGTCCTTTCGAGCAGGATTTCAGGCCGGGATCCGAGTTCTTCGACAGAAACACGGACCGGTTGAAAACCGACATAGGAAACTTCTATCGTCCCGATATCAGGCAGGAGATTGTTAAAATAGAACCTTCCCGTTTCATCAGTGGTAGTTCCCCGGCTCTGACCGGCTCTGACGGTTGCACCGGGAAGCGGTTGTTTGGTATCTGCATCAGATACTCTGCCGGATACTGTTTTTTGGGCCGATAATTGTCCCCCGGAAATGAGACACGCGAAAATCAGACAGGCCGCAACTTTACGCATAAAATGAGTTAAGTTAACGAACAGGCAAGGGGCCGGACCTATCCTTAGGTTAAAAAATAAACTTGTTTTGAGAAATTGAACTTTGTGTCAATTGATCTCTTTCCCTCCGCCGGCATTACCCGGATCAGGTTGTATGGGTATGATCTCAGCCCGTTTGGTTGGGCACCCCTTTGAGTCGGGAACAAAGTTAGTAACGGAGGATCGGAATAAGCAAGGAGAAGGGGAATAATTTGTCAAAGAAACCTGCTTCTGCCTTTTCTGCCGGTTTTTAAACCCACCTGATCATATTCTTTCTGAAGCTCCGCTTTTTCATTGCTGTCCAGAAGTCTTCCGGACATGGTAACAGGCTCATGAAAGAACAGCTCCGCATCCGATAACCCCGCTGCCAGCGACAGATCTCCCCAGGTCAGTATACCTGGAATATGGACACCCACTCCAAAGTATTCAACTTCCTGACGTGTATCAAAAACATAGCTTGCAGGGGTATGATAGGTATGGACCCTGTTCAATTTGCCGTTCAGAGCAGCATAAAAAACGCCGGCAAGGCCCACCTCCTTAAAACCGTGAAAAGATACTTTTGCATTCCCGTCCCGGGCGCGTATCCAATCCGCTACTACCGCAAGCTCTTCCGTCCAATTTCCTATTACTGTTTCTCCCAGCCATAGGGAAGCCCGTCCGTAGGTATGGAGCCGCGCTAGCTTGTCATAATTCTTTGAGTGCTCCGAGGCCGCTTCTCCCGTTCCCGAAAAATCCACGATCGCTATATTATGGGCCTCTCCAAGCTGCCGGATTGTCTCCAGGGGAATGGCCTGCTTACCGTCCGCATGAGCTACAATAGCATACTCGCTTCCCGTACCTCCTTTATACAACACCGGCAGCAACCTGCCGTCCGCAGTTTCCAGGATCACCCGGTCCCATCCCGCCTGGCTTCCCGGCTGATAAACTTCCGAAGGACCGTTAAAAGACCCGATACCCAGGACGGTCCCGAGCTCGGAGCGCTTGCGGGAAACATCCGGGGATTCCTGCGCATGTTTTTTCTTCAGCTCTGCTCCCACCATCCGGCAATAGGATTCGGTGCTGCGCACAAGGGCATCACGCCGTCCTTCCGGGAAAACCATTAACTTTTCCACGGGAATGAGGGTCACCGGCTTCTCATCCCTGGCCTTCCCGTCACCGGTTCCTTTAAGGTGCAGGTCCATCCATCCCAGAAGAGCGCGGCGGTCGTCAGGGAAATACCCGTGCGGCCGCTCGAAAAACTCGTAGCCGATGTTATCTCCTACCCCGTTCAACTCGAATACAGGCTTCGCCTTGGCAAAGCTTTTCAGCATTTCGAACGGAAAAAACGTAGGATTTGATTCCTGGTTATGGTTACACATCTTGATGGCGCGCGGAGCTACCAAGCTCAGGACACCCCATTCTTCGGTAAAGCCCAGTCCCTTCGGCAGCACTTCACATACACAATTATGCGCCATGACATAAGAATCGAACGTACCGACGCTGACTACCGGCATCGCTGCCTTCACCCTTTCGTCTATCGCGGCCAGCCACATAGTCTGGTTTCCGCCGCCGCTCGCCCCTGTAGCGCCTATTTTGTTTTTATCTACGTAAGGAAGAGAGCTGAGAAGGTCTACCGCCCGCATATTATCGGTCAGCTGCATCCCCATGAGGGTTTCGCCTATATTGAGAAGGGATGCGCCCAGCGCCGAGCCATGGTACTCGAAGGTTCCGTGAATCGTCGAACGCTCCCCGGCTCCCCAGGGATCGATACACAAAGCCACATAACCTTCCCTGGCCAGGGATTGCCCGACAGACTGGTAATTTTCATAGAGCTTGCCGTTGGTCGAATGTCCCATCATGACTACTACAGCCGGGAACTTTCCTTTCCCTTCCGGCGCATACAGGTTGGCGGTCGCGTATACACCCGGCCTGGTCTGAAAGTATATATTCCGAACCGTAAAACCATCTCCCCGAAAACTGCCCGTCTCGCGTACGTCAAGAGGAAGGTCCTTAAATGTTTTGGCGCCTGTATGCCTGACGATCTGCTCCCTGAGCTCAGCGCGATGCCCGCTCCATTCTTTCATTTCCGATGGAACCTGGTATTTCTTGCTCTGGTTCAGGGCACGGTGACGGTACAGAGCATGAAGCACGTCGGTTTTGTCGTTGAAAACTGCAGGTAGAGAGTCTGTATCCGAAACCATTTTTCGCCCGGTTTGCGCACCGGCGCCGGACAAAGGAAAGACCAGGAGCAAGACCAGTTTAACTACGTTTCTATAAAAGGAACGACGATACAGCAGGGACATATTAATTCAGGGTTTAGTAGCGGAAAGCAAACGTTCAATTTAGACAAAGAAGCTCAATGCCCTTTCACGAGGCAGATTATTTTTCACGGCAACGTTCCCGGTCTGCTTTCCTATTCTATCATATGCCCTACAAACTGGGCTGTATTATCCAGTATCTTCCCCCCTCTTCTGAATCCCAGAGCGCAGGCCTCATTCACATAAAATAACCCCGCCTGATAGGTATACCCGGCTTCGTCAGTCTGAAGCGGAAAATATTCCTGGTAAATCCGCGGCTGATTTCCGTATTCGCCCGAAACCGACTCCGAAACATCCCCGCCTTTTTCTATAATGCTCACATTGGCGCCCTCGCGTCCGAAAAGTACCTTCGCTACACTCTTTTTGTGGGGCATAGCGTGCCGCTCCGTTTGCAGCAGCAGCGGGTGATAAGGGTAGAGGTCCCATAACACCTTCAGGATATACTTCGATTGGTAGAGCAAAGTATGGGCAGGATTGAGAACAACCAGTTTACGGTTTTTCACAAGACTGGTCAGTATGGACGCCAGCTCCTTTTCCTCGTTCCCGATAAATTCCCAGGGAATAAGCTTAAACCAGAAATCAAACCGTATAAAAGCTGCATTATGCGGATCATGCATAAACAACCCTTCCGTCTCAGAGAAATCGACCTCATCGATATAGGCAAATGCCACATCAAAACCGGCTTCCCTGGCGGCTTCCATCAGAATACTGACATTCGTATCGTCTTCCGGGTAATCCCGTAATGTCGAAAAAAGAATGGAAGGGGTCAGGTCGTCGTTGAGCAGTCTGATGTGAGCGAAACGTTCAACGAGTTCTTCATGTAAAGTATTGAACTGGCTGTTTTCGTCCAATCCGTTCGATTTGAGCTGGGCCCATTGCACGACAGCCGTTTCCGGAAGACAGGTGG
>CAZLTN010000003.1:0-148777 GCA_964562455.1 uncultured Cytophagales bacterium
TAGGTATCCTGTTTTGGGCGATCCGGTATTTTCTTTTGGCAGGAAGCGTGGATTCAGTCTCTTTCCAAACCGTTTTTGTTTTCACAGCCATTCTGCTGCACGGAGTCTGCTATGATTTCCTGTTTATTGCGGGACAATTATATGTAGACGAGGAGGCGAACGAAACCATACGGGGAGCAGCACAGGGACTTATTGCATTTATTCTCTGGGGTGTTGGTTCATTTGTCGGCACTCACCTGGCAGGACTTTCCCAGGCTTATCATACTCTGGAACAACCGGTAGGCAGTATAACTCATGACTGGCAGGGGATATGGATCTATCCGGCTATCGGTTCGGTAGCTGTACTGATAGTTTTTGCACTATTCTTCCCCGGTGCATCAAAGAAGAAGCTCCAAAGCTAAAAAGTATAGCGAAAACAGTAATTTCTTTCGAAGTACTTTCGGGGAAATGGTGGTGTCTAAAAAGAAAAATAATTTTTAGACACCGCCATTACTACATCAATTCCTCACAAGCTTTGCCACGGTATTTTCAAGATCGGCCAGGTCGAACGGCTTCGCCAGGTAGGCTTCGGCGCCGGCCTTTTCGGCCAGCAGCGCTATGTCCTTATTGGCTGAGCAGTAAATGACCGGGATATGCCTGAATTTGGCATGTTCTTTCAGAATCTGCGTGGCTTTTATCCCGCCGATTATAGGGATCCAATTGTCCATAATAATCGCAGCAGGCTTTACCTCTGCCACTTTCTCGATGATATCATGCGAGGTTTCGGATACGGCTACCGTATAGCCGGAGGCTTTTAAAACGATGGAAAATATGCTGAGCAGCGTCTTGTCATCGTCAAACACGAGTATGGTTTCGTTTTTCATAGTAATTTGCGTTAAGTGTGATTGTACGGGTTGATGCTCTTCGTTGAGCACCTATTTTAATTTCTTCCAGATCTTCTCATCGCCAATTTGCCGGTAGCGTTGCCCCAGGGAGGAAAACCGGACCGTTTCTTTTGCTCCCAATGCCAGGTACCCAAGCCTTTGGAGGCTTTCGTTAAGAAGGCGTAAAACGTTGTTTTGCAGGTCTTTATCGAAATAGATAAGCACATTACGGCATAAAATAAGCTGAAATTCATTGAAGGAAGAATCGGAGACCAGGTTGTGTGTCGAAAATATGATCCTGGCTGACAGAGCCGGGTCGAATTTCGCGGTATCGTGTTTTTCTGCGTAATACCCGGCAAAATTATCCTTACCACCGGTAAGTGCGTAGTTCGCCGCATACTGCTCCATGTGGTTCAACGGAAATACGCCCCGGGAAGCTTTTTCCAGAGAAGCGGGATTAATATCCGTAGCATAAACCAGGGACTTATGGTACAAGCCGGCTTCCGTCAGCAATATGGCCAGGGAATAGGCTTCTTCTCCCGTGGAGCAGCCGGCTATCCAGATGCGGATAAGCGGGTAGGAGGCAAGCCTTGGCAAAACGTCGGTTCTGAGCGCGGCATAGAAAGCCGGATCCCTGAACATCGCTGTGACATTGACGGTGACCTCTTCAATAAAACGCTGGAGATAAGAGGTGTCGTTTATCACCCTGCGGCGTAGCGCTGCAATGCCGGAAAACCGGTCTATCAGGCAAATCCGGTTGATCCTGCGTGTAAGGGATGCCCTGCTGTATTGCGAAAAATCGTAGCCGTAACGATGGGCAATTTCAGACAGCAGGGTGTCTATATCTTCATTTTGTATGATACCGGCTTCGGTCATTTCATCAGATCTTTTATGATTTTCAGCAGATTATCTACATCAACGGGTTTTTTAACATAGCCGGAAGCCCCGGCTTCCAGGCATTTTTCCCTGTCGCCTTTCATGGCCTGGGCGGTGACTGCGATAACAGGGACATCGGGGTACTGCGGCGAAGACCTGATCGCGCGCAACGCTTCATAGCCATCCATTTCAGGCATCATCATGTCCATCAGAACCAGCGAAATCCGTTTGTCTTCAGCCAGCGCTTTAAGACCTTCTGCTGCATTCGGGCATGAGAAAAAGCTGTATCCGTGTGCTTTGAGGGTCATTCCCATAGCAAAGACATTTCTGCTATCGTCGTCGACGATGAGAATGATCCGGCTGTCTTCCCGATTGATTTCCTTGTTCATAGTGTGTTCTTTTTCAGGGTTCATAAAGCCATACTCGGAGAAGTGATAATAACTGGTCGGTGTCCACAGGTTTGGAGATGTAGTCGGAAGCTCCTGCCCGGATGCATTTTTCCCTGTCGCCCGTCATCGCTTTGGCTGTGACGGCTATGATCGGCAACCGGGCGTACTCAGGCATGCTGCGGATCTGCATGATCGTTTTGTAGCCGTCCATTTCCGGCATCATGATGTCCATCAATACCACGGCTATGGAAGGGGCATTGCGAAGCTTTTCCAGTGCTTCTTTTCCGTCGATCGCCGCGATCACTTTCATCTGGTACGCTTCAAGCGTCCTGGTCACCGAGAATATATTGCGTGGGTCGTCGTCGGCCATCAGGACTGTTTTACCTTTCAGCACTTCCGGAAGAGATCCCAGCCGCCCTGTCTTTCCTGGTTTTTTCCTTGTCTCGCTTTCCGCGGGAAGATGAAGGAAAAAACCTATTTCATCCAGAATGCGCCGGAAAGAATGGACGGTCTTAATAACGATCGAGTCTGCATATTTCCGGATTTTCAGCTCTTCGGCCCCCGACAGGTTCCTTCCTGTAAAAATGATAATCGAAACATTTTCCAGCCCTTTATTTTTCCTGACGGCTTCCAGCGTTTCATAACCCATTTTATCCGGAACGGCCATATCCAGGATCACACAGCTTACATCGGCCGAGAGTAAGGCCGTGATGCAGTCTTCCACCGTGTCTTTGATTTCTACCCCGACATCGAAGCTGCCCAGGAAGTAGGAGAGAGCCTCGGCATGTTTAGGGTTCTCTTCCACGATCAGGACCTTCCCGGGATTTTGGAGAATCGCTTCTTTTATATCCCTGACGGTGTTGTCTTCACCGGTAATCTCTTCGCGGATCTCCGGTAACTTATCAGCCCGGCCAGCTTCATCCGGAGCATCCGGGGCTTCTATTATTCCGGGCAGGAGCTTTTCCATCGCATCCCTACGCCCCGACCGTAGCTGGTCGGCAATAGCCTGTTTTGCCGGGATACTGACGGTAAAATCGCTGCCTTCGCCGGGACTGCTCCGGAGTGATATCTCACCACCCAGCAAATGGGTTATTTCGCGGCATATCGAAAGGCCCAGGCCCGTGCCGCCGTATTTTCTCTTCGTCGTCCCATCGGCCTGCCGGAACGCTTCAAATATGACGTGCCGGTGCTCCTGGCTTATCCCGATACCAGTATCTTTTACTGAAAAAAGTACAAAATCTTTTTTGGCAGGATCTTCTGAAACCCGGAGGGTTATCCCCCCGTTAGCGGTGAATTTTATCGCGTTGTTCAGAAGGTTCCTGAGAACCTGTTCAAGCCGCAATTGATCGGTTTCGATACTTTCGGGCAGCAGGGGATCAATCCTGATGTCGAAGCTGAGTCCTTTCTGGGCTGTGACCGGCGCAAACATATCGTCAAGACCTTTACAGAGAGCGGTAATTTCGACTTTCTGGTAGTCCAGCTCCATTTTACCCGCCTCTATTTTAGAAAGATCCAGGATTTCGTCGATCAGGCTGAGCAGGCTCAATCCCGAGCTCTGGATTACCTGCGCCGATTTCACCTGTTCTGAAGACAGGTTTTTCTCCATGTTTTCAGCCAGCAGCCGCGAAAGCAAAAGGATGGAGTTAAGTGGGGTACGGAGCTCGTGCGACATATTGGCGAGGAATTCCGACTTGTACCGTGTGCTCAGGGCCAGTTCGGCGGCCTTCTTCTGTATTTCCACATTCCGCTGGGCAATCAGCGTATTTTTTTCCCTGAGCAGACGTGAGCGTTCCTCCAGTTCATGGTTGGATTGGAGCAGGTCCTCCTGCTGGGCTCTGAGCTCTTCTTCGGAAGCCTGTAATTTCTGGGCCTGCGCTTCGAGCTCTGTATTAAGCTTTTCAAGCTCATTATGCTGTACCAGCAGCTCCTCCGACTGGGCCTGGGTTTCTTCAAGGAGTGTCTGCGCGTTTTTCCTGCTGTTGGCAGCGGCAATTCCCAGGGTGATAATCCTGCAGGCTTCTTCGTAAAATGCTATTTCATGAGGCTCGAAGCTTTTGAGTGAGCCGAGCTCTATTACCCCGAAACAGGTGTCTTTTAACACCAGGGGCAGCCACAGGATGTGTGAAATTCTCAACTGGCCGGCTGAGAAGCTGACGATATAGTCGTTATGGCCGATGTTCTCCCATAGTTTAGTACACTTGTCTTTGAACACCTGTCCAATCGTTCCTTCGCCCGGCACGAACCGCTTCGTCATATGATGCTCGAGCCCGTACGAACCGCGCAATACAAGATCGTCGTCTTCGGGCAGGTAAATTGCTCCGTTGGCGTTTTTACCGTAATTCACCAGGTGAGCAAGGGCGTCATGGGCCACCGCTTCAGGGTTTTTATTCCCAACCAGGGTATCGTTCAACCCCGCCAGGCCCGCCTGCTTCCATTCGTTGTTGTTGATTTTTTCAAAGGATTTTTCCAGGCTGCGGCTCATTTCGTTCAGCGCGTTGCCGATTTCGCCGAGTGCATCCTTTTCGTGGTCGGTCACGCGGACCGAATAATCGCCGGATGAGATGCTTTTTGCTATTCCACGGACAATGGCCAGCCTTCGTACCAGGTCCTCATCTTTTCTCCTGATTGCTTCCTGGAGCTTTTCGCGCTTTTTAAGCTCACGGTGGATACGAAAATAAAATGTGAGCGCAATAGCCAGGGAGAAAATGGCCGCCAGTACGATGAAAGTAGAAGTATAGGCTGTAATCGAGCTTACCTGCTGCCCCTGCTCGTCGAGCTGCTGGTTTTCCGTTTGTATGAACCTTGTGATAATATTGCGGCAGCTATCCATATAAGCTTTTCCCGCCTCGAGTTGTTGTAAACTAATATTCTCACCCCGTCTTCTGATGTTGGTCAGGTCGGTCAGGATGTTCAGCCGCATATGCACGAGCAATGAGATACTGTCGACGCGCGAAGACTGCAGCTCATTTCTTTTTACAAGTTCCCTGGTTTCTTTCAATGACTGCGGCAGGGAACGCACGCTATGGTGGTAAGGCTCAAGAAATGTCTCATCATTGGTAAGATAAAAGCCGCGCTGACCCGTTTCGGCATTTTGCAGATCTATAAGGATCTGGTTTGCCGAGAGAATGATTCGCTGGGTGCGCAGAAAATTCTCACGTGCTTTTATTTGTTTTCTTATGCTGAAATAAGAAGCGGCGGAACTTGCAATCAGTATAAGCAGGGAAATTCCGAAGCCGATCTGTAGTTTTTTAATCAGTTTTCTGGGCATGTCCGGCTAGTTTAAAGGTATGGAAAAATGCACCGTCGTGCCTTTGCCCAAAGTGCTGGTGATTCCGTAGGTACCCTGGTGCTGCCTGATGATCTCTGCGCAGATATAGAGCCCTATCCCCAATCCCTGGAATTTCACCGAGGACTCTTCTACCCGGTAAAATTTGGAGAATATGTGTTTTTGTTTTTCCTCGGGTATCCCTATTCCGAAGTCCTGGACTGCTATGCAGAAATGATTGTCTCCCTGGCTTGTTCTTACAACTACTTTTCCGCTTCCGGGAGAATATTTGATGGCATTGGTCAGAAAATTGATCAGGACTTGTTCGACACGTATCTCATCGGCAAAAACCTGGTTTTTAAATCGTTCTCCTTCTCTGACGATGCTGACGCCGGCTTCCCGGCTGATGTTGGAAATTGTAAGGATCGTATTTTGAACCATCTGCTCGAGATCGAAATGTTTTTTGTTCATTTTCAGCTTCCCGTTTTCTATTTTCGAAATGTCAAGCAGTTCAGAAATCAGCTTTTCGAGCTTTAAGACCTGCTCATGTGCGCGATGGATATATTCGGTCACATTTTTATCGGCAGACCGGGAAAGCAGCCGTTCGAGCAACTGGATATAGGCTTTGATGCTTGTCAGCGGCGTTTTGAGCTCATGGCTTGCGATCGTCATAAACTCGTCCTTTTTGCTTTCAAGCAGCTTGAGGGCGAGATTCTGCTCATATAGCCTGTAAAATGTTTTTACTTTCAGAAGCAGGATATCCGGGTCAACCGGCTTTGTTATGTAGTCTATCCCACCGGAATCGTAGCCTTTCGTGATGAATTTCTTTTCGGTGTTCATGGCTGAAAGGAAGATGATCGGGATTTCTTTGGTTTTGCTGTAACCCGACAGGGCTTCCGCGACCTCAAACCCGTCCATACCCGGCATCTGTACATCCAGGATAATGAGCGCATACTCTCTTTTCAATACTTTTTTAAGCGCTTCCTGACCCGAGAGGGCCGTATCGACATTGAATTTTTTGGACTCCAGTAAGAATTTCAGAGAATAGATATTTTCGGGCCTATCGTCGACTATCAGAATCATAAATTATAAGGGTAGTATACCAGTAATTTTCTAAGTAAAGTAAATAAGTACAAATCGGGACGAGGATGGAAAAATGCCGGCAAGCTGGATGCAGACGTTGCTCATATTGCAACAGCAGCCTGAAACTTGCAAAGAATAAAGCTAAAACCAGGACTTCGAGCCCCGGGGTTTTAAAAGATCGTAATCAATTAATTGAAGTTTGTCCTGTTCAGTATTTAAATTTAATGCTGAGGTAAGAATATCAGGCTATCAATAACGTTAAGGGATGTAAAACCGAATGCGGTGATAATAGTTTAAATGATTATAGTCAATTGGGTCAGGTCTATTCTTCAGGCGACGTAATACGGCAACAAGGCTGAACGAGGACCATGGAACGGGTCCCCGGCATTTACAAGTCCACAAGTTAATTATTTTGATTTGAAAATTCCCAATATCGTACTGGATTTAAATACGATAATCCGCGTTCTCCAAACCGAACAAAATTGACGTATATAGGATAAAGGTATTTGTCAGCGGTCGTACAGCCGGACATACTGAAGGAGCTGCCCGGCAATCTCCCGGCTGAACGCATCGCTCCGCATCCGCCAGGTCCAGTTGCCGGCTGTCGTGCCGGGCATGTTCATGCGGCTGTGCTCATCGAGCCCTAGTACGTCCTGTATAGGTATGATAGCTGTTTGCGCCACCGAACCGTAAGCCATCCGGATCATGACATCGCGCAGGTTGTCTTCGTTTACATCGGCGCCGGAGTAACGGCTTAACCTCTTCCGGCTTCGTTTATCGAGTTCTTTCCTGAACCAGCCCAGGGTCGTATTGTTATCGTGAGTCCCCGTGTATACAAAGAAATCTTTTTCATGGTGATGCGGCGCATGGGGTGATAAGGCCGGGTCTCCTCCAAAGGCAAACTGGAGAACCTTCATGCCGGGCAAGCCGCAGATTTTTCGTAAGCCGTGCACGGCGTCATCGATTTCACCGAGGTCTTCGGCCAGGAACGGCAGGGTGCCGAACACTTCTGTGAGCCTGTCGAACAGCTCTTTGCCCGGACCGGGCTTCCATACCCCCCGGATCGCCGTTTTTTCAGCCGCCGGGACTTCCCAGTAGGAAGCGAATGCCCTGAAATGGTCCAGCCTTATTTTATCGAAAAGGTGCCTGTTAAGGGATATCCGCCGTATCCACCACCGGTAACCCTCTTTTTTGTGAGCCGTCCAGTTGAAGACCGGCATTCCCCAGAGCTGTCCCTGGCTGTTGAAATAGTCGGGCGGAACGCCCGCTACGCCGCGAAGGCTCCGGTCGTCGTTCAGGGAAAAGAGGTGTGGATTGGCCCATACATCGGCCGAGTCATAGCTTACATAGATCGGGATGTCGCCTAGTATGCCGATGCCCCGCCGGTGACAATAAGTTTTCAGCTTATCCCACTGCCTGTAAAACTGATATTGCTTCCACTGCTCGAGCTCTATGGAAAGCGTATGCTGAGCCGCAAATTTTTTCAACGCGTCCTGTTTTCTCAGCTTATAGGCTGTTTCCCACGTATGCCAGGGCTGGTCGCCGTGCTCCTTTCGCAGCACTGTGAACAACGCATAATCAAATAGCCAGTGTTTCTGTTCCCGGCAGAATGCCCTGAAAGGTGAATGACGATCGCTGCCGTCCCTTGAAAATGCTGTTTCAAGCAATGCATTTTTATGCAAAACAACTGCTTTATAGTCGACCTGACCCGTAACCGGAAGCATATGGCTTTTCAACTCGTCTTCCCCGAGCAGCCCTTCCGAAGCCAGTATTTCAGGGCTGATCAGGAGAGGATTGCCGGCCATAGCGCTGAGGGTGCTGTAGGGCGAGTAGAGCTGGCCTTCCGATACGGGGCCTGCAGGGAGCATCTGCCACCAATACTGTCCTGCAGCACGGAGCCGGTCTGCAAAGAGAAAGGCCTCTTGACCCATATCGCCGATCCCGAACCGGGAAGGCAGTGAAGTAAGGTGCGCCAGGACCCCGGCCGTCCTGGCTTTAGGTGGCTCTGTAAATTGCAGGATTGCCATAGGAAGCTCCCCGAAAATATCATTTAGCCTTACTTCCCTGCCTTCCCCTTCGCGGTTTGTGATGACATTATGCCATTTTATATTTTCCCGGACAGGGAGGAGCACATGGGTGTCTTTCCAGTCGAAACCGTTTATTAAATCCGGTTGCATACCTTCAACCGCAGCCAGGTACAGCGGAAGCACGGTGACTACCCATTCGTCCCTGTATTTCCGGGCAAATGCCAGTACATGCCTCCGATACGTGCCTTCTGCTTCAAGCCCGGTGTACCCGCCGTTGAGAAAAAGCGTTTTTGCTTCTTTACGCAACCGCAAAAGAACCCGGATCAGCCAGAGCTTGATCTTCCCTGTATACCTTTCTGTCCAGAGCACCGGAAGGGCGCTTTCTGGCGGATAACCCTCAATTTCTTCGAGGTATGCCTTACGTAACGGATAGTCGACAGGACGCCGGTTGTCGGGATCTACAAAACTGAGATCCCACAATTCGGAGCCCTGGTAAAGGTCGGGGATACCCGGCGACGTAAATTTCAGGATCAACTGTGCCAGGGAATTGATGATGCCGAAATCAGCTATTTCTTTGAGGAATTCGGTGAAAGGGGCATAAAACCCGCTGTTTTTATCGAGCAGAAAAGACGCGAACGCTTTTACAATGTTCTCGTATACCGTATCAATATTCGTCCAGTCAGAACGTTGCTTGCCTTCCCGCAGGTACTTTTCGAGGTAGATATGGAGACGGCTTTCAAAGTCATCGCCGGGTTGTCCCGGCATAGGATAGGAGCCTGTTATAGCCTGGTAAATGAAATAAATGTCATCCGGATGCGGCAGTTCTCCATGGTATTGCTGCTGCAGCTTTTCCCAGTGTGCTATGTGCTGTATCCAGCGGTCCGGGATAGCCGAAATTACCTGGAAACGGGCGCGGGCATCTTCTCCCCGTTTGGTATCGTGGGTAGAGGTGGCATTGAGCGTGAGGGGCCATTTTTCCTGTCGTCTTTTCATGGCCTTGTGAAACCCGGCTGGCTCCAGGCCGAAATTCGCAGGATGGTCGCCTACATCGTTCCGCCCGATGAGGCGACCGTAAGTATACATTAGGGTATCTTCAACGCCCTTTGCCATGAGAGGCCCTGTAAACTGCATGCACCTGAGAAAAAAGCACATTGCCCTCCGGCTGAAGCCCGGATCTTTCCCATACTGCGCCTTCCTGAAAATTTCTCTCGTCAGGGCGGTCGCCTCAGGATCGGCATAACCATCTTTACGTATGGCTTTCCAGGTCGACCGGATGACTTTATAAGCCTTTTCACGCATGGGGAAGCTTTCCTCGTAAAGCCTGTACACCGGAAAATAAACCAGGAACGCAGAAATCGCTTCCCTGATCTTATCTCCGGGTATTTTTGTCTTCACGGGGCAAAGCTCCAGCTCCAGTAAATACCTATACAGGTTCCGGACTTCTCCCTGCATGTACCGCGATAATATCAGGGCCTTCTTTTCGATCTGTTGCTGTTTCAAAGAAGCCTTGACACCGGTTTTTTTTTCGTAATAACGGGTGAGTATCCGCTCGCTTTCCGGGTTGGTGAACAGGTTGTTGCTCAGCGAAAGGAAGTCGTAGCCGGTGGTGCCTTGTACGGGCCAGTCACGGGGGAGCTTTTCATCGCGCTCCAGAATTTTCTCGGCTATGATGTAAATATCGGGACCGAAGAGCTTGCGCAGGTTTCGGAGGTATTCCCCCGGGTTGTAAAGTCCGTCGATGTGATCGATGCGAAGGCCGTTGAAGACATTCTGATCCGCCAGTTTTTTTATGAGGGCATGTACGTCGGCAAATACCTGCCGGTTCTGTACATTGAGACAAATCAGGTTGTTTACGGTAAAAAAGCGCCGGAAATTGATCCTGCGATCGGGTTCATCCCATTGGCATGGCTCATAATGCTGAACCGATATGATATCCGATAGTCGCGAGGGGTCGGCATTGATATGCCTGATCCTTTTTTTTACATCCGCTTCTTCAGCAGGTGTAACCGGTAAAGAAAAAGGAAATGAAGAAGGGCACACCGGAAAATGCATATCGGCGCAGGTAAGGTAAAGTTGTCCGCGCCTTAAGCTGAGACGGACGTCCCCTGCTGCAATACTTTCAGTAAGGTTTTGTTTTAACACCGGCACCATCAGTTTACCCTTCATAAAGGAAGAGCTGAGAGACGTATCAAAGTGGTTCCGGTACGCCGATGCGTTTCCATGCCTGAAGACATCCATGAGCCAGGCGTTGCCGGGATGAAACGCCATGTGATTGGGGACTATATCCTGGAGCCACGTAATGTCGAGACTTTTGAGTACTTTATTTAGCGCCAGGAGCTGCTTCAGTGTGCCCAATTCCGGGTTGATAAGGGCCGGATCTGTCCCGTCGTATCCGTGGACACTACCCGGAACTGCCTTAAAAACAGGAGAGACATACAGTGTGCCTATGCCCAGGTCTGCAAAGTACCCCACCTGCTTTTCGAGATCGCCGAAATTAAACCCGCGGTGAAGCTGAATGCGATAAGTGCTAAACGGTGGGTTCATAAGCAGAAGCTTAATGCGGTACTGCGGGCGTAAATACGTCAGGCAAAGGTTGCTTTTCCAAAACGCGTTCAAGGTCTTCGTCGCTTGTAAGGTCGAGACGAAGCGGAGTGAGCGACACATAACCGTTTTCCACCGCCCACCGGTCAGAACCGGTTTCGGCTGCTTCCAGGGCTTTTACGGTAAACCAGTAGTGCTTCCTGCCCATCGGATCTTCGCCCGGAACGATTTCGCCGTCATAGAATTGCACGGATTGGCGGGTCCATCGCAGCCCCGTCGGCCGGTAAGGCAAATTGACGTTAACGAGCCTGAGGTCGGGGTCTTCCAGTAAAACACTCAGGGAGTTGGCTACAAAAGGTTCCAGGATTTCGAAGTCGGGTTCGGCGTCTTTCGCAGGAGTGCTGAATGCAATGCCCCGTATTCCCAGGAGCGTAGCCTGCTTGGCTGCCGCCAGCGTGCCCGAATGCCAGATGGCGTTTCCCAGGTTAGGCCCCATATTAATACCTGAAAGGACCAGGTCGACTTTTTCTGCCAGATGCGTACCGAGGGCGACGCAATCGGCCGGCGTGCCGTTTACCTTGTAGGCCTCCATGCCCTCAAAAATGATCGGCGATTTTTTGTATGACAGCGGCCGCGTAGCCGTAATGGCATGCCCGCTTGAAGATTGCTCTACGTTGGGTGCAACTATGACTACTTCCCCGAATTTAGATGCGACTCTGGCGAGGGCCGCCAGGCCGGGACTGTATATGCCGTCGTCGTTGGTGACTAGTATTTTCATAAGTATAAAAGTTATCGGCTTTCAACTATCTGTTTCAAAGATGATGCCAGGCATGATTTTATCTTGGAAGCTGAAAAAAGCTATATGGAACCCACGGTATTTTTTCATAATCCCAAGGCAGGCGACTCCGACCATGAATACGGGAAGCTGCTGAGCTTGCTTAAAGAGCAAGGTTTTTCATGTCAGTACAGGTCTGTAAGGGCAAAAAAGTGGCAAAATTTTGACGAAGAGGCTAAGTTCCTGATTGCGGCAGGCGGTGACGGCGCGGTACGTAAAGTCGTTGAAATGCTTTTACGCCGCAGACTGATGCAGCGGCAGTATCCCCTGACGGTTATTCCGCTGGGTACTGCCAATAACTTTTCTGCAACATTCGGGATAAAGCCCGAACCGGCGGAGGCCATCGCCTCGCTAAAGACTCTGACACCCCGGAAACTGGATATCGGTTTTGTTGACGGAGCCGGAAGGAAGGAATTTTTTATGGAGGGAATCGGGGCAGGGATTTTTCCTGCCCTTATGGAAAAAGCGAAAAACAGCGTCGGCAGGGACCTTTCGGTAGAGGAAAGGCTTCAGGCTGCGCTGAGAGTATTGGAGCAGGTTGTCCGGGATTTCAGTCCGCTGCCGGCCGTCATTACCGCCGATGGTACCCGTTATGAAGGGGAGTACCTGATGATTGAAATTATGAACATCAGATCGATCGGCCCCAACCTGGTATTGGCTGAAAACGCCGATCCGGGCGACGGTAAACTCGAGCTGGTACTCATTCCCGCCGGTCAGCGTAATAAACTGCTGGACCATATAAAAGCCCGGCTCAACGGACAGGACGATGAGTTTTCATACCCGGCTATTCAGGCGGAGGAGCTGACGCTGTTTTTGCCTCCGACCAGGATTCATATCGACGATAAGGCAAAGCAATACAAGGGAGGAGAACTCCGGGTGTATCTTAACAAGGGGATCCTGGATATCCTGGCTCCTGACTGATTCTATCGCGGCCGGGATACTGATGCGGTCTTAGCAGCCGGTAAGCAGGCATGGGAGGCAGGTTGACCGACTTTTCAACAACTTGTGTGAAGGCAACCCCACAACACGACAGCAATTTAAATTGCTGATTTACTTCGCGTTGAATATTTCAGAGTTTTAGCAGGCTCCTCATCGCCGCATTTCAGGAAACCGGCTCTTTCAGGCGGGTCAGGCCTAAAAACTCCATCGGTTAAGGGCTTACCGGGAATGGTTTTTGACCAATACTTACTACTCAACTAAAAGTTTTAAAATCATGAAAAGTACACAAAAGACAAAGAATACGGGAGATCAGATGATGGACAACGCGCTGCATGAGCTATTCCTGGATGGTCTGAAGGACGTCCTGTGGGCTGAAGAGCACCTATACCGGAGCCTGCCGAAAATGGCAAAAGGAGCCACTTCGGAAGAACTTACAAAAGCGTTTGAAAACCACTGGAATGAAACCGGCGGACATATTGAAAAGCTCAAAAAAGTATTCGAAAGCCTGGGAGAAACGGCCAAGCCTGTAAAGTGCGAAGCTATGGAAGGCCTTCTGGAAGAAGCCGACGAGCTGCTGAAAGACCACGGGAAAGGTACGATGGTGAGAGATGCGGCCCTGATATTGGGAGCCCAGAAAATCGAACATTACGAAATAGCCTCCTACGGGACGCTGGCTACTTTTGCCAAGATAATGGGGCACACGGAAGCTGCCCGGCTCCTTGGTGAGATCCTACAGGAGGAGAAAGCCGCCGATACCAAGCTGACGGAAGTCGCCGAAAGCTTCGTCAACGAGTCTGCAATGGAAGAAAAGGCCTGAGCAGTTTAAAAGGCGCTGTCTGAAAAGTACTTGCTGGTTAGAACAACGCAGCAGTTTCTGTACTTTTCAGACAGCTCCAAATAGATGTATCACTGGACGTTTCATGGTTGAAGGATGGTGACTATGGCTAAGCGCGTTACACAGAAAGTAGCCGAATTATGGCGGCTGCACGGCGCTCAGAAATTTGTTTTTAAAATTGCGATGCGGGAGGAGCTACCGTGCGATCTGCGTGGTTTATGCGGGAAAGGGTACCTGATTGCATCCCTTTGTATGAACGAGATATCAGCAATATATGATCAGCTCAAATCTCCCCTGGAAGACGGCTCGCTCCAGTATCCGGCAGGAGAAATAACGGAGCTGCTCGAACTTCCCAGAGGGACATCGGCTGAATATGTGATCCGGTATCTTAAACTTAAACAGCACAAGCTTTTGAAAAAATATACTAAAATTCTGGCGCACTTCGAAAAGACGGAAGTCAATCTGAAATTGTTGAGAGATCACATTTTCGTATTGAAGAGGCTGACAAACGAGATGGAAATGCTGCGGATGAAATAACCGTGCGCGGATCAGGATTCAGTACATAAAGCGGGGCGCTGTGCCCTCCGCCGGCAAATAAAAGTGCCTTCAAACATTAATCTTCATACACATGAAAACTATACACAGGACATACGGCATAATTGCAGGGATACTATTCTGTCTGAATATGATCTCCTGCGGAAACAGCAATTCGAAGCGGGAAACAGGAGATACGACGGTAAACCGGTCAGTCCCTTCACCCACCGATACGTTTATTCAAAGCGATTCGGATCCCCGCTACCAGGGGATCCAGGGGCCTCAGCCCGTCGATTCCGTGAGGGTGCAGAAGCAGCCTTGATATTCTCATTTCTTCTTTCCTCCGGAGGCTGCAGAACCGGCCTGCAGGTTGATTTCATGATCTATACTTGGCTGCAGTGCCTGTATGAACGCATTCCTGAGGATATAGCCGATGGCCAGGAACCAGTTTGAGCTGGGATTTTCCAATGATCCCTGGAGCCTTATTTTCGTAGCGACCTGGTCTTTCGGCTGATTTTCAAATATTTCTGTAACAAGCCCTACTATGCCTTCCCAGGCCTTGCGCAGGAAGTTGTCGTTGCGGTCCTGGTCTTTAAGCGAGAGTATATCGAGGTCTCTTATCACAGGCTTGACATACCCGTTGAATCTGCCCGATTTGGCTTCTGCCTCTGTAAAAAGCCCGAAGTTGCCCTTGTTGATATCGATATGTGCATACGCATTGAAAAAGTCGTTCAGTTGCGGCAGCTCGACTGCTTCCAGTTTTGCATTCATCCTGAACGTAGGATCAGGGTTCAGGGGATTGGCCTGGACGTTGACCTCAAGCCGTCCGTGATAGGCTATTGCCGTGGCTTCCAGTCCGGCGGGGAAAGCGCTGGTCGAATCGTATGCGTTTTTGAGGTTCGAAGCCACAGCATTGATGCTGTCCAACTGCACATCGACCCCCAGGCCGTGGTCAATATAACGCAGTGTTCCGTCCCGGACCGAAAACCGGTTGATGGCGAGGGGCATAGCCAGGTCGGCCAGGTCTTTAAGGTATGCTGAATCACGCACTATCGCCTGCGGTTCCGCTTTTTCGCGTGTAAACCGCAGTTCAGGCTCCAGTACATCAACTTCTGCTACGATGCTGCCTTTCAGGAGCGATTTCCATTCGAGAGAAAAATCCATGGCTGAGGCTCTCATGAATGGCGTCGTATCCTGTGTAATGCTGTCCCTTTTACTGAATATGAAATCGTCGACACCGTAGGCGCCGCGCCAAAGTGATAACCTGACGTCGCCAATATGACCGTGATAGCCCTTCAGTTCTGCCAGCTTTTTATTTGCAACCGACCGTACAATGTAGGGTAATGAAAGCCTGAAAATGATCAGGAACAGAATGACGGCGAGCAGGATTCCCGTTACCCGCCGCTTTCGGGAAGTATGTGTATTCATGAGCTTTATAATTAGTAAAAGAAATGACTATGGGTTTCTAAAATGAGATACCGGGGGAAAAGCATACCACCGCCGGACCCCGGTCCGGGTCCTGTTACGGGTGGGGAGGCGGTGGGTATTTGTTGCTCACATTGTAGGAAATAACCTCTTCCGGTACAGCGTCCTGACACCAATGGGAAAGTTATCGTTTCAATGGTGGACCGCCAGGAAGAAACATTCTCCGGCGAAAGGCATGATTATTTTCATTATAGATTTTATGTTTTCCACTCCGGCAGGTTTTTACGGGCAGCCGTCGGATAGCATCTGTCTCTCTAAAAACACATAGATTCAATAACACAAACTAAATTCTTATCATGAAAGCTTTCGAAAACCTTTTGCGAGTATCCGACAATGACAAAGAGATAATCCTGGATCCCTCAAATTACAGCTTTATCAATATCGGCAGGGGAGAGCGGATTCTCTCTGCGGTGGCTGGGGTTGCGCTTACGGCCTGCGGAGCGCTCCTGGCCCGGGATACCCGCCGGAATCCTAAAGATGAAAATTGGTATAAGCTGGCGGTCCTCCCGGTTGGAATGTATCTTGTCAAACGGGCGCTTACCGGTTACTGTGCTTTCAACAGTGTAATCGGGCGTAACACGGCAGAGCAGGCAGATCTGGAGCCTCTGGAGCTTTCCGCCCGCGTAAAGGTCGATGCGCCAAGAAAAAAGGTATATAAACTATGGAAAAATCTGGCGCATCTGCCGTCGGTTTTTCCCCATATCGAAAAAGTAGAGATAACTGATGACAAGCACTCGTCCTGGACCGCAGGGATCAACAACTTCATGAAACTTCGCTGGGAGGCGGAAATTACGGAAAACATACCTGATGAACGTATAAGCTGGCGGTCGCTCGAAGGCTCCGACATCGGGAATGCAGGCGATGTTATTTTTACAGATGCCGAAGGAGGAGGTACGGATGTCGAGGTGACTATCCACTATATTCCGCCGGCGGGAAGGCTGGGGAAAAACGTAGCAACTTTCTTTTCGCCAGCTTTCCGCAAGAGGCTTGATAAAGAGTTGGATGCTTTTGCAGACAGTAAGGCGGCATCCGGCCCGTCACGTCGGGTTGCACCGAAGGCGCCCGTAAATGAAGCATAGCAGGTGCCGGGAAAGGATACTGAAATTTTCATATGGCCGGGATTTTTATCCCGGTTTGAATGATTTGAGTACGACTATGTTAAAAGCATCTGTCCTGACCTGTTCACCGGTCGCAAATACCTGGTTTTCATGTTCGGTAAAACCTGTTGCGGTATCGATCACCTTCAGCCATTGATTTCCGTAGGGCTCGGGCGGAAGCCTGAAAGACACCTGCTTGGGGAGACCGTTGAAAAGTATGTAAAAGCTGTTGTCCATGATTTTTTCGCCTTTATCGCCTGATGGGACTCCATAGCCACTGAGATAGATGCCCAGCGAGGCAGCCCGGTCGTGCTGCCAGCTTTCGTCGGGCATTTCGTCCCCGTCAGGGGAGAACCAGGCGATATCTTCCACCCCGTGACCTTTTATGGGCTGTCCGCGGAACCAGTTCCTGCGGGAAAATACGGGATGCTCCCGCCGGAAATGAATCAGGCGACATGTAAACTCAAAAAGCGCCTTGTCTCTTTTTTTCCAGTCCAGCCAGCAGATTTCATTGTCCTGGCAATAGGCGTTGTTATTGCCCTGCTGGGTACGCCCCATTTCATCTCCGGATAGGAGCATCGGGACACCCTGCGATAAAAAGAGAGTCGTAAGCAGGTTCCGTTTTTGCCGGAACCGGAGCTGGTTTATCTCCGGATCGTCTGTCGGTCCCTCTGCGCCGCAGTTCCAGGACCGGTTATGGTTTTCGCCGTCGCGGTTTTCCTCCAGGTTGGCGTTGTTGTGTTTTTCATTGTAGGAAACCAGGTCATGAAGCGTGAAGCCGTCATGGGCAGTGATAAAATTGATGCTGGCAGTAGGTAGCCGGTAATCGCTCTGGTACAGGTCCGAGCTTCCTGTGAATCGCTCCGCCAGCTCAGCCAGCATGCCGCTTTCGGCGCGCCAGTAGTCGCGTACGCAGTCACGGTAAAGGCCGTTCCATTCAGCCCAGCCGATCGGGAATTTACCGACCTGGTAGCCGCCCTCGCCTACGTCCCAGGGCTCTGCAATGAGCTTGACCTGGGAAATAACCGGATCCTGGTAAATAATGTCAAAAAATGCCCCCAGCCTGTTCACCTCGTGCAGCTCGCGGGCAAGGGTAGAAGCGAGGTCAAACCGGAAACCGTCCACATGCATCTCCGAAATCCAGTAGCGGAGGCTGTCCATGATCAGCTTCAATACGTTGGGGAGTGTGGAGTTAAGCGTATTGCCGGTGCCGGTATAGTCCATATAATACCGGCGATCGTCGGTAAGGCGGTAGTAGGCCGAATTGTCTATACCGCGGAAGCAGATGGTCGGCCCCATATGGTTGCCTTCGCCCGTGTGGTTGTATACTACGTCGAGTATTACTTCAATCCCTGCCCGGTGCAACTCTTTCACCATCGTTTTAAATTCTGTGATAACCTTGTGAGGCTGCTTTGTATGGGTATAGCGGGTGTCGGGGGCAAAATAGGCGATGGTGTTGTATCCCCAGTAATTGGTGAGTAATCCTTCTTCCAGGTGCCGGTCTGTAAGAAAATAATGCACCGGCATGAGCTCGATAGCCGTGATGCCGAGCTTTTTATAGTAGTCTATCATGACCGGATGGGAGATTGCAGCATAAGTCCCTCTGAGCTTTTCCGGAATTCGTGGATTTAGCATGGTAAGCCCCCTGACATGCGCCTCATAAATAATAGTCTTATGGTAGGGCGTTGCAGGAGGTGCGTCGTCTTCCCAGTTAAACCGGTGATCGATGACTACCGATTTCGGAACAAAAGGGCTGCTATCGGTCTCGTCAAAACTGAGGTCTTCTCCGGGATGCCCGACCTCGTAGCCGAAAAGCGCGTCGTGCCACCGGAGCGTGCCCTGTATGGCCATCGCGTAGGGATCTATCAGCAGCTTATTGACGTTGAACCTGTACCCGCCGGAAGGGTCATAAGGGCCGTCGACCCTGTAACCATACAATTGCCCGGGTTTCAGGCCTTCCACATACACATGCCAGACGTTATGCAGAACTTCATCTACCGGGATTCGCTCAATCTCATTTTTCTCATCTTTCCCGTCAAAAAGACAGAGAAAGACAGCCGTGGCGTTTTCGGAATAGATGGCAAAGTTCACTCCGTTTCCGTCAAAGGTAGCGCCCAGCGGGAAAGCTTTTCCGGGGAGTATCCTGAGTTTATCGTTAGACTTTTTATTCATGATACTGTATGTTGAAGATGTTGGGCAGTTAGTATTAAAAGGTTGCGTCGGAAGTCAGGAGATGACGTTCCAGTATAACAAACTGGAGGGGTTTCATCATAAAGCCGCCTTCCACCGGCAGGGGCGGGGGAGTAGGCGCACCGCCTTCATAATCGCTCTTCCACTGCCGGTCTGTCGAGTCGAAAAGTGTTCCCCAACGGCTTTGAGCGGGTAAGTCGAAATGTAAAGCGTCTTCCGATAAATTAATGAGGACCAGCAGCAGATGCTGTTCATCTTTGCTACGGCGATAGAGCGCCAGCCCTTTTTCGCCGGCCACGCTGCTCCAGATGTCGTCTTTGTCGTAGCTTTTTAAAGCCGGGTGGGTTTGTCTCAACCGGATGAGCTTTCTGGTCCAGTTGCGGAGGACCTGGTATTTTCCCGAGCGGCTTTTTTCCCAATCGAGTTTCGACAACCGGAACGTTTCAGGTTCGTTAGGATCGGGCGCCTGCTGTTGTTCGTTAAATTCAGAGAGCAGCTCTTTTCTGCCTTCTGAAACAGCGTTGATCAGCTCGTCGTCCGAATGGCTTACGAAATAGTAAAACGGGGCATCTTCGCCGTATTCTTCTCCCATAAAAAGCATCGGGATGTAGGGAGCCGCCAGCAATGCCCCTGTCGCAAGCTTAAGCCGTTCGAAGTCCACCAATACGCTCAGGCGTTCCCCATTTACCCGGTTCCCGACCTGGTCATGGTTTTGATTGAAGACTACGAAGCGGTCTCCGTCAATACCTGCCGATGATTTCCCGTGCCTGCGCTGCCGGAACCGCACGTATTCCCCGCTATGTACAAATCCCGCTTCGTAAGCCTTCTGAAGCTGCCGGATCGTCCCGAAGTCGGCATAGCGCTCCTTACCATTCTTATCCAGAAGTACATAGAGCGCGTGATGGAAATCATCCAGCCATTGCATATCAAACCCATACCCGCCCATTTCCACCGGCTGTATGACACGGGGACTGTTGAGATCGGATTCGGCTATGAGAAGGAACCGGTTCCCGGTACGCGGCGGGTTACGTTTCAGCTTCTCTTCAACCAGCTCCCAGAACGGTACCGCCCCGCGATCGTAGATTTCATGTATGGCGTCAAACCTGAGGCCATCGATATGGAAATACTGCGCCCAGTAAACGACATTGTCGGAAAAATACGCTCTTACTCCGTCGGAATAAGTGTTGTCGAAGTTGATCGCTTTGCCCCAGGGCGTCCTGTAATGTTCGTTGAAATATGGCCCGAAAACCTCCAGGTAATTTCCTTCAGGCCCCAAATGGTTGTATACAACATCGAGGAAAACGGCTATCCCGGCCAGGTGAGCCGCGTCTACAAGCTTTTTCAGCCCTTCAGGGCCACCGTAGGAATCTTGTACGGCGTAAGGATACGCGCCGTCATACCCCCAGTTGCGGTTCCCGGGGAATTGCGCTACGGGAAGTAGCTGCAGGGCGTTAATGCCCGTTTCCTTAAGCTCCTGCAAACGGGGGATGATCGCTTCGAAGGTTCCTTCCGGCGTGAATGTTCCCACGTGCAGCTCATACAGGATGAGCTCTCCAGTAGGAATCCCTTTCCATAGCTCGTCCTTCCATTCGAAAGAACGATGGTCCACGATTTTGCTGGGCCCATGCACGCCTTCCGGCTGAAAATGCGACGCCGGGTCGGGATAGTCTTTTTTCCCGTCGGGCATATAGAAATAAAGCGCGGAAGACGGAAGATTTTCTACTTCTGCGATAAAGTATCCGAGAGGCTGCGGGCTCATTTCTATTTTACGGTCTCCGGGAAAGATGATATGCAAAATCATCTTTTTGCTGAAAGGCGCCCAGACCCTGAACAGGCACGATTGGTTCTCCCTGTAAAATGTACCTACGTCAAGCATATGGTTTAAACCGGTTAGGTTGAAATATTCAAAAGCCTGATGATCAGCCCTTCATCCCCTTCCAGCCTGATAGACCCGCCAAGCTGGTGGTCATCGGCCTCGCGCAAAAGCGTGCTGACTACCGTCCGTCCGGCCCATTGAAAATAGGACGGGCTGAAGTGTGCAGGGCGGGGAGTAAGGTTGAGGACTACCAGGAACCTGTCGCCTTCCTCCGATTCGCGCATGTAGGCAATGACTTGCTGGTCGGTGTACACGGGGTGGTACGATCCGCTGCGGAGAGCGGGTTCGGCCCTGCGCAGGTCGATCAACCGGCGATAAAAGCTCAGCATCGAAGAAGGCGTGTTTTTCTGGTCCTCAACGTTCACTTCTTCATAATTACCGGCAACCCGGAGCCACGGCTTGTGTGTCGAGAAGCCGCCGAAGGGCGACCGGTCCCACTGCATAGGGGTTCGTCCCGGATCGCGGCTTTTATAAAGATCGGGAAAGCCAAGCCCTTGCGGATCTACCATTTCCGACGTCGGTATGGCTACGTCGGTCATTCCGATTTCTTCACCGTAGTACAGGGTAGGGGTTCCTCTCAACGTAAGCAGCAGCATGGCGGCTACCCGTGCCTGCGGCAGGCCTACGCGGCTGGCGATCCTCGACTGGTCGTGATTCCCCAGAACCCAGTTCGGCCATCCGCCTGCGGGAAGCGCGCCCTCGTACTCGTTGATAACGGCAGATATCTTTTCAGCGTCCCAGGCCATGGTCAGAAGCTGAAAGTTGAATGGCAGGTGAGCTCCCTTGTTGTCTTTCCCGTAATAGGCTACCAGCTTGTTTACGGGCAGGTAGATTTCACCTATCAGTACTTTCTCGCCATAGTCGTCGAGCAGGCTCCGCATAACGCTTACTATCTCGTGGACTTCGGGTTGATCGGTAGAATAGACCGGGAAATAATCGTCATAAAAGCTGCTCGTGGCGTCAGCCCCGGGGCTGAGCGGGTTATTTCGCAGCAGCTTGTCTTTAATCAAATGCCACATAACATCTACCCTGAAACCGTCGACTCCCTTGTCCAGCCAGAATTTCATTACTTCCAGCATCGCCTGCTGCACCTCGGGATTACGCCAGTTGAGGTCGGGCTGATCTTTGAGAAAAGCATGATAATAATACTGCCCGGTATGAGGGTCGAACTCCCAGGCTGTACCGCCAAATACGCTCAGCCAGTTGTTGGGAGGAGAATTGTCATGGCCGGGATCCTGCCAAAGGTACCAGTCTCTTTTTGGGTTGTTCCTGTCCGACCGGGATTCCCGGAACCAGGGGTGCTGGTCGGAAGTATGGTTAGGGACCAGGTCGAGGATCAGCTTCATCCCTCTTTTGTGACTTTCATCGAGAAGTCGGTCAAAGTCCGCTTCCGTTCCGAAAACCGGATCAATACCGCAATAATCGGAGATATCATAACCAAAGTCCGCCATAGGAGAAGGAAATACCGGTGAAAGCCAGATACAATCGACCCGCAGCCACTCAAGGTAGTCGAGCTTGCTGATAATCCCGTTGAGATCGCCGATGCCATCGTTGTCGCTGTCCCGGAATGACCTGGGATACACCTGGTAGATGATCCCCGTTTCCCACCAGGGTTGTGTTTTAGTGCTTTTGTTTCCTTGGAGTATGTTCATAATGTAATTGTATGTTAATGCCTCATACCTGCTTTATCCCCTTCAGGATCTTCTTCAGATCGATACCTTTACTTAGTACCGGCTTGAAAATATCTCCCTCCGACCTGACACGTTCCTCCGCATTCTGAATGGTAAAATCGGTCATTTTCAGACCGCTCTTTACTTCCTCCCAGTACAGGGGCATGGAAACGGTAGCATTGGGTTTGGGCCGGAGCGAATAAGGAGCCGCAAGTGTAGCCGCAGGCCTGTTCTGCAGAAAATCGATATATATTTTCCCCTCCCTTTTATCCGTCATACGTTCTACGCTTGTGAACTGAAATTGCCCGGCGACTTCAGAGGCGACCCATCTGGCAAACAACTGCGACTGATCGTAGGTATACCTGGCCCCGAGCGGTACGTATATGTGCAGCCCGGTCGATCCCGAGGTTTTGCAGCAGGACGGTACCTTCAAATCGTCGAGAAAATCGTAGATAGCCTGTGCCACCTCGATTACCTGGTCAAAAGTGTTGCCTTTGTCAGGATCAAGGTCGAATATGCACCATGTCGGGTGATCCGGCTTCTGAATTGTGCTGCTCCAGGGGTTCATCTCGATAGCTCCCAGATTGGCCATGTACAGCAGAGCCGCCTCGTTATTGCAGAGCATGTAATGTTTGCGCCGCCGGTCGTCCGGCGTTTTATAAGGATATTTCTCCACCCAGCCGGGTACTTTCCCGGTTACGTCCTTCTGGTAAAAACTTTTTCCCCCGATACCGTTCGGGAAACGGTTGAGAGACTGCGGGCGATTTTTAAGATAGGGCAGGATGTAGCGCGCGATTGCCGAATAGTAGCGGAGCATGTCTCCCTTGGTGTAGCCGTCATCGGGCCATAATACCTTGTTGAGGTTGGTCAACTGTAATTCTATCCCGTTGACTACCTTCGTTTCTTCGGAAGGAGCTGTCTTTGATGATATTTTTGCCGGGAGCTTTCGTACGGGAGCAGCTGACCCTGTGCCCACTAACTCTTTGACCGATTTTTCTTTCTCTTCCATTACATCGTCTGCATTTTTGTCTTCGCGAAGAGCAATGAAAGCAGGATGCCTGAAAAGCCCTTCAGAGGTAACTTCCGTAAAATTGATTTCGCATACGAGCTCCGGCCTGAGCCAGGTCGTTACAAATTTGCCGGGGCCGGGCGGGAATTTCGGGCTTCCGGCACTTGTAACCGGACCGGTAAAAGGACTTTCACCGATGATAAGCGGCTCAAACAATTTCAGCATTTCCCGCTGCCCGCTGTCTTTAAACCCGGTGCCGACTTTTCCGGCATAGCGGAGCTTTTTGCCCCTGAAAACACCAAGCAGCAAAGAACTGAAAGGCCTGGATGTTCCCTCCAGGCGCGTATATCCGCCTATGATGACTTCCTGTCGCCGCCGGGATTTGATTTTCAGCCAGTTTTCAGAGCGCTGTCCCGGGAAATAAACACTATCGGCACGTTTGGCTACGATACCTTCCAGGCCGATCTTTACGGCCGCCTCGAAGAAACCGGTCCCTTCCTGTTCGACACTATGGCCTATCCTTATGATATCATTACCTTCCGGTACGATGGAACGCAGCGTCGCCTGCCGTTCTTTCAGCGGCATCGCCGTCATGTCCTTCCCGTCATACCAGAGCAGGTCGAACACATAATACAACAGCCGGCCGTCTTCTTCTCCCTTCCAGTTCTGCAGCCGCGCAAATTCCGGAACGCCTTCTTCGTTGACGGCTACGATCTCGCCGTCGACAACGGCGTTTACACTCCAGTTGCTGACAGCCTGCCATACCGGAAAGAATTTTTCATCGAACGACTGCCCGTTCCGGGATTTCAGTGTCGCCTTATTTTTTTCGATAAATGCAATCGTCCGGTAACCATCCCATTTTACTTCGAATATCCAGCCTGCCCGGTCGAAGGGAGCGTCGACGGACGTCGCAAGCATCGGTGATATTGCTTTTGGAAAAGGAGCTTTCGCGCCGCCGGTCTCCAGCTGTTCAAGTGTTTTTCCTGAAATGACCGATTTGTCTTTGACCGTAACATCGTTCTTACTGGCTTTTTCGTCATTATGTTTAATAAGCAGCCAGGCATTATCCTCGGCGCCTTTCATCCTTACCAGCGCAAATTCTCCGCTCAGCTTGTGACCATTCAGCCTGAATTTCAGGGAACCCTCTTTCAATTGCTTGAGGAGGCTCTTTTCCATCGTTTTTTTACCGGCGCTCTCGAGCGGCTCATAGTTTCCCTCGTCCCAGATGATGACAGTACCGGCCCCGTAATTTCCTTCCGGGATAATCCCCTCGAAATCTTTATAATCGAAAGGATGGTCCTCTACCTGAATAGCCAGGCGCTTATCGCCCGGATTGAGTGAAGGCCCTTTCGGTACGGCCCAGCTCTTCAGTACTCCATCCATTTCCAGCCTGAAGTCATAGTGAAGCCTGGAAGCCTTGTGCTTCTGCACGACAAAACGAAGCTGTCCGCCATCAGCGCCGCCTCCTGTGGGTTCCGGGGTCTTGCCGAAGTTACGTTTCCGTTTATAATCTCTGAGTGCCATAGCAGGAAAGGGTCATGCAAGGCTTGCCTTTAACTGTTCAAGAAGGTCGCCGGAATTACCGGTGGAAGGCTTCAGTTTGCGTATAGTGGGATGCTTCCCGCCGGCTTTGGCCTTTATGAGCTTGTTAAGCTCTTTCGTATACTCGTCTTTGTAATTCTGAATGTTGAACTCCGAGCTGTGTCTTTTGACAAGCTGCACCGCCATATCCATTTCAGCCCGCGATACTGCGGGCATACCGATCTTAAGCTCTGCCGGCGGCCTTATTTCTTCCTGGAAACGAAGCTTGTTGAGAAGGAGCACGTCGTCATAAGCACGAATGATGGCCAGGTTTTCGGCATTGCGCATGACAAATGCGGAGAGCCCGGCTTTTTTTGTTTTTTTAAGTGCCTGGAAAAGCAGGGAATAGGCCTTTTCTCCGCCTTTCTGGGGAAACAGGTAATAAGGAGATTCGAAATAGATACTGTCTATTTCAGATTCGTTTACAAAGGATTTGAGATTGATCAGTTTCGTTTTTTCAGGGCTTGCAGCTTCAAAATCGCTTTCTTCCAGTACAACATACTTGTTTTTCAGGTAATGTCCCTTTACAATATCCGGCCAGTCGACTTCCTTGCCGGTATCCTCACTCACCCTTTTATAGCGTATCCTGGACAGGGTTTTCCGCTCCAGCAAATCGAAGTCGGGGCGGATATCCCTGGTAGCGCTATAAATTTTGACGGGAATATTGATTAACCCGAACCCAATCGCACCGGTCCATATTGCTCTCATATGAAAATGTCTATGTGTTTACGCTTAATCCGGCTGGAGATAGCTGTCAGTTTCACTTTCAAGTTCTTCGCGGGTTTTGGCAATGCCTCTATAGACCGGGCCCTGAAGCTCGTAGCCGGTATCATCCAGTGAGAATGTGCCGGGGATCGTAGTTACAGTAAAACTCCCTGCCAGCTTTCCGCTGCCTGTTTTCCAATAACTTTTGAGTCTGATATTACGGAATTTCATAACGTTAGTGTTAAGTTGAATGAAGACAAGATGTACTTTCAATAATAGCGTACAGGGAAAAGCGGCAGTGCTTTCCCCTGTGCAGCTATCTGGCTAGTAGATGTTTTTGCCGGGTATAAGTGTGTGTATTTCATAGTTATGTAATTTTTGTATTATACGTGCGGCATAGACTCGATATTGACAGGAAAACAATCATGCCCCGGAACAGGAGGCTGGCGTGATTGGGATCTTCCCGCAGAAAAAAATCCGGGAATACCGAAGCTGACAGGGCCGAACCGGCTTTATAATATCTTCAGGTAATGGAGCAGGAGGGGCGGATTATGAAAAGAATGAAAGGTGTGGCGGGGACTCTTCACACAATGTGTTGAAAGAAAGGGCAGGCGCCGCCCCACGCGGCCTTCTAGAGGGGGTATGCGACAAATGCGTTCGCGTTGTATACCCGCTGAATCCGGCGACAAAAAACTATTTTGCTGAAATCGAAACAAATTTTGTAGCTTCGCGTTCTACTGTTGAAGAATGCTTACCGTCCGGATTGACTATTTGTTTGGCATTTCATTTTTCGATTCGTTTAAATCAAAAAATAAATGAGCCAGCAAGAGAAGGTTAAATTCTCCCCGGAAACGAAAAGTCATTTTTATACTACCTTAAAAAAACGGGTAGACGCTTATTTCGTGGAGCGGGATATTTCTCGTCATGGTGACGGAAGAATGGTATTGAAAACTTTTGTTTTCCTTTCTGCGTATATAATCCCGTTTATTCTTATTCTCATTTATAAGCTTCCCTTGGTCTTTTCATTTCCGCTATGGCTGATTATGGGACTGGCGGTCTCGGGAATAGGGATGAATATTATGCACGACGCTAACCATGGTGCATATTCGGAAAATGCGAATGTTAATAAGTGGCTTGGGTATACGCTCTACCTGGTAGGAGTAGGTGTGAAAAACTGGAAATTCCAGCACAATGTCCTTCATCATACTTACACAAATGTGACAGGATTGGATGAAGATATCAGGGATAGGGGAGTGGTGAAGCTATCCCCCCATTTAGTCCCTGGTCGCCCTCACCGCTGGCAGTGGCTGTATGCTTTCTTTTTCTACAGCATCCTTACACTCTACTGGGTTACGCTAAAAGACTTTTTCCAGTACCGGGGATTTATCAAGACAGGGGTTAACCGTCAGAGTGCATCCGAGAACAGGAAAATGCTGGCCGGCTTACTTTTGGTGAAGCTGTTTTATTTCGCGATATTTTTCGGGGTACCTGTATTGTTTTTCAAAATGCCGGTCCTGGAAATCCTATCGGGCTTTCTTATCATGCATGTCACTTCGGGGCTTATCCTGACTATCATATTCCAGCTCGCCCATTCGGTAGAAGGTACTGCCTATCCTTTACCCGATTCAAAGGGAATACTCAGGAGCGAGTGGGCCATTCACCAGCTGGAAACTACTGTTAATTTTTCTCCGGGCAACAAAATCCTGACCTGGTACCTGGGAGGGCTGAATTATCAGATAGAACACCATCTTTTCCCTAAGATATGTCACGTGCATTATCCGGAAATATCTTCGATCATTAAGCAAACGGCTGAAGAGTTCGGGCTGAAATACCTTGAAAACCCTTCTTTCGCAGTAGCGTTCAGGTCGCATGTCAGAAGCCTGAAAGAATTCGGGATGCCTCATATAAATGAAGCGATAGGGTGATTTGTGAAAATACCCTGTTTTCCAAATAGTTCTGAGCCTTGTACCTTGTACTGCGAAATTTCATAACGGCAGTTTAGTTGAGTTATAATAGTGTGTTCAGATCTGTTACCGGTTTTCGCTTCCCTCGGATTTTCCGTCTGCGATCAGCTCTTTTACTTCCTGCATTTCGCCCTGTTCCAGATTTTCAACTTCTTCTTCCTGCTCGTCTGAGTGCCTGTCGATATGAAACGTACACCCGATGGGAAAATGATCGGAACCTACAGACGGATAGATAAAAAGCCTGTCTATGAAAATATCGGGGCTATGGAACAGCAGATCAAGCGGAACTCTGAAAAACCAGTACCTGGCATGAAAAGTAGCTAAAATTCCCCTGCCGATACGGGCATCGATCAGACGGCTTGTTTTCCTGAACAATATTGATGATTTAGCCCAGGTAACGTTATTGAAATCGCCTGTGACTACGACCGGCAGCTTATAATCCCGCACCCGCTTAGCCACGCTGAGCAGATCGCCGTCCCTTTCTTTGGAGTTTTCTTCTTCCGTCGGGCTGGGCGGCGGCGGATGCACTCCGAAAAAGACGAAGCGGTAGCCGTCGCGGGTTTCCAGATCGGCTTCTATGCTGGGCAGATCGTCGGCAACGAAATAATGGGTCTGGAGCTTTCGTACTTTAAGCTTCGTATAGAAATGCATCCCATAGGTGTTTTCCAGGGTTACCTTTTCATAGCCCGGGTAATCTCTTTCCAGCGCCCGCATGGCCCGTTCCCAGCCGCTGTTGCTTTCCATCGTCAGGAAAATATCGGGCTGCTCTTTCATGATCAGATCTGTAAAGCGATGGTAATCAGTGTTGAACTGGTATACGTTGCAGGCTATGATTTTTATTTTTTCCGAAGTTCTGCCACTGGTTTCATACTTTGTAGCTCTCCAGAACCGGGTATAGCGCATCAGGATATAGATGTGGTAGGCCATCAGCCCGGCCTGAACTGCCTGCAGCCACCATAGCCATTTCACCGTCCCTGTATAGAAAAATGCAGCAACGAATACGATGACCTGGAGGATCAAAAGCTGGATCTTCATGAACTCCGGCACGCGGAACACCCAATGCTGGTTTTGAATAAACGGCAGAGCGCTTAGCAAAATCAGTAAAACAGATAGGATCAGGACTATGGTCAGCATGCTATGAGCAATTTGAATTTTCAGGGAAGCCAGGAAAGCCGGCGGTCAAATTTACTTGAAATTGACCAGCTGTCAAATTTAAGAAACGTCCCGGCAACAGGAGCTATGTTTACGGATATTAAGACCGGTTTACAGCTATCTCGACGTTTTCTCTAGGAAAATCCGGGATAATTAATTACCTTTGTGAAAAATAAACGGGCTTCTGCCTTGCTACTTCTGATACAGTCTAGAGTTTTCTCTTCCTCAGTTTTGCCATTCCAGTTGCTTTTTGTGTCTAATTAAGTTATTGTAAGAATTACTCTTGCCGTACCTGCGGCATTATTAAACCAATGAAATTTAACGAATTAAATATAACAGAGCCCATTTTGAGGGCTGTTGCCGAATATGGATATACGTCAATGACGCCTATCCAGCAGAATGCTATTCCGCTGATCCTGCAGGGTGGTGATATTGTAGGGGCCGCTCAGACGGGCACCGGTAAAACGGCGGCTTTTGCGATCCCCGTGTTACAGATTCTACAGGAGCGCGGCAGCCGGCGGGGTATAAAGGCGCTTGTACTGACGCCGACACGCGAACTGGCCATCCAGGTAGCGGAAAATTTCGAAGTGTATGGCAAGTACCTGGCCCTTTCCCACACCGCTATTTTTGGCGGCGTTCCGCAGGGCAAACAGGTGCAGCAATTGAAAAAAGGGGTTGATATCCTGATAGCTACTCCCGGGCGCCTCCTGGATCTTGCCCAACAGGGCTTCGTAAGCTTGTCGCAGCTCGAAATCCTGGTGCTTGATGAAGCAGATCGTATGCTGGATATGGGTTTTATTCATGACGTAAAGAAGGTCCTGGCCAGGATTCCGGCGAAGCGGCAGACACTTTTCTTTTCTGCTACCATGCCCCAGTCTATCAGGAAGTTTGCGGATTCGATCCTCAGGAACCCGAAGGACATAACCGTAGCTCCCGTTTCTTCGACCGCTCAAACGGTGAAGCAATCGGTGTATTTTGTAGAAAAAAGCGATAAGCCAAACCTGCTGATCTCCCTGTTGAACGACAGGGGCGTAGACCGGTCGCTCGTTTTTACACGCACCAAGCACGGGGCCGATAAGCTGGTGAAGCAGCTCGGGCGGACCGGTATCGGCGCCGCGGCAATCCACGGTAATAAATCTCAGAATGCCCGGCAGAGAGCGCTGGAAGATTTCAAAAACAGCCGCATCCGGGTCCTGATTGCTACCGACATCGCTGCCCGTGGGATCGATATCGAGGAGTTGCCTTTCGTAGTTAATTATGAGCTTCCTAACGTACCGGAGACCTACGTGCACAGGATAGGCCGGACCGGGCGTGCAGGATCGAATGGGGTCGCTGTGTCATTCTGTGACAGTGAAGAGCGCACTGACCTTAAAAATATTCAAAAACTGATCGGCTTCAATATGGAGGTGATCAGGTCGTACACAGGCCCTTCGGGTCATTTCAATCCAAGTAATAATCATGGCGGAAACTTTTTCAAAGAAGGAGAAACGAGAGAAAAAAGCAAAGAAAAAGCAGGACAAGGCTCAAAAAATGGAAGAGCGCAAGGTCAACAACAACAAAGGAAAAGGCCTTGATGAGATGATGGCCTACCTGGACGAATACGGTAACCTGACGTCTGTACCACCTCCTGCAGGCAGGCGGAGGGCAGAAGTCAACGTGCAGGATATATTGCTGGGAGCCGCTCCGGTTGAAGCCGAAGAAATAAGGCGCAAAGGAATTGTATCGTTTTTCAGCGAAAAAGGGTACGGTTTTATAACGGACGGAAAGTCGAGAGAGAAAGTTTTTGTTCATAAAAACGAGCTGTCCCAACCTGTCAGGGAAGGAGACAAGGTTACTTTCGAAATGGAGAAAACAGCGCGGGGCTACAGCGCGATCCGTGTCGAAAAAGAAAATAGCTAAGTATATAAACAAACAAAAAACTCCACGGGTAAGTCGTAATCAGGACTTACCCGTGGAGTTTTTTGTTTGTTCTTCTTTAAATTTTTCCAGGATAAATTGGATTTCTGATTTTTGTTTCTACATTTGTAGAGTGTATTCTAAAAATGTAGATTATGAGTAAACTGACCAACGCCGAAGCCCAGGTAATGGAGTATATCTGGCAAAAGGGTAAAGTGTTCATGAAGGATTTACTGGAGTGCTTCCCGGATCCTAAGCCTGCTGTAACTACCGTGGCTACGTTGCTGAAACGTATGCAGGAAAAGCGATTCGTTTCTTATCGTGCTTTCGGAAATTCGCGTGAGTACTACCCGCTGGTTTCCAAAGAGGAATATTTCAGCAACCATGTAAATGATCTCATAAGGAACTATTTTGATGATTCGACGCTTCAGTTTGCATCTTTTTTCGCACGAAGCAATAAGCTCACAAAACAGGAGCTGCAAAGCCTGAGAAACCTGATCGACAACGAAATAGAGCGAAAAGAAGATGATCATTTACCTGGTTAAGGGAGTTGCCTGCTCGCTGGTGCTGTGGGCATTCCACCATTTCTTTCTTGAGAAGGAGCGGATGCATAAGTTCAATCGCCTTTACCTGCTGGCGGCCCCCGTGATTTCCTTACTGCTCCCTTTTATACCACTCCGGCGGGCCGATGTTTCCGGCGGTCAGTTTCAGACGGAGGGCGTTGCCGGGGTTTCTTCCGAGGCGCCGTTATTCCGGGTGGTGCAGGCGACCGCTGAAGCCGCGGACTTTTCTGCCGGTACGGAGTTATGGCAATGGCTGACGGGAGCTTACCTGTTCATGGCGCTTTTTCTGCTGTTCCGGTTGCTGAACGGTGTTTTCCGGATGAACCGCCTTATTAACGCTTCCGGGCAGCATAAGCTACCTGAAGCGACTATGGTCCTGTTGCCCGGCCAGAGTGAAATATGCACCTTTATGCACTATGTGCTTTGCAGCGAAAAGGATTACCATAAAAACCTGATTCCGGCGCCTATACTGCTTCACGAATTTGCTCACGTAAAGCAGAAACATACCTGGGATATCCTTTTCATGGAGCTGACAGGCGCTCTCTATTGGTTCAATCCCGTCATTTTACTTTACAAAAAAGCGATAAGGCTCAATCACGAATTCCTGGCCGACCAGTATGTAACCGACCGGCAGGGCAAAGTTTCCGATTACCAGCAACTACTGCTGGATTGGCTGGCCGGCGATCCGGCGCCGCAGTTCGCAAGTGGTTTTAACTATTCTCAAACTAAAAAACGACTGATCATGATGACGCAAACAACTCATTTGGAACGAATTGTGATAAAAGGTGCATTCCTCTCCATACTTTCCGCCGGAATGTTCTATGCCGCTTCGGACGAAATAAAGGCACAGGCAGCGCCACCTCCGCCACCGGTCGAGCTGACCCCCGTTCAGACAACGCCGCCACCTCCGCCTTTTGAGATCACGGAGCTACCTGTTATTCCGCCACCTCCGCCGCCCTCGGAACGCTGGAGCCCGGGACCAGGCCTTACAGATGAAGAACTGGCTGACTATAATGCCAGCTTCGAAAAACATAAGGTCACGAAGGTGAATGAAAAGGGAGTCGGGTATTCCGCTTTTGCTTTCCAGGATCAGGAAAAGGAAAGGCTGTGGCAAATGGTGAAAAAAATGTCTCGCGAACAATTAAGACAGACGGGATACACTATTTTAAAAATGGATGTGCCCCGGAAGAACCCTCCTTCGGAAGAGTTGTTCGAATCGTTTAAGAGGCGCGATGTGTATGGTGTCTGGCTGAATGACAAAAAGATAGATAGCTCTGTATTGGATGGCTATAAGCATTCCGACATCGCAGATTACTCGATAAGCAAGCTTTACGGAGCTGCCAAAAAGGGGAGAAGCTATACACATCAGATAAATATAGAGACCAATGCTTATTTTGACGCTAACTTCAAAAAGCGCATGGCCGACCGGTACATAGTGTCGGAGCGTGTGAAAAAAGACAGGTAGGGTTCAGGGGCATTCCCGGAATGCCTGGCGGCTGATTACGGAATTGATGCAGGGAATGTATTCTCCTTACTTATTCCTGTTCCATCTTATTCCGGCCGACAGGCCGACCTGGTAAGGCCTGAAAGTCAGCGAAGGATCGTTAAGGCTGAACGGACGGAAACTGTAGTTGAACTGTGCCTCGTAGAACAGATCGATTGCCGGCGACATACGCTTGCTCTGTCCAACGAATGCCTGTCCCCACATGCCCTTGTGCCCCGGCTTCAGTGTAACCAGGTAGCCGGCTCCCGCTCCGGCATATAACCCTGTCGAAGTTAACGGCTGGATACGCCTCAGGTAAAAGCCGGCCATTCTGAAATGCTTTGTGCTCGACACTTCTTCGGTAACAGGTATTACCGTATATTGACCTGTATCGGTATATTGCACCTCCGCTTTTCCCTGGCTTTCCCGGAAGCTTAATTTCTGGGTAAATTCCTGGTAGTTCAGCCGGAGCTGCCAGTTCCTGTAGTCAATACCAAGGGCTCCCTGTAACCTCCGGTTCAGTCTGTCGCCGGGATCGGGAAAGGCCAGGTCGTTTATCGAGAGGTTTTCCTGGGGAAGTACTGTCAGCAGATATTGCGTATAGTTTGCTCCCAGCGCCGCATGTATCGATACCCGGTCCTTCAGTTTTTTTAAGGGTACATCCTCTGGCCGCGCCTCTTTCCAAGCAGCTATTCGCGGGGTAGCAGGTCCGGAAGAGAATTTTATTGCGGGTGGCTGTAACGTCTGGTACTCCAAAGCGGATCCCGGTGCCGCCAGCCTGTTTTCCTGTGTTGCGGCAGTCAATTCAGCCAGGTTCTGATCGCGGATGTCTGCTACTGCTATAACGGTATGTCCGGTCTGTCTATCGTTTTTTGATGCGGCCTCATAGCGCTGCATATTCTCCTGAACAGGCTGATTTACCGGTTTGGTTGCTATTACCGGTTCATCAGCCGCTGTCGCCGGGAGAAGGAGCTGTCCCGTTGTATGAGCCGGTACACCACCCGTATTTTTCTCTCGCGACAGAGACAGTTCGTTTAAAGGGAAACTGAGCATCAGCAGCATAACCGAGAGGATTCCGGGTAAATACCGCTGCGCCGTTTTCCCGGCCGTATGCTGCGTACGGGCCACCATAGTGTCGAAGAGCTCCGGCGACTCAGGCTCAAAATCCTCGAATCTATCGCGGAGAAGGCCTCTCAGCCCGTCGTCATGGGTTTTGCCGGGTGGGTTCATAGCGAGTGAATCCTTTTTTGAATAAGTTTTTTTATAAGAGCACTTTTCCCGCGCGAAAACTGGCTCCGCGACGTTCCCTCCGAAATGTCGAGCATCTCAGCTATTTCGGTGTGTGTGTAGCCATCAACCAGGTAGAGGTTTACCACCAATCGGTAGCCGGTCGGGAGCTCGTTGATTATTTTTACAAGTGCTTCCAGTTCCAGTTGGCCGAGGATATCCGGGAAGGTATCGTTTTCCGGTTCCCGCCCGATCTGCTCCAGGCTGCCGAGCTCTTTTCCCGGCTTGATTTCCCTGTGATAATGGTTGATAGCTGTACGGATCACGATTGACTTCACCCAGGAAGAAATGCTTTCCGGTTTTTTTAATTCTGTGATTCGATCAAAAATACGTACGAACGCATCCTGGAATATATGTTCCGCTTCCGGCTTTGACCCTGCATATCGCAGGCAGATCCCGAACAACTTTTTCCTGAAATGGTAGTAAAGCAGATTTTGGGCACGCCGGTCTTTACGCTGGCATTTCCTCACCAGCAAAACCAGGTCTGAATTGCTGCTTAACGACTTGTTTTCCATTTTATCAAACCGGAGCGGAAGCAGTAAAGTACTGATAGCGAAGCTTTCCGGAAATATCGAAAAATAAATGCATTTTTTGTGTATCGTTTTGAAATATCAGGCGATATCCCTCCTGGTCGCCGAACCTGAAGCGCCGGCATGAAAAGCCGCTCAGCGCTGCCGGGGGCGGGTTGCCGGCTATCCACTCCGTGATCTGCGCGGGCAGGTCGTTCCTGGCTATATCTGTGGTATTATTGCTGAGATCTGAATAAAGGACGACCAGCTTGTCACTCACCTCCAGGATCCCGTCTTTGAACTGAAGCTGGAAAACAGCCCCGTTTCCCTCTTCGGTAACGGTCACGCTCTGAAACGAATCCCTGCTGACCGGCAGCTTCAGGATATCCGATGGCAGGTCGTCGAAATCTGTGGATATGAATTGCGAATACGCCCTGGGATGTACATTTATGTCTACATATCCGGCTTTACGCGGATCCTGTTTGCTGGTCAGGAGGAATCTTTCCCCTTTTACCACATATACGGTCTGGAACTCCCTGTATCCCGGGTTTCCCGGATCCTGTACCTGTCTTGTTTCACCAAAGACGCCAGAGGGAAAATCCAGACTCCGGATCAGGTTTTCAATATCTCCGGGAGGAACAGACCCATAGCTGCTCAAATGTAGGAGGAGGGTCTTTCGCGATACTGCCAGGTGGTGGATTTTCGATGCACCGTAAGTCACACCCAGCCAGACCTTTCCGGGAACAACAGGCGAGAAATTGATTTGCATAGCATCGGGTACACGGCTTTTGACCAGTTGTATGATAGCTTCTGGCGGTGTTTTGGCGAAATCCAGCTGCTGATCTTCGACCCGGGAGCAGGCGCTTGCGCCAAGCAGGGCAGCAAGGAAAAAAAACTGTATATTTTTTATGGTAAAGTGCCTTGTCTTAAGGAAATACAACATAGCGGTAAGTGTTTGTCGCATCAGGCTTTACTTCATAAAACCATACCGGCTTGAGATGATATTTATAAACCACAGAGTTGCCGGTTTCCACCTCGAATACCATACCGGAAGGTTTTGTCGACTGTTCTTCCCCCTGGTAGGTGCTGTACATTACGATACTCGACTTATCCAGCACTCCCGAAAAACCGGCAGGGATATCAAGATAGCCTGTCGGCGGTCCTGACTCTGCTACCACGGTCTGGCGTGTATCGTCCCATTTATACTTTACGCCGGTCGGTTTGACCGACCGGGGATTAAGCTCATAGGTTTCAGCTCCTTCCCTGAATTTCGGGTTTCCGGTCATGGGCTCGGTCGATATGAGATCAATTGCCGTATCATTGAAAGTCAGCAGGATGGATTTTCTGTAGTCAAAGTATTTGTTATCGAAACCGGGGTCGTTGTCAAGATCGACAACCTCTGAACCGGTCACCCTAAAAACTTTTTCCACACGCCACATCTTCGTTTTCAAAAGGTTTTCCACATCTGATTTTTCCCAGGTGTCTGTCTCTTCAGGTTCAGGCGCCTGGTGTCTGCAGCCGGCGGCTCCGATAGCAAGGATTCCGGCAAAAAGGATTAATGCAAGAGATTTCATGTGAATTAATATATAATGAGTTATTTCACTTATTAGAGACTTAGTCTCGGAACATACTATGGCCCCGGTTTCAACCGGGGGATTCTGATAACAGAGACACAACAACCCGGAATTTCCGTTGCACGGCATTGTAAAAAAATGACAGATCATGTCGCCGGTTTTTGAAAAACGCACTCTTTTGAGCGGATTCGGTTTTATATTTGGAAAATCAAATCCTAACAAAAAAATCAATGACATCACATTTGAAATTAAGACATTCCATTTCCAGCGGCTCTCCCTGGGAAGATAAAATGGGATATTGCCGGGCGGTGAGAATCGGGAACATAATTGAGGTTTCGGGTACCGTTGCTATCGTAGACGGTGATAAAGTGAAGGCCGACGACGCCTATGCCCAGACATACAATATTATCGAGCGTATCAGCACAGTCCTGGAAGACCTGGGCGTAGGGCTGAAGGATGTGATCCGTACGCGTATTTTTACTACGGATATCTCGAAGTTTGATGATATCGCAAAAGCGCACGGCCATTTCTTTTCACAGATCAAACCCGTGACGGGCATTTATGAAATCAACGCCCTGGTAGCATCCCAATACCTGGTGGAGATTGAATTCTCTGCTGTTATCGAATAAGAGATCTGCCGTCGGGCAGAGTGTATTTGCGGGAATTTCAAAGAAGTAACGATATGAATACCTTTTCAGTCAAAGCATTCGGAACAGAAGCGCCGGAAGCAGATTTAAAGCAGATGAGCATCGAACGTCGCGAAGCAACCGCAAAGGACGTAGAGATCGATATTTTATATTGCGGCGTGTGCCATTCCGATCTGCACACGGCCAGAAACGAATGGCACCGTACAGTTTACCCTAATGTGCCCGGGCATGAAATCGTGGGACGGGTAACGAAAACCGGCAATGGAGTCACAAAATTCAAGGTCGGCGACTTCGCTGCTGTGGGTTGTATGGTGGATAGCTGCCGGGAATGCGGGCAGTGTAAAGACGGAAACGAGCAGTACTGCGAAAAAGGGATGGTAGGTACTTATAACGGCCGTGAAAAATACCTGAACCGGCAAACTTTTGGCGGTTATTCGGAACGCGTGGTTGTGGATGAAGACTTTGTTTTACGTATACCCGACAACCTGGACCTGGCGGCCACTGCCCCTTTGCTTTGCGCGGGTGTAACTACCTGGTCTCCCCTGAAACATTGGAAAATAGGGCCTGGACAAAAAGTGGGCATTATAGGCATCGGCGGATTAGGGCATATGGGCGTGAAGCTGGCAAAAGCGATGGGCGCTAATGTCGTCGTTATTACAACATCGCCTTCCAAAGTTGAAGACGCGCTGCGTTTAGGGGCGGATGAAGTGATTTTGTCAACCAATAACGAGCAGATGAGAGCGAACGCAAATACGCTGCATTTTCTATTGGACTGCGTTTCGGCCCAGCACGATGTGAATGCCTACCTGAAACTATTGAAAGTCGACGGAACACTGGTCCTGGTCGGGGCGCCGGAACACCCGCTTCCCGTTTCGCCTTTCAGTCTTATTCCGACCCGCAGGAGCTTTGCAGGCTCGACGATCGGCAGTATCCGGGAAACGCAGGAAATGCTCGATTTTTGCGGCAGGCACAATATCACCGCCGATATCGAGCTCATTTCCATTCAGGACATCAACAATGCCTATGAGCGCCTGCTGAAAGGCGATGTTAAATATCGCTTCGTGATCGATATGGCAAGTTTGAAGAATTAACCTTTTATCCCGCAAAATCCTTCAGCATATCGATAGAGGGGCAAAAGAACAAAGCCCCTGTTTTGGCGGTGCTGAAGTCCAGGATCCGGTCGTAATTTCCTTCGGGTTCGCCGAGGAACATCCTGGTAAGCATTTTGATCACAGTCGAGAATGTACTTGCGTAGGCAATAAAGTAAGTTCCCATTTCATTGCCGGCTATATTGCCGAACGGCATATTGTCGCGGACGATTTTCAGGTCGTCACCTACGTTGGCCAGGGCGGAGTGTGAGTTTGAAGGCTTAACGTCATCAGGCATTTCAATATCGTTGGTTTTGCTTCGCCCGAAGACTTTTTCCTGTTCCCCTACAGGCAATGCTTTCCAGGCCGCCAGGTCGTGTATATATTTCTGAATGAAAAGGTAGCTTCCGCCTTTATAGTGCTCATCTTCGTCGCCTATGATGCCGAAGAAAGCCCTGTCAATGCCTTGAGGGTTTTCAGTGCCGTCTACAAATCCCAGGATACTTCTTCCGTCCCAATACCTGAATCCGTGGACTTCGTCGATGCAATCTGCCGCCGCCGTTAGTACGCCGGCAATATCGGCAGCCATATCGATGCAATAGCTCTTGTCGTCCGCCCGGATGTGGAAGTGCAGGTCCCCGGATGTAGCGACCGCCGTATGCTTTTGTCCCCGGATAGGCTCAAATTCAACCAGTTCAGCAGGGAGAGGCCGTGGCAGGTACAGTTTATTCCACGCCTGGTAGCCTATCCCCATGACTACACTCGCCCTTGAAAAAGCGGAAGTGCGTACCTGCGCAGAATTGTTAAGATTGACTACCAACGCGCAGATACGTTGGAAAACAGGTTTTATATCAGTACCCGCCCTGAAATTCCAAACCATGAAAATAGTATTGCTGTTGGGGTAATCCAGCACATTCTGGGCGTTCACTTGCTTCATAAAATACGGAGATGATCTGTCACCGGCAAATTTAGTGAATTGCCGGTGATCTCAGCTATTTGCGCTTATTCGAAATAAATCCGGATAAGAGAGAGGTAACGGTACATCGGGCATGAACGTTTTTCAGGATGGGAGAGAGGATCGAAAAACTTTCTAGTTTTGTAATGATTACGAAATACGCCGGTTTTATGAAAGGGTCACGGGCATTGCCCTACTTGTTTTTGCTTAGTTTCTTCTGTTCGGGTCAATCCGTGCAAAAGATGCCGTCACAGCCGAATTTTGTTTTATTCATAGCAGACGACTTAGGCGTAAGGGATATCAGCCCTTACGGTAATACGATCGTACAAACGCCTCATTTGCAGCGCCTGGCGCAGGAGTCGCTAATTTTTAACAAGGCATTTGCCGCATCTCCGACCTGCGGCCCTTCCCGGAGCTCCCTGTTTACGGGCCTGATGCCTTTGCGCCACGGGGCACACGGCAACCATTCGGGTGTCAAAAGCGGTACGCGTTCGGTAGCACACTACCTTTCTGCGCTGGGTTATAGGGTAGCCATTGCCGGAAAGCTTCACGTAGGACCGGAAGATGTATTTCCTTTTGAACGTATACCCGGCACCAATGTCCGCGAACCCGGGTATGAAAAAATACCCGGCCTCTATCACGACCTGAATGTGGAGCCGGTTGACAAATGGCTGGCCAACAGGGAAAAGGAGCGGCCATTTGTGCTTATTGTAGCCGATCACAGCCCGCACGTCATCTGGCCGGAAAAACCCGCCTACCGTCAGGAGGATGTTGACATCCCTCCGGTTCATATTGATACCCCGGAAACCCGGAAGGCCAGGGCGAGATATTATACGGACGTTACCAAGATGGATGCCAACGTCGGCAAGGTATTGGATATACTGCACCGCCATGACCTTGAAAAAAATACGGTGTTTATGTTTACTTCCGATCAGGGGCCTCAATGGGCATTCGGTAAATGGAACGTATACGATTACGGCGTCCAGGTCCCTCTGATGGTCCGATGGCCCGGTCATATTACAGGGGCAGCATCGGCTCAGGCGCTTGTTTCACATGTCGACATCCTGCCTACGATGATAGAGATTGCCGGGGGGATGAATTTTCCGGAAATGGATGGCACGAGCTTTCTGCCGGTTTTGAATAATCCGTCGCTGAAGCACAGGGAAATACTGTTCGCCTCCCATACCGGCGACAGGCAGATGAACCGTACTCCTATGCGTATGGTACGTACTGACCGGTATAAATACATTCTTAACCTGGCCCCTGACGAAATCTACAACACGCATATGAATCTTGCGAAAGGCCATGACGGAGGGCGCGAATACTGGCCGTCGTGGCTGACCGGATCTTTTCGCAATGCTCACGCTGCGTCCGTTTTATGGAGATATCACCACCGGCCGGCAGAAGAACTGTACGATACACAGAATGACCCCTGGGAACAGCATAATCTCGCAGCAGATGAAAACTACCGTCCTATGCTGGAACGATTGAGGAAACACCTGACCGGGTGGCGGGCAGAGCAGGGCGATGACAAGACTGCTGGTCCTGAAGATCACGGGCCTCCCGCGCCGTTGCGGCAGCCGGTGGCTCCGTATGTTTTTGAATAGGAATACGACCTGATAACCCGATCATGGAAAATAACCTGGCTGATGCTATCCGCTTTGAGTCGGTAATCATGAGATATCAAGGTTTCCGGGGACATTATATAGATGTACCGGCGGAGGTTTCCCGGCATTTTTCGAGCCCGCGTAATCTCAGGCTGCTTTGCTCTATCGAAGGCGAAGAGGAATTTCATTGTGCGTTGCGACCAAAAGGGAGCGGTGACTTTGAGATCAGTGTCGGCACGCCTGTACGTAAGGCCGGAAAACTCCGGCTAGGGCAAAAAGTAGCAGTATCGCTTCGTCCAGACCATAGTACTTACGGACGCCCTATGCCGGAAGAACTGGCTGAGCTATTGGCTATTGACGAGGAAGGAGACAAGTTGTTCCATGCTGCCAAGCCCGGTACTCAAAGGGACATTCTCTACTATATCAACAATGGCAGAACCGTTCAAACGCGTATCGACCGGGCCATCCTGATGATCGGCAGGTTAAAGAACAAAGGATTCTCCTGACGCTGCCCCGCGCTTTAGACAACGCCTCGTTCACCCTATTCTTTTTCCCAATATCTTCAGGCTTTTTTCTTCCCCGTCCAGCATCGCTACGTCGGGGAGGGTTCCCCAGTTTTCAAAGCCTGAATTCCTGAACAATCTCAGGCTAGGTTCGTTGTGAGAAAAGATAAATCCCAGCAGGGTCCCTACTCCCAGCCCTCCAGCATTGTCAATACTATACTGAAGGGCCTGTTTGCCTAAGCCTATACCCCTGTACCTTTCATCGAGATAAATGCTCACTTCCACCGTAGCGTCATATGCCGGTCTCCCATAAAAGGACTGAAGGCTGACCCAGCCCATAATTTCCTTTTCATCGTTTTCCATGACCCAAAGAGGTCTTTTCTCCGGGTTATGCGCATCAAACCACTTTCGTCTGCTGTCGACAGAAACCGTTTCCGTATCGGCGGTAACTATCCTTGACCCGATCGTCGAATTATATATTTCAACAATCCGCGGCAAATCTGCTGCTACTGCATTCCTGAAGTGTACCTTTTTCATCTAAGCACAAATTTAAACCACAAAGTATGCAAAGCTTTAAAAACCGGTTGTATAGTTTGAAAACGTTGTCGCTGATCGGATACTTTGCGAACTTTTGCGCTTAAGAAACTCTGAAGGGAGCTTAGGTTATCATAGCTTGATAAAATGCCGGAGGCACCAATCGCAACGGTAATACCTGGTTGGAACAATCATCATTCTCAGCCAGAAAGGACGACGAACTCTGTTTACTGTTGTAGAGCCACAGTAAGGGCACTTTTTAGAACGGGAAATCATAACGTAACTTTAAAGAAGAGGGTACTAAGTGCTGCAAAGATAACAAGAAGGACTTAGTTATGCTTGCTTTTGGCCGCAAAAGTGCTTTCTGACGTTACAGACCGGGTTTTGGGTTAAGCATAATAGCCTTTTACTGAGGGAGTAATCCCCCGTTAGCTATATTGCTGCCGGTAGGGGCAGGCTTTTCAAATTGAAAAATCTGCTGCATCAGGATCCATTTTTCCCCGTCTTTCGCCCAGGGCAGCGGTAGCTGAAACTTCCACATGAGCCGTTCCCACTCCTGTACGTAGGGGTTGGATGCGTCCAGGAGGCGTTTATTCTCGAACGTGAATGCATCTTCGGTTTCGAGGATCATAAACATACGGTTGCCGGTCCTGTAAATCTGCAGGTCGAGGATTCCCGAATCCAGGTCGTTTTGCCGCACTTCCGGCCATCCTTTTCCTTTGGCGTGCCAGTTTTCATATTCGGCGATAAGCTGAGGGTCGTCGACTAAATCGAGGGCCAGGCAAAATCGTTGCATAGTATTAAGGAATAGTTTTAAAATAGGTTTTGAAAGCCCTGATCGTCTGTTCGGCTGCGGCGTCGGGAGTAGGGTAGGGAAATGCTTCGGCGGAAATATAGCCGTCATAACCGGTTTCTTTCAGGACATCGGCTATTTCCTTTATTGGCGTATGTCCCAGACCCGCCGGCCGCCGGTTGCTATCGGCCAGGTGGACGTGCCCTATATAAGGCCTGGCCGAACGAAGGCTTTCCATAACTGACGCTTCTTCGATGTTCATATGAAAAAGATCGGCCAACAGGAAAACATTCCCGGTAGCGAGCGTCTTTATCAGTTCAACTCCCGTTCCGAGATGGTTGATCAGGTTGGTTTCGTAGCGGTTCAGAGGCTCGTAAATAAGCCTTACATCCAGGGCAGCAGCTTTCTCACCGAGGATATTCAGACCTTCGGCCAGCCATGCAAGCGCGTGTTCCCTGCTTGTTCCCGGCTGGACATTTCCCTGCATAGAGCCGATAATGGCCGGAGCTTTAAAGGCTGCTCCGAATGAAATCATCTCACTGATGAAATCCACTGCTTTTGACCTTATTGCGGGATCTGGATCTGTCAGCGTCAGTCCGTGTACTACTTTGCCGGCCCCGGTACCCACTGCCGAAACAGCAAGCCCAAGCTTGTCCAGCAATTTTGCCAGCTCCGCAACATCGACCGCGCCGCCCGATCCTGTAAAGAGCTCTACTGCATCGAAACCGAGGTCTGCGGCCTTTTCCAGACTACCCCTGAGATCGTCCCAGTATATCCACGGCCCGCTCCTGACAGAAGGTACAAGGGCAATTGTCACAGACGACTTCATGATTCGTGCGGGTTATGGATGTCTACCATTATTTTAGTGACAGGGCCCGGGTTTTCAGACCAATCGGCAAGCGCCTTTCCGCTTTGTCCGAGCGAGACAACCCGGCTGATCACCGCTTCGACAGGGAACTTTCCTTTTTCGAGATAATCGATGACGACCGGGAATTCGCCAAGACAGTTACGGGAACCCAGGATCTCTATTTCCTTCTTTACGAACAGGCCGGTATTGTACGAAACCGGAGCTTTTGCATATCCAATGTATACTACGCGACCGGTATAGGCGACTTCTTCTACTGCCGTCCTGAATGTTGCGGGATTTCCGGCTGCCTCGATTACTACATCGGGGCCATCGCCGCCGGTTATTTCCATAAGCGCCTCATGCAGATCTACAGACCTGGTATTGATCGTGTGCGAAGCGCCTGCAAGCTTTGCTCTTTCCATCTTGATATCGTCGATATCGATAGCAATCACTTCGGCTCCCAGGTTCAGAGAGCCTGCGATAGCGCCCATTCCTACTATGCCGCAGCCTATTACCGCCACTTTTTCACCCGCTTGCACGCGACCGCGGTTTGCCGCATGAAAACCTACCGTAAGCGGCTCGGCAAGTGCAAGCTCACGGGCGTCCAACAGGGCGGAGGTATGCAATTTCTGCCATGGGACGCATATAAAATGTGTCATTGCACCCGGGCGCCTGACGCCCATCGTCCTGTTATCCTGGCATGCGTTGGTTTTTCCTTTGCGACAGGCTTTGCATGATCCGCAGTGCTGGTAGGGGTCGAGCGTGACCCGCATACCCGGTTCCAGGTGTGCGGGTACCAGCGGGCCGGTTTCCCTGATGGTGGCGCCGACTTCATGGCCCAGGACGTTCGGATATTCCTGCAGTTCGAAAAGCCCCCGGAAACCGTTCAGGTCTCCTCCGCAGAAGCCAACGGTATTTATTTCAAGCAGCACATCGCCCTGACCGGGGACGGGTATTTCGATTTCGCGTATTTCCGTTTGTCCGGGAGCCACCAGCACCAGGGCGGGTTGTTTGTTCATAAGCTTTGCTTAGGTAAATTGTTTTCGGGCTTTCCTTCAAACCACACCAGGTTTTTGACCGGTGCAACAAGGGTTTCTATACGGGCAAGCAATTCCCGGGGCAGCTCCAGCCCGAGCGATTTTACATTCCGGCTGACCAGTTCATGATCTGACATGCCTACAATGGTGGAAGCAACGACCGGGTGTCCGGTAGCATATTTCAGCGCCACATCGCTCAGGGAAAGGCCGTATTCCCGGCACAAAGCTATCAGTTGCGGCTGCATGGCCTTTACCTCATCGGGTGAGTTCTGCCAGGACGGTATCGGCGCATCGGTAAGGATCCTCTGCATAAAAGGAGCTGCATTCAGGAGCCCGAATTTCCTTTCGAGCGATAACCCTGTAAGCTCATCATCGATCTCGTCGCTCAGCAAAGTATAATGCCCCCATGACAGAACCACATCTATTTCCGTTTTCGCTGCAATCCTGGAAAGATACCTGACAGGCAATCCTGAAAATCCGATGTATCGTGCTTTGCCGGCTTCTTTTACCTTCAGGGCTGCCGGGATCGCTTCTTCCAGTACCTGTTTTTCATCACCGAATTCTATATCGTGTACCAGGTAGATATCGACATAGTCGGTCTGCAGCCTTTGCAATGACTCATCGATGCTCCGGGTTACGCGATCGTACGAGAAATCAAAGACGTTCCCGCCATAGCGGCAACATTTGGTCGACAGGCACACAGCGTCTCTTTTGCCTTTCAGCGCTTTACCAAGCCTTGTTTCGGCAAGGGTGTCACCGTAAAACGGCGCGACGTCGAAATAATTAATTCCCAGGTCGATTGCGGTATGGACGGCCCGCTCACTTTCGTTTTCGCTGATAGTATCGAAAACATTTCCCAGGGGAGAAGCGCCAAAGCCTATTACGGATATATTCAATAGTGTGTTGCCAAGCTGACGATATTCCATTAGTTGTTCCCGGTTGCAGTTGTACGGGCAAAAATACTTTTATAGAGACACTAAGCCAATCGACGGACTCAATTTTTAAAAAAGATAAATAAATTTCACAAAAGGCTGCAAAGCCAGTATTTAATTCTATATTGAAAGAGTTTTCAGGTTGATAATGTGCTGAATGCCTGTTTTGGTTTTATCAATCAATTGCCTGTGACAGCTCAGAAACGACGTACTGCCGGTGAAAATGACCTGCTTCTGCAATTGTGGCAGAGGTCGCAGGACGATGATTCTGTGGCGTTCCGCAATCTGGCGGACCGCCTCTACCGTACCTTGTTCAACTACGCATTGAACTTCACCCGTGACCGGGATTTCATTAAGGATACTATCCAGGAGCTGCTTATTGCCATATGGGTAAAACGGCGGCGTATCCGGATAGAGTTTGTCTCCCTGTATTTCCTCAAATCGTTGCGGAACCAGCTCATCCAGGAATTCCGGCGGCCAGGTAATTCACGCGTTTTTTTTGATGTGGACAATTTCAATCATCTGTCAGACTACAATACCGTAGAACGCAGCCTGGTAGAAGAGGAGATATACGCCGATCACCTGTACAAAGTCAGGTCGGCTATCGACGAGCTACCTAAAAGGCAGCGCGAAGCGGTGTTCCTGAAATACTACGAAGGCTTCGAAAATGAAAAGATAGCCGAAATCATGCAGATCAACAGGCAATCGGTTGCTAACCTGCTTTTCAGGGCGCTTACCACGCTCAAAACCCAGATCGTATAGGTATTTGGTCTATCATCTGCCCGATGGGGAAGTCCCGCAGGGACGACATGTGAATAACCGCCGGTGTAACCGGTGGTAATGCAGACACACCCCTACCGCACTGGACCGAGTCCCGCAGGGACGACACATATAGCGTATCAGAACATGTGCCGCCGCTGCGCGGCTCCACTCGTCCGAAGGAGCTGTCCAGCCACAGATTCCGCTGTGCTGCATCTGTGGTTATGCATAGTATGTCCCTTGCAGGGACCAGGCTACCGGAATAGCCTCGGCAAGGTTCATAATCTCCGTAGGGCTTACAGATTCGGTGGTGCAGATGCTTTCCTTTGTGGGCTGCATGTCACTATATATACAATCTGCCCCCTGGTTTAAGATGACATTATTCCGTAATCCGGAGTATCGCTGACCGATGGTCCAGACGGGTTATCTGCCCGATGGGGAAGTCCCGCAGGGACGACATGTGAATAACCGCCGGTGTAACCGGTGGTAATGCAGACACACCCCTACCGCACTGGACCGAGTCCCGCAGGGACGACACATATAGCGTATCAGAACATGTGCCGCCGCTGCGCGGCTCCACTCGTCCGAAGGAGCTGTCCAGCCACAGATTCCGCTGTGCTGCATCTGTGGTTATGCATAGTATGTCCCTTGCAGGGACCAGGCTATCGGAATAGCCTCGGCAAGGCTCATAATCTCCGTAGGGCTTACAGATTAAGCGACGCGTCTCTCTTTTTATTAATCGCAGTCCTAAACTACTGTCGCTATATTTTTAAAAATAATTTCTCAGCCAAAGAGTATTGCCGGATACTAATTGCATCCTTATGGGTAAATAAAGCGTTCAGGCTATGCCGTACTACCGCAATTTGTCTCCCGAAGAACTGGCTGCAAACGAATCGTTTCGCGGTTGGATTCTTTTTGGCAATCCCGGCGACACGCTTTTCTGGAAAGAATGGATCGCTATGAATCCGGACCGGCGAGACCTTGTCGAAAGTGCGGCCAGGTTGCTGGATATGACCGAGGGCGCTTTTAACCAGATCGGGGATGATGAAATTTTCCGTGAGCTCGACAGGCTTTCCGTTTCCCTGGAGTCGTACGGGCAGGACATACCGACCTGGCATCGTTTCGGTACAATCAAACGGTATTTTGCCGCTGCAGGCATTCTTCTCCTTACAGTTGCGGGATGGTGGTTTTATACCAGGCGGGGCGCCGGCGATAATTCCGAAAAAATAGCCGCAACGGCAGCGCCACGGTCGCAGGCTTTAGAACAGAAAATTAACAGGACGGACGATGCCCAGGTGATATACCTCGGCGACGGAAGCACCGTAACCTTACAGCCCGGAAGCCACCTCAGCTATCCGCATACCTTTACCGGCAAAACACGCGAAGTTTTTCTAAAAGGTGAAGCTTTTTTCGAAGTTGTAAAAGAACCCGGCCATCCTTTTATCGTCTATGCCGGTACGCTGGCTACCAAAGTATTGGGCACGAGCTTCCGGATCAGGGCGATGGAAAACGACAGGCAGGTGACGGTTGTGGTGAAGACGGGTAAGGTATCGGTTTTCCCTGTTTCGGCAGACGGCCCCCAGGGCGGGCGTATGGACGATACCGACCTGAAAGAGGGAATGATCCTTACGCAGAACCAGAAAATAGTATATACTTCCGGGGACTCGCGCCTGACCAGGAGCCTGGTGGATACTCCTGAAATGCTGACTGCCCAGGTTTCGGCCGCTCCGTTCAATTTCAGGACTGCACCGGCCAGCGAGGTATTCCGCGCTTTATCGGAGGCCTACGGGGTCGAAATTATTTTCGACCAGGAGGCAATGAAGAACTGCTACCTGACTGCCGCCCTTGACCATGAACCGCTGTTTGAGAAAATGGACCTGATCTGCAAAACTTTCGGGGCAGAATTTGAGCAGATGGACGGCACTATTATCGTTACGAGCAGCGGCTGCCTCTGAGAACGGACACGGGAGTTTGCCCGGCAGCATTAAAAAAAAGATACTATGGAAACCCAAATAGCTTAAAAAATACCTAAACACCAATGAGAAGCCTTTAGAACAATCAGCCTATGAAGAAACACCCCTGATTTAAAGAAAACCGGTGATGTGCCAGCATCACCGGAGTACTGTCCCGTTCAGGTAACTACCATACAGATGCCCTTCAAAAGGCATCGCGGGGTTGTCTGTGCCGAAATCTAAACCGACAACAATCAAATTTATGTTAAAAAGAAATCTATCCAATCGCGCTTTACGGAAAATTATGCGTATAGCTCTTTATCAATCCGTGCTTTCGCTGGCCTTCGTGACGATCATGAATGCCGGAGTTTTGCATGGCCAGAGGGTTCTGGAGCAAAAAATCAGCCTCCGTCTCTCGAACGTGGAAATGGAAAAGGTGCTGGACAAAATAGAAGCACAGACAAAGGTCAAGTTTATGTACAACCCGCATATCTTCCCTGCGCAGAAGTACAGTTTCAGGTTTGAGGAGGAGGAATTTGCCGAAGTACTCAGGCAGGTGCTTACGCCGCAGAAAGTAGCTTATGAATTGGTAGGCAACCGCATTATACTCAGAAAGGAGCCTTCTCAGCCTGCTTTGCCCGGTCAGGGACTTTATGAAGCCCCGGTTTTCAGGAACATTACAGGGAAGGTCAGAGATGAAACAGGCGCTTCCCTACCTGGAGTAAACGTACTTCTGAAGGGAACCCAGAGAGGTACGATCACCGATGTTGATGGCCGGTTTGTCTTAGATGTCCCCGATGCTGAAAGAAACGGCGCCATCCTGGTCTTCAGCTTTGTAGGTTATACAACAAAGGAAGTACCGCTTGGCAACGAGACCGATTTAAGTGTCCAACTCGTTCCTGAATCCAAGGCGCTGAATGAAGTGGTCGTGACGGCGTTCGGTATGGAACGTAAAAGGGAGTCGCTCGTTTATTCGGTTACAGAAGTAAAAGGAGAGGAGTTTACCCAGGCGAGGGAAGTCAATATAGGAAATGCTCTTTCCGGAAAGATAGCGGGGGTTAATGCGACAAGCATGGCCAGCGGCCCGGGAGGTTCGAGCCGGGTGGTGATCAGGGGTAATGGTTCGCTGAACGGCAACAACCAGCCGCTTTATGTGGTAAACGGGATGCCGATTACCAACCGGCCGGCCACAGTGCTTGACCAGGCCAACGGCGCTACTACCGACCTTGGAGATGGTATTACAAGTCTGAACCCCGATGATATAGAGTCGATCAGTGTGTTGAAAGGAGGCGCTGCCGCGGCACTTTATGGAAGCCAGGCTGCCAATGGTGTCATACTCATCACAACCAAGAAAGGCGCCAAGCTGAACAAAGGGATCGGGATAGAGCTCAACTCCAACTTTACGGTCGGGAGTATTTATATTTTCCCGGACTATCAGTACGAATACGGACAGGGCACCTTGGGTGTTCGCCCTACAACCCAGGGCCAGGCCATCAGTACCGGGAGGTTGTCGTTTGGGGAAAAAATGGACGGCAGGCCGTATATACAGTTCGACGGAGTAGAAAGGCCTTATTCGCCGGTGCATGTGAAAGATAACATCAGGAATTTCTACAAACCAAGTACCAATCTCGTCAATACGCTTTCCTTTTCGGGGGGAGGCGAGCGGGTTACCTACCGGCTTTCCTTGTCCGACTTGCAGTCGAATTCCATCCTGAAAGGGTCCGGTTACAAAAGGCAGACCGCCAATCTCAACATGAAAGCCCTTCTGAGCGAAAAGCTGAGCTTCGACACCCAGATTCAATATAACTACGAGCTGGGCATCAACCGTCCGGGCGTAGACTATGTCGGGACCAATGCAGCCTGGGGTGTCTACCTGCTGGCTAATACGGTTGATATCAGGAACCTTGCACCCGGCTATGACCCCGTCACCGGACGCGAGGTGGAGTGGCAGCATGTCAACCAGGCTACCAATCCCTATTTTGCCCGCGACAGGATGAAAAATAAGGACAGGACCAACAGGGTCATTGCACAGACTGCGCTTACCTATAATATTACGCCCGACTTTTTCATTAAGGCCGATTTCATGAGGGATTTCAGTAACTGGAGTGAAGAAGACTACTACCCGATAGGAACCGCCTTCAGACCTTTGGGCACCTACCGGTCAATGGATGAAGTCTCTACGCGATCAAACGCCAGGGTGATAGCAAACTACAACACTATTGTCGCAGATCGCTTCGGGATCGGAGCCATGTTTGGGGGGAACTGGGAACGCGATATTATGTCAAGCAACTCGCTGGTAGGATCGGAGTTTATCATACCTGATTGGATAAGTGCAAACAACGTCAGGGTGCTTGTGCCCGGAAAAGGTTACCGTTCGGCCGGTACTAACTCCATTTTTGCTTCAGCCGATCTGAACTATGATGAGACCTACTACCTGAGTCTCACCGGTCGCCAGGACTGGTTTTCTACCTTGAACCCGGGGAACAACAAGATATTCTATCCGTCTATCGGAGGTAGCATCATTTTATCCAAGGCGCTTAACCTGCCGCAGGCGATCAACTACGCCAAGCTGCGCGGATCGTGGGCGGAGGTCGGAAGCGCTACCGTGGCGGCTTATGCTATCAACCAGCTATATTCGTTCAGACCAGGAGGACATTTAGGGGTGCCGGTGCAAACCTCTTCCAGCGCCATCGCCAATCCGAACCTGAGGCCTCTTACCTCGACCACTTCCGAAATTGGTATCGATGCCCAGTTTTTCAATAACAGGTTTGGGATCGACCTTACTTTCTACCAGCGGGTCAATACCGACGATATCGTTTCGACAGGTATCGCGCCTTCATCCGGGGCTACTTCCACCCTGCTCAACGTAGGTAAGATTAGAAATAAGGGAATAGAGCTGTTGCTGACTTTCAACCCGATCAAGACTTCGGACTTTTCATGGAATACGAGCTTTAATATGGCCTACAACCAAAATAGGGTCCTCACACTCGCCCCGGGGCAACCTACCGGTCCGAGCAGCCTTCTCGGCAAGGATTCCAGTACCCGTTTCGGCAGAAGCTATCAGTATGCGCCGGACGGACGGCTCGTCTACAACAGTATCAGCAAGTACGCGATGCTAGGGCCGACCCAACCGTTGGGAATCGGGGTGCCGCCTTATACCATGGGATTTGAAAATTCTTTTACCTACAAGAATTTTAACTTCAGCGCGCTGATAGATGCCAAGTTCGGAAATGAGTTTTTCTCCGTAAACAAGCAATATATGTGGCGCTTCGGCTTACTTAAGGAAACATTGCCCGGACGGGAGAGCGGGCTTACCGTTACCGGAGTGGATGAAAAGGGCGCAGAATTCAGCCATACCTGGCCGGCCACACACATGGCTACCTATTACAATAACGACGGACAGTATCAGTCTAATTTTATGATCGACGGTAGCTTTGCCAAGCTGCGCAGCGTAATCGTCGGTTATAATTTCCCGGCGGTCCGCCTGCAAAACGCAAAGCTGACCGGCCTCAACCTGTCACTGGTGGCCCGTAACCTGCTGTTTCTCTACCGGAATTCAGATCATTTCGATCCGGAGCAGGGAATCAACGCAAACAACAACGCGCAGAACGCTGCGGGGGTCATGATGCCTAAGACCAGGGAGATCGGGCTTAACCTGAGGTTGAGTTTCTGACAGATATCAGAATTCAGCTATCTAACATCCAGTAATTTATCAATTTCATTCTGATGAAAAATATGAAATTAAAATATAAAGCAATATTCCCGCTTCTTGTCCTCCTGTCTGCTGCGTGCGACGACTTCCAGACCAGTCTTGAGGATCTCAACAAGAATCCGAATGCCTATGAGGAAGTTGTGCCCGGGTATTTGTTCTCAAACTCCCTGATGGACGGAGTGGCCTACAACTTCACCAACGGCGCCGACGGGCAGCATTTCATCCTGGCGCAGGCAATGCAGCAGTTTTCTACCCATAGCGAAGTGAGGGGCACCGGCGACAAGTATTTCAATATAAGTATGGCAACCAGCCACTGGGCGGTATACAATACTGCACTGGCCGATAATGAAAGGGTGATCCGGAAAGTAAAAGATGATCCTCAATTGGTAAACATGCTTTCTGCTGCCAGGATATGGAAGGTATACATGTTCCACATTGTGACCGATATTCATGGTGATGTGCCTTACTTTGAGGCCCTCAAAAGTGTTGACGGGCTTATACAGCCTAAGTACGACCGGCAGGAGGAGATCTATACGGATATGCTCAAAGAGCTGGAGGAGGCGATAGCGGCTTTTAATACTTCACTTCCTACCTTCGGAGCCAACGATTTTTTCTACGGCGGCGACGTAAACAAATGGAAGAAGTTCGGTTACTCACTCATGCTGAGGTTGGGAATGCGGCTTACCAATGCCCGCCCCGACATGGCTGAAACCTGGGTGAAAAAGGCGATCCAGGGCGGTCCGATCCTCAATGATGACGAGATCGCGATGGTCCGCTATCTCAACGGCCAGGTAGCGCACAGCCGGAATCCCAAGGCCGATGTGCTGCTCGTACAGGATTATCAGAATCCCCAGGCAGGTGTGAGCAATACCCAGGGCGGCAAATATGCCAAAACTTTTATCGACCATTTAAAAAACACAGGCGACCCGAGGCTCAATGTGATTTCGGTCGTATGGGTAAAAAACCCGGCGGGGAGCGGCTATGTTTACGATACTGCGACGGTTATCCAGAAAGGCATGCCAAACGGGGTACTTTTTGGCGAACCGAAAGATTTTGGTGACTATTCCGAGCCTCATCCTAATACCATTCTCAATTGGGGCAGCCCTGTGCTGACATTTACAAATGCTGAAAGCCATCTGTTGCTGGCAGAGGCAGCCATAAGGGGATGGAATACCGGAAGTGCCAAAACCGCCTATGAAAATGCGGTCAGGGCCGGTATGCGTCATTGGGCGCATTTTGGGGAAGAAGGCGTGATCTCATCCGAAAAGATAGAAGCTTATCTGAAAAAGAATCCATTCAAAGAGAGCGGGACTTTCGAGGAAAAGCTCGAGCAGATCAGTACCCAGAAGTGGGTAGCGCTTCTTCTCGACAATTACGAGATTTTTGCCAACTGGCGGCGCACTGACTATCCGAAGCTTATTCCTACCAACTACCCGGGCAACATTACAGGCGGGACGATTCCCCGGCGGCTGATCATCCCGGATAGTGAGCTGACCCTTAATGAAGTGAATTTCAACGAGGCGCTCAACCGGCAGAATGTCGGAAACCTGCTCACGAGCATCGTTTGGTGGGACCCGAAGTATCCCGGCAGGTAAATCGAAACGATATTTGCTGAGTATGTTACAAGTATTTTTTATCTAAATTCCTTTACATGAATCTTTTGCGTTCTCAAAAAGCCCGTTTGCTTATTTATTGCCTGGCCTGGCTCTTCATTTTTCAAATGCCGGAAGCGGTTTTCGCGGAAGGCAACGAAATAAAGATAGAGCGGCACAAGGCCGTTCCGATGCGGGACGGTACCATTCTCTATGCGGATGTGTACCTGCCTGTCAAACCCGGCCGCTATCCGACGATCATTACCCGGACTCCTTACGGGCTTCAGAGAGATGGCGTGCACCAGACCATGATAAAATTTGCACAGCACGGCTATGCCGTGGTGGTGCAGGATGTGCGGGGACGATATGAGAGCGACGGGAAATGGGAACCATTCAGAGACGAGGCTAAGGACGGGTATGACACCATCGAATGGGCCGCACAGCAACCGTTTTCAAACGGTAAGGTAGCGACCCAGGGCGGAAGCTACCTTGGGCACAACCAGTGGCAGGCCGCCAGCCAGGCGCCGCCGCACCTGGTTGCAGCCTTTCCCTCGCTGGCATCGACTAATATTTATGCCAACTGGCTTACAATGGGTGGTGCCTTCAGGCTGAGCTTCAACTACGGTTGGGGTGTCGTACGGATGCCCGATCGCATCATGCTGCCTCAATACTGGCATAGCGCGGAGTATGCACCTGAAGAGCTGAAGTACGAAAACATACTCATGCACCTACCGCTGAAAGACGGTGACCTGAAAAGCGCCGGCTCGGTAGTGCAGCACTACCGGGACTGGATCACGCACGAAAGCTACGACAGCTACTGGAAAGAGATCAGCGATGAAGAGCGCTTTGACAAAATCAAGGTACCTACCTATAGCTCGGGCGGATGGTTCGATATCTTTGTAATGGGGACTATAAACGGTTATGTAGGCATGCGCAACAAGGGCGGTACACCTCAGGCACGTAAGGAAGCCAGGCTGATCATAGGGCCGTGGGGACACGGACCTTCCAAATCATTCGGCGGGGTTGATTTTACGGATGACGCGTATATCAGCCAATTCGACCTGGAGCTTCGCTTTTACGATTATCATCTGAAGGGTATCAAAAACGGCCTGGAAAAAGAGAAACCGGTCAGATTGTTCTACATGGGCGCCAACAAATGGAGAGAAGAAGATGATTGGCCGGTTCCGGGTACAAAGTTTACACCGCTTTACCTGGACGCGGAACGGCCTGCCAACTCGGTAAGAGGGGGTGGCTTGCTTTCCTTTCAAAAGCCCGGCAGATCAGGGACCGACCACTATCGTTACGACCCTTTGAGCCCGGTCCCGACTACCGGCGGCAACAATTGCTGCGGTACCCCGACGCCCTCCGGTCCGCGCGATCAGCGCCCGCTGGAGCAGCGGGAGGATGTGCTGGTATACACGAGCGATTTTCTTGAAAAGCCCCTGACGATAGCAGGTCCCGTAAAAATGAAGCTCCAGGCAGCCACCGACGGCCCCGATACGGACTGGATGATCAAGCTGGTGGATGTTCACCCGAACGGTTTTGCCATGCCTGTTTCTGAAGGGATACTAAGGGCAAGGTTCAGGGAAGGCCTCGATAAGATGAAGCTTCTGAAGCCCGGCGAAGTGTATGAATACGAAATTGAGATGACGGGTACTGCCAATGTATTCAAGCCCGGCCATCGCATCAGGATAGACATCACATCCAGCAATTTCCCGCAGTTTGACCGTAACCCCAATACGGGAGAACCACTCGGAAGCTCAACCAAAACCAGGGTAGCGAGCCAGACTATTCATTACGGCGGGCCAAAACCCAGCCAAGTGCTGTTGCCGGTAGTGAATGATCTTTAAAATTCAGGCGGTAGTAGATGGAGATTAATTTCTTTCATGAAGACTGTTATTCCTTCCTGGTCATCAGAATATAGATGTTGATCTCGTCTACTTTCGCCTTTCTACCCCATCCGCATTCTATAGCTTTTTTACTTCCCGTAGGAGCGTATTCAATCGCGACCGGTATCTTGTACATACCATTTTCTGAAGAAACACTCTTTACAAGGGCGTCGATTTTACCCTGCGAAGCGTCATTGGCAGCATAAATTTTTTCGCTATCAATACCTTCAAAATGCCATGAGCAGCCATCTGCAGCGAGGCTGTTGACAAGGTAGCCATCCGCCTTGATTTTCTGCGCTTTCGTATAGGTATTCCGGTCGCAGCTTCCCAAAAGGCCCGCCAGCGAAAAGGCAATTATAAGCAGGTATTTCATCCGGGTAAACGAGTTAAATTCTGGCCTGACGATAATTCAGCTATCCGTAAAGTTAGGCAGATTAATTTTATCCGGCTTACTCTCTGAACATAAAATAGACTGCCAGAACAAGGAAAACAAAGGCGACCAGGTGGTTGAATCTGAAAGATTCGGTCCTGAAGGCAAAAAGTGTGAAGAGCGTAAAAACAACGAGCGTAATCACCTCCTGGATGACTTTAAGTTGCCAGATGGAGAAAGGCCCGCCGTTTCCTTCGAAGCCGATTTTGTTGGCCGGAACCTGTACGGCGTATTCAAACAGCGCGATCATCCAACTGAACAGTATCACTTTTGCCAGGCTTAGACCTGAAAACCAGGAATACTCTTTCAGTTTGAGGTGGCCATACCATGCAATGGTCATGAAAATATTGGACAGGACAAGCAGCGAAATGGTTAAGACCGCTTTCATCGGGAACTACCGGGTGTTTATTAGGTTAAATACGGTGCGAAAGTAGGCAAAATCAGATCGTTTTCAACACCAGTGGCAGCCAGTAAGTATAGAGGTGCGGCGCTGTTTTGAGCTCGCTGAGCAGATGCTCCGGAGAAACCCATTTATATCGGGCTACCTCGTCCGGATCGGGTGTTACCTCCCCGTCGTAATATCCCCTGAACACGTAGTCGATCTCGTGCTCAGTCATATCATTTTCCAGCTCTGCCTTGTATCGAAATTTACCTGCATATTCCAGTGGAACCCGAAAGGACATTTCTTCATACAACCGCTGCCCGGCCGATTCCAGGATATTTTCGTCGGGCTGGGGGTGGCTGCAACAGGTATTCGACCAGAGGCCTGCCGAATGGTATTTCCCAAAGGCTCTTTGCTGAAGTAAAATTTCTCCTTTTGAGTTAAAAATCACTACCGAAAACGCCCTGTGCAAAAGGCCTTTCCTATGGGCTTCCAGCTTGGGAGCACGCCCTGTAATTTCGTCATTGTCATTAACCAGCACTACTTCGTTGCGCATATCGATCCGGGTATATGCTTATTATAACCGCAGAATGGCGGTAAAAGTGCCCCGGAGCAGGTACCGGCGGGAATACTATTTTAGGAACCAACGAAGGTATTACGAAAATTAAGGATGTTCTTAACTGCTCTTAACTCCTTAATGGCTATCTGCTTTGACAGCTCTTTTCCGAAAGTACAGTATCCCGGCAAAAATTACCAGCACAAGAATAACCCCGCCTTGTACATGTGACGGGGAAAGACCTGTCGAAATGCTCTCTGTGTTCCCTATAAGTACATTTCCCGCCCATACGTAAGGCAGGTGGCCTGATTTTTCACTCGTTTCCAACCATTTAAGCTGCGCGTTCCTGAGTGCTTGATCTAACTGAAGTCCGTCGGCCAGCCCTTCGTAAAAATACCGTGTTATCTCGTAAACTGCCTGGTTTTCTACTTTCCAGAGCGTCGTCAGCACGGAAGGGATCCCGATCCCGGCAAATCCGCGCGCCAGGCTGAAAACACCTTCGCCCCGCTGCTCGACTCCCAGGCCGGTTTCACAGGCCGACAATACAAGCAGTTCGGTTGTATTGCGTACCGGTACTTCGAGCTCGGTAAGCCGGAGCGATGAATCTGCAAAAAACAGGGTAGGAGATAGCCCCGATTTTTGGGAGGTATCGGCCGAGGCATGCGTAAACAGTTGGACGATCGGGTAGCGCGCAAGGTTCGTAATAAAAGCCCGGCGCGTGGCGGCTTCCCGCTCCAGGACCCTGGAGAAAATAAACTGCCTGTCGAGCTGTTGAAGGGCCTTATCGGAACCCGGCAGGGTGCTTTGTCCCTGTTCCTGAGGGAATTCGACCGGCGCCATACCGAAAAAGCTCCTGAATGTGAACGGATCATTGCTTCTCCTGCTGCCGCGGTACAGGAAGCTGGCGGAATAAGTATAACTGACAGCATTCGTACGCACCAGGAAATTCTCTTCCTGTGCTGATCTGCTCAGCGCAGCGAAAGGAAGAATTTTACCGTCGGGGGAAATGACGAGTCGTTTACCTGTGTCGATCCCAAACGGTTCGACAAGAAGCCGGTAGAGACGGTTGGATACCTCAAGGTAGCTTGAGAAATCCTTGTTCTGATGCGATTTGTCGGATAGAAAGCGCTCGTATGCTTGTAATGCTTCACGATATGCAGCGGGATCGATCTTTTTTAAAACGGGTTTTGAATCAAAATAAAATCCATATGCCGCGCTGTCGCCGATAAAATACGACAGGTAGCTCTGGCCCGGGTCCAGGATATCCTGCCGGAGCTCCGTAATAGAAGGCACACGGTTGTCGTATTTGTAAGCGTAATAAGAAGGATTGGCAGTCTCCAGGCTCTTGACAAACCGGGTAAGGGATTCCTGTGCATCAAAAAGCTGGTTCCGGAGCAGGCTTTTCTGCGCCTCATTGACATCCCGTTTGGATAATTGCTCCTGTAAATTCCTGATCCCGGCTTTCAGCTCGTTTTCCCTGGCCTGGTCTTTCGGGCGGAGGAGCTGTGCTGCGCTGAGGTCGTTGAGTTCATCCTGTAGCAATGCCGCGCGGCTTTTTTCAAAAAAGTGAAAAGCCCGGCCGGGTTCGTCAAGGAGGTAGCAGGCTTTGATGGCATTTTCATAAAGTCCGCGGGTCTTCTCCCGCCAGAATAATTTGGATGCTTTGCCGCTATGCTCCCATCTCATGAAGTCGACCATGGTATCGGCGAGCATATAGCAGGCCAGCGCGTCGTCCAGCAGGGGTCGCTCTGCTTTTCTGTCGTAGAGCCTGAGGAGTATGTCGCCTTTCTGTATAATAATAGCCAGGAGGTTTGTTTTGTCCAGAACTTGTCTGATTACGTCTGCTGAAGGGTTTGAGACTGCATTCGACGGAGTATAGTTTCCGCCAAGAAATTCTTTCATGGCCTCTCCGTTGATTTGCAACGCTTCGTCTGGAAAGCCTGTTTTCGCTTTGAGTCCGGCTATTGAGTTTATAACGAGGCCCCTGTCCTGCGGTTCGGTGAAATAGTCTAACGCCTGTCGGTACTGTTCAAGTGCGGATTTATATAGGCCCATTTTCTCGGCATACAGGTAGCCAAGGTTTACGCATACCTGGCCGCAACCATACTCGAGTTGGCCATGGGTAAATCCGGAAAACGACTTTCCAAAGTGTATGACAGCGTTATCAAACTTTCTTTCCCTGATGTCTATTTCGGCGTAAAGAGAATAAAGGGCTCCCAAATGCCTGCCGTTTTTCGTATTCAAAGCAATGACTTTCTCCAGCGATTGCTTTGCTTCTTCCAGTAAGCCCAGCTCGATTAGTGCCTGTGCTTTTTCTATCAGGTTTTCTGCCATAAGCGACGGATCGCCTAATTGTGCTCCCATGCGGTAGCCTTTTTCACCGGCGAGTACAGATTTTTCGAGGTCGCCCTGTGCGAAATAGAGGTTCGCCAATTCTTTGTAAGCCAGTGAGACGATAAAGAACTTCTCCGGGTATTTCATTCCCATTTCAATCGATCGTCCGTAAGCTTCCAAGCTTTCAGAGAGCGCTCCTTTCTGGGCATAGATAGTGGCCAGGTTAAAATAGTTGTTGCAAAGCTCCTTTTGCTCGACCAGGGGGGAAGCTGAAGAATTGACTTCAACCGCTTTCCGGGTGAAAACTCCGCCAAGCTCTAGATTATTGCTTTCCAGGTGGCTTCTTCCGAGCAGATGCAGAATTCTGGCATAGGTGGAATCCTGTTCCAGTTCACATATTTCCCATTCCTTTTTCAGCTTTTCCAGCTCCGGAATAATCTGATCGGGTTTTGCTGTTTCGAGAACCCGCTCCAGCTTATGGTACATATCAAACCTGTCTCCGCAGGCATCCGTTAAGGGTGCAGAGTAAACAAGAACCACTAAAAAAATAGTTACCAGCACAGGATGCAGGTCAGATGCCGTTATTTAATAGCCATTAGCCCTTATATATTTACCACCTTTTATCTTATCTGACAGTATAGCCGTATCCGGGGCATCGTTAAGTAAATCAGCCTTATTCGCGAAGGTATCCAAATCTTTCTTCCTGGCCAGCCATCCCGCTACAACCGGCGTCGCATAAGAAGTCCCGCTGACGCTCACCTGTTCGGTTCCTCCCATAAAGCTGAAACGGCAGTCGTTAGCCACAACACCCACATCTACAACTTCTTTTCCGTAGTTCTGAAGTTCGCAGGTATGATCAGGACTTCCGCTCACCGAGGTAACAGCTATCACGTGTTGCATGTTTTTACTGAAATAAGCCGGATAAAACCTGCTTTCGGCTGGTCTCAGGTCCAGGTCCCTGTTTTCGGGAAGATTGCTGTCGCCTGAATCAAACCCATCGACAGCATTACCGGCGGCCGTTACTACCCATATTTTATCTGCTGCCAGCCGCTCCATATGTTCTTCAAAAAGAGTGTCTACAGGCCCGTAGTAACCAAGGCTCATATTGAATATCCTGGCCCCCATTTTTCTTGCCTGCGACATGGCGCACATTAGTGAGAACAGATCTCCTTTATTGTCGTTATTCAGTACTCTCATGGTCAGAACCCTCAGCGGAGCGCTGGGCTGATTGATCCTCTGAGAGGCCAGCAACTGGGTGACTTTGGTACCGTGAAGGTTCAGGGTATGATCCCAGATATGAGAATAGTCAATCGGGACGCTGCCTTCTTCATGCATATGGTTAATCCCGAAAATCTGCTTTTGAGGTCCGGTTGCTACCGTCATTCCCGGGTTGCATAGCCTTGTTCGATAGGTACTGTCTACCCCCAGGACATTTGGATAGTGATATATATTCAGATCGGGGTGGATCCCGCTGTCGAAAATGGCAACGATATTTGCGGCTGTGCCTGCCGTTCTTTCGCCAGCTGTAAGCGAATAAGGATTGAACCGTCCTTCTTTAACAGACCCCGTAGTAGAGTCTTTCAAGGCAGATAGCCAGGAACCAATGAAATCCCTGGGCAAAGAATCGATATTTGAGACAAGCAGGTAGTTCTTCCCGTATTCAATGTCAAGTCCCACTGCACCGGTTCCGGTTTTCACCCTGGCAGGGCCATGGCCTTCTATTGTAACGCCTGTAAGCTTAAGGTTGACGAGTGAGGAATCGCAGGGGCATGCATACAGATCTTCCGGCTTTAGCATAATTCCCAATCCATTTTCCAGGGTATCCTTCAGTTCCCCAACGGACATTCCGTTCAGGTGGATACTGTAGCCGGCAAACGCAGGTTCCTTTATCGGGCTGCGGGGCTTGTCTTCACGGCAGTATTTCAGGTACAGTATGACCAATATGATCAGTACTGCTAAAAAAAAGGTTCTGGCAGAAAATTTCATTTTAAGGTTTTTTGTGGTTGGAGCTAATCGAATGCCTATTTACAATTTAACCGGCAAAATATCAAGCCGTTGGATAAAAGACCGATTCCCAACGGCATCAGTCGGCTTTTGCTGTATTTGTATAGCCCTGACTTTTGTCGTCTATAGTATGACGCTTAGAAGAAAGTAAGGATAGAAGGGCCGCTGTGTCGGGGACGACACTTCTCTCCATAGCTATTCAGGTCGTGTCGCCCCTGCGGGGCTTCAGAGCGCGAAGCGTGCTTACCTCCCGCAGGTTACGCTGCGCTTCACCCGCGGTTAGCCAGGTATCGTCCCTGCGGGACTGCTATCCAATCAGGGCTTTTGTTGGGTGTTCCTGAGTTTTATCAATCACCCTTCCTCCATTTTTCCGCTTCCTTCTTTCCTTCAAGGTCTTTTTCAATCACTTCGTCCAGCAGCGCGTCGGCCAGTTTTATGTCTTGCTCTCCGCCTTTTTGCAGTCGTGCCACAGCCTCGTAAAATCTTCCGGGATTTCCGTATAGCGACGTATCGTCGCCGAGAAGCCGGAAAAACTGTATGGCTTTATCATAGTCCTTCGATTTGAGCGCCGCTATACCGGCGGTCTTCAGGGCTTCTGTATTGCCGGGATCCCGCCGGAGTATTTCCTCGCAGATAGCCAGAGCCGCCCCGGCATCGCCTCCATTAAAGAAATTGATGGCGGTTTGCAGGCTGTCGCCGGCATCCGCGCCGCTCATCCTGACGCTCAATGTTTCGAAGTTCTGAGCGATATATTGTCCTGACAGGTCGTGCAGATCAGGGCCGGAGCCTGTTTTCAGCAGCCATGCCAGTCCCATCGCGATAATAACCAGGGCGGCTGCCCAACGCCATTCTATCAACGGAAGCAGGGGTCTTTCTTTTCTTTTTTCCTGCCATTCTTTGTGGCGGGTTTCCAGCTTCAGGTGACGCGGTCCACTGGCGGCGAGTTTTTTAACTGACAGGTAAAATGCCAGCTCTTCGGCCAGGAGCTTGTCTGTCCTTAGTTGTTCCTCCAGGAGCGATATTTCTTCGTCCGAAAGTTCGTTATTTATGAAGGCTTCTATGCGCTTATCCATTTCATGACCGGGTGTCTTTAATTACATATCGGGTACCTGGGGCATTAGTTAAAACGTTGCAGGAAATTACTCCTGAGCTTTTCCAGGCAGCGCAGCCGGCTGGTTTTGACCACCTCCGCCGACTGGTAACCCAGCTCCAGGGCGATTTGCCTGTCGGCAATGCCTTCGCTCCAGGAGCGGATCATCTGCCGGCACTTTTCACCAAGTTCCTCGAGACATTTCCATAGCAGACCTGTATCATGCTGCTCCATCAGGTCTTCAATAACAGACCTCGTATCGTCCTGCAGCCGGTAAAGGTGCTCATCCACAGAGCTTCCCAGGTTTACCTGTGCCCTGTTAGTCGTATTTTTCCGTATCTGGTCAACACACTTGTTCGAAAAAATACGGTGGATGTAAGTTTTGAGCGAAGAACGCCCTTCAAAAGCCCCGCTTTCGATGTTTTCAATTACAGATAAAACCGAATCCGAATAGGCAATCGAGCTTTCATCTTCGGTAAGTCGGTGCTTAAAAACCCCGTCCTTAATGAGATAATCATACCTGTTGTAAAGCTTGTCTTCAAAAAAACGCTTCTTCGGGGAGCTGAGCGCGATTCCCTCTACGATTTCAAGGTCGGTGGGGCCGGTAGCAAATAGCTTCATTCGTCATTCATAATGCCAATGCAAGATACTTATTTAACCTGACTTACGTAAGCTTATTCTTTGCAAGAAACGTGCCATTCTCGAAGTGTGTTATATTCGCAAGAGTGGTCCGGGCGATCTCGGTAAGCGCTTCTTCCGTAAAAAAGCCCTGGTGCGAAGTTACCAGCACGTTCGGGAAGCTCAGTAACCGTGCCAGAAGATCGTCGTCAATGATCTCTTCCGACAGATCTTCGAAGAAGAAGTCCGCTTCCTGCTCATAAACGTCTATGCCCAGGTAGCCGATGCGTTTTTTCTTGAGCCCGTCGATTACAGCTTTCGAGTCGAGAAGCGCTCCCCGGCTGGTATTGATAAGCATAGCGCCCGGCTTCAGGAATCTTTTAATAGCGATGTCGTCTATAAAATGGTAGGTTTCGGGCGTCAGCGGACAATGCAGCGAGACGATATCCGACTCGCTCAGCAGCTCTTTTTTAGGCAGGAATGTAACTCCCGCTTTTTCGAGTTCTTTATTGGGGAAAGGGTCGAAGGCTATCACATTGCATCCAAAGCCAATCATGATCTTTGCAAATATCGTCCCGATCTGCCCGGTACCTACAACCCCGACCGTCTTTCCGAAAAGATCGAATCCTTCCAGGCGATCGAGCGCAAAATTACCTTCCCTTACCCGGTTGTAGGCTTTATGGGTTTTCCTGTTCAGCGTAAGGATCAGGGCTACGGTATGCTCGGCTACGGCATAGGGCGAATAGGCGGGAACCCGTACCACATCGATGCCAAGCTCTTTGGCAGCAGGAAGATCTACATTATTGTAGCCGGCGCACCGCATGGCCACCAGCCTGACTCCACTCCCGGCCAGGATCTGAAGCACTTCACGGTCAAGGGTATCATTGACGAATGCGCAGACTACCGGGAAGCCCGATGTAAGCCCGGCCGTAGAAGTGTCGAGACGGTTTTCAAAATAAGTGATTTCATGAGCTTCGTCCCGGTTGAAAAGGTCAAAGAAGTGCCGGTCATAGCGTTTTGTACTAAAGAGAGCGATTTTCATTGGGAAAAAATGATGAGACGATATGGTGATGTGCTGATGTGACAATTTGATAATTGGTCGCAATTTAGTCAATACAGCCGAAACCCCGGGTTTTCGACATCGGGCACGTTTAAGGGACGGGGAGGTCAGTAGCATCGGCATGAAAAGATCTTTTGTACCATAACCTCTTAACCAGCCAACTATGAAACATTTTCAGCCGCCACCCGTCAGCTTTACCGGGAAACTCCGGCATCTTGGTCCGGGATTCATACTTTCCGCTGCCATTGTCGGTTCCGGCGAACTGATCGCTACTACCGCATTAGGTGCTAAAGCCGGTTTTATAACCTTTTGGGTGGTGATAGTAAGCTGCCTGGTCAAAGTGGCGATACAGTTGGAATTCGGGAAAAATGCCATTTATTCGGGCCGGTTCACCATGGCGAGCTTCAATTCGCTACCGGGCCGGAAAATCGGGAAAGCGCATTGGTCGATCTGGCTATGGCTTTCGTTGCAGGGGCTGAAACTACTCCAGATGGGAGGAATTGTAGGAGGCGTAGCAATTGTCCTCCATATGATGTTCCCTTTCCTGACAGTCAACCTTTGGGCGGTCATTTCGGCGGTGGCTACCTCTCTCCTTGTATACAGAGGATATTACAGGGGCATTGAAAAAGGAGCGCTTGTCATGACGTTGCTTTTTACTTTTATCATCCTTTGTTCGGTTATATTGCTGCAGAGGACCGGATATGCCATTTCCTGGGAGCAGCTTCGTGAAGGGCTTTCGTTCCGTCTCCCCCCGGAGCTTGTGCTGATCGCGTTCGGCGCATTCGGGATCACCGGGGTAGGGGGCGATGAAATCATGTATTACAACTACTGGTGCATCGAAAAAGGATATGCCGTTAACGTCGGCCCCGACGACGGCACCAGGGAATGGGCGGAAAGGGCCAAAGGCTGGATAGACGTCATGTACCTCGACGCCCTGTTTTCGATGGTGATATACACGATCGTAACGGCAGCATTTTATCTTCTTGGCGCGGCGGTTTTGCACAAAAGCGGGCAAATTCCCGAGGGGTACCAGATGGTAGAAGTGCTCAGCAGGATCTTTACTGAAACGCTTGGCGAATGGGCCAAAATATTGTTTCTCGTAGGCGCTTTTGTAGTTTTGTACTCGACTGTATTTACAGCCGCGGCAAGCTGGTCAAGGGTCTGGGGAGATGCATTCGGACAGTTGGGATGGATGAAGTTTGACACCGATGCAGCACGAAAGAAAGCTATCGCGATCTTTTCGTGGGTATTTCCTGCAGCGTGGTGTGTCCTGTTCCTTTTTTTCCAATCGCCCGTTATGATGGTTATCCTGGGAGGCGTCGCTACCTCGGTATTACTACTGCTGGTCGCTTATGTAGCGGTTGTTTTTCGGTACGGTGCGCTGCCTGCCAGCCTTAAGCCGTCGGTAGTTTACGACTTTTTTTTCTGGCTTAGCCTGGTTTCGATCATCTCGGTCAGTATTTATGGGCTATGGCAGGTTTTGAGCTGAAAATTTTCAATACATCCCTTTAATACAAAAATGATACGCTTTTTTTACTCTTTTCTTATTGGCCTGATAGCATGTCTTTTTACGGGTAATCTGCTTTCCGCCCAGGAATTGTCTAAATACATACGTTTAAAGCCTGCCTCTGACGGAGCTAAAGGCCGCTACCTGGAAATATCTTCCGACGTCGATACGACCTGGTGGAGATGGAAGGACCGCGGTTACAATTTCGGCTTCGACAAAAGAGTTACCCCAATGTATACAACCGTGGATGGCATCCTGAGCACGCCCTACATGATACAGGTGCGGGGAAACGAAGAAGAGCGCAATAAAAAGAGATGGGGCTTTCATGTATTCGAAGGCTACGCCCGCGACGACCGGTCGCGTATTACGATGCTGGTCAACAAACATGTTGAAGAAACCAGGCCGGTTGCGGAGCTTTATTATTACGGGACCGTCTATGACCACTCCAACGAGGCTTATAACTGGTTCAGGATCGGCTCGGACGTCAGGCAGCATTCCTATATGTTCGGTCGGGACAAAGCGATTTTCTACGGCTCGCTCCGGCTTACAAACGCTTTAACCCTGGGGCGGATCGGAAGCAGCGACCTGGTAACGACCCCGTCAGAAAAAGACGCGGAGATAAATTATGCCGAGGACGCAAAATATGTAAACTACCGGGAACTTAAAGAAGGAGGCGATGGTACGATTTTCTATGACAAGGACCGCGATATCGTAGTGATCAAAATCAAGGGAAAGTGGATGAAAGTAGCCGTAGAGGCGCTTCCTGAAGGGGTTGAATACCCGTTCTGAAATTGAAAGCACCGGGTTCAGATTCATTCAGATATCCGGCCAAAATCGCAAAAACTGTCATAATTTGCCCCAAAACCTTTCTATATTTCAGAATGAAAAAGATCTCCCTGTTTATTTTTTTAATGATCGCACTGGGGGTGAACCCTGCGTTCAGCCAGTCCAAAACCAGGCTGGCGGTTGCCGGAATAAGCCATGGTCACAGCAGTTGGATTTTCAACCGTTTCGACTTGTCCGGGATCGAGATCGTGGGGATTTACGAAACGAATAAAGAGCTTGTGGAGCAGTTCCGTAAGCGCTATTCACTCCCTGCTTCGCTCTTTTACGACGACCTGGCCGGGATGCTCGACCGGCTGAAGCCTGAAGGAGTGATGGCTTTCGGACCTGTCAATGAGCATATCGACGTAGTGAGGGCGGCTGCGCTCAGGAAAATCCATGTCATGGTAGAAAAACCTCTAGCGACCACCTACGAGGATGCGTTAGAGATACAGCGCCTTTCGGAAACCCATAAAATCATCGTTCTGACCAACTTCGAAACCTCCTGGTATGCAAGCAACAGGTACGTAAAGGACTTGTATGACAAAGGCAAGCTCGGGCAACTTCGCAAAGTGATGGTAAACGACGGTCATGGCGGGCCTTCACAAATGGACAAGCACTTTATCTCCTGGCTTGCCGACCCGGTAAAAAATGGCGGCGGCGCACTTACCGACTTCGGCTGCTATGGCGGAAACCTGATGACCTGGCTCCTGAACGGGCAAAAGCCGGTTTCCGTAACGGCTGTTACTTATCAGAACCGACCTGACCTGTATCCGAAAGTGGATGATGAAGCGACTATTATATTACAATACCCCGGCGTGCAGTGCATCATACAGGCATCGTGGAGCTGGAGTTTCAGCCGGAAGGATATGGAAGTGTACGGTACCAAAGGATATGCAATAGCGGTCGACAGGCTGAATGTACGGCAAAGGCTGGATACAAAAAGCGGTGAAGAAGCATTTAAAGCAGATCCGCTGCCCGAACCCCTGGAAAATCCTTTCAGGATCTTTGCCGAGGTGATCAGAGGGGATAGAAAGCTCGACCTGCACGATTGGTACGGCCTGCCGGTTAATATAACCACGGTAGAGATACTCGATGCGGCGCGCCGTTCGGCCAAATCGGGGAAAACGGTATTGTTGAAACCGGATTGAGGTTGTATCAGCTGCAGAATTCAGACTATTATATTTCAATGTAAAAAAATCTAACAGTGTCATTTTATTCATTTTAAACATGTAAACCCCGGCATTTTTCGTTTTCATCAGAGCTGCCGGAGAATTATGAACGTTCTGCAAAAATTAACAGGGATAAACCAGGCAAAGCTGCTGACCATGACTTTCCTGATCGGGCTGCTGGCGACTTATCACCGGTCGGCAGGCCAGGATATCACTATTCCTGTCCCGGGCGGTGATCAGCTTATAGAAGTTCCTTCCGAAGAGCAGAACTATACGTATTTTACTCCGAAGAAAAGATTTATAAATGAAAAGTGGTTACAATATAACCAGGCGGAAAGCAGCCATCCCGATGCTGCGTACATCCCGGCCGAGCAACCGGCAGCCGGCGCCATCGAGGTGCTAAGCAGAAGATCTGAAACCGCCCGGTATTTTGTTGATGCGGAAAATCCTTCCCGGGTCTTTTCCCAATCGGCCTACGGAGCGCTTCACTACCGGAAAGACGGACGCTGGCTTTTGATAGACCGGCGCCTGGATCCTATTGATAACCGCACGATAGAGGCCTCCCGCCAGCCGGAGCCGGTGGGCTTTGACCTCGAAAAAAAGCATTCTTATATCAGGACAGGCGACGGGGCGATCGCTTTCAACAACTGGGCGCTTTACGGACGAACCGCGTCGGGTAAAAAACTGCTGGCGTCGGCCGATTGGAGTAACTATACCGCCGGAGACGACGGCATGTTTATAAAAGATATTTTTCCCGGTGTTGATGCCGAGATGTACGTCGACAGGGGGCAGATTAAAACTAACCTGATCGTAAGGAAATGGGAATACCCGCGGTTCGATGAATTTATTTTCGAAGATGCGTATTTGCATGAAAAGGGGATAGTTCAGGAATTTGAAGGCGGCAAAAAGGGAAGATCGGGCGTAGGGAGCGTAAAGCTGACGATACACGGAAAAAAGGTCGCATCGGTAGGGGAGGCCTTTGCTTATTCCCGGCAGGATGCCGGTATGAAAATTTCGCTGCCTTATGAGCTGGAAGAGAACCGACAGGGGGTTCTGCTTACCTACGACGCGCTGACATCTTTGCTGGCTTCAGGATCTTTCATAATTGACCCGGTCGTAACCGGGGCTGCATCGGAGCTGATCGTAGTGAACCACCTGAACTCGTATAACAACAGTGCGAACAACCAGAGCAATTGTACGGACGGTTTCCGTGAAGAATGCAGCTACAACTGGAAAGTTGAAGTTCCGGGAAAGGTCACGATAACGAACGTTACCTTTGTTGCCCGGATCAGGACAGATGCCCCCTGTACCAGGGATAAGATGTCCTTCAGGTACCGGGCGGGGACGGGAACATGTGGTGAGAACGTGAGATGGCTTACGGAAGGCAATCCGGCTACATCGGGCATTACCGGTGGAGGAGAGTACCCCACTCACTACTATAACGCATGCTTTCAGCCTGGCTGCGAGCCCACGTGGCAGGATATAAAGCTTTCAATATTGCGTAACTGCATGGGCGATTCCGGCTGCGGAAATAATTGTGTCCGTGGAATCGGGCCTTTTGTCGTTACCGTAGAAGGGCGGACGCTCGATATTGAGTTTTTCAAGGCGCTGCCGGGGTACCAGGTTTGCCACGGAAATGAAATACAACTGGTAGCAAAAGGGGGATTTGGTATGCCGGAATATACGTATCGCTGGGCGCCGGGCAACATGACCGGAGACACCATAAAGGTAACGCCTGATGCTACCACTGAATATACGCTGGCGGTGACCGACGCCTGCAACACCACTATAACCGAAAGAGTGAGAGTAGAAGTATCAGCTCCGGTAAAATCCGACACCTCCGACATGAGCGGCTGCGGTGTAGTAAGCTACAATGGCAGGAACTACAATCAAAGCGAGGTGGTGCTGGAAAGTCTGAAGGGAAGGTGGGGATGCGACAGCCTTGAGCGTACGGTCAGGATCACGGTGCATCCTCTGGCTCCAAAAGATGAAAAGCTAAACCTGATCGGGTGTGAGCAGGTTGATTTTGAAGGCGTCAGATATTTAAACAGCACTACGCTCACAGATACTTTTCTTAATGCGGCCGGATGCGACAGCGTCTACCGGACAGTCGATATCCTGATACAGGAATTCCAGCTCGATCTGTTGAGCAGCGTGCATGGAGATTCTCTTTTTATAGGTGAAACCATCGAGCTGAAAACTGCGGGTAACCGGAGCGTATACAAGGTAGTTTCCTGGGAACCACCGGAAATCTTCCCGGACCAGGGCAGTTTGAGGCAGAATGTAAAAGTGCCGGGGGATATGGTATTTACAGTACATGCCGAGTCGGAAGACGGTTGTCCGGATTCGGCATCTATCAGGCTGATTGGAAAGGAAATCCCGGCTTCAACCATTTATCCCAGCTCTTTTACCCCGAATGGAGACGGCAATAACGATTATTGGGCGCCTGTCCGGAAAATAGATCAGTTGGAGGTTTGGGTTTATAACCGATGGGGAGAATGCGTCTATCACAGCAATGAAACAGATCACAAATGGGATGGCACCTACCAGGGTGCAAAGGTCCCGGCAGGAGCCTATGCCTACAGGTTCCTAGCCTATGGCCGGTTCAGGTTTTCGGGGCAGGTCAGTGTTTTTTACTGAATTTTCAGATAGATAAAAAAAGGCCGTTTCAGAATGACTTCCGAAACAGCCTTATTTAGGATCGCCCGCATTTCTGCCGGCTGTATCCAAAAGTCCGGCGACCATACTTAAACGAGAATCTTTACTTTGAACCGGATAACACAGCGGATGAAGCTTATACTATATCCTTTTATTTCTGTATTGTCCTTATATGGTTGTTGGTTTCAGACTTTCTCAGACGGTCGCCAGAGATCTTTATCAGAGCTCACTTTCAATATTCGAGCTCGCTTTCAATTTCTGCTCTGGTCTTACCAAGTTTTTGCTGAAGTTTTCCCAGCAGCTCATCTTCTTTGCCTTCCACATACAATAAATCATCGTCTGTAAGATCGGCATATTTCTGCTTTAATTTTCCCTTGATTTCATTCCACTGTCCTTTCATTCTATCTGTTAGTGCGCTCATAATAGTATAATTTAATTAATGTATGATAGTATTGTAAATAGAAACAACCATGCCGGGGCGTCCTTTCACTATAAAAAAGGGCTTTGAGACCGGGTTTAAAGGTTATTAAGAGTAGCGTTTGGGGTAAACGCACGTGGCGGGGTAGAGAGTTTGCCACAAAAAGAAACAGTTACCGCTACACTAATTCTAGTTCATAAGACCATGCTCGGTTGCCAGCTTGAGAACCATCGCCGTATTGGGCACACCAAACTTTTCCATCAGGTTTTTGCGATGGCTTTCGACCGTATGCGGACTTATAAACAGGTCGCCGGCTATTTGCTGGGTAGTCTTTCCCTGCCCGATTAAGGTAAGTATTTCCTTCTCGCGGCGCGTAAGCCGGGGCATCTCCCTGATCGGGGCGTGGTCGATGCTTCCCAGTACTTCGCGGGTACCGTTGCAGAGGTACATTTTGCCCGCCATTACATCCCACAGTGCATCCACGATATCCTTGCCGATCGCATTTTTGAGCACATACCCGTTGGCTCCCTGCTGAAGCATGTTCAGGATCACCAGTCTTTCGTTGTGCACGCTCAAGGCGATAATCCTTACGGAAGGATGGCGTTCTTTTATTTCGCGGCAAAGCTGGGTACCGTTCATATCGGGCAGGTTGATATCGAGGAGGACCACATCCGGCAGGTCGTGCGCAAGCGCCCGCAAAGCTTCCCCTGCGGTAGCATAGGCTCCCGTTACAGCAATTTCCTCTCTCTGGCTAAGAAGGTTTCTCAGCCCTTCGAGTACAATTGGGTGATCGTCTACAATAAATACTTTCATGAGTATGAAATATATAATAAGCTTCCTGACTAGATTATTACTTCAGGAGATGAAGCCGCAGGCCCTGCGACTGTATTCACGCTGATAGCCGGTTCCTGATAGCTCATGGCTATAAAAGGTTTTTATACAGGACATTCGATCGTTACGGTCGTACCGGTTTTAGGCGAAGACTGAATATCTATTTCTGCATTCAGGAACTCCGCCCTTGCCTTCAGGTTTGCTATTCCCGACCCGTTTTTTACTTCGGCGTCGGATACGTCAAATCCCTTTCCGTCATCTTCCACAGTAACAAACAATATGTCGTCGCGCTGCTGCAAAAGGACCAACACCTGGGTTGCGTCGGCATGTTTCAGGGCATTGTTGACCAGCTCCTGTATAATCCGGTATAAAACTATCTGCATTTCCTGTGAAAGCTTCTCCTTGTAGTTAAAAACCTGGCAAACCACTGATGTTTTGCCGGCAACGTTCAGGTTCTTACAAAATTCCCTGGTGGCTTCTGCCAGGCCGTACTTCATAAGCAGCTCCGGCATGAGGCTCCGGGCTATCCGCCGCAGCTCATTTACGGCGTTGTCGAGGTGCTGTATGGTACGGGAAAGGTTCTGCCTGCTTTCAGCGGGATGTTCGGGATTTACCTGCGAAAGTTCGATTTTTATACCGGAGAGCAATCCTCCCAGCCCATCATGCAGGTCCCGGGCAAGGCGCGTCCTTTCCTGTTCCTGCCCTTCAAGCATCGACGAAAACATCATAATGCGCTGATCCTGCTTCATGCGGTGGAGCTCCAGTTCATGCACATGGCGCTGGTGTTCCAGCAGCTTCCGGCTGTTCCTGTAGAAAAGCAGGGCAAGCCCGCTGACGATGAAAAGGAAAAAGCTGACGCTGCCGAAAAGCCAGTTGAGCAAACGGTTGTTTTTGATCGTGAGCGCCGCCTTGTCGTTCTGTGCCTGCAATCTCAGGATTTGCTTTTCTTTTTCGGTCGACTGATATCTTGCTTCCAGGCTGGCGATTTCGGTCGACGTATTCTCAACCTTAATGCTGTCTGCCGCGACAGTGAACCTGAGCAGCCAGTCGTATGCATTCTTATAATTCCCCATCAGCGCCTGAACTTCCGACATATGATAGAGCTGGAGAAGCAGGTTTCTCGAATTATCACGATAGCGGATGCTGCTATTAATAAGCTCTTCCAGTGTTTTAGCAGCTTCAGGATAGCGCTTCAGTTCTCTGAGCGACTTGAATTTCTCAAATGTCAGGCTTTGTATATCTATTTCCCGATGGACTTCAGGAGCGATATCGATGCCTTTTGTAAAGCTCGTGATAGCCGACGGGTGGTCGCCGGTCCCCGCCCTGTACATCCCTTCAATAAGGTAGTATTCCGGCAGAAATGGAGAAGTGGGATCATTTTTAAGTATGGCCTGCACCTTGGTAATGTAGGGAAAAGTTTTGGCGTATTCTTTCAACAGAATGTAATTACGGGAGAGCTTGAGGTAGAGCTCCAGCCGGTCATGATCCGTAGCCCGGCCTTTTTCTATGACTCCCTCAGCCAGCTTGAAATAGTCAATAGCTTTGGAATAGTCCAGTTGATTTGAAAATATAATACCTAGCGAACAGTAGTGACGGGCAATTCTAAGCGTGTCTTTCGCTTTTTCAGCGAGGGGAATAGCTTTGGCGATAATAATATCGGCAAATGCTTTTTCATCGTTTTGGTGCTGCTTCAAAACCCCGTAATTGTGCCAGGCCCTGGAGCGGATTGTGTATGCTTCCGGGTTGTCAAAATTCCTGAGAAGGCTGTCCGAACGCAGGTAGTACTTCTGGCTTAGCGGCATATCGGTGTCGAAGTAGCACCCAGCCAGGTAAAAATACCCCATGGCGTGAAGCTGTGGGAATTTTCCGCTCATCCTCATCCCCTGCCGCACATATTCGAGCGCTTTGAGCGTATCGCGGTCACTCCAGTAATGGGAAAGCTCATACAATGTCCGTATTCTGACAGTATCGTGCGGGTTAGTTGTAAGAACTGCCGTAAGGCTGTCGACGTAAGATACAGGCGTTGTCACGGACTGGCTCCGCGATACGACAACAACTGCCTGCAGGGTGATCGCGAGCAGGACATACCTGGTACATCGGCGTATGGTACTGATCATCATATTAGGAATTTGGTTTTTTGTAAAACCGCCGAAGCAGCCTCCGATCCTGTCAATCGGGAGGGCTGCTTGTTCTACCGGAGCCGGCGATCGTGTGCACAGTTTGAAATTAAGTCATTGGACCGACATATGTCATTGTTTCGGGTATAAATACACCTGTCTGTTTTTCGCGCCTACTTTTTTCCGAAGGGTATCTGATGCAGGTAACTGAATGTCAGGCCCGTTCCCATATTGCTGATGATCCCGTTCCTGTTGTTGGCCTCGCTGCTTCTCTGGTTGACTGCGTTAAAGCCCAGGTCAAAAACAAGATTTACACCAAATTTCCCGGAATTACCCGCATTGAAAGTGACGCCCGGCGAGATACAAAAAGCAGCCTGGATACCCTTGTAGGTTTCTCTTACGCCGTTGCCGAAGCTTATGGAGCCGCTCGAATAGGCTGATGCTCCGCCTGTGGAGTGCACACCTGAGCGGTAGTTCCCGCTCAGTGCAATATTAACGGAAGGCCCGGCTGCTGCCGAGAATCCTATTTTACCGCCGGTGAACTGGTAGCGGAACCACAAGGGGATCGTAATGAAATTGGTTCTTTCTTTTATAGTCTGGTAGCCCATTTCGCCGTTGTTCAGCCGGAAATTGTCCGTTTCAGCCCTGGTACCTTTCTGAGTATAGTAGATGCCGCTTTGAATGCCCGTATTTCCCATCTGGAACCCGAAGGTCATACCGCCTGTCAGCCCGGCTACGGGTTTGCGGGTGCTCCATGTATTGGCATAATCGTCGGTCAGGAAATAGGATGCCAGGTTAACACCGGCGCCCCCGCCGATAAAGAATGACTTTTCCTTTTGTGCATATGCCCCGATAGTAGTCAGCAGGATAACGAAGAAACATTGAATCGTTTTCATATAAGTAATAGTTAATGACCGGTGAAAGAAGTTTGCATTTACCAGGAGTTTTCTGGTGACTTTGTATTGCAAATTTCCGTTCAGGAACAAAGGCAAAACATCCCTGTTTTCAGCCATTTTTTCTGTCGGACAATTGCCGGAAAGCCGCTATGGCGGCGTTCATGATAAACCGGGAATTTTGTAATTAAAATTTTTATCCATGAAACAAATCGTTCTGATCGCTTTGCTCCAGGTAGCCTGGGCGGCGGCTTTTGCAGGTAACGACCACTTCAGAAAAGGAAGTTCTGTTTACGTAGAGACATCGGACAATGAGCTGACTCAGGAAATAGTAAGCGCGTTGCGGGAATGGAATTACTGGAATATTGCCGGCAGTGCCGGGAGCGCCGATATTATAATGAAAGTCGATGTAAAGGTGTCGGGCGGAGTCACCTGGACCTCATGGGGAGGAAAATCGATAGCGCTTTCCGCGCTCCTGAAAAGTAAATCCGGTTCCTGGAAGTCGCCTTATTACAAAGCCAGCCCCAACGGCAGCAATAAGTTCAATTCGCAGAAAGCTGCAGTGAGAAAACTTGTGGGAGGGTTGAAAAAGGAATTCAGGTAAAGGCGGTATAGCCATTGAAAAACAAACGGTCCTTCCCATATACTTTCGGGAAGGACCGTGAATTAATTACACATTTACCGGGCTACAAACCAAGCACTCTCCTGTTAAAAGCCTCATCAGCTCCCGTACCGGCGAAGTCGTCGAAAGCTTTCTTCGTTACTTCAATAATATGGCTCTCGATAAAGGGAGCACCTTCAGCTGCGCCCTGCTCGGGAGACTTTATGCAGCATTCCCATTCAAGCACGGCCCAGCTTCCGTATCCGTACTGCGAAAGCCTGGAGAAGATACCTGTAAAGTCTACCTGCCCGTCGCCAAGAGAACGGAAACGGCCTGCACGCTCGGCCCACCCGGAAAAACCGCTGTAAACGCCCTGCTTACCTGAAGGATTGAATTCGGCATCCTTCACATGGAAAGCTTTGATCCTGTCGTGGTACAGGTCGATAAACTGCAGGTAATCCAGTTGCTGCAGCACGAAGTGACTAGGGTCGTAATTGATGTTGGCCCGGGTATGACCGCCGAGATAGTCGACAAATCGCTCGAAGGTGGTACCGTCAAAGAGATCTTCTCCCGGATGGAGTTCATAAGCCAGATCGACGCCGTTTTCATCATAAACATCGAGGATAGGCTTCCAGCGGGCAGCCAGCTCCTTGAAGGCGCTTTCTACCAGGCCGGCGGGCCTTTGCGGCCAGGGATACAGGAAAGGCCATGCAAGTGCGCCGGAAAAAGTTGCGCTTGCAGAAAGCCCAAGGTTCCTGCTGGCTTTGGCCACAAGCTTAAGGTGGTTAGTCGCCCATGCTGTACGGGCTTTGGGATCCTTGCGTACCTCGGGAGCAGCAAACCCGTCAAAAAGTTCATCATACACCGGGTGCGATGCCACAAGCTGACCGATAATATGTGACGCCAGCTCAGTTATTTCAAGCCCCAGGTCACCAAGCTTGCCTTTCAGCTCATCGGCATATGTCTGCGAGGTCGCAGCCAGCTCAATGTCTATAACACGCGGATCCCAGGTAGGAAGCTGAAGTCCTTTGTAACCTAGTTCAGCCATGTACCTGGCTATAGAATCGAGCGTATTGAACGGCGCCTCGTCACCCAGAAACTGGGCAAGAAAAATAGCGGGTCCTTTTATGGTTTTCATTTATATAAGTTAATGTGATGATTCAGATGATGCGTTAATGTGATGATGAGACGACTAGATTTACACCTCAACCCACCCCTGCCTGCGGTTACTTTCAAGGATGCGCTCGCAAATGAGCAGCTCGCGGTATCCGTCTGCAAAAGTCGGGTAGGTAGGGTTTTCAGGCTGTTTTCCTGATTCGATAGCCGCATAAACTTCCCTGAACATCTGCTTCGACGTATCGGGAAAGCCTTCGTTGTGCCCGCCCGGGAAAGTGATGAGAGAGCGGGCTCCCTGGTCGACCAGCGAAGGATCGCGCAGCAACACTTCGTTGGCCTTATCTCGGTAGCCTATCCACACTTCGTTGGGGCTTTCGGAATTGAAGCTGAAAGTTTTATTGGCTCCCGATATTTCAAAAGCGAGCCTGTTCTTCCTCCCGGCCGATACCTGCGAAACCGTGATAGAGCCGCGATTCCCGTTATCGAAGCGAAGCAGCACATTGGCATGATCTTCGGTATTGATGGGTACATCGGCATAATCTTCAGGAGTGAGCATTTTTCCGGAATAAGTCTCAACGGGCTTCAACGGCTTCTTGCGGGTTTTATGAATCGTGTTGAAATCAGCCAGTACAGCAGTCGTTTTAAGCCCTGTGATGTACTCGATAATATCCATCAGGTGAGAACCGATGTCTGCAATCGCCCGGGAGTCGCCTGATTTATCCGGTTCCAGCCTCCAGTTGTAGTCGGTTTCATAAAACAGCCAGTCCTGCAGGTAAGACCCGATAACGGAATAGATTTCTCCAAGGTCGCCGTTTTCGCGGCAGGCCTTCATATGACGTACCAGCGGGTAATAACGCAGGTTGAAATGAACGGCGTTGACGAGCCCGGTCTGCGCTGCAAGGGCAACGAGCTCTTCGGCTTCGTGGAGGTCCTTAGCAAGAGGTTTTTCGCAGATGACATGCTTTCCTGCAAGAAGTGCAGCCTTCGACTGGCTGTAATGCAGGAAGTTAGGAGTACAGATATGGACAGCCTGGATGTCTTCCTGTTTGATCAGCTCGTCGAAAGTATAGGACCTGGGGATGCCCAGCGCAGCCGCTTTTTCTTTAGCAAGCTCGGCTGTCACTTCGCACAAAGCGACGACTTCGACATTTGGCAGGCGCCTGAGAGCCTCTATATGTGCCGGACCGATGAAGCCGGTACCAACTACTCCTACTTTAATTTTACTCATAGAGATAAAAGGATGTTATAACGTTTATTTATTGACTGATTTGGAAATCCCGGAAATGAATAATTGTCAGAGGCTGGTCCACTTCGTCTCGCTTCCGGCCGACGCCAGGACGGTATTGATAAACTTCAGACCCCTTACCCCGTCTTTTACCGTCGGGAAATCGTAAAGCGGATCTGCGGGCTTTCCCTCCTGGTGCGCTTTTACGGCAAAGGCAAAATTCCTGTAGATGTTGGCGAAAGCTTCCAGGAAGCCTTCCGGGTGTCCGGCCGGGATGCGCGCATGTGCGGTGGCCGCAGGATAAAGTTCGCCCCAGTTGGTTCTCAGGACGCGGTAGGAGCCATTTGTCTTATGAACCAGGCTATTAGGCTCCATCTGCTTCCATTCCAGGCCGCCTGTTTCACCGTATACCCTGATGGTCAGGCTGTTTTCTTCGCCGTTTGCGATCTGGCTATAGTGAAGAATCCCCTTTGCCCCGTTTTCAAAACGCAGCAGTACATTGCCATCGTCATCCAGAGGGCGCCCTTCGACAAAAATAGTGAGGTCCGCGCACAGTTCTGATATCCGGCTCCCGGTCACATATTCGGCCAGGTTTTCAGCGTGGGTTCCTATATCACCGAGCCCGCCACCTGCTCCTGATTGCGCCGGATCGGTACGCCAGGCGGCCTGCTTGCTGCTATCTTCCAGGCGGCCGGAAAGCCAGCCCTGCGGGTATTCGACAATAATTTTCCGGAGCTTCCCGATAGCTCCCGCCGCGATCATGGCCTTTGCCTGCTTGACCATCGGGTATCCTGTATAATTATGGGTCAGGGCGAACACCAGCCCGGTCCGGGCTACAAGTTCTTCCAGTTCTTCAGCCTGCCCGATGCTGATCGTCATAGGCTTATCGCAGATCACATGAAACCCGTTTTCCAGTGCAAGCTTTGCCGGGCCGTAATGAAGGTGGTTGGGAGTGACGATGCTAACGAAGTCGATTCTCTGATCTGCAGGCAGTGCTTTCTCTGCATGGATCATCTCTTCATACGAGCTATATACGCGGTTATCGGGAAGATAGAGGGATTTTCCCGTGATTTTTGATTTCTCAGGATTGGAGCTGAAGGCTCCGGCTACTAATTCAATCTGGCCATCGATGGCTGCAGCAATACGATGAACACCTCCGATGAAGGCTTCAAAGCTGCCGCCGACCATTCCCATTCGAAGTTTTCGGGACATTGTCACTTTAATTATTTAATGGTTTTATAAATCCGGTTTATGGTTCTCTCATCCAAAGCCGCCAAATAGCCCTTTTTACTAGTTAGGGGGTATGCAAATTGAAAAAAAGTTGAACAAGACCCTAAATAAAGTAGTAGAAAAATGAGATGTCACATTTTTAGATAGAGTTTCCCTGAAAAACTCTTTTGTCTGTAACCTCTGCCATCAGAATTTTTGAAGCGAATTAATTCACTAACCTTAAAAAATTATATGACTCAATCTGTAAACGCATCCCGGTTATTTAATGCGAGTTGTTTTGCACTCATTACGACGGCCTTGTCTTTCAGTATCAGGGCCGGGATCCTGGACCAGCTCGGTAGAGAGTATGGCTTCAGCGCCGAGCAACTGGGTACCATCAACTCCATGTGGTTTCTCGGATTTCCCATTTCGATGATAGTGGGCGGCCTGATTTACAACTCGGTAGGAGGAAAGAAAATTATGCAGTTCGCATTTTTTGCACATGCTGTGGGTATCCTGCTTACTATCTATTCAGGCGGTAATTACACCACACTGCTTATCTCTACCTTGCTGATAGGGCTGGGCAACGGTTGTACGGAAGCTGCATGTAACCCGATGATCGCCGATGCCTATGAGGGCAATAAAATGAGCGAAATGCTTAACAAATTCCATATGTGGTTCCCCGGCGGTATTGTGATCGGTGCGCTGATTTCAAAATTCATGACGGAAGCCGGCATGGGATGGCAGTCACAGATATGGGTAATTATGATTCCTACCCTTATTTATGCTTTCCTGTTCTGGGGCCAGGAATTCCCGAAAACCAAAGTTGCAGAAGCTGTTTCGGTAGGAGAAAACATAAAAGCCATGCTGTCGCCGCTGTTCATTTTCATTTTTGTGTTCATGGCTCTGACCGCTATCTCTGAATTCGGACCTCAGCAATGGGTAGGCCTTATATTGAGCAAGTCGGGTGCAGATCCTATGATTCTCCTGGCCATCACTACCGGAACTATGGCTGTCGCCCGCTATTTTGCAGGGCCTGTAGTAGCAAAGTTCGATCAGACCGGAGTGTTGCTGGGTTCTGCCATACTTGCTGCTATCGGGTTGTTCCTGCTCAGCAGGGTTACCGGTGGCGTGGCTTATGCGGCAGCGTTTGTCTATGCATGCGGTATCGCCTATTTCTGGCCTAACATGCTTGGTTTTGTGGCAGAGAAGATCCCTGCATCAGGCGCTTTGGGAATGTCGGTCATAGGTGGGATCGGTATGTTTTCAAGCTCGATTTTCCAACCGATTATCGGTGGCTGGATCGATTCGGCAAGAACCGAAGCTGCAACCAGAGGCCTGTCAGGCGATGAGCTTGAACTGGCAGCAGGACAGGCTACCCTGTCTACCATGGTAACCTTCCCGCTGATCCTTATCGTTGCTTTCACATTCCTTTACTTCTGGATGAAAAACAGGAATTCAGCCAAAATGGCATAGGTATTATATACCCGATAAGTTATCCGGACGAAAGAGGGGCCTGCAGGCCCCTCTTTCGTTTTTTTCTTAACAAATTCTTAAATTTGGCTTCTCATCAACGCATCAGCCGCTGGCTGTAATAACCGGGAGAAATGGAAAATGCATTAAAGATAGCCGTTCTGGATATGAACAACGGGGTTCAGAACGAAGGGATGCGATGCATCAGGAAGGCAATCGAAAATTTTGCGGAAGAAGCGGGCTTGCCCGTCTCATACGAGATTTTTGATGTGCGGCAGGAGAACCGGGTGCCGGACCTGAGTTTCGACGGCTATATATCATCGGGTGGCCCCGGCAGCCCGCATCCCTCCGGTGAGCCCTGGGAGCGTAAGTTTTTCAATTTTTTAGACTCAGTTCTCCATTATAATCAAAACAGGAAAAACCGTGTAAAGAAGCCGTTGTTCCTGATCTGCCACTCTTTCCAGGTTGCCTGTATTCATTGGAAAGCAGGGTTGGTTGGCAACAGGAGGTCTACTTCCTTCGGAACTTTTCCGGTACACAAAACAAGGTATGCCCACGATGAGCCGCTTTTCGAAGGGCTCGATGACCCGTTCTGGGTGGTGGATTCAAGGGATTTCCAGGTTATCCAGCCTAATGTCCCGGTTTTGGAAAGGATGGGTGCAAAAATTCTCTGCCTTGAGAAAATCAGGCCGCATGTAGACCTTGAGCGAGCCGTAATGGCCATCAGGTTTTCGAAAGAAATTATAGGCACCCAATTTCATCCGGAGGCAGATGCTGCAGGTATCGGGCGTCATTTTGCCAACGAAGAACGAAGGGAAAAAATCATCAAAACATACGGAAAGGCAAAGTACGAAGACATGATCAGGCACCTTGGAGATCCCGACAAGATCGCTTTGACCGAATCTGTCATGTTGCCCCGTTTCCTCGCTTCTGTAAAAAGAGCGAAAGGAGTTTATGAAGAAGTGACCGGGTCGGTAGCTGCAGGCCTGTCCTGACATGCTTCCGGATGTTACCCTCTCATCAATAAAGTCATACAGCCGATATGCATACCGAATTCCGAAAAGCGTTCAACGCATCTTTTTCTTCCGATGGCTATCGGTCGTTCGGGGCTGCAATTGAGCGGGACTTCCCCGGACAATTGGATTTCAGAATTGCAGAAAGCCCGGTCCTTGTTGACCGTGCCTTTCGCGACAAACTACTGCTCGCCTGCGACAATATCATCGATACGATATCCGCACCGGATTTTGTTGTCCGGACAGACAGGGCGATCCCACCGGCTCAAAAAGTTCCCGGGGAAAACAGGCATACTTCTTTCCTGGCGATCGATTTTGCCGTCTGCAAGGGAGCTTCCGGCGATCTCGAGCCTCAACTGATCGAGCTGCAGGGGTTTCCGTCGGTATTCGGCTACCAACTTTACCTGAGCCGCCTTTACCAGGACAGATACCCTTTCCTGCGGGATATGAATTTTACCTTTTCAGGGGCGGCAGACGAAGAAGAGGCTTTCATAAGGCATTTCGGACAAGTACTGCTGGGAAACGAAAATCCCGAAAACGTAATCCTCCTGGAAATTTTCCCGGATAAGCAAAAGACGCGGATCGATTTTGAAATCACTAAGAAATATTGGGGGGTAACGCCTGTCTGCCTGACGAAGATTATCAGAGAAGACAGGAAGATTTTCTACGAAAAAGATGGAAAGAAGATCCGGATCAGAAGGATTTACAACAGGCTGATATTCGACGATCTCCGCAATTTCCCGGACCTGAAAACCGATTTTTCACTTACCGATGACGTGGACGTCACATGGGTCGGGCACCCGAACTGGTTCTTCCGTATCAGCAAGTTTATGCTGCCGCTGCTTTCAGGGCCCTATTTCCCGGAAACCAGGTTTTTGAATGATTATGGAGGGGAATTTCCCCCGGACCTTGAAAATTACGTATTGAAGCCGCTGTTTTCTTTCGCGGGGAGCGGTGTCGAGCTCCATGTTACAGCAGAAAAGCTCGCTGCTATCGGCGATCCGGAAAATTACATCCTGCAGCGAAAGGTAGTATATGAGCCTGTTATTCTGACAGACGACGGCTCGAAGGTTAAAGCCGAAATACGAATGCTGTATACCTGGCCGGATGAGGCCGAAAAGCCGGTTCTGCTCACCGCTCTGAGCAGGCTGAGCCGGGGGGAAATGATCGGGGTCCGTTTCAATAAAGATTTCACATGGGTAGGAAGCAGTGCAGTCTTTTTTGAAGGATAAAGACTTTTATCAGTATCTAATGAAGCATATTACACATAGGCAGCTCTTCTTCGATCACATCGCCCAGACTTCACATTTTCCCCTCGCCCTTGAAATAGCGCGTGCCGAGGGGTGTTTTATGTATGAACCGTCAGGTAAGCGTTACTATGACCTTATTTCGGGAATAGGAGTAAGCAATGTAGGTCATCGCCATCCGCGGGTGGTAGAGGCTGTTAAAGACCAGGCAGACCGGTATCTTCACCTGATGGTATACGGCGAATATGTACAGGCGCCGCAGGCCTTGCTGGCTGCTTCTCTCGCTGAAAGCCTCGATCTCCCGGCAAAGGAGACCTCTCCCTTCGGAAGGATCGACCGGGTCTATTTTACCAATTCCGGGACGGAAGCCATCGAAGGTGCTATGAAGCTGGCCAAAAGGTTTACCGGGCGTTTCGGGTTTGTTTCCTGCTTCAATGCCTATCATGGCGCTTCCCAGGGGGCCTTGAGCCTGGCCGGGCAACCCTTTTTCCAGCAGAATTTCAGGCCTTTACTGCCTGGTACTGAACGTATACGGTACGGAGTAATAGAAGACCTGGACCGGATCACTACCGATACCGCTGCTTTTGTCATAGAACCGGTAGGAGGGGAGTCGGGAGTGAGAATACCTGACTTATCCTATATGCAGGCGGCCAGGAAAAGATGCACGGAAACAGGCACGCTTCTTATTTTCGACGAAGTCCAGACGGGCTTCGGCAGAACGGGTACCTTCTGGGCTTTCGAAGATTATGGTATTTATCCCGATATGCTGGTCTGTGCCAAAGGCATGGGGGGCGGAATGCCGATAGGTGCTTTTATGGCATCAGAGAAGGTCATGTCTGTTTTAATGGAAAACCCGGTCCTGGGGCATATCACTACTTTCGGAGGACATCCCGTCAGCTGTGCCGCGTCGCTCGCGACTTTACAGGTCATCCGGGAAGAACGCCTTTACGCATCCGCCCGACACAAGGGAGAAATGATAAGGAAAGCCCTTTCAGGCCATCCTTTAGTGAGAGAAGTACGGGGCAAAGGCCTAATGCTCGCGGCCGAATTCGAATCTTTTGATTTGTTAAAGCGGATCATCGATGCCTGTATCGATGAAGGCGTAGTAACCGACTGGTTCTTATTCTGTGACAACTCCATGCGGATCGCGCCGCCGTTGATTATTTCCGAAGAACAAATTGAAGAAGTCTGCGGGATTATACTAAAAGTGCTGGCGCAATTTGAATGAAGATGCCGTTTCCACAATAATAACCTCCCGGGCTTTTTGCTGTTCCGTGCAAACTCAGTTATTCCCCGTGAACAACTGCTGAAGTGTTTTACCGATAACCGATTCCTTGCTCTGATCGGTAACATGGTCATGCTCTACCCTTATCAGCTTTTCGATATCGTAGCCCGCGTCATGCGCAATTTCGAGGAATTGGTTGAGTACTTTATCCGGCATACTGATCTCCCTGGAAAGCAACCAGAGATAATCCCTGTTCTTACCGGCTACCAGTGAATACTTGTAGTGCTTATCGAGCGCAAGTATCGTATAATCAGAATAAAACGGTCCCCAGAATGATACTTCCAGCGCGCCTGTGTCGCCAGGCCCCACAGACCGGGCCGTTCCTACCGATTGCTTGTGCTCATGGGTCATATAGTTATAACCTTTGTTCACAACCCGTATGGTGCCGTTGCTGTTAAGGGAATAATGCGCAGAAGTATTGTTGAGATGACGCTCAAAGCAATTGTCCAGCCGGGCTATTTCATACCATTTTCCCAGGTATTTTTCGGGATCGAAAGGATGGACAGGGTCGAGGGCAACTTTATGAGCTCTCGATTTCCGGTACAGGTAGCATGCCAGGCCGGCGCCTGCAAGTATTCCCGCAAAAAAAGTTCTTGCTTTCATGTGTGTAAGAATTTTTACCTGTTACTAAAACGTACGCAGGCCGGTGTTTATTGAATTGACTAAAGGAGAAGATAGCCTGAAGACAAAAAAATCAATCTGTAATAAGGGCCTTCAGCCGGTCGTAAAAACCGGTACTCTTAAAGGTGAAGGTCTTATGAAGTATATAGTTGCTCATGAAGCTGAAGCCCTGCCCGATGATATAGCAAACCATTTCGTTTACATTGATCGACTTCTTGGCAAAAGACAATTGTAACCTGTAAATCGGGATCTGCAGGATATCGGTAGCGAAATACAGCGAACCTACCGCAAAAACCCATGTGACGCCCCAGGAAAACATGGCTACCATTACAAACTTGACCATTTCACGCCGGGTCTGGTTTGTATTCCTTACGTTAAAAGCAAAGAGCTTTGTCAGTATAAAGCCGACGATCAGCGAAACAGGGTAGGCAATGTTAATGGACTGATCGAAAGTCAGCCCGAACCAGTCCTGGGTCAAACTGCTGGTCAGCAACTGGACCAGCGCCCCGGTACCGGCTACAAAAAAATACGCAAGTAGATCTTTTTTATTTAATATTTTTGAATTGCCGGCTTTACTGCTCACAGAAAAATACCTTTTTCGGTTCAAGTGTGGCCGCAATATTAGGCAATAATACAGTAGTATCGCAATAAAGCCCGGTTTCTTTTACTGAACGGACATGATGATTAATTAATTACCACATCACCACATCACCACATCACCACATCATTGGATTATCTGAGTATGATTTGCCTCCAAGTTGATCTTTATTGTAGCTAAAGAACATTTAACCACTATTTCTGTTTTGATGAAAAACTCAACTTCTCGCAGAGAGTTCATCAGGAATTCTTCTCTCCTGGCAGGCGGGGCTATGATATCCGGTTTTCCTGCTATAAAAAGCAATAAGGAAGCAATCCTGAAAATAGCTCTGATCGGCTCGGGATCGAGGGGCGCAGGGGCTGCGGCTCAGGCGCTGAAAACGTCCAAAAATGTTAAGCTGGTAGCCATGGCCGATGCTTTCAGGGACCGGCTCGACTCTTCTTACACCTCACTGACGAAAGTACCCGGTATCCAGGACCAGATAGACGTTCCCGAGAAGCATAAATTCGCCGGGTTTGATGCCTATCAGAAAGCCACGGAGCTGGCAGATGTGGTCCTGCTGGCAACGCCTGCTCCTTTTCGTCCAGAGCATTTCCGGTTTGCCGTAGAAATGGGTAAGCATTGCTTTCTCGAAAAACCGCTTGCATCCGACGCTCCCGGCATCCGCCAGGTATTGGAAACAGGCAAGCTGGCAGCCTCAAAAGGGCTCAATGTGGTAGTAGGCCTCCAGAACCGGTATGACCCGGCTTACCAGGAAATGGTAAAACGTATCCACGACGGTACAATCGGTGACCTGATCAGCGCATCCTGCTACTATAACGTAGGCAGGGTCAATCTCGTCCCGAGACAGGCCGGATGGACAGAAATGGAATACCAGGTTCGTAACTGGAGATATTTCAACTGGTTATGGGCCGGTAGCCCGGCGGGCCTCCAGATCCACAACGACGACATAGTGAACTGGGTAAAAGGCGGATTCCCGGTGAAAGTAGTAGGCAACGGCGGCAGAGCGGCGCTCAGCGGCCCCGACAACGGTGATATTTACGATCACTTTTTCGACGAGTACGAATATGCCGACGGCTTTAAGCTGAACAGCCAGATCAGGCACATCACCGGCTGCTGGAACAAAGGCGGAAGTTTTTTTTACGGTACCAAAGGTCACGGCGACCTGAAAGACGGATTCAAGGACTACAAAGGGAACCTGATCTGGAAATACAGCGGCAAGCAGGCAAATCCCTACCAGTTGGAACATGACGAGCTGTTTGCGGCTATTCGCGGTGCAAAATATATCAATGACACCGAATGGGGAGCGAAAAGTACAATGTCGACGATTATGGGCAGAATGGCGTCGCACTCCGGACAGCTCATCGAGTGGGATGCGGCGCTTAACTCTAAAGAGAGCATCGTGCCCGCAAAACTTGCCTGGGATGCCGATCCGCTGGTAATGCCCAATGAAAAAGGAGAATACCACGTGCCCGTGCCCGGAATAGACAAAGTGTAGATCTCAAGGCAAAATAATTATATATTTCAGCCCCGGCATCGTTAAGCCGGGGCTTTTTTATCCCGACATTTTTAAAAGGCTGCCCCTTCAATAATTCTCAAATCTGTTTTAGCTTTGTATCTGGCTATAATAAAACCTGAGTCTTTTACAAACCTTTATGACGCCCCCGCCTGCCGAGAAGATACGGTTTATTGCGATCGACGATAACCCGCTTGACCTGTTGACAATCTCGGAATATGCCGCACGGTTTGATTCGCTCGAAAACTGCGGACTTTTTTCCAACGCGCTGGAAGGCTACGGAGCCATCAGCACAACGCGGCCCCATGTGGTGTTTCTCGACATCGAGATGCCGGTATTCAGCGGGATCGAGCTGCTGCGGAAAATAAGGGAGGAAGTTCCCGTCGCTGTTTTTGTCACCTCCCATCCTGAATATGCCCTCGAAGGGTTCGAGCTGTCGGCCCTCGACTATATATTGAAGCCCGTAGAGGAGGACCGCTTCGGGCGGACACTCGACCGCATCGTCGACTATCTTGAAATGAAAAGAAAATCGGAGGCGTACGAGGTCTGGCTCGAAAATGATACCCTTGTGATAAGGGAAGGCTATAACCAGGTAAAACTGTCGCAACGGGAGATCGTATACCTCGAGGCCATGCAGGACTATACCAGGGTAGTGACCACCGTCAAACCTTATATGACGCTTTCTTCACTTTCGTTTTTCCTGGAGCAGTTGCCTGCGGAACGTTTCCTGCGCATACACAGGAGCTACGCGGTAGCCAGGTGGCACATAAAAGAGGTGAGGGGAAGCGAGATAGTCTGCAGCAACGGAACGCTGCCCGTAGGAAAGACTTACCGTTCGTCGATCTCCAAGATAAAGCTGTAAGTCAATGGGTCGCGTACTGCTTCTGTTATTCCTGTGCGTCGCGGGACAGCTTTACGGCCAGGTGATTCCTGATCTTTCCGCTTACAAGACCTCAAAACAAAAGCTATACAGGCTGGCAGTGGCCTGTGATTCGCTGAATGCCCTCGCCGAAGTAGAAAAAGTCAAGACCATTTCGAAGTATGCACTGGGGATCATACCGGCAGATGACTTCTATAACAAGTCGCTTTTTTATTTTTATCTGGGGGTATGCTATGAATCCGACACGAAAAAAGATAGCTGCATCATGGCGCTAGAAACTTCGGTCGACTATGCCAGGAAGGCTAAAAATCCTGCAAGAGTGAAGAAGGGTCTGGGTCGCCTCATCTATGTCTACGCCAATGTGCCCGGCTACCGAAGCCAGAGTGATGCTACTATCAAAGAATTGCTGGGTATCATCGATACGACGCGCAGCGAAGCTGAAAAAGCGTCTCTGTACGGTAATATGGGTACTTACTACAACCTGAAAGGGGAGTATACCAGGGAGGCGCATTACCTGCTTGAAGCGATCACGATCCTTAAAAAGCTCATCGATACAGGAGAGGTCAGGGACAGGGAGGAGGTAGTCGTAAGCCTGATGAACCTGGGCCTTATGTATTACCAAACCGGGCAGACAGAAAAAGGGCTGTTCTATACCCGCGAAACCCGGAGCTACATTGTCAATACGCAATATTACCTGGCCCATTACTACAAACAAATGTCGGAAGGGCTCCTGTTGAACAGGCAGCCCGATAAGGCGCGTGTTTATTATGATTCACTCACCGCGATGCTGAAATTGCCGCAGTCCGGTATTGCCGAGTTTAACAATCGCATTTATATCGATCTTGCCTTTTCGGAGTATTACCTTGGCCTGAACAAGCCCGACAGTGCCTTGCTGTATGCCGGGAAGGCGGTCCGTATCGGGGAAAAATGGGCCGATGAGTTTTCATTGGCCAGCATCAACTTCATGAAGGGGAAAATCTACTACTACCTGAAGGATTATGAAAAGGCCCTTCCGTTTCTGACAGCTTCCGAAAAGATGATCCAGGAGGCAGATCCTAATATGAACGTGCAGCTTTTGCAGACGCTTGCCCGCTCTTACGGTGCATCAGGTGAATACAGGAAGGCATTCGAGTACTATGAGAAATATGCGCCGCTCAGGGATACGCTCTACAAAGAGGCTGCGGAAAAAAGCATAGCCGAGGCAGAAGCGCAATATCAGAATAAAGAGAAACAGCAGCAGATCGATATCAAAAACATGCAGATCGAAGAGGCGAAGAAAGAGAAAATATGGCTTGCATCCGGCCTGGGTATGCTTACGGTTTCTCTTTTCCTGCTGGCGGTAATTTACCGGGACAAGAAGAAAAACGCCGCGATATTAGATAAAAAAAACCGGGAGCTAGCTGTGGCTATCAGTGAGCTGGAAGATGCCAACCAGACCAAGGCGAAGCTTTTCAGCATCATCGGCCACGATCTCCGGTCGCCCATCAGCCAGGTATACCAGTTCCTGAAATTACAGCAACTCAACCCGAAAGCACTTACGGACGAACAACGCGCGCAGTTGAGCGAAAAGATACAGACTGCGACAGGATCTTTACTGGAAACGATGGAAGACCTGCTACTATGGTCCAAAACCCAGATGAGGGAGTTCCGGGCTCATATGCAGCCGGTAACTGTCGCGCCGGTGACCGATCAATGCCTCAAATTGCTGCACCTTAACATAGAAGCAAAAGCACTGTCGGTAGAAAAAGATATACCCGGTGACGCTGAAATATACAGCGATCCATACTATATGGAAATCATACTGCGTAACCTGGTGCAGAATGCCGTCAAGGTAGCGCTGCCCGGAAGCGCCCTCAGGCTGGGCTACCGGAACGACGGAGCTGAGCAGATCATTTCTGTGACGAACGAGGGCCAGCCTTTCGGACAGGACGATTACCTGCGTATTGTCAGCAACGGGAACACTGCGCAGGGGCTCGGCGGACTGGGGCTTAAGCTAGTAAGCGAACTATCCGAAAAATCCGGACTTCAGATACGCTTTTCCAGCCCTTCGGAAGGCATCACAACAGTAGAAATTATTTCCGGGATTCCCGCAGACGGTGAGTGAGACGCACCTTCGCCGATTTACAGGGCGCGTTCGCCGATTATTCAGCGATGCCGCCGGTTGCCGTAGGTATTTTTAAGCATCACCAACGGAACAGAAATGAAAACTCTTTTTTTCTCAATCGCTTTTTTTGCTTCTCTCTCGTTTTCTTGTAAAAAGGAGAGTGAGCCGGCTCCGGAATTGTCTTGCGATAAAGGTGTACGCATTATATCGCAGCAATTGGGCACCATCCCGGTTACCATACAGTATGACAGCAAGGGAAGGATCAGCAAGGTATTCCGCTCCGACGGGCAGGGCCTGATTGAAAACTACCAGTATACCTCCGACACGACCCTGACCGTTACCCGGAATTCAAAGGACGGCGGAGTAACCAACACTTATAAAGCCATACTTAACAAAAAAGGATATGTGACGAGCTACAGTATGCTCGGCAGCTTTGCTTATACCAGTACCTACCGGTATGACGACAACGGTTTCCTGACCGAACAAACCACTAAGTTTGAAACCCCCAAACAGACTATCCGTTCTGTCTATGCCTACCAGAACGGTAGCCGGGTATCGGAAATATCCTATACAGATGGCGTACAGAGCTATTCGGATGAATATAAGTATTCGGAAAATGCCGGTCAGGCGGATCTGATCTTTAACAGTAACCAACCCGATCTGTACGGACGCTACTCTGCCCGCCTGCCGGAAGCGATTAACCGGAAATATAAAGACGGTAAAACCGAGTCTTACACCTTCACCTACCAACTGAACAAAAAGGGACTTGTTGAGTCGCTCAAACAGGTTTATACCGACACCGACAAAAAATCGACCGAGCAGGTCAATCTATACAAATATGAATGCAAATAAATGATGAATCAGGCGACGCCTCGCCTGATTCATCACATAACCACTCCCGATAACCATTAGACCACATCATCTAATCATCACATCGTCTAATCGTCACATCGTCTAATCGTCACATCGTCTAATCATCACATCATCTAATCACCACATCACTCAATCATTCCGGCACCAGCTCATATTCATTTATCGTCTTTCCGGTTTTCCTGCTTTCATTGGTACGGGTAAGTGACAATTGCGATTCTGTAAGCGGATCGTTGATATAAAATTCGATATTCCCGCCCGATTCACTGGGAGGCGGCGTAAGATTTTCCAGGATTAGCCGGCGGTAATCGGTGGACATATACCAGTCGCCGGTCAGCCGCCGGCCGTCTAAATCCGTATAAACGACTTGCGTTTCCCCGGTCAGGTCGAGCCGGAAGTCTGCATAGCCGGGCCGCTGGTTGCCGGGATTCCCTTCACTGTATACCAAAACGCCGTTTTCTTTTACCGACCGTGCTTTCCAGACTTTACCCAGGTCGGGCGGCGCTATTTCTTTCGGACTGCAGTTAATGAGGTGTACGGCCGTTAACAGAACCCAAAGTGTCGTCTTTTTCACAACCTGCTGTGTTTTAGTAAAGTAATATTTTGTGTTTTGAAACTCCGTTTGTCCCGGTGATCAGCACGAAATAGATCCCGTCGGGAAAATTGGACAGGGATATTTCCGATTCTCTGTAAATCCGGAAAGCCAGCCGCTCCAGGCCGTTTTTGTCGTAAATCCTTATGAAGCTTTCAGGTATGGAACCCGGGCTGATATGGAGTGTTTTACGAAATGAAAAAACGGTGTTTGTATTCCCTGCGGGTTCGGAGCCCGTGATAATGTCTGCCGCAGAAATCTTTGCCACAGCGCTGTATGGCGAGCTGCCCGCGCTGTTTACAGCCTTGATCCTGTAATAATGGTCAGCTACCGGCAGGATCTCCCGGTCGTCAAATTGCGTCTGCGAGGCCGGCTGCGTGCCTGTTACGGTAAAATCGCGGTCGGGATACAGCGAACGCTCGATTACGACTGTGGTCGCGTTGGCCGATACGGGCGACCATCTCAGCCTGACGAGATCATAGTCCAGCGGAGTCGCCGTCAGGTTGGCCGGACGGTCGGGTACCGGAGCTTTGGGGGTTGTGGCGCTGGCTATGTTCGAGTACGCCGAATAACCGATAGCATTCAATGCCCTGACCCTGAAATAGTATTTCGTAAGCTCTTTCAGGCCGCTAGCCTGGTAGGAAGTTGTATTGGCCGAAACGGAACCGGCTTTCTGAAAATTGACGCCGTCGGTGCTCGTCTCTACCTCAAAGCCGGTCTCGTTGCCTGAGCGGTCTGTCCAGTTGAGGTTGACCTGCTGGTAGGATACCGCATTGGCGGCCAGGCCTGACGGGCTTTCCGGAGCTACATCCCGCGTAGTGGCGTCGGCGATATTGGAATAGTCCGAATACCCGCCGTTGTTCACGGCCCTGATCCGGTACCAGTAACGTGTATTGGGAGTAAGCCCGGTGCTCTGGTAGGAGGCAACGTTCGCCGCGAGATCGGCGATCTTGGAAAATGCACGTCCATCGGTCGATCTTTCCAGCTCAAACCCGTCTTCGTTGCCGGAATTGTCCTTCCAGCTCAGGTTGATCTGGCCTGAGCCGGCAGTAACTGCCGTGAGTGCGGAAGGCGCTGACGGCGGCAGTTGGAATGTCCTGGCGCTCGCTGTTTCCGAATAAGGAGAAGCTCCTATCGAATTGATCGCCCTGACCCGGTAGTAATAGGCGGTAGCAGGCTGAAGCGATCCGTCGCTATATTGGGTAACATTGGCTACCGTAGCGGCAATGCGCGTAAAGGTCCTGTTATCGGTGCTTCTTTCGATTTCAAACCCGGTTTCGTTGCCCGAGCGGTCTGTCCATGCGAGGTTTATCTGCTGGGAAGAAACGGCGTTGGCGACCACGCCCGACGGGCTTTCGGGAGCTACATCCCGTGTCAGGGCATCGGCGGTATTGGAATATTCAGAATATCCGCCGCTATTCCGGGCCCTGAGCCGGTACCAATAGCGTGTATTGGCAGAAAGCCCGCTGTTCTGGTAGGATGTAGTGTTTGCGGAAAGATCGGTTATCCTGGAAAATATATGGCCGTCAGTCGATCTTTCCAGCTCAAACCCGTCTTCATTGTTGGAATTGTCCGTCCAGCTCAGGTTGACCTGGTTTGATCCTGCCGTAGCAGCGGCAAGCGAAGAAGGGGCGGCAGGAAGGTTCTGCGCGGTGTCGGCGCAGGCCGTATTGGAATACTCCGAATCCCCCGTCGAATTCCGCGATTTTACGCGATAGCAATACCGGCTTCCGGCATTGACCGTAACATCAGTATAAGAAGGAGTCCTGCTGTAGGCTACCGTAGCGATTCCCCTGAAGGTATTTCCGCCGTCGGAAGACCGCTCCAGTACATAGGAAGCCTCTGAACCATTGGAATCGGACCAGGTCAGGTAAATGGCGCCACTACCTTGTCCGGTGGCGTTCAGCCCGGTAGGAAGGGTAGGAGGGGCTATGGGAGTTGTCACTTTTTTTTCGTCGGATAACTCGTTGCCTCCTTTATCGTATATTCCCTGAACCCGGTAAATGTAGGTTTTATTGGGCTCTACCGTATAGTCGTCGTAGGTATTGAGTCCCCTTTTGCCCGCCAGGTTCGCAATCGTAACAAACCGCTGTCCGAAATTGTCTTCCTTCCGTTCTACGATGTATCCTTCTGCCGACCTCACATCCTGCCAGGAAAGACTTACCTGCCGGTAGGTTAACCTCGTTATATTGAGCTGAAACTGTGCAACCAGGTCGGAAGCGGAAGAAAGGAGCAGCAACAGTGCAGAAAAGGCCAGACGGGTTATACTTTCTTTTTTCATAAGCGGTAAGGTTTTTAGTTGAAAGTTGAAAGTTGAGAGTTGAAAGTTGGCGTTCTCAACGCCGAACTTTTCATTTTAAACTTTCAATTTTCAACTCTCCATTTTCAACTTTCAACTTTCAACTCCCAACTTTCAACTCTCAACTTTCAACTCTCAACTTTCAACTCCCTCTATTCAGCCTGCACATCGACATGGACAACAGCCGAAAATGACGAAGTCCTGCCGTCCTGGAGCATAGTCCTGACAGCATATCGGCGGCGGCCTTTCCCGGGCCTGGTATCTTTGTATTCACGCTTGTCGTAAACTGCGTCGACACTTCGGAATTTCTCCTCACCGTCCGATCTGAATACAGTAAACCGGCAGTTCGGCACGTCATATCCCCAGGAAAGTGAGACACTGTTATCGGCGTTGACAGTGGCTTTGAGTCCGCTCACGGGTCGTACGGCCAGGCGTGGCGTGCGGATGCTCAGCGGGAAAGATTGGTCCGATTGCAGGCCCGAACTGTCTATCGCTACCAGGGCGTAGCCGTAATCCGATTCGCCTTTTATTGTTTTATCGGTATAGCGGTCGATATCACGGCCAAGCCTGGCGATGGTCTGCCACCTTTCCGTGTACCTGCCCCTGCGCAGCAGGAGCTGCTCTTTCACATCCCCCCGCCGAGCTGAGGTTCCACCGGAAGGTCACCGCCGAATCGGATACCAGGTAGTCGCTGATCACGGGCGGCGAAGGCGGGAGCAGGTCGGGCCTTTTGAGCGTGAGGATATCTGACGGCTCGCTTACCTGGAAGCCCCGGTTATAAGCCAGCACTTTGAAGTACAGCTCCCGGGTTGTGGTGCGCAACGTAGTAGAATCGTTAAAGCCCGGGATCGCCAGGTAATCAGGTGTTTTATCGATAAAAACATGATCGGGCGAATTGGCATACAACACCTTGTAGCCGTAAATATCCGGCTCTGGGTTTGCGTCCCATACGATACGGACAAAGCCTGTGGAATCGATATAACCCTGCAGGTTTTTGGGCCTGGAAGGCCGTTGAGCGGTTTGGATAAGGCACGATACGGGTAGCCCGGGGCTGACGTTCCCGGCCGTGTCTACTGTAACTATTTTGTAGTAGCAGCTTACGGCGGGCTCGGGTACGGGGTCGGTCAATTCCCTGGACTGCCTGCCCAGTACGTTTTTGTGCACCGGCGTAAACGGACCATCAAGGGTAAGGCTCCTCCCGACTATAAAACCTGCAAAATCGGCTGGATTTTTATCGTACGCCCAGGTTATCCGTACAGCCTTGCTGCCGTCGTACACGGCTTTCATTTCGTTTACCGGCGGCGGCGGTGTCTGGTCGGTTGCCATACCCGGCACAGGAGCCGATGCAACCAGTTCTCCGAAGGGCGTTATGCCCGACACCCGGTAGTGGTACGTCTTGTAATTGGCTTTTACAGAATCTCCATATACGATAGCCTCTGTCCCCGGCCCTTCTCCCGGCTGAAACCAGGGAATCCGGTTGAGGCGGCGGTAGCGTTTCCCGCCATCGTCCGATCGTTCGAAGAAATAACCGGAAAAGTAGGCTTCACCAATTTGCCTGTCCCAACTGAGCTGTATAGCCCGGTCGCCCGGGGTAGCCGCGACAGGCGGCATCTGCTCCGGCGACGGCTCCTTCCGGTTGACCAGGAAAGTGGTGGCAACTTCCGCCCGGAATTTCCTCGGGTCAGCCATAGGCAAAAGGGAGTAGCTGTATTTCCTGCCGGGCGTCACGGTCTTATCGACATAGCCTAAAGCCATTCCCTGCGCATAAACCGGCTTAACGTCGGCCAGTATCATAGCCATCGCCATCCGCATGTCGTTCTGGTTTTGCTGCTGCATGATCTTGTCCAGCGTAAGTACTTCATCGGAGCTCAGCGGCGTGTTTTTGCCGTTTACCAGTTGAGCGCAGGCCGAAGCCAGGGTGTCGGAAGCTGATACATTTTTCAGCCAAAGCGCTATCGTCCATGGTTTGACCAGGATCTGGAAATCGATAACGGAAGTTCCGTTGTCGTCGATGCTCCGCCGGGTAAGCAGGTAGCCGTCCCGTATACCCGCCCTGAATGCTGAAGGCGTTTTCGGCACCCATCGTACTACCACCGAGTCGTTGAATGCCCTGGCCAGGACGGCTATTTCAAAAGGCTCCGGGGCGGGATTTTCGACATTCCCGCGCGACGGGTTTTCTGGCTGGCCTTTCGAAGTAGTATGGCCTGCCAGGTAAACAGCCGTCAAAAGCAAAGCGAACAACATCGTCCTCATGGATTATATACCTCTGCGTTTTTTATTTTCTGGGCCTGGAATACCGAAAATGTCAGTATCGAAGGGCAATTGCATTCTTTGTCCCAAAGCGCGCTCATGGTCCCGTTCCGGGTATGGTTTTCCAAGCCGGTCATCCCGATCGAATAGACTTCGTATTCTGACGATTTTCCTTTAAGCGACCTGATCGGTTTGAAAAGCTCGCCTTTTACAGCTTGTTTCATCGCCCGGGTGTACTGGTCGCCAAAGAGCAGATCGGATAAAAATGATTTTGAAAACCTGGCGGCGGTAATACAGGTATTGGCCGCTTTTTGGGAAAAATACTCACCGGCACGGCTGAACTCGCTGGTGCTGGTGGTGATATAGCTCGGGTAATCGTCAGGATACATACCCATTTGCGGCGCCTGGTAGGTATGGTAGGTTTTCTCCTGGCTGAGAAGCCCTTTTGTAGCTTCCAGTATCTCAGAGAGCGCTTTTTCATAAAACCGGTTGGGGAACTGAGGGGTATTGTCTTTCACCGCATCAGGGTGTCTTACATCGATCTTTATCGTAACGTTCCTGATCGCTTCTGCCAGCTTAAAGTAGGCGCCGGGCGCAGTATAAAGGCCCCGGTCGGCTATGTCTTTCAACATGAGGTCGGTCACGATATCGACGAAATTGTGATTGCTCAGGATGAAATCCGCATTTGTCGCCAGCGGCGTTACAAACTCGTCATACAGCTTTTTGACCGGAGCCGACGAATACCGTATCTGGTAGCTGCGGGGTGCCGTGCTCCCGTAGACATACTCGTTGCGCTGCTTTTCGATAACGTTCTGAAGCGTTTCCTGGCCGTTCTGCAGAGCAGCCATGTCCTTCGGCGATATATTTTTTACAGGCTGCCCGTTAAGCGCATTGATCATGTCCCCGGATGACAGGTTGATAGCCGCATCCTTATCCGGGGAAATCACTTTTTGAGCACCTCCGGGTATACCGCTCTTTAAGCTGCCTTGCGCGCGCGCGCCGGAGGCGAAAATCAAGAGGAACAGTAGTAAGCGGATATTCATCTATATTATAATTTGGTAACTTAACTAGTCATTCATAATTCCCCAGCTCTCCCTCGTCTCCAGACGATGGGAGGGCGATATCAGGTCTCTGACCTGAGCTGTTTACCGGTCAGAGACCGGTGTCCGTGCTTCCACCGTCCAAAGACGGGGAAGAGCGGCTCGTGGCTATTTCATAATTCATCACCCTCATTTCCTCGTTTCCTTTGGAAAAAGCCTGTATATCTCCTGGTTCTGGTACGGTTCTTCGGCGGCGAAAAAGAACGTTCCGAAGCTGACCAGCGATCGTTTCAGCCGATCGGTCAGGTTCTCCTGGGTCTTGGCAGCCGACTGGTATTTACCTCCTTCCGGCGATGCAAAATAGGAATCGGGCGACTGGCTGATCAGGTAGGCAACGGGTTTGGCCACAGTCTGGAACCATTCGCTGTTTTCGGTGGCTTTGAGGAGCACCAGCGGCGGGCGCACCTGGTTGTAGCCAAGGTTTTCATAGTTCAGATCGTAGCGGTCGAATCCTTCGTCTACCGTCATCGAGCCGGTTACGTAATCGCCCAATAAAATAGCCGGGGCCTTGCTGCCGCCACCGGAGGTTGTAAACGTCGCATTTGCGATTTTTTCTTTCAGCGTATTGTATTTGCTGGTTTTAAAATAATACCGGTAAAGCTCCACTGTAAGGCTTTTTCTCACCCTTTCTTTTGTCGCAACCAGGTCCCGGATGACCGGGCCGCCTTTGTTTGACTGCCGTACATCATATCCCTCAACGACGCTTTTCTCGTTTACATCCGATTGCATACCGTATTCGGCGGCCAGTTGGTTGAGCTTTGCCTGATCTGTATATACATTGACCGCCTGCGTATACTTCATATCTACAATTTCTCCCGCTTTACCGATGGTATTTGTGGTTATGAAACGATTGTCCGGCGAAGACAAACCGCCGAATGTCACAGGCTCCTTAGCGGTAGTGCTTTTGTAAATGTTAGCGGAAGATATAGTCTTGACAGTCATTTTTCCCTCAAAACCTTTTGCCATGATTTCGTCGACAAAATCATTTTTGGGAATTCTTATCAACTGAAGACGGTAGAGCGTATTGTTCCGGAGGGAAGCCGGCATCTCGTAGATAAACTGGTTGCCGATAAACTCCGCTTCAACGAGCGCTATCGGTTTTTCGGCAAATCCGGCTCCTTCCAGCGGTACCAGTGCCACCGACAAATCATAGTTCTGGTCTGAGCCCAGCCCGCCGGAACATCCCGGCATGTTGGTCTTAAGCCTGACGAAACCGCGACGGGTTTCGTTTTTCATATAGTAACGCTGTCCCTCATAAGGGTAGGAGGTCAATACCGGGTTGTTGCTGCTTTCTCCTCTCGTCAGGTCGGAAGGGCATCCACCTGTTACAAACGTTACCTTTTCGGTCTGTTCGACGGTCTGGTTTTTGAACAGGTAGGGCTGGAGGCTGCCATTGTTGTAAACATACACCTGGATGCCGACCGTCAACTCGTAGGTGCTTTTGGGTAGCAGCGCATTTTCCCGGTAGAAAGTTGCCGCATAATTCCTTTCTCCTTCCGAATCGCTCCCTATGACCAGTTCGCCGGTATTGATATCCTGTACCTGGCTTACCGCCTGGTCTTTCTGAACGGCCGTGGCCTGGAATTTTTCTTTAAACTGAAGCCTGAACTCCTGCGTCAGGATCCGCCGGGTTTCTACTTTCCCGTCTGCTCCGGTCGTAGTCAGCGAGCTTACAGAGCCGATTACGCTGTTATCGACGGCTTTTCCTTCGGGGATTTCGATGTCTACTATCAGTTTGTTTTCCACAGGATAATTAAAAGTCGCGGTGAAGGGCGTGATGACCGGCGTTTCGATATCTGTACCGGCCGGACCGATCGAAGAGATAAGCGGCAGGTCTGCAAACGGATTGGGTGGCAAAAATGCCGGATCGCAGCGTTGTTCTTTGTTGTACCAGAAATCGAAATTGAAATTGCCCTTCACCAACCCGCGTAATACCTTATACCGCACCGCCACCTGGCCATTGAGCCAGATCGGGTTAACGAGCCCGCCCCGAAGCAGGGCACCGGCGGAAAGCTCGGCTACTTTGATCCGTCCTTCGTAAATCCACAGGTCCACATCGATCCCCAATGCAAAGCTCATCCCGGCATAGAGCTGTCCTTCTGCATACCAGCCGTTTATGCCGGGAAGTGCGGCGCCGGTCACACAAGGGACTTCTACTTTTTTCAGTACGAGGTCATACCCGACCGTCCCGGCGAAATCCATGAAAAACGGCCCGATATTATAGTTGGCAGACAGGTGGTAGCCGGCACCGAATGCCAGCATCGCTCCGGTACTGCTGAACGCTCCCGAAACGCTGTTGATCCGCTTCCCGCTCAGGCCGTTAAACAGTCCTGCCAGCTCACCGTCGAAGCCGTAGGGAGCGGGAGGAAGTACCCAGGTAGTCGGCTGCGGGTTATAATTCCCCATTACGAAATACGAGCCGAAATTGAAGGTCAGCCCGAATTTTACCTCCATCATTACCCTGCCTGCTGTCGTAGGAGCGCCTATGGCCATATACCATTTACCGGCGCCGTAGTCAAGCTCCATGCCGACGGGCATGGTGGCTCGGATGCTGCCCGGCCCGATAGACGCGCTTGCCTCCAGCTTACTGTCTACGCTGATCTTACTGCTGGCAATATCGAAATTCATATTGAAATAGCCCTTTGCAAGCGACGATTGCATATCCTCTCCCAGGAGCCATGCATCGCTCCCGATCATGATTTTGACCGGCTCCCATTTTTCAGTAAAAGTCATCGAAAACATTCCCTTCGCGTCCAGGAGGTAGGGCGTAGTCAGTCCTACGCGTACTGACGCTTCAAAGCCTTTCAGTCCTTTTTTGGGGAGATAGGTGATTTTGCCGTTGGAGAAAGTTTGTTCGACATTGGAATATAAACCGCCTCCGAAACCTTTGAAAGCTACCGGGCCGGCAAGGGGAATACCGCCCGAAGGGATCGCGGCATCGCCGCCTACATACCAGTAACGATAGGAACCCTCGTTATTCGCTATATTACCAAACATCGCGGCCACGTGGACGTCGATCTTGTCGATCACCTTCATATCCAGGTCTCCCCTGAACCCGCTTCCATATTGTGGGTCGTTTTCCAGGAGGGCAAGCGCGCCCGCTATTTTCACCGGTCCGACGTTTCCCTGTGCGCTGAAAGCCGCCGACTGGAGGCCTCCGTATTTCCAGTCTGGTCTCCCGTTTTTGCCTATACCAGCGTTGAAAGCCAGGACAAGCCCGCCTTTCCCCGTGATTCCGGCGCCTTCGGACAGATCGACGCTGCATCCGAACTCAAACCCTGTCTGGCCGTTTTTGGGCTTCCCGGCATAGTCTATGCTGAAAGGCATGCCCGTCACCTCCTTTTGAGGAGATGCGGTCGACATATTGAAGTTTTCCAGGCTGAAATACGGCGCAGACGTGCTCAATACCATATTGGTAAAATGTGCTCCGGGTATATTGACAGGCCCGGCGCTGATGTCGAGCGAGCCGTCGAGCCGTGCTGATGCCGTAAAGCCCTGCTGGTTATAGGTTGCCTTGATGGAAGACGAGGCGGCCAGGTTGAGCCTGGCTTTCCAGATGTCGACGGGCATTTGCTCTACAGGTTCTACAGTCAGCTCGAACTCCAGGGCGCCTGTGGACTGGCTTTTCGTCAGTATACTCTTGTACGGCAGTTGGGATGACTTGTTGTAAGGATCATTGAAAATGGGCAATACCAGCCTTCCTTTCATAGCCGATTGCTGAAAGGTATTTTTGTCGAACCGTATATTGAGCTCGTCGATAGAATAGAACCATCCGCCCAGCGATCCGTCTTCTTCAGGGCTTTTTCCAAGCGTAAGTATGTTTGTGGCTATCGCAGTACCCGACAGGCCATGGTCGTCATAGATGATATTTTCTACTCCCGCTACTACCGGACTGCCGTTTCCTTTCGAAAGGAAAGCGGGCAGCTCCATTTTCAGCGACGGGAAATACAGCCCCTGCCAACTGTCATGCTCTATTTCGTTCAGGTATCCTTCCGGAAGCTTGCCCGGTGTGTTGCTTTCCGAATGGTCGTAAAGCCCGTATTGGCCCTCGCCCGCGAAAAACCGGAAATCTTCTATCCCCTTGATGAAAAACTTCGGTATGGAGAACCTTGCCGTCCAGTTTTTGAAATCGGTAACATCGGTATTGACAGCGATCCGGAGTGGTTCTGCGGGCGAGTCGGCATTGGAAAGCAGGGGAGGAGAAAGAAGGCCGTGAACCCGCATTTTCCGGAAGCCGTCCTGGTCGAACAGGACATAGGTCACTTCGGAAGTATCCGGTTTGAAGAAGCCTCCGGACGGCCCTTCAGTACCTTTAAGGGAAAAATATCCCGACAGCTTCATATCACCGGCCAGGTAGAGCAGGCCGTCACCGCAGGGTTTTGCAGGCGACATGCACATATTATACCCACTCAGGGGGATCCCGTTCGTAAGCCCCGACTGGTTTTCTATCCAGGTGTTGGCGTTGAAAACGGCCTGCGTAGGGGTGAAAGTTATATCGGTAATGGCTATCAGCGTACTGACAGGGCCGATCTGGCGGTCAAGGCCCAGGGGCAATTCAAATCCTGCGCTGCCGGCGGCGTCTGTTATTCCGGATATCAACTGGCCCGCGCCCTTTTTGAAATATTCGCTCAGCCCCTGAATCTGTGCGGGAGAAAATTGTACATCCGGGATTTCCGGGCTGTCCAGGTTGGGTGCGTAACCCGCCGCCTTGTCTTTGTAAATCGCTTTTACAACCCCGCCGATCACTTCGCCGGCGGAGTTGCACTGCACCTCTACCAGTTTTGCCCGTACCCTGACCATCTTGCTACCGGCAATGGGAACCGGGATGACGGCCATACCTCTTAGCTTGCCTTTTTCTTCTTTTACACCTTTCAGCAACTCCATTGTAAATCCGGCGATGGTAGCCTTCATATTTTTGAGGGCCGTACTGTTGTCTGCTTTTCTATTCAGCGGCTCATTGACCTTGCATGAGCAGTTTACAGCTATATTGGAAGAGAGCGTCTGCGTTTCGACCATTTCCTTTCCGACCAGGTTAGAAATAATAGCAGCCGCCGGAGCAAAATTCAGCCCGTATTGAAATCCCTGTACCGGGCTTTTGCCATCATTGAGCAAATTCAGCCTCTCCCGGACGGGATGAGCCTGTACCCGCCAGGCATACTTTTTCCCTGCCCGCAGCGGGGGGTGCTGAGGGCCGTATAAAAAGGAGGTGCTCCTCAGGTGCCTGATCTCAAGCCCCGATGCCGGCATTGCCACGGCGTCGAGATATACGTTTGGATCGGTCTCTGTTGCAGGAAGCTCGGCAATTCGCAACGTATACTCTACCTGACCCGGCAGTATCCCGACCGGGGGTGCCCAGGTAAACAACTGGCTCTGTGGCTGGCTGTACTTTACAATTTCCGAGTCGAAAGGCGAAATCAATATCGGTGGTTCAATGATCCTCACCGGGATGAGCCCGCTACACCCCATCGGGAACCCGGTAGAGATAGGGCGGGTGCCGGCGTTGTCGAATGCCTGGATACAAAGCTGGTAATTTCCTTCCGGGAGCGGTAATCCTCTGTAAAGCAGGTTTTTGTCCATGCCCTGTACCTCTATCTGGTTCAGATCGAAAAGGCCTTCCAGCTCAGAGCGGCTGATCATCCGGTTGAGATCGGTAGGAAGCAATTGGAGAGGACTTACCGGACGGTAGTTGGATAAAGTGCTGATCATCACCCCGTTGTCTCCTTCCAGCTTTCCGAGAAGGCGTACCGACAGGGGTCTTCCGGAGAGGTTTGATATAAAGACTTGTACCCGGTTGCCTGCCCCGGGATAATCCTGTATGTAAGGGCTGTAGGGAGGAAGTACATTCACGGCCAACCGGACAAGGTCCTGCGCCGACACGACAACCGGCATACAGGCCAACAGTATGGCAATTGCGCTTCTTATAATCGTGCGCAACAGCGGCCGTATTTTAAAAAGATATTCCATAGCCCACATTTGCCCTTAGTTCATTGAATTTTTCAGCCCGGATACCGGTATCGGAGTTCAGGTAATTAAGCGAAAAGCTCAGGCTTTGCCTTTTTGTCATTTGGTAGCCTGCCTGGAAGGTCGTTGTCATTACTTTACCGGTTATGCCGTATTGCCGGTTGACCAGGTACGAGAAGTTGGCCGAGGTGTTTATTTTCTTTTTCAGGAAAGCATAATTTGCGCCCACAGTAGGGCCATAAAACTTTAACCTTTCAGAGCCTGTAGAATCCGGCACAGCTAGAAACGGCAGACTGGTCTGGGTATACGATGCCATCAGGTTCAGGCCCAGCCCGGTCTTATTTTGCTGGAAGAAATAGCCGAGGTTAAAATTCTGGTTGCTGGTCTCGGTCTGGCCTGCAGTAGCTTTGTTGAGATCGGAAAGCTGCTGGTGGGAAGCCGAAATCGTAAACAAGTGCGTAAGATCTGCGTCAGCTAACATATAGCGCATGTTGGCAGAAGCGGAAAGATTATTCTGCGCGATGCGGAGCGTATCGATCAGCGGCCTTATACCGGCCTTCTGGCTGATCCCGTAATTCGATACCGACAAATCGAGCCCCATCGTATGATCAGGATTCACAGACAGCGCCAGAGATCCTACCGATCTGCCCGTCGCCACGTTTTTGTTACGGGCCAGGTTGTCGAGCTGCCGGCCGTAGCTACCCGATATACGTATCTTACCCCTGATAAGGTTAAGCGCCGAAACCAGTGTATAGCTTTCGATGTCGCTCTGGAAATAATAGGCGCCCATGGTCTGGAAATTTGGATCTATACGTTTATACTGGATTTTAACGGATCCCCATTTGTCCTGGTAGCCTGCTGCCAGGTGAGCCGCGCCGGTAAGCTGCGTAGACAATCGCGGTGTAATCAGGCCTCCTGCCAGCCTGACCAGCCGGTTGCTGGCTTCGCCCTGTACCTCTGCCGACCGCATATCCCGCGTATAGGCGCTGCCGGCCACGTCGGCCTCAATGGCAAGGTGTTTGACCAGCAGAAGCCTGGAAGTGATGCCTATTACGAGGTTTTCGGCAGGCCGGGTATTCCCGATGGTATCAGTCGGCCAGAGAGATACCTTGCTTGTGTCGTCCCGGGCCCGGAGCATTACGATGTCGACATAATTGCGGGCCGTACCGTATCCGAGCTTTACCGCATAGCCCGTCCGTCTGAAAGAAGGGATAATAGCCGGATCGGCTATCGTGGTCGATGTCGCCTTATTGAACCGTCCGTATACTGCACCCAGGCGTAGTTTGCCCGGGTTAAGCTCCACACCCCCACCCAGGAAGGTATGCCCGGCCAGCGTAAAAGGAGAAAAAGAAACATTACGATAACCTGCATGGACAGTAGCCCATTTGTAGCCGGGGCTGGCGCCAAACTGATTGAAGGGCTGCCTGAAGCTGCTGCCCTGGTTTCCGAGCACGGCCGAAAACGGGAGATTGATGCCACCGGGGAGGCTCAGGTTTACGGCTGCGTTGAGGCCAAGCGGGGCGGGTTGGTTACGTCCCTCGATACCCCTGGAAGTATAGTAGCCTGCGTAGGTATTGATACCGCCCGATATTTTTACCGCTCTGGCTGCCGCCGGTGGTTTTTCCTGGGCGCCGGCCTCTATTGAGAGAATAGCCGTCAGCCCGAAAACCATAAATGCCGATGTAAAGCCGCCAATCATAGAAATACTCCTGAGAATTAGTATTTCTCAATATTGTGCGGCTCCGACGGAAAAAATGATAAACTATCGATGAAGGGATGGGGATAATCGCTGAATAGTTTTTTACCACGGAGTTGCACAGAGGCAGCACGGAGTTACGCGGAGGGGAAATTCCTGCATTTCTCCGTGCAACTCCGTGATAAAACTCTGCATCCTCCGTGGTTAGCTACTCCGGCCAGCTCAACCCGGTAATAGGCTTCAGCTTTTCGAAATCAACCTTTTCCAGGTCAAGAACGACATGTTTGACACGCTGGCGTTTCCAGGTGTACGTAAAATGTACCTTGCCGTCTTTAGCCTGAATAACGGCAGGGTAGGAGTATTCGCCCGGCTCTTTTTCAAATACCCAGGCTGCTCTCCAGTTCTTTCCGTCTTTGGATACAGCCAGGTTAAGCGGTGTCCTCTGGCGTGCGTCCGTATGATTATAGATAAGGGCCTGCCACCCGTTTTTCAACGTGACGGCGTCGGTGCCTGCATTGTTGTTGGGAAGGCCGGTCAGCTCCAGCTGGCTCCAGGTTTTTCCGCCGTCGGTCGACCAGCTTTCGGCGATACGGCTTTCCCTTGTCCTGTGAAGAGCCTGCAGATTTCCGTTCGGATATTCCAGTATGCTACCCTGGATCGCATTAAAGCGATGGCCTAATTTGACTACTTCCCATGTTTTACCAAAATCCCGGGTAAGCTCCATCTGAACCCTCCAACCATCATGCTCGCTGCTGGCGGGACAGATCAATAAGCCGTCTTTAGTCAAAAATGGCTTATTTTTAATTGGCCCGAAAACATCCTCGGGAAGACGCCTCGCTTCCGACCAGGTTTTGCCATTGTCGTTCGACACTTTCATCTCGCCCCACCAGGTAGGTACATCGCGTCCGACTTTATAAAACAGGATCAGCGGTCCGCCGGGCACCTGGTAAAGGACAGGGTTCCAGGTAGGATAACGCTTTTTGCTATGCTGGATGCCGTTTGCCACCGCTACCGGCTGCGTCCATTTACCGTTCACAATACGGCTCGACCATATCTCGACATCGGGGTTGTTTTCGTGCGTACCGCCAAACCATGCCGCTACGAGGCCCTCCGGGGTCTCGGCAATGGTAGAAGCGTGACAGCTCGGGAAAGGGGCTTCGGTATAAATAAACTCATTTGTTACTTCTTTAACCGCAGAAGTCTGGGAAAAAATCAATGCCGGGGAAGACATTGACAAAAGGACCGCGAATAATCCCCGGGAGAAAAAACTTGTCATAAAAATTAAAATATTTGATTTAAATGGTTACTCGTTTTTGGGTTAAAAGTACCTGTTGCGCTTTCCGGAAAGCATACTACATATCCCATCTGACCCTGACAATCCTGCTCGACACGCCGATCTCACGGAAGAAGTGCTGCCAGTAGAGCTGCCTTGCCGATAAATGGTCTGTCGGCGATTTGATTTCAACAAAGCTATAGTACCCGTCCTTCCAGATCAGCAGGTCGGGAAATCCCCGGGTCTTGTCCCTCAGATCGGTTGCCATTTCCATCAGTACCAGGCGGAGCTGATCGACTGAAAGCAGGCTTGTAATGGTAAGGACCTGCTCAAGAAGCCCCTCATGCCAGCCTACGAGCACGTTAGTGATACCGAACTTTTCTTCAAAAGTAGAGACAAGGGCGTCTTTTACTTCCCCTGTGGAATTTAGATAACCGATACGTTCCCTCAGCATGTGCTCCCGTTTCTGGTAAAAATCAGGCAGGAAAAAGTCGGAGGGCACGCGCTGGAGAGGATGATGGATAGCCTGTACGTTGGTGTCATAGATAATATCCCAGAAAAGCAGCCCGAAAATCGACCGCCAGGGGACATTTTCGCTGAAAAAAGCGCAGTAACCTTCATTTATAAAATGATGCGCCGCTCCAGCTTCGACCTGGTGCCGGTACAGAACCGGCAGTGCGATGACATCGGCATCGTGAAGCGCAAGTGTGGTTTGCCTGATTACCCGCTTTTTTGACCGCGAAATTTTCTCGTAGAAATCCTTTCCGAAATATAGCTCGTCAGCATTTTGAGGCGAGCCGGTCATTTCGAGACAAAGATTACATGCTTCCTCCCGGTATCCCAGTTTGTAAAGCAGCCGTGCTTTGCGTTCCCTTGCCGGGGGTACGGAAACGAGGTTATATAGGTCGAGTGCAGACGCGTACAGCTTGCATCGTTCAGCCCAGCCCGCTACCTTAAGCACAAGGCGGTCCAGCGAAGGTACGGCACCAGCCGACAAATTCCCGGCTATCTCCGAATGGTTGAGGCTGAACCAATCGTATACTTCTTCGGGTGAGTGGGTATGGATCATCTCCGAAAACACATCCTTCAGATAGGAAACCAGCAGCGCATCGTCTATTTCTTTCCTGGATTCGAATTTCCGCGAAAGGGTTTCTTCGTCGAACGACTGGAACCTGACATGACCGAGATCCCTGATCACGAACTCCGTCATATCGTCGTGACTGTTTCCGAAAAACAGGAATTTCATAAGCTCCACCGTACGGGCGTGCTCTACCTGCACGATATCGGCCGACTCAAGGATGGCTTCGATCAGAGTGCCGGGATCGTATTCGTGAAGCAGCCACCTGGCCAGATCCGGCTTTTTTATGCTTTTCACAGGCATGATCACGGGTTTCAGCAAAGAAGCAACTTCCCACAGGTCATGCTTTGTCAGCATTTCCAGCAAAGGGGCTATGTCACCCCGGAGTTCGTCCGAGGGCCTGCTGGTAAATCCCGCTTCGGTAAGATACGTTATGGCTCCGGCCGGATCCGCTATTTCCGGGTAGGAGAGGGAACCTGTCTTGAAATAGAGGCCTTTCCTGTTGCTCATCCTTATAAAGAGGCATCTCGGATCTTCAGGAAGGTCCTGGTAAGCCTGCAGGAACTGCAGCTCGTCATCGCGCAAAAGATGACCGTACATGCTCCTGACAAATTCCGTCAGGTAGTCAAAATAAGCCAGGTAATATTTCGGTGGAAGGATAATAGCGTCAGACATCCGGTCGAAGAAGCCCTGTTAACCAAATAAGCTTCTGTTTTTTTGTATTATAAATGGATAAAGTGGTAGATTACAATCGATTTGTATAATATCCGATTGTATTGATTTACTTTTGCCCTCCATACATTGATAAGCCAATCGTAATTTATGAAAACAGTCGACTCCTTTAGTTTTGCCGGGCGTAAGGCCCTAGTAAGAGTAGATTTCAATGTCCCGTTAAATGCGAAATTTGAGATTACGGATGATACGCGTATCAAAGCGACTATTCCCACTATCACAAAGATACTAAATGATGGCGGTTCGGCTATATTGATGTCGCACCTGGGGCGCCCCAAAGACGGCCCAACCGACAAGTATTCGCTCCGTCACCTGGTTACGCCACTGTCGTTGATTTTCGGTCGTAATGTAAAATTCGCCGATGACTGTATCGGGGAAAGTGCCGTCTCACAGGCAGCTTCTCTCCAGCCCGGAGAAATACTTCTCCTGGAAAACCTCCGTTTTTACAAAGAAGAGGAAAAAGGAGATGAGGCCTTTGCCGGAAAGCTTGCCGCCTTGGGCGATGTATGGGTAAACGACGCTTTCGGAACGGCGCACCGGGCGCATGCTTCTACTGCTGTGATCAGTAAGTTCTTTAAGGACAAGGTGGCGGGCTACGTGCTCCAGGCCGAGCTCGATAATGCCCAGCGTATCCTCGAAGAGGCTGAGAAACCTTTTACGGCCATAATGGGCGGTGCCAAGATTTCAGATAAAATACTGATCATCGAGAAGCTTCTCGATAAAGTAAATAACCTGATTATCGGGGGAGGAATGTCGTATACTTTCTCCAAAGCGCTTGGCGGAAGCATAGGGAATTCGTTGCTGGAGGAAGACAAGCAGGAGCTTACGCTGGAGATTCTTGAAAAAGCCAAAAGCAAAGGAGTGCAGTTGTACCTCCCGGTAGATACCGTCATAGCCAACGATTTTAAAAACGATGCCGAAAGAAAGGTAGTCCCTGCCGGCGAAATACCCGACGGATGGGAGGGGCTGGATATCGGTCCTGAAACCGTAGAGCTTTTCAAAAATGTAGTGGCGGGATCCAAAACCATCTTGTGGAACGGACCGATGGGTGTTTTCGAATTCCCGAATTTCGCCAAGGGAACCAATGCAATTGCGCAGGCTGTAGTGGCGGCTACTGAAGAAAACAACGCTTTTTCCCTTATAGGAGGCGGCGATTCGGCATCGGCCATCAATAATGCCGGGTTCGGCGACCGCGTGAGCTATGTCTCTACCGGCGGCGGCGCGCTCCTCGAGTATATGGAAGGTAAAGTCCTTCCGGGAGTAGCGGCGCTGGAAGAATAAGAGTACCCCTTCTTCCGGCTTCTGAAATAACAACAGATGCTACCGAATGCGTTATCAGGCACTCTGTCTGTAAAAAATACGGTACATCGATTGGAAATTATGCCCCGTATGGGCTACCGTTCCTGACGAACAGGTAGCTTTCATACGGGGCATTTTGTCTATTCTTCAAAATATGGTCATTCTTCAAATTTAAAATGGAAAATTATAGAACTATTTTTCCATGTTGAAATCTTTTACTCATTGAAGGCGTTTTAGGTATATCAAAGTCAATAACCCCTTCTTCTTGTTTTTCATCTTCGCAGGTTTTTATTCCAGTTATATTTCTTTTGAGGTTGCTCATGACGATGCTGTCTGAATATGCACGCCTTAGAAATGTGCCGTCAGGCACTACCGATCTGTAAAAAATGAAATCCGATGTAAACCGCGTGCCCCGTATGGGGCTACCCCGTAGCGGAACGTCCGTCTATCTGTTGGGTAGCCCCATACGGGGCACGTTGTCGGCAGATGTCTTCCTGTTGCTATAGATGGGTAGCCCCTGACGGGGCATTTATCAATGCGCTACCTGAGCTGCTGCGAGCATAATATTATGCAGGTCGCTATTTTTAATATGCGGCCGGATAAGCTCGCTTCCCGGTCCGAAAGCTCCCAGTTCCACGAAGTCGGCAGAATGCCCGGTACCTGCCCAACTTACAGACGTATAGGCCGTTTGGATCTCACCGAGTTGCCTGAAAGGTAGCTTGTAGGGATTGTAAAGCCCTTCTTCTTTTGGCGCTGTATAAAAAGTCAGCAACAGCTCTGCTTCTTCTTTTTTAATGGCATATCCCTGGGCTGCTTCGATACGCTCTATGACCTGGGCGGGTTTGAAATGGTGCGTAATGCCTCTCAGAATCCAGTCATTTGTATTTTTGAAAGTCTGGATACGGTCGAAATTGCTGTCTTTGCCGAACAGGCCCGGGTTGGCATTACCGTGGTCTGTAGTGAAGATCACAAGTGTTTCACCGTCTTTTTTTGCGAAATCGATGGCAGTCTTTAACGCCTCATCGAGCGCTATCTGATCATACAGGAGTCCTCCGACATCGTTGGAGTGCGCAGCCCAGTCGACCTTACCTCCTTCTATCTGCATTGCAAAACCTTTCGGATTCCTGGAAAGGCGTGTGATCGCCGCTGCGGTCATTTCCGCAAGAGAAGGCGTCGCGGCAAGAATTTCGTTGCTGGCCGATGCATCCAGTGAAAAAGGAAGCCCGTTTTCTACAAACGCCCCTAAAAGGGGTTTGGAGGAGGTAGCGGCTGCAAGCAGCGCATTCCTGTCATGAACTACGTTATATCCTGCTTTCGAAAACGCGCCGAATACGTCCGCTTTATCTTTACGGAGCTCACCACTGAAAAATTCTTTTCCGCCACCCAGTAGCACATCGAATTTTAACGTGAGATACTGCTGTGCGATTTCGTCCTGGCTGCCGCGCGAGGCGCTGTTTACAGAGAAGCCCGCAGGCGTTGCGTGGGTGATGGGAACGGTTGTAACGCAGCCGACCGATTTACCGGCTTCCTTGAACTTCTGCAGGATAGGCTTGTTAAAGCTACCGTCAGCATTGACATTCAGGGAGCCGTTAGGAACTTTGACGCCCCCGCCCCAGGCAGAGCTGCCGGCAGCAGAATCAGTTACCAAGGCACTGGCCGAAGAGGTATCTACCAACGCTCTTACGGCCTGGTTTTCTTCGTAAAGCTTCAGCCAGGTGCTCCTGCGCCCTTCTTTTCTCCGGAGCAGGAGGTCAGCCATATTCAAAGTGCCGGTACTCATGCCATCACTGACAATGAAGATAATGTTTTTGGCTTTTTTTCCTTTGGAAAGCGCTTGTGCATACACAGAGTTTCCTCCTGGTAAAAGCGAGGTGCCCAGGAATGCCAGGGAACTGTTTCTGAAAAAATCTCTTCTTTTCATTTAGAATAAACGGGTATTGGATTGTTGTTTTGAATACTTGATAAAAGTCCCTGAGCGAAGTCGAAGGGGGTTTATTTTGAATATCTAATAATGGCTCCTGGGCGGAGTCGAAGGGCCATAGATCACAGCATGATAATTAACCCACCGTAAAGTTATACGACTTACTCTCAAAAAAATACCTTTTCATGTAAAGATCAGATGAAGCTTTTTACGTATTTTTGGCTATATTTCATTTTTCCGGTAAAGAAAAATGCAGCGAAGCAAATGGCTGGGTTATGGTATGGTGCTGTTATGGGGATTTGTACTCTCCATCAACATCCTGTTTCGCCATGCCCACAGGCTGCCTGACGGAAGAATAATCTCGCACGTTCACCCTTTTAAATGGACAGGCGAAAAGGGGCCGGTTCCTTATAACCCGCACAGCAAGTCGGAGCTTTCATGGCTCGATGTACATAGCAATACACCATTTTTCGGAGAAGCCCCCCAGGAATATAACCTGCCGGAGTACATCCTCCCGCAGACCGGGCTTGTTTCGGACTATACTTTTTGCTTCATTTCCTGCCGCATAGAGCCGGAAAACCCCAGGGGACCGCCCGCACTCGGATAGCCTTCTCCTTATGGCCTGAAATTGTGCTCTTTTCAGCATTTGCGTACTATCCGCAGAATGTATGTTTAGATATCCGTACAGTTTGTACCGGTTTGCATTAACCAGGTCCGGAATCCATCTATTTATTTATTACAGTGCGGAAAAATTATGAAGTTATTTCATTTATACCTGGCATTATCGTTATTGCCGTGGGCAGGCTATGCCCAAAATAAACCAGGCGGCTCGCTTGAAGGGAATATTCGTTCGGCAAAAACATCTGTCCCGTTTGCCTCTGTCTCCCTGATGGGTACCTCGTTCGGCGCGCTTGCAGACTCTTCGGGCTACTTTTCAATAATAAGTATCCCCCCCGGCCAATACGAAGCGGTCGTTTCGGCTATGGGTTATCAGACGGTTAAAAAGAAGCTCGATATCAGGAGCGGGTTAAAGACGGCACTGAACGTCGATCTTATACAGTCCGATATGAACCTCGACGAGGTAGTGGTAACCGGAACCCTTAAAGAGGTATCTAAGCTGGACAGCCCGGTACCGGTCGACATAGTCACTCCCAGGTTTTTGGCCAAGAACCCTACGCCCAGCATTTTCGAAGGACTGTCATATGTAAACGGCATCAGGCCGCAGATCAACTGTAGTGTCTGCAATACCGGTGATATCCACATTAATGGTCTGGAGGGACCCTACACGATGGTATTGATCGACGGTGTACCGATCGTGAGCGGCCTGGCAAGCGTTTACGGGCTTACCGGTATCCCCAACAGCCTGATCGAGCGTATCGAAATTGTAAAGGGGCCGGCTTCTACTTTATACGGATCGGAAGCGGTAGGAGGGTTGATCAACGTCATCACAAAAGATAACAGGAAAGCGCCGGCATTTACAGCCGATGTGTTCGCAACGGGCTACCGCGAGTACAATGCAGACCTCGGAGGCAAATTCTCTATAGGAAAAAACGCGACATCCCTCCTGGGGATTAATTATTTTAACTACCAGCATCCGGTCGATAAAAACGGTGACGGGTTTACGGATCTCACGCTGCAACACCGCATTTCGGTTTTTAATAAATGGCAGTTCAGCCATGCCGACGGGAGGACGTCTTCTGTTGCAGCCAGGTACTTCAACGAAGACAGGTGGGGCGGACAGATGAACTGGTCGCGCCGCTACAGGGGCGGTGACGAGGTCTATGGCGAAAGCATATACACCCGCCGGTTTGAAGTAATCGGCTCGTACCAGTTGCCGGTGAGTGAGAAGGTCACCCTGCAGTATTCTTTCAACACCCATCACCAGAACTCCGTTTACGGCGATACACCTTACCTGGCCGACCAGCGGATAGGCTTTGCCCAGCTTCTCTGGGATAAAACTGCCGGGAACCATAGCCTGTTGGTAGGTGCGCCTTTCAGGTATACCTATTATAATGACAATACACCTGCCACTTCGACTATCGACGGGCGGGACAAAGCCAGCGAAACCTATCTTCCGGGCGTATTTGTACAGGACGAAATCAACCTTGGTAAAAGCACGCTGCTCCTGGGCGCGAGGTACGATTACAACTCCATACACGGCCATATCTTCACCCCGAGAGTTGCCTGGAAAAGAAAACTGGGCCAGGCAGATGTCCTGCGGCTGAACATAGGGAGAGGTTACAGGGTCGTGAACCTCTTTACCGAAGAGCACTCTGCGCTGACCGGCGCCAGGGAAGTAGTCATTATGAACGAGCTGAAACCAGAACAAAGCTGGAATGCAAACCTGAATTTCGTAAAAAAAGTAGTTACGGGCAGTTCGTTTATCGGGATCGATGCTGCGCTGTTTTACACTCATTTTACCAATCGTATACTCCCTGATTATGATACCGATGCGCTGAAAATTATCTATGATAACCTGGAAGGGTATTCAGTATCGAGGGGGATAAGCCTTAACCTTGACTACAACCTTCCTGTTCCTCTTAAAATAGCCGTAGGGGCGACCTTATCCGAGAACTTTCTTATGGAAAACGGGGTCAAAACTATCCCGGTGCTGACCGAAAGGATAATGGGAGTAGCCACGATTTCCTACGATTGGGAAAAGGCAGGCATGACCATAGACTACACCGCGAATGCATACGGGCCCATGCGGTTGCCGCTATTGAGCGAAGACGACCCGAGGGATGAATATTCGCCTTTATGGTCGATTCAGAATATTCAGCTTACAAAAAAAATAGGGGAGCGCTGGGAGCTTTACGGGGGCGTCAAAAACCTGCTTAACTTTCGTCCGCCGGCCAATTCCATAGCCAGGCCGTTCGATCCGTTTAACCGCCAGGTAGTATTTGACGACCAGGGCGAAGTTGTAGCCACACCCGGAAACCCTCACCGGCTGACGTTTGATCCAAGTTATGTTTTTGCCTCCAATCAAGGCATCCGGGGGTTTGCAGGTATCCGGTACAGGTTGCAATAATTACAACTTTAGCTTACCGCTACATCAAAAGTTTGACCGTTTAATAAAAAAAAATTAAAATCATAGGATTTATCATATAGCTTTTTTTATTTTACATCATAGAAATTATACGACCCGAATCTATTCACCAAATAATAGAAAGTAGTAGTTTTAAACATATTCACCCGGTCCGGTCGGTTTGAAAACAGTTGTCCCCCCCTTCTATGTTTTCAATATTCTGCCAGGACTATAGCAAACAGGTACATTAACAAAAACACTTTTTTTCTTATGAAGCCGATCACTGGTTAACAAAGTTTCACCCTCACAGTCTGGTGTGTCAAAAGATTCTTTACCCCCTCAGGGAATCTTTAGAGATGTTCTCGTATACACAGCTATAGACTGACTTTCCTGCATGTTTTAGTCGACGTTGGTCCCTCCCTGAGGGGGCCGGGGCCGTTGGTGATGATCATATTGCCTTTCAGGCAGCCTGCTTCAGCATGTCTTTTTCTATCATTTCCAGCTTTGCTTTTTGAATTCTTCCCCCCTACAAAAGTTAAATCTTTGAACACTGTGAACAAAATTCATACTCGATTTCCACGTCATTCGATATTCTCTAATCTATTCTCCCAGGGTCTTTTACGTATCGCAGTCTTTGCCTTGTCTGCTTTCTTTCTGACCTTCCATTCCAAAGTTGTTAAGGCTGAAGGCTCGGGCAGATGGGGTGTGACCGGTAACCGCCAAGCCAACCTGATAGGTGCGACTACCGGTAATAACGGCGGCGACAATGAGGGCTACGTAAAAAGAGGCTATATGCTGCTGCCCTCCGACACGCAGGGATACCTGACCGAACACAGGCTCTACGTTTGGGTAAAAAATGGCGAAACAGTCTTCTGGGGTTTTCACCAGGACGGAGATGAAGAGAACAACAGATCTATGACTTTCCGGTGGTATTACGATACTCAGCCTAACAGTCCGGCCGGTGTTCCGGATTATTTCCCGGATGCAAAAACCTCCGGGACCGGGCGAACGACGATGCAGGAGGTATCTTTTTACCCGAGAAACAGTAACTCGAATACACAGGGAATCCCGCAGAACGCCAGTCGTGCGACAGCCGGACCCCGGCAGATCGTAGGAAATGCAACGGGCTATTATGCGCATTCTTTCAAGAATGAAACGGGCCAGGACCGCGCTTTCTGGCTTGAGATAACCTATGGGAACAACAACTCAAACGCAGAAAGAAGGGAGTTTAACTTTTGGGATATTACGGTAGCTAAGGAAGATTCTCCAGGTAACTATACTGTTCATCCGGGACGGGTATACTGCAAATACTGGCACCTTGTCAATTCACTTCCCACTTCATCGGGGTCGTCCAACAGCACTTCATTTCCGAAAGGAGAAAACGAGTATGATGGTTTCGGGTTTTATATCCCTATCGACAATGCAAACACCAATGTCAACGATTTCTTTGTGAAATATGCCAATTTTGGCGGATCCAATGCGGGCTTTGTAGTGTTTTTTGCCAATTCTACCGGGCCGGGCACTGACAATAACTTTGCGGAGGACAGGAAATCCAAGGCTGGTATATCCACGAGAACACAGTACCCGTTGTTTCTAAACAATCCCGATCCGAGTGTATGGCCTTCCGCTATACTCCCGGAATGGAGTGTTACACCCGTTTTTTTCAAAAGGATGGGCACTTCGGGTGGGCAGGGTGAATTCACCGTTACGGTCAATACGGCCTGTGTGATCGATATCCTGCTCGATCTGAACAACAATAACGTCTACGATCCTGCTACCGACCTCCTCTTCAATCATCAGTTTACAGGCCCGGGCAGCTACGTCTTCGAGTGGGACGGTAAATATGCAAACGGGACCGACGTGCCGGTTGGAAATACAATAAAGTTTATTTCATCCCTGGCGTTTTTCCCCGTCCATTTCCCGATTTTCGATATGGAGCAGTCTCTGGGAATCGCCATCTGGCACATAAGGCCCGGTACGCCCTATGACGATGTTCTTTACTGGGACGACACCAATATTACCGGAAGCCTGGCGGATGCAGGTAATCCCAAGAGCAATACGACCGGCCGGTCGGGCAGGAGTCATAAATGGTTCGCTGTTGGTGATGCCGGTTATAGCCAGAACAATACCATCAACACCTGGACAGGCGCTTATAACAGGAGCGTGACCAGTACCACGATGTTTAATTACGACGATGAGGTAGATCTTGCGGTCACTAAAAAGATAGCTTCCGGAGAGAACCCTGAACCGGAAGATCTTAAAGATGAAATAGCAGTTGCCGCCGGAGAGAAAGTGACTTTTAAAATTACCGTAAAAAACCTGGCCATTGATGGAAATACGCCTGTCACCGCCACTGGCGTGAAAGTAAAAGATATCCTGCCTGCCGGATACACCCTGGTGAGTATGGATCTCCCTCCCGGTACTTCATGGGATGCGCTGAATAACGACTGGGTTATCGGCGATATGGAGGTCGGCGCGGAGCTCACCATGGTTATCATAGCCGAAGTCAAGTCTACGGGGCCTTATCTGAACGAGGCCGTAGCCAGCGCAAATGAAAGTGAAACGAACTACACCAATAACAAGGATGACGCTACCCTGAAGCAATTCCAGGTTTCCGGAAACGTATTTCACGATCCTGATGCAGGTAATGTCAATATCAGTACTACCGGTGGAATTAATACGATTCCGGCCGGCGTATATGCCAATCTTGTAGATGGTCAGACTGTAGTCGCAAGCGTGCTGGTTCCTCATACCGCTGCTCCGGGATGTGAGCCGGACTGTCCTGTTATCGGAGCTTTCAGCTTCAATACCATCCCCGGGCAGTTTACTGTTGCGCTGTCATCTGCTTTCATCACTCCTGGCTCGCCCCTCCCTGTTTCCCTGCCGCTTCCCACCGGATGGAGAAACACGGGAGATTTCAACGGCGCTCCGAATACAGGAACCAACGCATCAAGTGTCGACGGTAAAAGCGAGGCTTTTGATGTTGTAGATGCAGACGTTTCTAACATCAATTTCGGTATTCAGAAGCCCCCCGTCACAGACGATTCCAAATATTCGCTCCTGGAGGAGCCGGTTTCAGGTATTACGCTTCCGCTCGATGGAACGATAGAAGCCAAAAGCAACAAAACCCTCGATGAAATCATAGCTTCCGATGCCGATGGACAATTGACCACGCTTATCATCACATCGCTGGCCGAAGCTATGCCAAGCGGAAGCGGTACGCCCGGCATACCGGTATTGCTATATGACGGTGTTCCGGTTGTCTTAAATACACCGATCACCGGTTTTGATCCGGCAAAACTTTCAATAAGGCTCGATGGCGGCAATTATGTCGGCGTGTTCTTCAAGTTCAAAGTAATAGACAACGGCGGAGCCGAATCCAATATCTCGACCTACACCGTAGACTGGCTCAGCCCGCTGCCGGTAAAATGGAAGTCGGTCGACGTGAAAGAGGAAAACAGTAATGCTGTCGTATCCTGGAGCACTACCGAAGAACTGAATGTCGATTATTTCGAAGTGCAGTATAGCGCTGATGCCCGGAGCTGGCAAACAATAGGGACGAGAAAGGCGATGAATACCGCTAAGGCGGGTTATAGCTTTACCCACAAGCTCGACAGAAACGGCATCCACTATTTCAGGGTGCAAAGCATCGACCTGGACGGAAGTATTTCAAAAAGCCCGATCGTGAGTCTGAAAGGCGGGAAGGAATTTGCCGGGATCGTACTTTATCCTAACCCGGTTCTCAATGGAGAACTGACGATGGACACTCAGCTTGCTAACGTGAAGCACGTCAGTATTTTCACTACTGCCGGCGTACTTCTGAAGTCCGAAGCACCGAAGAGCAGTACCCTGGATATCAGGAACCTGCCGGGTGGAGTCTATATACTCCAGGTAACCTACGGAAACGGGGAGACTGCCGCGAAGACGTTTGTTGTCAGGTAAGTAGGAGATAAGGTATAAAAAAGACCTCATGCTTACGGGCATGAGGTCTTTTTTATAGCCTACAGCTTACAGCATAAAGCCTCTGTAGCCTGTTACTATCATCAATAAGCCTTCAAACTCAGATCCAAACTTTTAACATGATGCGTCAGAGCTCCGCTCGAAATACCGTTCACGCCCGTTTCCGCGATCCGGCGTATGTTTTCTTTGGTCACATTACCTGATGCTTCGGTCTCGAACCGGCTGCCTATGCGTTTGACTGCCTCACGCATATCGTCGGTCGAAAAATTATCCAGCATAACGATATCCACGCCGCCGACGCGTAAAACCTCGTCTACTTCCTCGAGGTTCCTGGTCTCGATCTCTATCTTAAGATCTTTGCCGGTTTGTGCAAGGTATTCGCGCGTTTTCAGGATGGCCGCTTCTATACCGCCTGCATAATCGATATGGTTATCTTTAAGCATGATCATATCGTAAAGCCCCATGCGATGGTTGTGTGCCCCGCCGATAATGGTTGCCATTTTCTCAAATATCCTGAAGTTGGGAGTGGTTTTCCGGGTGTCCAGGAGCTTTACGGGAAGGTCGCCTATCAAAGAAACCATCTCCCTTGTATGGGTTGCGATCCCACTCATGCGCTGCATGATATTGAGTGCTAGCCGTTCGGCTTTCAGAATGGATCGCGCGCTGCCTGTTACCGTTAAAACGATTTCGCCCGTATGTATGGCATCGCCATCCTGAAGGAGCTGTGTGACGAGGAGCGAAGGATCTACCTCCCTGAAAACTGCGATACCCGCAGCTACGCCGGCAAGTATACCATCCTGCTTGACAAGTAGCCTGGCCCGTTCACGGCGCTCTGCCGGTACGGCGGCAAGAGACGAATGATCTCCGTCGGCAACATCTTCTTCAAGCGCCAGCCTGATAAGGTCCGTGATACTGCGCGGATCTGTTTCAATACAACCCATCACTTAAAAATGCCTTTCGCCGACTTCCCTTTTCCCGAGCAGAACGGCGCCTATCATCGCCACCAGGAGCAGAATGGCAGCCAGCTCAAAGGGTAATACGTAATCTTTAAACAACACCTTGCCGAGGTTTTCCACCATACCGGTCTGGGAGTTGAAAGCTGCGGGATCGACTCCAACCAGCCGGGTTTGAAGATAAGCTCCGAGAAGGATCACAAATAAGGTTCCCCCTACAATGGCTCCGGCGAGCTTGGCCAGCATCGGGTTCTTACCATATTCTTCGGCTTTCATGTTCAGGAACATGATAACGAACAGGAACAGTACCATGATGGCCCCGGCATAGACAATTATATTGACTGCCGCCAGGAACTGCGCATTAAGAAGGATATAGTGCCCCGATAACGTAAAGAAAGTAAGGATAAGATACAAAACGCTATGAACGGGGTTTTTGGAGATAATCACCATCAGGGCACTCAGAACCGTCAGAAATGCCAGGAAAAAAAACAATGTTTTGGTTGAGTCCTGTATCAGTAAATCGTTCATGACCAGATATCGGTATTCAATGCGGTTTAATTTGGATGGGCAAAGATACTTATTATTTTTTATGGTTTACAGGATCTTTGGTCCATTCGTTGTTCACCAGCCTCAGAATACCTCCCGGGTTACTATCCTGAAGTTCGGCCGGAAGCAGCGAATCGTCCCAGTCCTGGAAAGACTGCGGCCTGGTGAAACGATAGATGGCGTGTCGGCCAACGGAAGTGAACCTTGCATCGGTAGCCGCAGGGAAAGGGCCTCCGTGGTGCATGGAGGGACATACCTCAACCCCGGTAGGGACACCATTCATTATAAATCTTCCTGCTTTGCGCGCCAGCAGGCGGAGCAGGCCCGGAACGGCAGCCGCTTCTGAAGGACTTGCGAACAGCGATACTGTCAACTGGCCTTTCAGCCGCGAAACGGCGCTTTCGAGTTCTTCCAAACTTTCGAATTCAACCAATACTGAAAAAGGCCCGAAGACTTCCTCATGTAAGGCAGGATTTTCGAGGAAGGTCCGGCCTTCTACTTTAAGAATAGTCGCCGATGCCTGGTTCGCACCATTTGAAGGCTGCGCCGTCGCAGCTAGAAGGCTTGTACCAGGCTGTGATGACGCGTGGGCTACCAGGCGTTCATAATTTTCACAAATCCCCTTGGTAAGCATAGTCCCGCGGGCAACTAGCTCTATTTCCTTTTTGTAGGCAGTTTCGAAATCCTGGTTGTCGCCCGATCTGAGGATAAAAACGAGACCGGGATTGGTACAGAACTGACCAACGCCAAGCGTAACCGATCCGGCCAGGATTTTAGCCAGCTGCTCTTTCCTGGCAGCCAGTGTTTCGGGCAATATGACCACGGGGTTCACGCTACCCATTTCCGCAAAGACCGGTATCGGCTCTTCACGTTCCTGTCCGAGCTTGTACAGCGCCATCCCTCCTTTAAGCGACCCGGTAAAGCCCACAGCCTTTGTAACCGGATGCTTTACAAGAGCGGTCCCTACTTCGTGGCCGGAATCATATAACATGGAAAAAACGCCTTCAGGCATGCCTGTTTTCTGCGCAGCGGCTACAATTGCCTGCGCGGTGAGGTCGCTCACACCAGGGTGCGCCGGATGTGCTTTTACGATCACCGGGTTACCCGCTGCAAGGGCCGGACCGGTGTCTACTCCTGCTACAGAATAAGCAAAAGGGAAATTACTGGAGCCGAAAACCACTACAGGGCCAAGTGGTACCTGCATTTTCCTGATGTCCGGTTTGGGTACAGGCGTACGATCAGGGATTGCGGTATCGATACTGGCGTCCACCCACGACCCTTCATCGATCAGGTCTGCAAACTGCGTCAACTGGCCTATCGTACGGCCGCGCTCACCCTGAAGCCTTGCCATTGGCAGGCCGGTCTCAAGATGTGCCCTTTCAAGAAGTTCATCGTCAAGCGAGCTGATCTCTTCGCAGATAGCTCTCAGGAATGCCGCACGCTTTGCCGGGGACAATGAGGCGAAGGGCAGGGTAGCTTCTTCAGCGAGCTTCATGGCCGATTCTACTTCGGCCGAGGTAGCCTGGTAGAAAGCCTCCGGAAGATAAGCGTCCTGTGCTGGTACGTAAGATTTGAACGAGTTTTGTCCTTCGGCCGAAAGCTGGTAGCCGATAAAATTCTTTCCTTTAATAGCCATATTTAAATACTGATGATTTTTTAATCAGATAAGCCGCTCTATGATCTGATCCACGCTGATACCCTCGGCTTCAGCCTTGAAATTACGTACTATACGATGCCGGAGTACGGCCTTGGCAGTTTGCCTGACATCTTCAATATCAGGAGAGTATTTTCCGGTAAGCAAAGCATTACATTTAGCGGTAAGGATCAGCGCCTGGGAAGCACGTGGCCCGGCTCCCCATTCGAGGTAGTCGTTTGCAGCCTGAGCCGCCTGTCCGGAACGGGGGCGCGTTTTCTGAACCAGCCTGACAGCATATTCAACAACATTATTAGTGACGGGCACCCTGCGGATCAACTGCTGAAAATACTGTATCTGTTCTCCCGAAAGCACCTGCATTACTTTTTCCTGCTTTTCGGAGGTAGTTTGCTGTACAATACGGACTTCTTCTTCATAAGAAGGATAATCGAGCGTTACCATAAACATAAAACGATCGAGCTGCGCCTCCGGCAACGGGTAAGTTCCTTCCTGTTCTATAGGGTTCTGTGTGGCGAGCACAAAGAAAGGCCGGGGCAGCCCGTGCTTTTGCCCGCCGATGGTAACTGCATATTCCTGCATAGCTTCCAGCAGGGCCGACTGAGTTTTAGGCGGGGTACGGTTAATTTCGTCTGCCAGGATAATATTGGAGAAAACAGGTCCCTTGATAAACTTGAAATTCCTGTTTTGATCCAGCGTTTCAGAACCCAGTATATCGGAAGGCATCAGGTCAGGCGTAAACTGGATCCTGTTAAAAGTCAGGTCGAGAGAAGAAGCAATAGTCTGGATCAGGAGGGTTTTGGCCAGTCCCGGTACACCGACCAACAGGCAATGGCCCTGGCAGAAAATTGCAGTAAGAAGCAGCCTCACTACTTCATCCTGGCCTACGATTACTTTCCCGATTTCCTTTCTCAGCTCTTCATAAGCCGCCTTGAGCGCATCCGCAGCTTCTACGTCAGATTTATAACTCACTGTATATTAATATTAAAGGGTTCAAAACAGGGATAATAAGGAAAGATAGGGATCCCGTCCATTTTTCGCCGTTTACAAAAGAAATGAACTTATCGAACTTCTCCAAGCTATCAGGTGTCAGAAATCCGCAGCCAGCTTCGACTCCGCTAGCTTCGACTCCGCTCAGCTACCGGATCGTAGGGATCAGCCGGATTTAGACACACCGGCGGCTAGCTTCGACTCCGCTCAGCTGCCGGATCGTAGGGATCAGCTGGATTTAGACACACCGGCGGCTGAGCGAAGCTAGTCAAATTAAACTGGATCAATTAGAAATTAAGCAGGGTTTTCATGTAAAGACACATTTTATACAGTCTATTGTAATTGTTAACCTTGAACAAGTAATTCTTATCTATTTCGTACAGATTATGGAAAATACCTCGAGAAGAAACTTTCTCAAAAATCTGAGCATTCTTGCGGCAGGGATGAATATGCCGTTACCGTCGGATGCCTTCGGCGCGAATAAAAAGCTGAAAGTGCTGCTGGTCGGTACGGGCGTAAGGGGATCTTCCTTCTGGGGGCAACGCCTGGTCAGGCAATATCCCGACATTCTCGAATTTGTAGCCTTGTCCGATATCAACCCCGGCCGGCTGGCTTATGCCAGGGAGTACATGGGGGTGAGTTGCCCGACTTATGTCGACTTCGATAAAGCGCTGAAGGAAACGAAACCCGACCTGGTAATCGTAACTACCGTCGATGCAACTCATCATGAATTTATTGTAAAAGGCCTTAAAAACGGATGTGACGTCATTACCGAAAAGCCCATGACTACAGACGCCGAAAAGTGCCAGGTTATACTGGATGCGGAAAAGGCGTCCAATAAAAAGCTGCTGGTGGGTTTCAACTACCGCTGGAGCCCTTACGTGACAAAAATCAAAGAATTGCTGGCTGCTAATGCCGTAGGTAAAATAACTTCCGTCGATTTCAACTGGTACCTTAACATACATCACGGATCTTCCTATTTCCGCCGCTGGCATGGCCTGGTGAACAAGGGCGGCTCGCTGTGGGTACACAAGGCCTCTCACCATTTCGACCTTCTCAACTGGTGGATAGACAGCGACCCGGAAGAGGTTTTTGCTTACGGCGCACTGGAACATTATGGTAAAAACGGCCCGTTCAGGGGAAAAAGCTGCCGGAGCTGTGCGCATAAAAACGAATGTAAATATTACTGGGATATTACCAAAAGCGCTCATGACATGAAGATGTATGTCGATAATGAGCAATACGACGGCTATGTAAGGGACGGATGTGTGTATCGCGAGGAAATAGATATTTTCGATAAAATGTCGGCGCAGATCAAATATGCCAACGACGTGGTCGTGAACTATTCACTTACTACTTATTCGCCTTATGAAGGCTGGAAAATCGCTTTCAACGGGAGCGAGGGCAGGATAGAGGCCTGGCTCGACATTCCGTTTATGAAAAACGAGCAGCTCGACCAATCTGCGCTTCATGCGGCCGAAATGAACCAGAGCGGCAAGTCAGATGTCATCAATGAGCCCGTCGTCGTACATAAGAATTTTGAGGAATTCAAGATCATCCAGGTTACCAGTGAACGTGCAGGGCACGGCGGAGGCGACAGCAGGCTGCAGGACAAACTTTTTAAAAATCCCAATGCACCCGATCCTCTTAAACATGCGGCCGGTATACGCGACGGCGCTATGGCGATACTGATCGGAATAGCTGCCCGTAAGAGTATTCAGACCAAACAACCGGTTAAAATAGGAAGCCTTACTTCACTGAAGCCGGGTGTGAAAAGATTGTAGAGATGCAAAAAATCCCCCGCAAATAAAATCTGCGGGGGATTGGGGGGGCCTTCGTTTAAATTAAATATTATAGCGCAGGGATGCGAAGCACTTGTCCCGGATAGATTTTATCAGGGTGTGTCAGCATAGGTTTGTTGGCTTCGAAAATCACGGGATACTTGTTGGCATCGCCGTAGTATTGCTTGGAAATTTTTGACAGGGTATCGCCTTTCACGACGGTATAAAACTGTGCTTCAGGCTGCGGATCGGCTACTGTCAGCCTGTTATCTACAGCTTCTACTCCTTCTACATTACCGACTGCCAGGGCAATTTTCTCGGAATCTTCCTGCTTTACTACTTCGCCTTCGAGCGTTACGGTATCGCCTGAAGTTTTAACGGTAAGACTGTTATAAGCCAATCCTAATGACTTTACATGGGCCAGAAGAGAGCTGGCTCTGAGCGGTTCTACTTCGGGTGTAGGGGCAACTTCTTCTTTTTTGAATACTTTTTCTCCTACTCCTTTCAAAAATGACAGTAATCCCATTTGAAATAATGATTAAAAGTTAAAAATTTAATACTGATAGCCTGAGCATTTTCAAAGCTAGGTCAAAATCGCGGATGCTACAACGATTAGACCGGAAAATAAAGAAGAGGTCACATTGTCGGCGGAAAAGGTTTTCTACCTTTAATCTCATTCCTCCTTCCTGCCGGTTGCTCAAAAGCTTCCGGCTTCTGCTATCGCCGCGTCGACAGCTTCACGAAAATCTGTGCCCTCCGCTTTTATTCCTGAAAAACCAGCAAGCGTGAGCGCTTCAGGAATGTCTTTTTCGAGGTTTAGATATTCCTGTCTTACGGCAAGACAGGCCCCTTGTTCATACAGCCACTTTCCGAGGTATTCCTGTTCGGTCTGGCCGGGAGTAGGCACCAGCAGGGCTTTTTTCCGTAAAACAGCAAGGTCCATCAGCGTAGAATACCCGCTCCGGCATATCACAAGCTCTGAGCCTAAGATTGCATCGAGCAGATCCGAAGTACCCAAATAGGGGTGATAGCGGATATGGGAAGGTAATACCGGTACATCGCCCGGCGGAGTCCCTGCACCCGGTGCGCCAGCCGCAACTACAAAACGGTATTGAGTCAGCGCTGCAGCCTGTTTCAGCAGTTCATACTCGAACAGGCTGCGGCTCGGTTCCGGGCCTGAAATCAATATCAGGACCTGTCCGGCTTTTTGCCCGGCTTCCTTCGTTTGTCCCGAAAACCGGGAAAGCCAGCCCGTATACCGGGCGTTACCAGGTAATGAGCCGGGATGTGAAAGCGCGCCACCAAGATTATCCCTCCCGGGACGGTCTACGATCCAACAGTTGGTAAATCTGCTGAGCAGCCTGTAGTGAAATCGCTGTAAAATACGATCGGCAACTTTACCCATTCCCGAGATGATATGGAGCTGGTGTGTCAGGATAACGGAACGGATACCAGGCAAATGAAGTCCGTAGCGATTGTCGGAAATGACCAGGTCAAAATGCTCCGCGCTGAGAAGCTCCCGGAGCCAAAGCCTTTCCCGGCGAATAGCGCGCAGGATTTTTGGTACCTGCCATACGATACGCAGCATAAAGCCGCTCCGTTTTTTACTGTAGCTGATCCTGTAGCCTTCGAGGGGAAGGACCGTTATCTGGGGAAAGGCGACTTTCAATATCCCGGCTGCGGGGTTTTCGCCGGCCGCCATCACCTCGTGTCCCTGGCTGAGCAGATACCTTATGACCGGCATACACCTGGTGGTATGCCCCAGCCCCCAATCGAGTGGAACCACTAGTATCCGGAGTCTTTTTTCGACAGGCAACAGGATTTTCAGATTTTTTTTTAGTGCTGATTCCGGTACCTGATCAGGCACCTGTTCCGGTGCTAAAAATGTGAATTAATAAGGAGAAAAGAAAAGATGACCGGCGATTTGTAAAGGAAAAGGTGCATCGAACGGGAACTCTCTTTTCCCCGGAAAGCAAAATCTTGTTTGGGAAATATTTTTCTATCCTTCGGAAAATACTGTTTGGCAGGATTGACAGATAGCAGGTATTTGCATTGAATTCCCTTAGAGGACATCCGGCATTTTTGCCTGGCATTCCGCTAATTCTGTGAGATACTCCACGATGGAAACCTGATCCAAATAATGCATTCAAAATACTCCGCACTACCGTCCCCGCGTTGCGCTGTAACCGGAGCCCACTCCAATATTTCCGGATTCGCGGGCCCTGCCCGGGCTTTATACGAAGACCTTATTAAAGACTCCCCTAAGTTCCTTCATCGTCTACGGAAACCTTGTCGACCGCATGGACGGAATCTTTTGGAATAATTACGATCAGGTAAAAGAAGTCCTGGAGCAGGAGGATTGATACTTAGCTCTTTTCCAAACAATAAACAAAAAGTAAAATAATGATGCGAAATTCTATTCTACTGTTTTTACTGGGATTGCTTTTGACGGGCCTGCGGGGTTACGGACAAGCGCCTTTAAATGATGACTATACAGGCGCGGTAACGCTTACTGTGAATCCGGGGTATACGACGGGTAATGTAATCGCCGGGACGACGGTGGGGGCGACGCAGAGTGCGCAGGCGGCTTGCAAGGCCGGTAAAAACGATGACGACGTATGGTACAAGTTTACAGCTACCAAAGTCTCCCATATAGTAACCTTATCTGATGTGTCCAGTGCCGAAGGAAGCTTTATTAAAGAACACGTGATAGAGGTGTTTTCAAGCACGGCTGAGCAACAACCGGATCAACGCATTGAATGCAAGGAAATAGGCCTTAGTTTCCCCAGCCGGGGAGAAGCTTTACTTATGGGCCTGACGGTCGGCCAAACCTATTTTGTAAGGATCTATGGCACAGGCGAGTGGTTTAGCAACAACCCGGATCGTATTAATTTCAAGATCTGTATCCTTACCCCTCCGAATCCTCCGGTCAACGACGAGTATACCGGCGCAGTTACTCTGACACCCAGCCCGGATTACAACTGTACCAATATCGTAGCTTCCACGACCGACGGTGCCACAATGAGTCCCCAGGCAACCTGTCGGACAGGTCTGAATGATGACGATGTGTGGTTCAAATTTACCGCTGCCAGGGTTTCTCATATTGTGAGACTATCCGATATTACGCTTGTAAGAGGAGACGGTACCCATCGGCATATTGAGGTGTTTAAAAGTAATAGCGGAGCGCCGGGTGATCGGATTGCCTGTACAGATAATGGCGACGCGGAAGTATTGCTCTCCGGTCTTGATGTAGGGGAGAACTATTTTGTAAGAGTTTATGCTTATTATGACTATTTGGGATTAATGGCCCGCATCAACTTCAACATCTGCATCCTTTCTCCTCCTAATCCTCCCGCCAATGACGAGTATACAGGAACTGTAACCCTGACACCCAGCCCGGATTACAACTGTACCAATACTGTAGCCGCCACAACCGACGGGGCCACAATGAGTCCCCAGGCAGCCTGTCAGACAGGCCGTAATGATGACGATGTATGGTTTAAATTTACTGCAACCAGGGTTTCCCATATCGTAAGGCTATCCAATATTACGCTTGTAAGGGGAAATGGTACCGAGCGCCATATAGAGGTATTTAAAAACAATAGTGGAGTACCCGGCGACAGGATTGCCTGTACAAACTATTCGGACGCGGAAGCACTGCTTTCCGGCCTTGCCATAGGGGAAGACTATTTTGTAAGGGTTTATGCTTATTATGATTACAACGGAGTAAAGGCCCGTATTAATTTCAACATTTGTATCCTTTCTCCTGTCGATCCCCCTGCTAACAACGAATACGCCAATGCCAGCTTACTTACGGTCAATCCCGCCAACGATTGTACGGCCGCCACACCCGGCACTACCGACGGAGCCACCCAAAGCGTACAAGATGCCTGCCATACCGACAATAACGACGACGTATGGTTTATTTTCACTGCCACCCAGGCTTCGCATACGCTTCGGCTATCGAATATTACCCTTTCATATGGCTTGTATTCAGCACGTTACGTAGAAGTATTCACCAATATCGGCAATGTACCTACTGCGAGAATTTTCTGCTCTGATAATAACTTCACAGAAACTACACTGACAGGTTTGGTAAGCGGAAACAGCTACTACGTAAGAGTATATACCCAGGATATACTGCACCGTATCAATTTCAATCTCTGCATTCTTACTCCGCCGGTTCCCGCTAACGATGAATGCGCAGCTGCCGTCGATATCTCCAACGGAAACCAGGTACCGGGCACTACCAACGGTGCTACCGAAAGCCGTCCTGCGGGTACGTGTGCTTTAGGGTATGCATATGACGTTTGGTATAAAGTAACACCGTCTTCTTCAGGCGCGCTGACAGTCAATGCGAATACCGACGATTTCGACCTGGTCCTCGAAGCTTTTACCGGCAGCTGCGGATCCCTTACGTCTATTGCCTGTAAAAATGATGCTGCCGGAAGCGAAAGCCTGACCATTGCCAATGCAGTGGAAGGAACGACCTATTATTTCCGGGTCTATAACACAAGCCTGGCCGCTGCAAGGACGGCTGCCGAAACAGGTAACTTTACCATAAAGGTTAACAGCACCGCTCTTCCTGTCTCCCTCGCTTCCTTTGAAGCATCCCTTTCGGAAAATAACGCCGTACGTCTCGACTGGGCTACCACGGCGGAAAATAATGCCAGCCATTTCGAAGTAGAGCACAGCTTTAGCGGCAAAGAATGGAGCAAAATCAGCGAGATAAAGGCCGGGGGAAATAACACCGGACTAAAATCTTACACTTATATCCACACCAACCCTTCTCTATCTGTTAACTACTACCGGCTCAGATCGATAGATCTGGACGGGACTTTTACCTACAGCACTATCGAGAGCGTCAGCTTGAACGGCAGTGCGAAAGAGCTTTTCGTATATCCCAATCCCGCCAGTGAATACCTGTCGTTGGAGGCGATTGGCGATCAGAGTGCGATTAGCTCCATGCAGCTCTTTAACATGACCGGACATGAAACAGTCCTTAAAATGGATAAAGCCGGCCGCTCACTGGATGTAAGGCATTTGCCCACGGGTAGCTACCTGCTGCGTATCAACAGGAAAGATAGCTCGGTCAAGACCTTCAGGGTTCTCATCGGCCGATAACAACACGCTACTCCTGCTGTCCTGCTTCCCCCTTTCAATAGCCCGGGGGGGAGGCAGGCAGTAGCGGGTGGAGGCCGTTTTGACTAATCAATAAATTTTATAGAAATGAAACGCTTTAACTGGCTTTACTTTGTTATTTTTTCCGGGTATCTGTTCTCCTGTAAAAACAAACCGGATGTACAAAAAGAAGACGGTCTCGCTACGGATTCGGTGTCGTTTTCTGTCCTCGCTGTGAGTTGTGTTTCATCATCTGCAAAGGGGATCGCAGTAATCGATGTCAAGAAATTCTACCTGGAAGGAAAGGAAGTTGAGACCCAAACGGCAGGGAAGCTATTTGAAACTCCAGATGAAGAGGCATTTACTGCCGTTATGCAGAAGGTCTCGGAAGGTGTGGTGGCGAATGCCTACAGGTCGGGCGATTTCAATTCTTTCCACGACATTTTTGAGGCAGAGCTTAAGAAGAAGGTTAACATCAGGCAGTCGTATGAAATGGACAAAGACCAGTCGTCCCAGCTGTTTAAAAACCGGTCTGTTGCCCTCCGGTCAGGAGTGGGGGAGAATGCCCGCGTTAGTGCCGGAGTATCGTTTTCACTGAAAGACCTGGTTGGCTTCGCCAATATCAGCACACTGCCTAAAGCTTCGGATCGCTACAGAAAGAATTACGAAAAATTATCCGGCTACCTGATAGTCGGCAATATCGACCATATCAGGACGGCGGTGAATCTGCCGCAGGGAATTGCGGTTTCGTCTTACCAAAACCAGCAATATATAGGCGGCTACACCTTCATTCTTCCTGAAACAAGCACTGTTCTCGGCGCTCCGCCATTTATTTGGGAGCAGCTAATTGTCTACGGAGGCTCCGATGTGCTGGTTTCTATGCCCCAGGGCGCAGTTTCAAAAGGATACGGATTGGTCAATTTCAGCGACCCGAAAACTACGGAAGCCACAAGTTTTAACAATGCTACGGTAAAAGGGAATTCTGTCATTTTAGGAGCTCCGGGAAGAGGTCATGCGGCTTCGATAAGCTTAAAAGATCCCGTTAACGTTTCAAACGGTTTTGAAAGCACCTTCGAATATGCGGGGAAAGATGCCGATCTTGTCGAAATACGACTAGTGAGCGAAGGTATGTACAGAGGGTTCGGAGTAGGTGCCCGGTCGTACGGAAATTACGAAATCGCGTGGCCCGGTAGACGTGTGATCGACAAACCGGCGCCACCGCTCTTTGATGGCGGTACCCGCAAGGTGAAGGTCCGTCTTTTTAACAGCGGCCCGAAAACCAGCGTTGTCCAGATATTCGTAGATAATATGGACACACCCTTATGCGAGCTTCAGAACAGCAACCTGCATACAACCCAGTTTCTCACCGGGAATCTTCGTATTACCCTTGATGCCGTCAATGATTACACAAAAGACGTCAATCTAGAAATAAAAAGCTGGGAGTTCAGGGCCCTTTGAGCACAACTCTGTTTTCGCTTCATTTAATAGAAATGCCCGGGAATTTCTATTAAATTGGGCTCTTTCACAGTTATCAAGTTATGATACTTCGGATTGTTAAGAATACCGGCAGCTTTGTTTTCCTGCTGGCCTGGCTTTTAAATATATACAGTGTTATGGGGCAGGGTGTACCTGACGCCTCCTCCTACATGCAGAATGCGCGTAAGACCGAGGAGCAGGCTCTGGCACAAAAAGATCAGAAGCTTTTGGCTGAGGCCTATTATCTGTATGGAAGAGCGTATATCGTCGTGGGAGATTTTTCGATGGCGCACGACTATTTTATCAGATCTCTCTCTATTCTGGAGCCTTTGGGGGACTCTTATGAAGTCGGACGCCTCTACCTTTGCCTGGCCGATAACGAAGGGCACAGACGCCAGCATAGAAAAGCAATTGAATACGCGCTCGAAGGCGAAAAAGTATTTTCCAAAACCGGCTCTGATGACGGCCTGATTCAGATTTATAATATGCTCGGGCGGCTGCATATCGATCTACTAAGCCGTGCGACGGATGAGACCGGCGATTTATTCAACAGTTCTTTGCGATTTTATAATAAAGCGGAGGAAATAGCTTTGAAAATAAAGGATACAGCGGGTTTGGCGGAAGTTCATCTCGACCTGGGCTTGCTTAGGCACCGGGGAAAAAAGGGCGACCCTCTCCCTCACCTGATAATTTCAAGAGATCTGAACCGGGCGCTTGGCAGGAAGGACCATGAACTCGCAGCCCTGATGAGGATGGTCGATGTATATAGCCATCGAAAGCAATTTAAAGAGGCAAAAGAGGTACTTGCCGAAGCTGTTGATCTGTATAACAGCGTTCCTATCCCGACATACAATATGAACCAGGAGTTCGAATTTTACTCGATGTTCTACTATACACGAACGGGCGAGTGGGAACAGGCTTACAAGACTCTCGTGAGAATAAGGCATATCGAAACGGAAAAACTGGCTGCAAACAGCGACAGTGTTATCAGCCGACTTAATGCAGAGTTCGAAACCCAAAAGAAAGAAGCCGAGCTTGCTGCCCAACGTACGGAACTCGACCTGAATCAGCGCAACCTGAAGCTGCAAACCGGCTTCATTGTAGCTCTGCTGGTCTTGTTTGCTGGAGCTATCGGAACAGGTATTGTCTTCTTTCGCCTTTATCGTAAAAACAGGCGCATAAGCGCAATTAACGCTTCTCTGGTAAAGGAACAAAACCACCGGGTGAAAAATAATCTTCAGGTGATGGCCAGCATGCTCCACCTGCAATCCCGGCAGCTTCCCGATGAATCTGCACGGCAGGCGCTTTCCGATAGCCGCCTTCGGGTACAATATATGGCTATGGTACAGCAGAAGCTGTATGAAGAGGAGTATCTTGCCGGGATGAACCTCCGGGTTTTTATCCCTGAGCTCGCCGATATGGTATTGGCAGCATGCGGGTACCCGGATATTGATACGGAGTTTGATATAGAAAAAATTTATCTAATTGCAGATCAGGCCATCCCGGTAGGCATGATCGTCAATGAGCTGATTACCAACTCCTGCAAATATGCTTTCCCATACAGGGAGAAGCCGATTTTGAAAATAGAATGTACCATCGTAAAAGAAGGCAGGTTGCACCTGGTGATAGCTGATAACGGACGAGCGGAAGAAGAACCGTATACCGGTAGCCCGGAAAGGGGAAACCGGCTTACCGCGGCTGCCGATATAGCTGGCCGGAACTCGTTTGGAATGGAACTGATCAGGATGCAGGCCAGACAGCTCGACGCCGACTGGCAATTCTCGCACCCAACCCCCGACCCGGCTTCCGGGCTTATATTTACAATGGAATTCAAGATCACCAATGCTTAACCGCATGATAGCTGATTCCGCTTATAGCTTTTATCAATATGCAATCTTTGAAAATACTCCTCTTAGAAGATGAGATCATAACAGCGACAGACTTGAAAGTGACCCTGGAAGAGGCAGGACACCGTATTACCGATATTACCCAGAACTACAGCGAAGCAATGGCCTCGGTAAAGAAAGATCCGCCGGACCTGGCCATCCTGGACATATTTCTCAAAAATTCTTCCGCCGACGGCATTGCTACCGCGCGGGAATTGCTTGAACACAAATGGATGCCCGTTATATACCTGACAGCTAATTCCGAACCCCAGACATTCCGGAGGGCCAAAGAGACTTTACCGGCTGCCTATCTGCTTAAACCTTTCAGGCATGAAGAGCTGGCTTACCAGGTGGAATTAGCTTACTACTATTTCTCGCAAACTCAAAAGGAGCCCGCTTCTCAAGGTTATACCGCCGAAAATATCTTCATAAAAGGGAAAGACGAATACCTGAAAATCCCTAAAAAAGAAATCCTCTTTGTCCAGGCCAACCGGATGTATTGCAAAATATATCTTAAAAATAAGATTCTTACCGTCACGACAAACCTCACGTACTTATCCCAATACATGCAGGAACCCTATTTTTTCCGCCTGTCACGATCCTATATCATCAATCTGGACCAGGTAGAGAGCATGAATCAAAACTATATTCTCTTTACGGGCTCTCCCGAAGGAATCCCTATCCCTTCCGGAAGTAAAAAGGAATTGTTCAAGATCCTGAATGTATTTAAAAAAAGCGTGTAAGCACATCTGAAAGACTTCGTCTTTATTTGGAATCCGGCAGCAGTATTTTTTGTAAAATTTCCTAGATTGTCCTGCTGAATATATAGCCCGCATAAAGCATCAATTCAATGGACATAAACTGGCAGCCTTCCGGCCTTCAAAATAATATCGTACAGCTCAGACCGCTGGAAATATCAGATTTCGAGCGCCTGTATGAAGTGGCTTCTGATCCGCTGATATGGGAGCAGCACCCCGAAAAGGATAGATTTCAACGCTCTGTCTTTCAGAAATTCTTTGACGGCGCGATCGCCTCCGGAACGGCATTTTTAATAATAGAAGCGAGCACCGGCCAGGTTATCGGAAGCACCAGGTTTTACGGGTTTGACAGCGAAAACAGCTCAATCGATATCGGATATACATTCCTGGCAAGGCGTTGCTGGGGAGGAGCCTTCAACCGCGCTGCCAAAACGTTATTGCTGGACTATGCTTTCCGGTTTGTGGAGAAGGTTCATTTCCATGTCGGCCTGTACAACACCCGGTCCTTTATAGCCGTAACCCGCTTGGGTGCGAGGGAGGAAGAAATCATTGATTTTGATCATTACGGAAACAAGCTGCCACACCGGCAGCTTGTCCTGGAACGCACACATTGGGAAAACAGGTCTGAAAAAATGCTATTTTGATCCGGTCTTTTCGGGTAGGGAAACCCGTTGGGAAACGCCGTCTTCATTCTGTACGATGTTCACAAAGAGCACTCCGGAGGCGGAGTCCTTCAATTTGATCTGCCCTACAAACTCCCCTTCAAAGTCTCTCAGTTCCTTCTTTGCCTGCTCTTTTCCTTTCGTATCGGTCACCGTGATCAGCACATCCCCTTTTTCCCTGACAGTAAAGCGGAGGTTAAGGTGACCGTCGAACGGCTTATTCGGGTTGATTGCTACCGCCCTTACGGTCTTTGACGAGTTCGGGAAACCGCTTTCCCAATCCATATTAAAAGCTTTCGCTTTTTTGATCCTGTCGCCGATATCGAAATGAAAGTCCATGGGCCGCGATTCGATATCCGCCAGCAGCTTGTTCACTTTAAATTCCACCTTTGCGGCGCTTTTCGATAGCGCGGTATCGAGCTGCCAGCTCATCTTGTCGAGCTCTTCCCACCTAAAGTCGGCACGAGCCGGGCGACTTTTTCGTGCCATATCAAAGAGCCCGGGTTTTTGCAGATCTCCGTCTTCCATTGTAATGGTAATCCTGCGGTTTTTGCCTTTTCCTTCGATATCGAGTGCATTCAAAAGGCTGTCAAGGTGAGCCCGCTGCTGTTGCTGCGAGAGCTCGCCGGTATCGTAGCTATGCTCTTTGACAATCCTGTCTTCACCGTTTTCTTCCACAACCCGGACGGTGACGCGCGACTTCTCTTTTTTCGGGAGCGCATCATCCTGCGCTTTCAATACGGGAACGCCGGCCAGCAGCCCGCATGCTAATAATAGGTGTTTCATTTGAATAGAATACATAATAAGCTGTTAGTTAAATCATTAATTTACTATATGGAGCCGCAGACCCTGCGGCTTTACATCGTTCCACTGGTGTTAAAGTATGTTAAAAGCGGACTCTGCGGACGGATGAAACTTATTTTTGTATTGCAAAGTCACAGCAAGAGACGCGGTGAAAAAGGAAAGGTTGCATGAACAGTTGAAAAATGACGCCGGGAAAAATAAAAGCCATCGTTTTTTTTATGTGCCTGTCGATGATAGGGTTGATCACTTTCCAGTGGTACTGGATCAGGGAGGCGTTGGCAGCACAAAACGATCGTTTCAACGATAAGGTAGCCGAGGCTGTTCAGAATGTGGCGCACAAGCTCGAAAAGCAGGAGATCGTTTACCTGCTTCAACAAAGAAGGGAAGATGAGATCCAGAAAGAAAAGCTGCGCCAGATGACCATCCTGGCCAGAACAAAGGAAAACCGGCCGGAACGGAAAGATACAGTCGTGCTGCTTGCCCCCCCGAATACCTGGGCGCATAGGAGAGGAGGGGAGATCCCGCTTCCCCATCGTAACCGCGGACTTCAGTCCGACGCCCTGGTACCGTCGTTCCATCAACTGATAGAGCGGGAACAACGGATGATCGACGAGTTTTTCCGGGCGCAGCAAATGGGTACCGCCGGTATCGAGGAATTTATCCGGCGCCGGATGAACGATGAAGTTTTCTGGGGAAACGCTTTTGACGGGACTAATACCTCAGATAAACAGTTAGAATCTGCCGGTAAGTCGGCCCGCAACAGAATGAAGGTACGGAAGCCTGAAAAATTGCCGCCGGTACCCAAATCAACTGAAGCAGAAGTGCTGCTGAGAGAGGTGATAGAGGATATTATGTACACCAAACGTCCGGTCCGGGAACGCGTTAACCGCTTCCTGATGGACTCGCTGCTGAGGACGGAATTCAGCCAGAAAGGTATTACCCTGCCTTTTTCCTTTGCTGTGAAGCCAAACAACGAGGCAGAAATGCTATTCAGCACGGCAGATATCGATAGCAGGGTATGGGAGGCAAACGCTTACAGGACCACCCTTTTCCCGGGAGCGACGCCACATTCGGGAGGAATGCTTTTCGTCTACTTCCCCGGCAAGCAGCAGTACGTCCTCGAGAAAACCGGCGCTATGATGACCGGCTCTGTCCTGCTGGTAGTCGTCGTTATGATATGTTTCTACGTGGCGGTTTCGACGATCATAAGGCAAAAGAAGCTGTCTGATATAAAGAATGATTTTATCAACAACATGACACATGAGCTGAAAACCCCGATTTCCACTATCGGGCTCGCAGTTGATATGGCGATGGAAAAGAGCACGGCGGTACCCGGCCGGGAAGGTGTAGCACGCTATATGGAAATAATAGGGACTGAAAACAGGCGGCTTGGCGTGCAGGTAGAAAGAGTGCTGCAGATGGCGCAGATGGAAAAAGGAAGCCTCGAGCTGAAGCGGGAAGTAGTGAATGTGCATGACCTGATCGAAAAAGTACTGAACAACCTCAGCGTTCAACTGGAGCGGAGAAACGGCGATCTCACGCTGGACTACCAGGCCGGCTTCGAGAATGTGAATGGCGATCCTGTCCATCTCACCAACGTTGTCTATAACCTTGTGGACAACGCGATAAAGTATTCGCCGGATGCCCTGAAGCTGGACATCAGTACCGAAAACCTGGATAACGGGATTGCGATATCTGTTTCCGATAGCGGCATAGGATTGAGCAGGGAACAGATCGGACGTATTTTCGAGAATTTTTACCGGGTACCAACCGGGAACAGGCATGACGTAAAAGGTTTTGGGCTCGGGTTAAGCTACGTAAAAAAAATTGTCGAAGCGCACGGCGGGAGCGTATCCGTCAGGAGTAAAAAAGGGGAAGGATCAACCTTTACAGTTTGGCTGCCGTTAATTTAAATGCCGCCGTACAGCAGCAGGGCCTGCGGCTTCATCTCGTGAATCAATAGTCTAGTTATCAGTTCATTACATTTATACAAATGAAAAAACTTCTCTTGGTTGAGGATGACCCCAATCTCGGCTCACTTTTGCAGGAATATCTTTGTTCGAAGGGTTACGACGCCGATTGGGCCAAAGACGGCCAGGAGGGATGGGACAAGTTCGTGGCAGGTAATTATGACCTGTGCGTCTTCGATGTGATGATGCCCCGGAAAGACGGCTTTGCGCTTGCCAAAGAAGTAAGGATGAGCGGGAAAAAGGACGTTCCTATTATTTTCCTTACCGCCAAATCCATGAAGGAAGACACTATACAGGGACTGAAGCTCGGCGGCGACGATTACCTGACGAAGCCATTTGACAGGGAAGTGCTGCTGGCAAGAATAGAAGCTGTTTTGCGACGTTATAACCTGCATTCTTCTACTCAAAACGAGAGTGGCGGAGCTGTTTATAATATCGGCGCGTATGTTTTTAATTACGACATGCAGCAGCTTGTATGCAACGGGGAAACCTTCCGCCTGACAAGCAAGGAATCGGAGCTGCTCAAGCTGTTTTGCGAAAACCTCAATCAACCCGTCGGGAGAAGCTATGCGCTCAAAATGATCTGGGGGAACGATTCCTATTTTAACGCCCGAAGCATGGACGTCTACATCACCAAGCTCAGGAAACACCTGAAAAATGATCCTTCCATACAGATTATCAATCTTCATGGAGAAGGTTTCAGGCTGGCTGTTTAAGGCAGGAAAGGAGATTTTGGCTACCTTTGCAGCGAAATCAGAAAGCTACATATCAATATGTTCAATATATCACGCCGTCCTCGCAGGAACCGTAAGTCAGGAGCAATAAGGGATATGGTTCAGGAAACCCGGTTGTCTGTGAACGACCTTATATTTCCAATGTTCGTAGTCGACGGTTCGGGAGTCAAAACAGAAGTTTCGTCAATGCCAGGGATTTACCGTTATTCACCTGACCTTCTGCTCGAAGAAATAAAAGAGCTTCAGGATCTCGGGATCAGGGCGATTGATCTGTTTCCCAACTATCCTGAAATCCTGAAAGACGGCATGGCATCGGAAAGCTACCGGGAAAATACTTTCTACCTTAAAACGCTGACTGCCGTAAAAGAGAAATTCCCCGATATAGCGCTGATGACCGATGCGGCCATGGATCCGTACAGTAGCGACGGTCACGACGGCGTGGTATCGAACGGGGAGATACTGAACGACCCTACGCTGGAAATTCTTGGCAAGATGGCGCTGGCCCAGGCCCGGGCCGGAGCCGATATCATAGGCCCGAGCGATATGATGGACGGAAGGGTAGGGCATATCAGGAGCATACTGGATGAAGCAGGCTTTACCGGCGTATCGATTATGTCCTACTCGGCAAAGTACGCCAGCGCATTCTACGGCCCGTTCAGGGACGCGCTCGACTCCGCTCCCAAATTCGGTGACAAGAAGACCTACCAGATGAACCCGGCCAACAGGCGTGAAGCGCTCATAGAAGCTCAGCTCGATATTGAGGAAGGTGCCGATTTCCTTATGGTAAAGCCGGCATTGTCTTACCTGGATATCATCAGCCTGTTGAATAACAACTTCGATATCCCGATAGCAGCTTATAACGTTTCCGGGGAGTATGCCATGATCAAAGCAGCCGACAGGAACGGCTGGCTTGACGGCAGGCGGATAGCCCTCGAAGTTTTGCTGAGTATCCGGCGGGCCGGTGCAAAGGTGATACTGACCTACTTTGCCAAGGAACTCGCTGCCGAACTACAGTAGAGCCGTACGGCTGGTCACGTAAAGCCGTACGGCCGTACGGCTCTACCTTACGCGAGGCTGTTCAGCGCCCGGTCGAGATGTACATAGCCGCCGTCAACGTATATGATCTGGCCGGTAGTATGGCTGGACTTGCCGGAAATCAGGAACGCAGCCATATTGGCGATCTCTTCAGCGGTCGTCATGCGTTGTCCGAGCGGGATATTCTTTTCTATCGACGCTCTCGTGCCCTCAGGATCCGGAAGCGTATTGATCCATTTCTCATAAAGAGGGGTCCAGCATTCAGCCACTACAATCGCATTTACCCTGATCCCGTACTTCAGCAATTCTACGGCCCATTCCCGGGTCAGCGCATTGCGGGCGCCGTTAGATGCTGCATACCCCGACGTATTGCCCTGGCCGGTTTCAGCCGTTTTGGAAGTAATGTTGACAATGCTTCCCTTCGATTCCTTCAGAGCGGGCAGGGCATAGTGAACCATCAGGTAATAATGTACCACATTTCTGTGCAGTGAAGCCATAAAGCCTTCGTACGAGCCGTTTTCAAGCCCGACACCATCGTTGACGCCGGCATTGTTGATCACTCCGTCGATACGCCCGTACCTGTCAAGCACGGCTTTCACTGCAGCTTCGGAAGCCGCCGGATCGGTCAGTTCAGCTACCACGTGCGAAGCCAGCAGCCCCAGGCCCGATAGCATGTCTACTACTTTCTGGTTGTCGTCCGCATTTCTTCCTACGATGACCGGGATGGCGCTTTCGTTAGCCAGTACATTGACGATAGCTTCGCCTATACCTTTGGCGCCACCGGTAACGATGATCACCTTTTCTGTTAGATGCAGGTTCATTAAAAAGAGTTTAGATATTATTAAAATAGTCTTGCCGGGACCTCACGCTCCTTTTTCTTAAAACCACCCTTTCGATTTTGAAGTCGTTTTTTTGCCTGTCAGCATGCCAAAAACTCCTCTTATAAGCTCTCTTCCGATTTGCCGGGTAATAGGTGCGGAAAGCACCTGCTCGAAGGCCGACTTTTCCGCTCTCCTGCTACCGCCCGTCTTTTGCTTTGCTGCTTCCTTTTGCTGCTGTTCCTGTTCTGCTATCCTGTTCTGCTCTTCTACCCGGCGGGCCAGAATTTCATAGGCGCTTTCAGGGTCCAGCGAATCCTTATACTTCCTGTACAACGGGGAGTTACGGTACCGGCTCTCGTAGTCGGCTGTCGCCAGGGGACCCATTACGGAAGTTGGAGGCAGCAAATGTGTCGCGGCTACTTCGGTTGGAATACCTTTTTCGTTCAACACGGTGATAAGCGCCTGGCCGGTCCCAAGCGTCGTAAGCACTTCATTGATCTCATAAAAACCGGATCGCGGGAATGTTTTAACCGTTTTCCTGAGGTTATCCACATCGTTCGGAGTAAAAGTACGAAGCACGTGCTGAACGCGGTTGCCCAATTGGGAAAGGATCGTATCGGGGATATCCTGCGCCATCTGCGAGCAGAAAAACACGCCTACGCCCTTAGACCTTATCAACCTTACGATCTGCTCTATCTGGTCGAGAAACACCTTGGGTGCATCTTTGAAAAGAAGATGCGCCTCATCCAGGAAGAAGACCAGCTTCGGCTTGTCGAGATCGCCCGCTTCCGGGAACGTATTGTATATCTCTACCAGCAGGCTCAGCATAAAAGTAGAGAAAAGCGCCGGCTGATCCTGCACATCCGAAACGTTCAGCAAACTGATAACCCCTTTCCCGTCCACTCTTTCGAGCAAATCGTCAATATCAAAAGATTTTTCACCAAAAATTGACCCTATTCCCTGCTGCTCAAGCGCTACAATCTTCCTTAGTATCGTGCTGGCAGTTGTCGTGGAAATACTTCCGTAATCCGATTTGATCTCTGCCGCACCCGCTCCTTCGGCCAGATAATTCAGCGTCATTTTGAGGTCGCTGAGATCGACCATGGGCAGGTTTTTGTCGTCGGCATATTTAAACAGTACAGCAAGCACGCCCGTTTGGGTAGCGTTCAGGTCGAGCACTTTTGCCAGCAGGTTGGGGCCGAATTCCAGGACAGTAGCCCTCATGGGGCTGCCCAGCTTCCCGCTTAGCGAATAAAGCTCAATAGGGTAGTCCTGGGGCTCAAAAGTTACATTCAATGCCTGGCACCTTTCATCAATAGCCTTGTTGGTTTGCCCCGCCTGGCCGAAGCCCGACAGGTCGCCTTTGACGTCGGAAAGAAACACCGGCACACCGGCATTGGAAAGCTGTTCGGCAAGCACCTGGATCGTCCTGGTTTTACCCGAACCCGTCGCTCCGGCTACCAGTCCATGGCGGTTCATCATTCTCAGCGGAAGATGGATTTCGGCTTCGCCGATAATCTCCCCATCCAGGATGCCTGACCCCAGTCTTATAGCAGGTTTGTCTGTTGTATACGACTTCTTAATGGCGGCAATGTATGAATCTCTCTTAGACACGGGTGTAAAGTGTTTATGGTAGTGTAGGTAATGTCATTAATCGGAACTTACTCAGTAGTTGATCTTCCTGTTGCGGGCGCTTACTTCCCAGAACTCTGTAACCTCACCGTTTTCAACCACCGAAGCAGAGGGATATAGTGCGACCGTCGGGCAGATATGATAAGGGACCACATAATATACGTCGCCTATCGAAACACTCTCCCAATTGGAGACTTTCAGTACTGCGTGCTCTTCACTATGGCCCAGGAACTCGTAATCGGGGAGATTCAGTATCCTGAACCGCTTGTCAGGGGGATTTTCGGACGCAATCGCCTTATACCCCATGTCGATGGTGACAAGTCCCGGCGACGGCTTCGAAATCACGCGCGTTACCAGCAAAGCCGCATATACAAACGGCTGCTCCCTGAATTGCTCACCATAACCTGCATCCCAGAATACGGACGTTCCGGGACTGCAATATACGTTTTTCCGCAGGGCGTGCACTGTAAATGTAGGGGTACCGCCGGCAATTACAAGAGGGTCAGGCAAACCGTTGATCTCTATGAAATCGTACAGCATACCCAGTTCCTCGAATGCCTTATCGGCCTGGATCTTCCTGTCTTTAAAAAATTTCTCCTTGATATGCCCGTCATATACGTGAATCCCTGCCAGCAGCAGGTTGGGTAATTTACAGACGTACTCGTAAAGATTGAGCAGGTCGGAGTTGATCGACTGGCCCGTACGGTTCATCCCTACGTTGATGTCGATAAATATCAGCCAGGAAGCCTTTTTGCCTTTGATATAATCGTTCAGGTGTTTGGCGACGTTCCGGTCATCGATCAGGGAACCGAACTGAACGTCAGGATAAGCTGCAATCAGGTTAAGCATCCGGTCGATCTTGGGGCCTGTGAGCTGGTAAGCTATAAGCACCCATTTGGCACCTGCCTGGGCAAGCATTTCCGCTTCGGCAAGGGTAGCGCACTTAAATTTGCTGATACCTGCAGCCAGGTTCATCTTCACCACTTCCGCCATCTTATGCGTTTTTACATGCGGGACCAGCCGGGCAGTATCACCGCCGACGATCCGGCTCATAAATTTTATATTTTGTTCGACCCGGTTCTTATATATCACCAAACCCGGAGAATCCACCTGGTTTGGATCTTTTAGTTCATACCAGTTAGGCATAGCTGATTTACTATTTATTGTGTTGATTAATTCGTCTTTCTATGGGTTAAGTAAAAAAGAGTGTCTGCAAAGTATTACCTGATCAGCACTCTCGAAGATGCGTTTTGAGTATCTTCCTTCAAAATTACTGTTAACAAAGCTAATTGACAAATGCCAAACAGGCATTTACGGATGAGCCTGAAAAGTTGAGCGGATAAGGATTAAGCGAAATTTCCTGCGGGTAGTTCATGCCGGTGAACAGGACACGCGAGATCCGGTAGGATCGACTAATACATTAGCTCCCGGTTGAAACCCGGGGATCAGACAAACATATCCAGGATGAGCACCCCGATCAGCCCGACGACGGAAACGATGGTTTCCATCAGCGACCAGGTCATGATCGTATCCTTGATGCTTACGTTAAAATATTCCTTGAATAACCAGAACCCGCCGTCATTCACATGCGAGAACATGAGGCTTCCCGAACCGATGGCAAGGACGGTGAGTTCTGGAGAAACCCCTGTCGACTGCAGCAAAGGGGCCAGGATCCCTACCGTCGTAAGCCCCGCGACCGTAGCCGATCCTATACATACCCTGATTACGGCTGCAATACCCCATGAAAGGATCAGCGGGGGGGCATTCCACCCGGCGAGCAGGTCGCCCAGGTAAGAATTGATCTGTCCCTCGGTCATAATCTGCTTGAAGACACCTGCACCGGCTACGATCAGGAGTATCCCGGCCACGCCTTTAAAAGCTTCTTCAAAAGATTTTGTTATATTTTTCATCGACATCCCCCTGCTGGTTCCAAGCGCTACCGTCGCAAAAAGGACGGAAACGAGCATTCCGAACCATGGCTCGGCAAGCATTGCAAGCGCTTTGCTCTCCGGAAACAGATTCCTGATGGGTGCCATGCTGACCAGGAGTATGACAGGAAGCAAGGCCGTCAGGATACTGATCCCCAGCCCCGGAAGCTCGCTTTGCGGTTTGGGAGTAAGATCGAACATCCCTGTATCCGGATTTGGACTGAAGCGGCCGAGCGTTTTGCCGAATATGGGACCGGCAATAACAATAGCAGGTATCGATACGATAATTCCATACAGCAATGTCTTACCCATATCGGCGTTCAGCTGCGAGGCAATGGCAGCGGGAGAGGGGTGGGGCGGGAGATAACCGTGCGCTACCGACAGCGCCGCAAGCATCGGGACCGCCACAACCAGCATTGGTATCCTCGCGGAAGCCGAGATCATGAAAATCAGGGGGATCACGATCACGAAACCAGCACTGTAAAAAAGCGGGATACCGATCACGAAACCCGCCAGTGCCAGTCCCCATAGCATATATTTACGGCCAAACAGCAGGATCAGCGCGTCGGTGATGCGCTGTGCCGCACCACTGTCCGCTACCAGTTTTCCCAGCATCGCCCCGAACCCCACGATCATGACCAGGTCGCCCAGCGTACTGCCGATACCTTTCAGTATCGCGCCGCTGATTTCAGGTACCGACAAACCGACTGCAAAGCCCAGGCCGATCGAAACCAGCAGAAAGGAAATGAATGTATCCAGCTTTACCCACGAAATAAGCAAAACCAGGCAGAGTATGCTCAGGAAAACAAGTAGAATTAACACAATATGTTCTGTTTAAGAGTTTATTGATACTTCATTGAGTTGTATTTACAGGTAATAAGGACTCCATGGCAAGGATATAATGTCTTTTCCGTAACTTTTAACATCCCGGCACCGCGAGCGGCGATGGTGATTGTTGGGAATCTGTTTCTACATATATACCGTGGCGACCGGTCTGTATACTCAACTCCGGCCGGTTGCCCGGCGGCCAAATCCAGCTCTGTGCAGCCTGCACGGCCCGGGAATGACGCGGCGGAACGGTTTTTTGTTTAAGCGAGTATTAATTCCGTAATTTGGCTTGAAAATACAATGGCGGTATCCGTTTTAAATGACTATATTGCCATATTTTAAAGTAAGTTAAAACAAAGCGTCTTAAAAGTTTTATGGAGGAATCATCATCCGGACAGAATGTAATCCCTATTAATATCGAGGACGAGATGCGCGGTGCGTATATCGATTACTCTATGTCCGTTATAATCTCCCGCGCCCTGCCCGACGTACGCGACGGGCTTAAGCCGGTGCACAGGAGGGTTTTATATGGAATGGAAGACCTGGGGGTGAGGTATAACCGGCCGCACAAAAAATCCGCCAGGATCGTAGGAGAAGTACTGGGAAAGTATCACCCGCATGGCGATGCTTCCGTATATGATACGATGGTGCGTATGGCCCAGGAATGGTCGCTGCGCTACCTTCTGGTCGACGGCCAGGGAAATTTCGGGTCGGTCGACGGTGATTCACCCGCAGCGATGCGGTATACCGAAGCCCGTTTAAAGAGGCTGGCCGACGAGCTGATCGCCGACATAGACAAAGATACGGTTGATTTCCAGCCGAATTTTGACGATTCCCTCAAGGAACCGACGGTGTTGCCTGCCAAATTTCCTAACCTGCTTGTAAACGGCTCGTCGGGTATTGCGGTGGGGATGGCTACCAACATGGCGCCCCACAACCTGAGCGAAGTAATCGATGGGACGATCGCTTATATAGAAAACCCCGAAATTACCGTGCCGGAATTGATGCAGCATATAAAAGCGCCCGATTTTCCTACCGGGGGTACTATATACGGCTACCAGGGGGTAAGATCGGCATTTGAAACAGGCCGGGGAAGGGTAGTAGTGCGCGGCAAGTCCCGCTTCGAGGAAACCAAGACGGGCAAAGAGCAGATCATTTTTACGGAAATCCCGTATATGACCAACAAGGCGCTGATGATCGAAAAGATCGCGGGCCTTATCAACGAAAAGAAACTGGATGGGATTGCCGATATCCGGGACGAATCGGACCGCGACGGGATGCGCATTGTCTTCGATCTCAAGAAGGGCGCTATTCCCAATATCGTGCTCAACCATCTTTACAAGTATACCCCCCTTCAGTCATCTTTCAGCGTTAACAACGTAGCGCTGGTAAAAGGAAGGCCGCAGCTGCTCAACCTGAGAGACCTTATCAGGAATTACGTTGAGCACCGGGTAGAGGTAATCACCCGCCGTACCGAGTATGAACTGAAGGAAGCCGAAAAAAGGGCCCATATACTGGAAGGGTTGCTTATCGCTCTCGACAATCTCGATGCCGTTATTTCCCTAATCAGGAATTCCAGGGATCCGGAAGAAGCGAAGAATGGCCTTATGGAGCAGTTCAGCCTTTCCGAGATCCAGGCGAAAGCTATCCTGGAAATGCGTCTGCAGCGCCTTACCGGACTGGAAAGGGAAAAAATCGTACAGGAATACGAAGAGCTCGTTAAGCTGATAGCCGATCTGAAAGATATCCTCGCCAACGAATGGCGTAAATACGATATTATTAAAACCGAATTGTCGGAAATCAAGGAGCGCTATGGCGACGCCAGGAGGACCGAAATAGAGTATGCTGCCGAAGAGTTCAGCGACGAGGACATGATCGCGGATGAGAAAATGCTGATCACCATCTCGCATCAGGGGTATATCAAGCGTACCCAGCTGAACGAATACCGTACCCAGAGCCGGGGCGGGGTAGGAGCAAGAGGCGTCAGGACAAAGGAGGAGGATTTTACTGAACACCTTTTCTCCGCGTCGATGCTCAATTACCTCCTTTTCTTCACCGAGTTCGGTAAGCTTTACTGGCTTAAGGTATACGAACTGCCCGAAGGTTCCAAAAGTGCGAAAGGACGTCCTATTCAGAACATTCTCAGCATAGAATCCGGTGATAAGATCCGCAGCGTGATCAACGTACGGACGCTTGCAGACCCCGATTACATTAACAATAACTACATTATCATGTGTACCGAGCAGGGTGTTATCAAGAAAACACTGCTCGAAGCCTATTCCCGTCCGAGGCAGAACGGTATCATTGCCATTAATATCAACGAGGGAGACCGCCTGCTGAATGTAGCCCTCACAAACGGTGACAACGATATCGTAATCGCCACCAGCGCCGGCAGGGCAGTGAGGTTCAGCGAAAAAACCGTCAGACCTATCGGGCGTACTGCAACGGGAGTACGGGGAGTCAACCTCGATTCCGAAGATAAGGACAATAAAGTGATCGGCATGGTCTGCATCTCCCGCGAGGATACGCAGCTGCTGGTCGTATCGGAGAACGGCTACGGGAAAAGATCGGATATAGGTGATTACCGCATCACCAACAGGGGAGGCAAAGGGGTTACTACCCTCAACGCTACCGAGAAAGTAGGTAACCTGGTTTCGATCGCCGAAGTGACAGAAGGAGATGACCTGATGATCATTACCAAAAACGGGATAGCCATCAGGATGGCCGTAGCGGATGTGCGCCTGGCAGGGAGGAATACACAGGGTGTCAAGCTCATCAGGTTAGGCAATTCCGACGAGATATCGTCTGTGACCAGGCTTGTGAGAGAAGATGACGAAGAAGGCGAAAATGCCGGAGAAGCACCTGATACCGACGCTACACCGGAAACAGGCGACAGTGCCCCGGATACCGCAGCACCTGAAAATGATAATCAAACCGAAGAATAATACAAGCAACTTAAACCATTTTAAATTACCTATGAAAAAAATATTTGTTTGTTTAATATTAGCCTTAATGGTGGCCCCGGCCTTTTCCCAGGACCTTCTTGAGGGAGCTATGCTGACCCAGTATAAGAAGGATAAGGAAAAATCCGACGAAAAAATCCAGGATCCGAAAGCGAATGTGAAGGCTGCCACCTGGATGGACCGGGCGAAACTTTTCGAGAACATTGCTCTTTTGCGTGATACTACCGAAGTTATAGATGCCGACGCAGCCAATAAGGCATTGGAAGCCTACAAAAAGGTTACGGAACTCGATAAAACCAAAAAAGGGGATCCGGGCAAGCTGGCTAAGGAAGCACAGGCTGTCCTGGACGGCGACAAACAGAGTCCTTTGTACGACGCTTTCATCAACCAGGGCGTAAAGCATTTTCAATCCAGGAACATGCAGGGAGCGTTGGAAAGCTTCGCTTCTGCTCACAGCATATTTAAAACCGATACTACCGGGGCTCTTTATGCAGCTATTTCGGCACAGCAGTTAAACAATTTCGATGCTGCCGTAAATAACTACGCAGGCTACGCTAAAAACGGAGGGAAAGATGCGAGCGCGTACTATGGCTATGCCCAGCTTCACAAGGACAAAAAAGATTTTGACAAAGCACTGGCTGTTCTCGAACTGGGGCTTAAGGCTAACGAAAACCACAAAGACCTGATGTCCGAAAAGGTGAACATTTTGCTTGCCGCAGGCCGTGAAGACGATGCGATCAGGGAGCTGACCGGGCTGACAGAAAAAGATCCCAACAATGTCATAAACCTCACCAACCTGGGTATTCTTTATGACAACAGCTATTCAAAATATACCAGGGACCTGAGAGAACTAGAAGAAAAACTCGCCCAATCAGGCTCACAGAAAGCCAAGCTTGTGGATGATCTGGAGCAGGAAAAATCGAAAATAGAGATATACGACGGTGAGATCAAGAGGCTTGCTACCCGCCTTAAAGCCCAGCCGAAAAGCGTTGAGCTGAAGCGTCAGCTTGAGGAAGTGAACAAATCGAAAAGCGAAACAGAGGCAGCCATCGCCAAGATACAGTCTGATATCAAAACCGCTGAAGAAAAAGCAAACAGCATTGATAAATCGGCTTTGGAAGGGCAGATAAGCACGCTTAAGACCAAACAGACCGAAGCCAAAAACAATGCGTTGAAGACTTATGAAAAGGCAGTCGCGGTAGATGGCAATAACTATGATGCCTTGTTCGGCCTTGGCGCTATCTACTACAACGAAGGCGTAGAGCTGAAACGCGAAGTCGACAATATGAACATGCAGGAGTACCAGGCAAAAGGTAAGGAAGTCGAAAGCAAAGTTTGCGGCAGGTTTAAAAAATCACGCCCTTACTTTGAAAAAGCCGCCTCGGTCAATCCCGATTCGGACGCAAAAGTTACTTTGGATAACATCAATAACATCATCCAGCAGGTGGAATCTAAAAATATCCCTTGCGCGGAATAATGTTTTTCCAGGTTTTGACGGGAAAAGGCTGCTCTCCGGGGTAGCCTTTTCTCATTTTTAAACTCCTGACATACTGAAGATTGGAGATATTTACAACAGGTTTAAAGAAGGCCAGATCAGCTACTCAGGCTGTTTTCCTGGTTTGCGGTATCGCGCTTTCAGGCTGGGCACCGATGGTTCCGTATGTAAAAGATAAGCTTCTTCTGAACGATAGCCAGGTAGGGGCTTTGCTGTTGTTCCTGGGCGCCGGCGCTATAGTAACGATGCCGGCGATAGGGTGGCTGATCTCAAGGATCGGAAGCCGTCGCATCATCCTTCTGTCAACTGCGTTGATAACTGTTACGCTGCCTTCCCTGCTTCTGATGAATACGCCGGTTCAGATGGGGATAATGCTTTTCCTCTTCGGAGCCGGTATAGGAAGTATCGACGTAGCAATGAACGCGCACGCAGTCCAGATACAGAATCTTTCGGAAAAACCAGTCATGTCGTCGCTGCACGGGCTTTTCAGCGTAGGTGGTCTTTTCGGGCCCCTGATCGTACTTTTTCTTTTGAAAATGAACTTCCAGCCTCTAACTGCGCTCCTGGTCCTGTCGGCATTGTTGCTGCTGATCGTATCCGGCCAATCCGGAAGGCTCATGGATTTCAATACGGAAAGAGAAGTGATCGCCAGATATTCCCCGGGCACTACGGAAGAAAAACAAAAACAGGTTGCCTGGCTGAATACCCGGGTATTGTTTTTAGGATCCATGTGTTTTATCGTATTCCTCTCGGAAGGAGCGGTTCTTGACTGGAGCGCGATATTTTTACGGGATTACAAGGGAATGGAAGAAGTCTATCTGGGCCTGGGATACGCCGCATTTTCGATCGCAATGGCTTTCATGCGGCTGATCGGCGACCGGATCGTTTCCAGAATGCAGGGCCGGAAGGTAATTCTTGTCGGAAGCCTTGTCGCTGCTTCCGGCTTTCTGCTGATCATTGCAACCCCGTGGATAGCATCTGCGCTGGCAGGATTTGTTTTGATCGGGCTCGGTGCAGCCAATATCGTTCCTGTTTTTTTCAGCGAAGCCGGACGAATAAAAAATGTCCCTGGCACGGCGGCGCTGGCAGCCGTTACCGCAATAGGTTACGCAGGACAACTGGCCGGGCCCGCTCTGCTGGGCTTTATAGCCGAGCAGACTTCTCTTTCGATGGCTTTGGGTTTTATAGGAGTGCTGATGCTGGTGGTAGCTTTCAGTCATTTGTCGAAAGGGAATCCGGAATAGCGTGATAAGGACTCAGTAAGAGTATTGAGTGTTTATTTATTTAACATAATATAAATTATACAACAAATTGAGCGATACAAAATATGATCGTAAACCTGACGAATGTATCCTGACCGACGAGCTTATAAGCTTGTAAGTGTGAAGGCGTTTAATAGTTTTTTCCTAGATTTGCCGAAAGGAAATGGTGTCTTCCCTGAACCGCCCTAAAAAAGCTGATGGCGCCTGGTTAAATTAAGTGTAAAAACATTTAATCAGGTAGTTTATTCTAATGAAACAAAAAAGGTCCTCCGGCGAAAAAATCAGTTTACAGCTTCAGATATTGTGCAGGCTCTATCCCGCCATCCCTTATATCTTTAAGTGGACACTCATTTGCCTGCTTGTCGGCGCCTGTATCGGCAGCGCCTCAGCAGGTTTTTTAATATCGCTCGATTGGGTTACCGGCTTTCGGGAAAGTCATTTGTGGTTGATAGCACTTTTGCCCCTTGGTGGCTTTCTGATCGGACTGCTGTATCATTACTTCGGGAAAGAATCGGAAGCCGGTAACAATCTTCTCATTGATACGATTCATACACCCCAAAAAATCGTCCC
>CAZLTN010000004.1:0-129300 GCA_964562455.1 uncultured Cytophagales bacterium
TGCAAAACGAGAAATTTGACAGGAACATGGAATATGTCAAAAGATGGCTGCCTGAACTTGGTACCGATCTTTATCCAAAACCGGTAGTAGCCCATAGCGCCGCGAGAGAAAGAGCCTTAAAAACGTACTCCGACGCGGTGAGCGAAAATAAATAAGTCTTTAACATAAGCGCAAAATATTATGGGTAAGATACTTATAGCGGGCGGAACCGGGTTTATCGGTAAAAACCTGGCTTCTTACCTGGTCAAAAACGGATATTCTGTCAATGTCCTTGCCAGGGAGGCCAAAGGAGGATCACAAGACATACGCTATTTCAAATGGAGTATTGAAAATAATTTTATCGATACGGAAGCTTTTGAAGGAGTCACGAAGATCATCAACCTGACCGGTGCGAACATCAGTGACAAGCGCTGGACTGCGGAACGCAAAAAAGAAATTCTGGAAAGCAGGAAAAAACCTCTTGAATTGATTTATAAATATATTAAAGAAAATGATTTTAAAATCGATACTTTAATATCCTCTTCAGCCGTAGGTTACTATGGAGCCGTGACTACGGATACCGTATTTTCAGAGGAATCCCGGAATGGAAGCGACTTTCTGGCTACAGTTTGCAGGCAGTGGGAAGAATCGGCGCTGCTGTTTGAAAAGATTGGTATCAGAACAACAATTTTGAGAAAAGGTTTGGTGATAGGACCAGACGGTGGGATATACAAAGAATTAGCCCGTTTTGCAAAATGGGGTGTCAATACTTCCGTGGGAAGCGGAAAACAATACTTACCATGGATCGACATCCGGGATTTGGTGAGTCTTTACAATTTCATACTGAAAAACAGCGAGGCCAGAGGGGTTTTCAACGCGGTAGCAACAGAGCATATGACCATGAACGAGCTTTCAAAAGCGATGGTCAATTCGTTTGGCAAAAGCAGCTTTCTACCCAACGCACCCGCTTTTGCAATAAAATTGCTGTTTGGCGAAATGTCAGTCATGTTCCTGGAAGGTTCGAGAATAAGTAATAGAAAAATAAAAGAAGAAGGATTTCACTTTGAATTCGATACGATCGGCAAGTCACTTCTCAACTAAACTCCATTCTCGCCAATGGGCTAACCTTTTGATCTGAGAATTCCCCTTTATCATATTTGAATGCGGCGGCCATGGCAATCATGGCTGCGTTGTCGGTACAATACTCGAATTTCGGGATGTATGTATTCCAGCCCAGCTTCTCCCCTGCTTCCAGCACTGCATTCCGCAAGCCCGAATTAGCGGAAACTCCACCGGCAATGGCTATCTCATTTATCCCGGTCTGACGTGCCGCTTTCTTTAACTTTCGCAGTAAAGTCTCAATAAGCGTAAACTGCAGGCTCGCACAAAGGTCATGAATACGCTCCTGTGCAAAAGACGGGTTTGCCGACGATTGCTTTTGAAGAAAATACAAAAAGGCTGTTTTGATTCCGCTGAAAGAGAAGTCCAGACCGGGTATTTCCGGGATAGGAAACTCGAAAGCATGCTGGTCGCCTTCTGCGGCAAGCTTGTCTACCAGGGGCCCGCCGGGATAATCGAGCCCCATTATTTTGGCTCCTTTATCAAATGCCTCTCCCACGGCGTCATCGAGGGTCTCTCCTATTATTTCCATTTCCAAAGGCGCCGTTACTTTCACGATCTGGGTATGTCCCCCGCTCACCGTAAGGCAAAGGAAGGGGAAGGCAGGTTTCGGGTCATCTATAAAATGAGCCAGCACGTGCGCCTGCATATGGTTCACTTCTATCAGGGGGATTTTTAGCGCGAGAGCCATTGCTTTGGCAAACGAAACACCTACAAGCAGCGAGCCCAGAAGCCCGGGCCCCCTTGTAAAAGCGATCGCATCCAGATCGTTTTTTGCCAAATCTGACTGCTCAAGCGCCTCGCGGACAACCGGGAGAATATGCTGCTGATGGGCACGTGAAGCCAGCTCCGGAACGACACCTCCGTATTGCTGGTGTATAAGCTGCGTCGAAACAACATTGGAACGGATTTTGCCGTTACTAATGACAGCGGCAGAGGTTTCATCGCAGGAAGATTCGATAGCCAGTATATGCACGGGGTCCACTTTGTTTGAACGCTTTCCAAGGGGCGGTATGTCCTCAGTTGTCAGCGTAGATTAGTGGACAAAATTACACATTTTTGTGCGGTTGAAAGATAAGGTAGGTAAATGAAGCAATTATTGAAATCCCTGGGCAACGGACTTATACTGGCAATGATCCTTTCGTTGTTCGTCCTCGGGATTGTAACAATAGCTGTTCAATTTCCTTCCGTTCAGACCTTTCTGGTCAAAAAAGCATCAGATTATTTCTCGGAAAAGCTTCAGCATCCTATTTCCATAGGCCGGGTAAATATCAAATGGTTTGACGTGATTTCACTGCAGCAGGTGTCGGTCAGGGATGGCAGGAACGAGCATATGATCGAAGTAGAGCGGCTTGACGTGGATTTTGACGTGATGGGCCTCACCGGCCGGAAACGACCGGGCGTGTTCCTTGATGAAGTGCTTCTCTTCAGACCTGATGTCAATATTCAGAAAAACGTCGTTACGGGGGAGCTCAACATCGATGAATTCATTGCCAGCATTGCTGCACTGACACAAAAAAAAGACACTACAAACAAAAAAAGGAACATTTTCGGAATAGGCAAGGCCCAGGTTATCGACGGGATTTTTCATTTCGGGGACAAGAGAGTCCCGCAGGTAACCGACCCGCAGCTTTTCGATTTCAAAAACTTCACCCTGGACAACCTGCAAAGCGATCTTCTTGACTTTTCACTTTCCGGCGATACGGTTACGTTCCAGGCTACAGGATTGACCGCCAGGGACCGGCATACAGGCCTTACCATCGACCGGCTCGATACCCGGTTCAGCTTTTGCCGGAAAGCAATGGAGCTGGCCGATCTGAATGTCCTGGCAGGTTCGTCGCATATCAGAAATTATCTTGCTTTCCGTTACGACCATCCTTCTTCTTTCAACGATCTTAACAACAAAGTAGAAATCGAGGCCCACTTTGCCGACTCGAAAATTTACTCCGACGACATCGGCTATTTTGCCAAATACCTGTTTTCACTCGATGAAACATGGCAGGTGACTGGTAATTTCAAGGGGAAAGTATCAGATTTCACATTGAGCAATCTCAATATGCGTTTCGGCGAAAGGAGTGTTCTGAGAGGGGAATTCACCTTTCGCGGCCTCCCGGAATTCCGGACGACAGGTATGTTTTTCAAACTGCAGGAGAGCCATATCTATCCCAAAGACCTTGTGCAGTACCATCCGCCGGCCGGCTTTCACAAAACACTCCAGAAGTTCGGCAACATAAGGGCAAACGCTATCTATGCAGGGTCGGTTGCCGACTTTACGGTAAAGGGCCAGTTTCATACCGATATCGGCTATCTCGACACCGACCTCGTATTCCATGCCCGGGAATCGCACAACACTACTTATAAAGGTTACCTCAAGACGCAAAACCTGGATCTCGGCGCTGTGCTCGACAACCCGGAAGCCTTTCAGAAACTCGATTTTGCGGGGAACATAGACGGTATCGGCATGACGCTCCAGTCGGCGAGCTCCCACGTTTCGGCTACAGTGGCCCGCATCGGGTTTAAGGGATACGATTATAAAAATGTCACCTTCGATGGCAACCTCCAAAAGTCATTCTTTAAAGGTATGGTGGGGTCGATCGATCCCAATATGGTGTTTGAGCTGAACGGCATGGTCGACTTTACCGGGGAGAGAAATCATTATGACTTCGACGGGATTTTCGAGCAGGTCAACCTGGGCACGCTGGGCTTTACCAAAAAACCGCTGCGACTGCATACCAGGGTGAATATCCGGGCCGACGGCAATACGCCCGACGACCTTACAGGGAAGGTCAGCCTGACCGATATATACCTGCTCAAACCTGAAAATGACCGTAATCTCCTGCTCGATTCCCTTATTCTTACTACCGGTATCGAAAATGGCCTTTACAGGCTTTCCCTCGCCAGCGACATTGTAAATGCCGAAGTCTCCGGGGATTTCATCCCTTCGCAGGCTGTTACCGATATTAAAAAGCTGCTGGCGGAATACCGGCTCTTTTTTGCCGGGAATGAATCTGACAGGGCGGCCTATTACTCGAATAAGTCCCTGTCCGACTCGGTCGCAAGAAGATATAATATCGACTATAACCTGACAACGGGCAATATGACCGCGCTGATGGACTTCCTGGCTCCAGACGTATATATATCTGAAGGGACTCATCTCTCGGGCTTCCTGCAAATGGACAATACGTCGCTTGTAATGGTCGAAGGCAAGGCCGATACCTTAAAATGGGGCGAAAACTATATGTATGGTACAGAGCTCGATATTTTCTTCTCCAAGTTCGTGAAGAACCCGGAAGTACTGGCATCGGCCAACCTCGTCTCGCATCAGCAGGCCGTCGGTTCCGTCCTGAAGCTGGAGAAACTTTTTGTCGATGCCACATGGGAAAACGACCATATTCATTTCGTATCGAATGTAAGGCAAACCGGTTCGGGCAACAAGGCTGCCCTTAATGGAAATCTCGATTTCATCGCTTCAGGTATAAAGGTGAACCTGGAAGAGGGCTCACGCTTCCTGCTGCTGGATGAAGAATGGATGATGAACCCCAAAAACCAGATATTATTCGAAGGCCCGCGGGTTACTTTCAAGGATGTTTCCATCGCAAACGGAAGATCGCGGGTTTCCCTTGAAGGCAGTACCGGGAATAAAAGCGGGCAAAATCTGTCTGTGGAGCTTAAAAACTTTAAACTCACATCCATCAATCCCATTCTTAATTCCCGGTTCGATGGTATTATGGACGGGGTAGTCAACATGAGGGACGTCGACGTCGGACAGGAAATGGATGTAAACTTCAAAATCGAAGGGCTCCAGTACGACAAGCGGGAGCTGGGTAATTTTGTAGGAAAAGGCGACTGGGACAAGCTCAGCCGGCGCCTGCAGGTGGCTGCCTACCTGGAAAAAAACATGCAGCGCACTTTAAATATAACCGGCTTTTATGCCCCTTCCAAAGAAGAAAGCCCTCTTGAAATACGCGGAGACTTCCGGCAAATGGAACTGAAGCTTATCGAACCGTTTGCTTCTTTTATAGTCTCCGACATCTCGGGCCTGGCTTCCGGCACGGTTACCGCCAGCGGCTCATTGAGGAAGCCGAAACTGGAAGGCGCGCTCAACATTGAAAAAGGGCGGGCCAAATTTGACTATCTCCAGGCGATCTTTACATTCGAGGATAAAATCTATTTCGGGGAAAACGAGATCGTCGTAAAAAAAATGGAATTAAAAGATCCTGAAGGCAACAGGGCCATTTTATCGGGAGGGGTCTACCACGATGGTTTCAAATTCCCGACCTTGTCTTTCAACGCCGACTTCAGGGGATTCAAGATACTGAACACCAGTGCCAGTGACAATGATCTTTTTTATGGTACCGCTTACGTGACGGGGACGGCCGAGATATTCGGCCCGGCGGGTGATCTTACCATCAATTCCAACGCAACAAGCAACAAAGGCACCAGGATTTATATACCCTTTGACGGCGCCACGGAAGTTACCCAGAAAGACTATATCCTGTTTGTAAGCCAGATTCAGCGCGACGCCGACAGCACGGGTACCAGAAGGTTCAGGCCGGTAGCCAAAAACGGGATAAAAATGAATTTCAACTTCAATATAACCCCCGACGCTTATTGCGAAATACAGCTTGACCGCCAAACCGGTGACATCATCAAAGCCTACGGGACCAGCCTGTTGAACCTGAAAATCGACACTAAAGGAGACTTTGCACTCACCGGTACCTACGAAATCGAGCGGGGAGAGTATACCTTCACACTCCAGAATGCTATCCATAAACGCTTCGATATCAAACCCAACAGCCGTATCACCTGGACGGGCAATCCTATGGAAGGTGAGGTCAATATCAAAGCCGGGTATACCCAGTTGACCTCGCTGGCCGATATCCTCCCCACTGCTTCGAGCACTACCAATAATGCAGCCCGGACGCGGAGATACCCTGTAGAGCTTATTATTACGCTCACCGAAAGGCTGATGTCACCGAAAGTCGGGTACAACCTCACCTTCAAAGAGTATCCCAATATCCCCGAGTTCCGGAACGGAATCGCCATATTCGAAAACCAGCTTCAGAACGACGAGCAGGAACTGAGCAAGCAGGTGAGTAGCCTGCTGCTTTTCAATTCGCTGCTTAGCCCCAACAACCCGCTGTTCGGTAACCAGTCGCAAAGCTTTGTCGGGAACAGCGTCAGCGAGCTTATTTCCAACCAGATCAGCAAATGGGCATCTGCCCTCGACCAGAATCTGGAAGTCGGTTTGACAGGCCTGACACTCGACGAACACATGATGGATAACCTACAGTTGAGGTTCTCCTACAGGTTTTTGAACGACAGGTTCAGGATCACGAGGGACGGCCGTCTTACCAATGTACAGAACCAGTACGATGCCGCCAGCCTGCTCGGGGAATGGACGCTTGAATACTGGTTCACGCCTAACGGAAGCATACGGGGACGGGCTTACAACCGCAACATACAAAACCCCTTGCTACTCAACAACACCCAGACTACAGCAGGCTTCAGCCTGCAGTTCAGCCACAGCTTCAACCGCTTCCTGGTACCTGCTCCCGTAAAGAAAGACTCGTCAGTCACCGATACCACCGCTACCGAACTGCCGGTAGGAAGGGTACTTCCAAAAATCAAGTGGATTCCGCTCTCTATGGCCGGAAAATGATAAGTCAGTCTATCCTATACGCGCTCAGCCGTTTGTTTCCGGTTTTTTGACCACCATCAGTGTAAGCAAAGCCGCAAGAAAAACTGCTACAGCCATCAGGATGTAAGACGCGTTGAAATCGCCTGTTACGCCATTGAGATATCCTACCAGGTATGCCCCGACGAACGACCCCAACGCCCCCATACTATTGATCAGACCGATCGCTCCTCCCGCAACATTACGCGGCAGTATTTCCGTTATAACTGCGAAGAAAGGACCGTACGGCGCATATAAAGCCCCGCCGGCTATGACGAGCAAAACAAATGAAAACCAGAAATTATTTTCCCCGCCGAGATAGATCCCCAGGAAAGCAAGCGACGCTATTATCAGGAAAGGCCAGATAAAAGCCCGGCGGTTAAGCGACTTATCGGAAAAATAGGATGCGCCCAGCATACCCGCAATAGCAAGCAGGTACGGTACCGACGAAAGCCATCCGGTCATTACAATGTCCATATCCGGCGCCGACCTGATAATGGAAGGCAGCCACATGACGAACCCGTAAACACCCAGGCTCCACAGGAAATACTGCATACACAACAGCACGACCGGGCGAGACCTGAATGCCTGCGCATAGTTTTTGACGGGCTTTATGCCCTGCTGTTCCGACTGAAGCTCATCCTCTACCGCCCGGCGTTCAGCAGGAGTGAGCCACTCCGCATCCGAAGGCTTCTCGCTGATGAGTTTCCACCAGACAAAAGCCCACAATATGCCGGGTAATCCCTGGATAATGAACATCCACCGCCATCCGAACGAGCTGATCAGGTATCCCGAAAGCACCGACATCCATAGAACTGTAACAGGATTTCCGAGAATCAGGAAAGTATTGGCTCTCGAACGTTCGGCTTTGGTAAACCATTGGCTCAACAGTATAACCATAGCAGGCATTACCGCACTTTCTACTACGCCGAGAAGAAACCTGATCGCGATCAGCGAACCTGTATTGCTCACCATGCCCGTTGCGGCAGCAAGCCCGCCCCAGAGGATCAACGACCAGAAAATCAGCTTTTTGGCACTCTTATGGGCTGCATAATGCGCGCCCGGTATCTGGAAAAAGAAATATCCCAGGAAAAACAACGAGCCCAGCAGGGAAGACATTCCCTTGGTAATATTGAGATCTTCAGTCATTCCTCCTGCAGCGGCAAAGCCAAAATTGGCCCGGTCGAGATAAGCGAGACTATAGGTAATAAAAGCAATCGGGATGATCCGGTACCAACGTGAGCGCGGAAGAGATGGTCTCATTGAAATGCTGAATAGGGTTAAACGTATCGTTGGTTATAAAAACAGTTTACCTTCATAACTTACTGTAGCCGGGCAGGGTAAATCCGTTTCGTACAAAATCCGGGCATTTAAATTGCTCCCGGCTTACCGGCGGCTCATACCAAATGAAAAAATCGAAGCGGGGTTTTTTATCATCATGCTGTCCCAATATCCTTCCAGGCCGCGGCTGATCAGCTCCCTGCGAAAAGTCGTCATCAGGAAATCCAGTCCGGGTTTTCCTCCGTAGCTCCTCCAATAGGTATTTCGCGCGGCATCCATACCTACCGTAATCTGCCGGGGAAAATCAGGAAGCAGCACCTCCAGCAACCGGTAAGTCTGGTTGACCTCCCCTTCTTTCCAGCGAAATGCGCTATCGTATTCAACACTTACACCGCTTTGCAGCAAATCGCGATGATACGCAGCATCCTTGTAACGGTCGACATGGCTAATAACGACATGCGAAAGATCCACTCCTAGTTTTTGAAATAGCGCTACCTGCTCAAATGCAAGCTTCCCGGCATTGGTATGCGTGAGCACCGGCGCGCCGGTCTCAAGGTGGGCCTGTGCGACAGCCCGGAAAATCTTCTGCTGGTGTTCTGTGATCCTGTCATCGCCGGTAGCAAGCTTGATGAGCCCTGCCCGGTGGCCGGTCCTCCTGACCACAGGACCGTTATAATCGAAAATATCTATACCTTCTTCTATGTCAGCGATAAACAGGCGGGCAAGCTCAGTATCCGTATAAGAATAACGCCAATGTGAAGGCGGGTAGTAAATTTCGAGATGGATACCTGTAGGCGCTACTATCTGCACTCCCGACCGCCTGGATACCTCCGCCAGCTTCATTACATTCCGGCCACAGTCGGCCGGCATCGTATCGACCATGGTGCGGCAGCCGGCATCGTATAAAACCGACAATTCTTCCGTCACCTTTTCCACGTCATTGATCAGGAAATCAGGATTTGCCAGTGTCGGAAAACTATCCTCGATGATAATATGCTCATGTGAATAGCAAACTCCCGCTTCCTCCGGGCAGATATCGCCGTTAACAGTTCTTATAAAGCTCATTGTCAGAAAAATTACCTGTTGGCAGACCAGCCGTCGCGCCTTGTATCCGCTGTTTTACCCGGGATTTCGAGTACAGCTCCCCTGCAAAAAAGGGTCTCTCTCAGGGCCGGTACCGAAATATCTTTTGCCGCCTCGTCCGTTTCAAGCGACCTTACTGCAGCAAACCCCGCCGCCTGCCCCATGGCCATCGTCTGCGCCATAGACCGGCAGGAAGCATGCGCATCGTGAGTAGCCGAAAAGCACCTTCCTACTACCCATGCGGAGACACTCCCCCTGGGCACTATACACCCGTAAGGTACTCCGTAAATACCCGAGCCGGGTATGTATTCCCAATGGGTTTCTTCACCATTTTCAGGATCCATCCGGTGATCTTCGATCGGCGCACCACAAAGCAGGATGCTATCCGCACCGATCTCTGCAGCCATACATTCCGCCTTCGTCAATCTGTGCTCACCATATACACGCCGGGTCTCCCGGACACCAATCTGTGTAGAAAGTCCGATAATATCCGAATTCCCGAAGCCCGGCACTTCCTGCCGGAAAAAGTCCTCGTATGCAAAGGCCTGCCTCCGGCCTTCCACCTCCGCCCTGGTAAGATCTGCAGCACTGAGCCCCGAATGTCCTGCCACTTTTACCGCTACAGTAGAAATGCAACCCCTCGCATTCATCTCGTGGGCTGAACCTTCTTTCCTGGGAAGCGCATGACGCCCCCGGGCCACTGCATCCTTCATCTGGCTCACAAGCTTCTTCTTCCCACCCGCTTTTTTGTACTCTTCCAGGTCGACGTTACTCATCCGGAAGGTCGTGGTCATGCTTTGGGCAGGTTCCGATTCCCCGGCTATTTCACATTCAAAGCCGGCCAGGTGCGAGAAGTCCGCATCGCCGGTGGCGTCGATCACACGCCTGGCCATCACCTTGCCAAAACCACCTTTGGTCCAGAAAATACAGGTATAACCTTCATTTTCGGGGATTACATCTATCAAAGTCGTGTGCAAAAGATAACGTATGCCCTGCCGGAGTATAAGCATATCCCATACCCGCTTCAGGCGCTCGGGGTTGTAGTTCACGCCAGTCCCTGCTCCGTATGTATTGGGCCGGAGAAAAATACTCGCCGTTTTCTGCAGCTCGTCTACCACAAGGTCCGGCCATCCTCCTACTATTTTCCTGGGATTGCTGCCGGGAGTAAAAAACCCGTAAAAAGTGTCCAGCATCTGGGTCGATGTTCCTCCAGGGAACCCGTAGCGCTCCAGCAGCATAACTGAGTGCCGCCTGTTTTCAGAAGCAGCCAGGGCGGCGCAGCAACCGGCTGATCCGGCGCCTGCTACCAGGATATCTACGCGATCATAAAGCGGGATGTGCAGCGGATTGATAAACATACTCATGGCTCGTTCGGCGTGTCCGGTATACTTTCACTTACGTAAGAAGAATAGCCCACCCTGGCATAGAGCTGCGCGATCCGGTGAGCATGCTCGTCGTATGCCGCTTCGAAAAGCTCCGTTGCCCGCTGCGTTCCTACCTTGTTGCCGGCAGTCAACACTTTAGGCGGCCTTCCGGCTTCGGTAAGCATACCCGCCAGCTCGGCTTTAATACTGTTGACAATAGCTGCTCCTCCTACCGTAGATCCCGGCGCTACGGGAGTTTCCAGGCCGGGGATTTCGACCATCGCATCTCCGACCGGTGCGCCCGTATCGAGTACCAGGTCCGCAAAGTCCATCAGCTTTTTGCCGTCCGGACGACGGCTGGCGCTTTCCAGCGCGTGCTGAAGCGTAACGATGGCCACGACCTTTACCCCGGCTTTCTGCAGATATTCCGCCATTTCTACCGGTACCAGGTTACAGCCTCCCGATGAAATGATCAGGGCGGAATCCCTGTCCGATAAGTCAAAATTCCGGAGTATTCTTGGAGCCAGCCCTGAAACGTTCTCCAGGAACATGGCCTGCCGCTGCCCGTTAGCGCCTACCACAAGGTTATGAAAAGTGAGCGACAACTCGACGATAGGGTTAAATCCCGGGAAAGATCCGTAGCGGGGCCACATTTCTTCGACCATAATCCGGCTGTGGCCGCTGCCGAAAACATGTACCATGCGCCCGGCCAGTATGGTTTGACTAAACCAGGATGCGGCCTGCCTGATCGCGTCCTGCTGAAGCTCCACTGTATCCAAAAGTGTACGTACCTTGTCCAGGTACTGTTTTGAAAGACTTGACATATATACTTTTATCTTATGGGATAAACGACTCCGGCTGCAGCACCGACGGCGCCTGACCATTCGTCAAAAAATGCTATTTTTACGGGGGTTGGGTTCCCGTCCGGCCTCCATTCGAACACGTCGAGGAACTGTCGGAGAGGTCCGAAAAGAGATGCTCCGGCAAGGGTAATTCCCCCACCGATAATCACCAGGTCCGGGGAAAAGGTATTGATCAGGGACGCGATGGCTACGGCAAGGTCACGGACAGAATTAAGCCACACCAGGCTGGCCAGCGGCTCTCCGAGATTATATGCTTCTACAAGCGTTTCCGTATCCCGGTACCTGTTAAATGACCTGGCAGGCAACGTCGTATTGCCGATCGCATTCTCGAGGCTGCCCGGCATCTGCGTGATATCCGGATCGGTTCCGCGGCTATCCAGCGAGATATGCCCGAGATGGCCCGCCCTTTTCAGAGATCCTTCATAGAGCTTTCCGTTTAATAACAGGCCGCCTCCTACTCCTGTACCTAGGGTCACCATCACTATATTGTTCAATCCTTTTCCGCATCCGTAGTGCACCTCGGCGAAAAGCGCGGCATGCGCATCATTCAGGATAGAGACCGGCTTCCCCAGAAAATCAGCCCAGTCGAAATGCTCCAGCCCCGACATCCTGCCGGGCATATTCGCTATGGACCGGCCGTTGGCTGCCACCAGCCCGGGAGCGGCAATACCGACTCCCGCCACAGGCGCTTTCGAACGGGCACACAGGCGTTTCTCCATTTCCTTCACGGCGCTCCGCCAGCTTTCCGGCAGGCTGTCGTCGGTTTGCATGACTTCGGTATGAAGCAGGCTACCTGACCCGCATTCCAGCAGTACGCCCTTTATACGGGTCCCACCGAGATCGATGCCGATTGCATTTATATGCGCCTTTTCATTACTCATATACCATCTCTGATCTGTCCTTCACTAAGACTCCATCCGCCGTCTACCGAGAGCACCTGTCCGGTCGTAAATCCCGATGCATCCGACATAAAATATATCGCTGCGCCATCCAGGTCGGTCACATCGCCTACCCTGCCTCCGTCTAAGGGCTGTTTTGTCTGTATAAATGAAAGGATCTGCTCATCGTTGCAGGCTCTTTCCGACATGGGCGTCTCAACCAGGGCTGGTGCAATTGCATTCACCCTGATATTATGCTTCGCGTAATAGGAAGCCACCGACCTCACAAAACCCAGCACTGCCGACTTTGAAGCCGCATAGGCATGAGTAGAAAAATACTCCGGTGATGGCGAATAGCTTAAAACAGAAGTCATGTTGAGTATGGTACCTTTTTGCCCCAGGCGCATAAACGCTTCAACGGCAGCTTTATTGGAAAGCATCAGCGAAGTAAGGTTCAGGCTAAAGGTCTGCTCCCAGGCATCCCTGGAGAGATTGTGCAACGGCCCGTCGCCGAATCTCCGGCCGCTACCGCCCGCCACATGATAAAGGCCGTCAAAACCGCCAAACACGTTGATACATAACTCTATAGCATCAATTGCAGTATCATCTTCCCTCGCGTCCCCCACCATGCTGACGCCTTTACCCTGAAGATCGTCTTCTGCCATGCTGCAGGTATATTCATCAATTCCGACTACTACTACGCTGGCGCCCTGCCCGACAAAGGCTTTGGCTGCCGACAAACCCATTCCTGTTGTCCCGCCGATGATCACGATCTTTTTATCTGTCAGCCATAAATTCATGTGGTGATAGGTTGATGTGGTGATGTGGTGATGTGGTGATGTGGTGATTACGGAATTTTATTTTATTTTATTTAAAAGCTTGCCTTTGGCGACAATAAAAAAACTTCCTGTGTACCTATTCCCCGCGAGTCAGAAAAGCGACAATATCAGCCAGCTTCTGCTCTTCGAGGCCCAGCGTCCCCGGATCCGGCATCAGCGTACGCGTTTTCTCACGGCTTACCACATCTTTCGCTGCAACGGTAATACGTTTTCCGGAAGCCTCTTTCACTACCAGGTGCTCGCCTTCGCTTTGCAGGAACCCGTACACCACGCTACCATCCTTCATGGTGATCATAAGCGGCTCATAACCAAACATAACGTCTGCATCGGGGTTCACTATCGCATCCAGCAAAGCCCGGCGGTCGAACTTATTCCTGATATCGGTGAGGTCCGGCCCTATATCCGCCCCTGTCAAAGCCCCTTTCTTATGGCAGGAAGCACAGCTTGCGGCGAATAGCTGCTTTCCCTCAACAGGATTGCCCTGTAATTTGAGGATTGCCGGTATACTAAAGCTCCGCTGCCCCTGCGACTGCTTGAAATATTCTCCGGCCACTACCCTTACCGACTGGTCGGGATTGGAAAAGATATTGGCGGCAATTACCTCGGTTACTTCAGGTGAAAGCCGTTTCCCTGCAGCCAGCGTGAATAACAGCTTCGCCCCTTCAGGATTACGCGCGAGCGATGCGGCGGCCTGTTGCTCCGGCAGCGGTGTATTGGAAGACGTGATCTTCTGGCGCCATGCCTTAACTTCCTCAGAAAGCTCTTCCACCTGTTTTTTAGCCTCGTAGAATCCTGCCCAACTATTCCCCGCCCTGAAAGTAAGCCACCAGTCTGCATATGCGGCCACTTCCGGGTTCCGAGCCTGCTTCCCGATATTGATCATCGATTCTGCTGCCTGTTTACCTGGTATAAACGCCAAAGCTACAACCGATTCATTTCTTTCTTCAACTGTCAGTTTATCGAGGAGCGCACGCTTCTGAAGCGCCCCGGCAGATTCAGGGGGATGCAGGCGCCATACCAAAGATACCATCCTGCGGTCCCACTGCTCCGGCTCTTTTCCGAAACGTTCCAGCAACATAGAATAAACCCCAGACTCCTTACCCTCCATACCGGCTCCGAGCGCCTCAAGGTACCAGCGATCTTTACCATCATACCGGTCGGCCAGGCGGAGCAAAAGATCCTGGCAGGACGACAAAGGAATATCCCGCAGAGAAAGTGCCACTTCCCTGCGAACAGCGGGAGAAGAATCATCTGCCATCTTACGGGCATACGGCAAGACATCCTTTGAAACAGAACGCAGCGACCTATACGCTACCAAACGCAGTCCGGGGTCCTTATCACGAAGCATTTCTTCCGCCTTTGCCATACCCCGGCTGCCAAGTCTCGGCAACAACCATATGATCCTCGCACGATGATAGGGATTCGTAGTTTTTGCCAGCACCCGTAGTAAGTCCGGCAGTACGCGATCACCCTGGCCTTCCAACCTGCTGAATCCCGAATTTCGCACATTTACCGCCGGGCTCATAAGCGCCTGGATCTGCCCTTCCGTCTTATCCAGGTTCAATACCGGCGCTTTAAGACGTTTGTTTTTAGGGGTGACGCGATATATACGGCCGTAGCCTGTAGTATCGTGCATAGCATGCCCGCCAACGATAGGATCATACCAGTCCACGACATAAACAGCGCCATCGGTACCGACCGCTACATCGCTGGGCCTGAACCACTTCCTGCTATCGTTATCCAGAGCATCCCACCTGTAGTTCTCTGTAGATTCGCTGAGGGAAGAGGCAAAATTGATACGATGGGACAAATCAAAGCCGGCTCCTTCGGGCGACGGTTTAAACCCGAATATCGCATTACGGCCCGCATCTGCGCTTAATACCATCCCGCGGTATTCCTTTCCAAGATAGTCTTCTTCATAAAACGCGACTCCAGTCGGTGCGCCCGATCCGGTGATATGCCCCGAAGGTATGACGCCGGGATCTTCCTGGTGCCAGTGAGCAGTGGAAATGTCCTGTCCGGGGCGCTGATCTGCCCGCCAGGTACGGCTTCCGTCGGCACTGAAAAAGCCGGCGTTACCCGTTTCCATGAGCCATGAAGTACGGCAGGCAGCAACCTCGTCATCGTTATCATTCTGCCACATATTACCATAGGAATCGACTGCAAACTCATAGGCATTCCGGAAATTGTGAGCGAGCACTTTCAATCCTTTCCCGTCAGGATCGACGCGGAGCGCCAGCCCGCCGACCCAGATCCGGCCGTCGTCGCTTACCAGGCCGGGCTTATTGTCTTTGTTGTAAGGGCTTCCCCCGTTATAAACGCTTCCTGAACGCAGCGTCCACCCCGCGCGGTCGGTGACGATATGCGGGCCTGCATTTCCTGTATTGAAGTACCATTTCCCGTCCGGGCCGGCTATGACCGAATGCAGCGAATGATCATGATCATATCCACCGAAGCCGGTGAGGAAAACCTCTTTCTTATCGGGTTTGTCGTCGCCGTCTTCGTCGGTATAAACAACGATCGAAGGAGCGGAAGAAACGATAACCTTATTGCCGATTACTGCTATTCCGACAGGCGACTGTAAATCTTTATCCTGGACGAAAACTGTCGATTTATCCGCTTTTCCATCACCGTCTGTATCTTCCAGGATCACCACGCGGTCGCCTTCCGGGTGGCTGAGCTTGCCTGGAGAATTGTTCTTAAAACTTCGATAATTGACAGCCTCTGCTACCCAGATACGCCCCCGGTAATCAATATCGATGCTCGTGGGGTTATAAAACATCGGGCTTTCCGCCCACAGGCGTGATTCAAGACCTTCGGGTACATGCAGGTCGTCTGCTCCGCGGGATGGCGCCATAGCGGAATAACTGCTAAGCAATATAATAAAGAAAATGCCAAATCCCTGTACAACCCGGAGCCGTTGCTCTGACCGTTTGATTAGAGTGTTTTTATGCTGCATATTATCGGCTGATTTCTGATCGCTTTAAATTTCCGGAAATATCTTCCTCAGGTATTTGCGGTTGGCTATATAACTTTCCAGCATATCCCCTCCTTTCGGCACTGCCCCTTCTATATGAATCCACCCGCGATAACCAATTTCGTCCAACACGTTTCGTACCCTGGGGAAATCGACAACCCCCTCACCCAGCAAAGCCCCATTTTCCTTCATGTGCACTTCACAGATGTATTTATTCAGCCAGGGAATTTCACGATAGATATCGTAGCCCATTTGCGTGGAATTCGCCACGTCATAGTACACTTTCAGATGGCTTGACCCTACCGCCTGGATGATATTCATATGTTCTTCCGCGCTCAGCCATGACTCGATTCCGAGAAAGACACCGGCAGCTTCCGCTTTAGGCGCGACCCGCTTCAGGCGACGGATCACTTCCTTCTGGCCTTCGGGGTCGTTTTTCAAATCTCCTTTTCCAAAAAAAGCAAGCAGAATCACCTTGCACCCCATGGCTTTTGCCACGTCAATGCTGTCGCTTACCCATGCTTCCGTTCTCGGATCGGATTTATACGGCACATTGTTCATTTCACCGATCGCCAGTCCGCCGAACTTAACGCCGGTCGCAGCAGAGGCTTCCCGGTATGCATTTTGTACTTCCGGATTCCTGAGGTGCATATCATTGGCGACAGTGCCCAGGCTCAATTGCACGCCATCCAGGCCGATCTTCTGCGCGGTATACAAAGCCTCAATTTTACTGTGCCCGCCGATCGACCAGTCACAGGCACCTATGCTGAAGCCCCGCTCTGTCTTTGCTTCATCCCGGGCCAGGGGCAGAGAGACCGACGCCGTCAGGAGCGTCAGATCCCGGATTGCCTGCCGTCTGTTGATTTTTTGTATTTCCATCAATCTCAGATCGTTATATATTTTCACTTGCCGGGCCGGGATCATCACCGGGCCGCTTTTCCACCTCGACAATCCTGCCTGTCTGCTTTTCCTTCAATATCAGCTTCACCGTACCGTAGTGTGTCATTTCCTCTTTAATCAGGTAATGACGATCATCGTATTCCTTTACCAGGCCGCGTTTCCCGGTTGATTCCTCGCCCCGCCATACCTCCAGTAGTACCGGCTCCCATTGTCTTGTTCTGGACGACCGGTAAGCTGCATCCATTATAGCATTCACCACATAACCGTCATAAAAGGTCTCGGCCGGCGCGGTACCCCTTTCCATACAATTAAACATCTCCGCAAACATGGTGTTATACCCGAGTTCATGGACTTCATCCCCTACCGGAAACACCCAGCCCTGATTGCTTTCCGCCTTTTCCGCAACATAGTCGTTGCCTTGCCCGGAAGTAAAGATTTCGAAACCGGTACGAAGAAAATTATTGACCCAGATGGTCCCTTCCGACCCCATTACTTCATCTCTAAGATCAAGCCCGCCGCGAAACGTCCAGCTCACCTCAAACTGGCTGACAGCCCCGTTCGCATAACGTACCAGGCCAACGGCATTATCCTCTGCCTCAATGGGTTTCACCAATGTATCGGCCCAGCACATCACTTCCACGGGCTTTATATCTTTCCCTATGTAGGCTCTTCCGATCTCGATGCAATGGCATCCCAGATCGACGATCGCTCCCCCGCCGGCGGCTTCGCTATCCCAGAACCAATCACTATGCGGCCCGGGATGGGCTTCGCGTGAGCGGGTCCACAGCACTTCTCCCAATGCTCCCTTCCTGACTGTTTCCAGCGCTTTAAGCGTTTTAGGTGTATAAAGCAGATCCTCGAGATACCCGTGAAACAAGCCGGCGTCCTCCACAGCCCGGAGCATACGCAGCGCTTCAGCGGCATTCCTGCCGAGCGGCTTGGTACACAAGATTGCTTTTCCTTCTTTTACACAGGCCATTACTGCTTCTTCATGCAAGTAGTTGGGCAAGGCTATCACCGCGACGTCAGCCTCAGGATCACTGACCGCGTCTTCCAGCGACGTAGTCCATCCGGGCACCTGGTAATCCCGGGCCAGTTGCTCCGCGCTTTCTTTGCGCCGTCCGTAAACAGTGACAATACGGTCCCTGCTTCGCAACCCGTGCAGCGAGTCCGCATAAAACCTGGCGATAAAACCTGAACCTAAAAGGGTAATTTTTGCCATAACACTCTTATCTGTTAAAGTTCGGCAGATTTCAATCCGCCGTTACAATATAGGCCAAACCTACGTCTCTAATCAACACATCATCACATCATCACATCAACACATCAACACATCATCACATCACCCCCAATAGGCATCGGGACACATCACAACAAAAACTGCCTTCTGAACTGCCGCGGCTGCATCCGGTAAATGTTCTTGAAGTACCGGTTAAAATTCGACAGGTTGTTAAAGCCGCTTTCGTAGCAGATGTCACCGATACCTTTTTCGGTTTGCATCAGAAGGCCGGCGGCATGCCCTACCCTGAGCTCAAGCACGAAAGAAGAAAAGGTTTTTCGGGTCCGTTGCTTGAAATACCTCGAAAAGGCTGAAGGCGTCATGTGAGCCAATCCTGCCGCCTTCTCCAATGTTATATCTTCCCTGAAATGCCTTCCGATGTATGTCATTACTCCCTGAAGCCGCTCCTCGTCAATTTCATGGTGCTCCGCAATCCCTGCGGACGAAACCATTCGGAAGTCATCACGTTGACAGGACGCCATAACATCGAGTATTTCCATAAATTTCATCCAGCGCTTAAATCCCTTTAAACCAATAATTTCATGGAGTGCCTCAGATACCTGCCGGTTGGCTTCTCCGAAAAATTCCAGCCCGTACCTGCTGCGGTTGAGCATATTCCGGATGTGCTCCACTTCAGGCAGGTCGAGCAGGTTATCGCTGATTGAATCCTTGCGGAAATGAACTACAATGGAACGCGCCCTGAGCATCGACTGCGCATCGTAATATTCTTGGCTGTTGCGATAGGTATGAGGAAGATCGGGGCCGATCAGCACCAGGTCTCCTTCTCTGAAATCGGTGACGCTATCGCCGATGAACCGCTTTCCCCTGCTTTCGGTCACCAGCACGATTTCATATTCCGGATGGTAGTGCCACGGAGTGGGATAATAACCGTATTCGAAATCGCATACTACAAAAGAGTGCCCTTTTTCTCTCGGCAAATGTTCCAGCATCGGCTTCATCTTTTCGGCAAATGAGATTAAGGACAAATTTTTATTCTATCTGCATGACAGAAAGAGGTAATACTAATACCGGTGTGAAGGTACTGGCAAAACCGATACTATTCTAGCAAAATTTTTATATTATTTGATACTTTTTTGACCAAACAAACCTATATCTATCCTTTATAGGTGTTGTCTTCTTCCAAAAGCGGGAAGCTTAGAGTAAAAGTAGTTCCGGAACCGATGTCAGACTGTACGTCTATTCTGCCTCCGTGAGAATGGACGATGCTCAGCGTCGTGGCCAGCCCTATACCCATCCCGGTTTTCTTGCCGGTGAAATAAGGCTCAAAAATCTGCTGCATTACTTCTTCGCTGATACCGCACCCGTTATCGGCAATGAGCACTTTCAGCTCTTCTCCCTGTATCTGTAAGCTGACGGTCAGCACGCCGTCGGCTTCCTCGACTGCTTCGATGGCATTGTTGATCAGGTTGAGATATGCCAGTTGAAGAGATGTCTTATCCAACCCGATCCTGGGGATCTCGGGGGCGTACCGTTTCAGCACGGTAATTTTCTTTAATTGCAGGCGGTCGTCGGCTGCTGCAAGCGCTTCATCCATTACTTCTCTCATATCTCCGGGAGCAAGGTTTACCTCGCCGGGCCTTGATGACTGAAGCAACTGAGTAATAAGCTCATTGATCCGGTTGCAATTCCGCTTGATGATCTGGGTGTAGAAACGAAACTCTTCATCTTCGAATTCCGATTCCAGTTGCTCTGCCGACAGCGTTATATTAGTCAGGGGGTTTCGTACTTCATGGGCGAGCATCCTGATCAGGCGGCCCGATACGGCTATCTTTTCAGAGAACAGGCGCTCTCTTTCAGATTGCCGCCTGGAAGTAATATCGCTCATACGGCACTGCACATATTCCCGGTCCCCGTCTCTTTCCACACTGCCGGATAATATACAGATCCGTTTATCGCCGCTACCCGTTTTTAAAATGACTTCTGCATCGGCTATTTCACCGCCGGCTATCAGCGTTTTCCATATTTCCCTGAAATTTGAAGAAACGATCAGGACCGGCAGACCCAGCTCTTTCAGCTGCCAGGAATTATACCCGGAAAGCTCCCGGGTGGAATGGTTAAAATCAAGAATATACCCCTGGGCATCGGTCGTAAAAAGCATATCGCCCGATTCCTCGAAAATCTTCCGGTACCTTCTTTCGCTCTGCTGGATCGCTTTAGTGAATGACGTACGCTCCAGCGAATACCTGATGCTTCTCTGCAGTGATTGCGCATTCAGCTCGCTTTTTACCAAGTAGTCGGTAGCACCCGTCCTAAGGCTCTGGATGGCGGCAGACTCGTCATTTCTGCCCGTAAGTAATATAATCGGCCCTTCACATTGGTACTGAAAGGCTTTTTTGATCAGGTCTATACCGGTATACTCCCCGAGGTAAAAATCGAAAAGATAGAGGTCATGCTCTTTCTTTTTCAGGTACGACAGCGCTTTCTTATAATTTGAGCACCAGGTCAGTTCAAATTCCAGGTTCGGTATTTCCCGGAAACAGGCTTCTGCCAGGAAAAAATCGTCCTCATCATCGTCGACATAAAGAATCCGGAGCGGACTGTCTGCCATGTTGATAGTCAGGTGTTAGGTACGAGATTTTAAACCCGGCTCTTAGCCTGGACAAGCGGAAGCCTGATCTCTATCGTTGTTCCTTTGCCCGGGGCGCTATAAGCCTTTATTTCTCCGGAATGCGCTTCTGCTATCTTCCTGGCAACTGCAAGCCCTATGCCTGCGCCCTCGTATTCCGCCCTGCCGTTAAGGCGATGAAAAAGTGAAAAGACCCTCTCGGCGTGACCGTTGTCAAAACCAATCCCGTTATCGATCACGCTTATCCTTACACTTTTATGAAGCAGATCTACTTCGCTGCTCACTGTAATTTCAGGTACGGCATCCTGTGGCTGAAATTTCAGGGCATTCGAAAAAATTTCCCGGAACAATTGGTGCAGCAGGCTTTTGTTCGCCTCTATGACAGGTAATCTGCCCGGGGAAAATTTCACTTTCTGCTTCCCTGAAGCCTGTCGGGCGCCCTGAAAGGCATCTTCCACCACTTCCGACAGGTTACATTCCGTAAATGTACCCGCCTGCTGACCTATGCGGGAAAACGAAAGCAGCCCTGTAAGCATGCCTTGCATCCGCCCTGTAGCGCTCATCATCCTGGTAAGATAAAGACTGTTTTCTTCTCCCAGCGATTGCTTGTTTCTTTCTATTCTTTCGCCGAACGAAATTATCTTCCTGAGCGGCTCCTGCAGGTCATGCGACGCTATAAAAAGAAAATCTTCTATTTCTTTATTTACCCTGCTTTCGGTCGAGGCATCCAGGAGAGAGAAAAGATATCCCTCGTTTTCAATTTCTTTTTTTATTACCTGGTAGACTTTCCCGCCGGGCAGGCTTAAAACTTCTTCGTTAAAACGCAACGGCAGACTGTACGCACCGCTCAGCTCGTTCCATGACCGGCCTTCAGGCTTCCCCAGGATTTTCTCCGCCTCTTCATTGGCATATTCACAAATAAGATCATTGTTGTCGTCTTTTTTTCGAAACTTCAGTATAGCGCACCCTACTGCATTCATTAACTGTTCTTCCGCGGAACTCATTTTCATATTATTGTCTCAAAAACATTATTGCATGTCGAGCTGCTTCATTTTATTATACAACGTCTTCCTGTCTATGTTCAGAATACGTGCAGCTTTGCTTTTATTGAAATTAACCTGTTTCAGTACCTTCATTATCATTTCATATTCCGCTTCATTTACGGCGAGCTTCAGATTCGGTGCATCCGCTTCCATTTCTTCAGTTTCCGATATGAGCTCTTCCTCGTCGGCATCCGTTTCCAGGTAGGCAAGTTTAGGGTAATTAGCTATCTCAAACGGCAGCGCTTTTTCCTCTATCAGCTCGCCGTCGGTGAGCAGGGTAGCACGCTTGATTACATTTTTGAGCTCACGCAGGTTTCCAGGCCAGCCGTAATTCACAAAATCATTGATCACCTCTTTGCTGTAGCCTTTTACATTTTTCCCCAGCTCCTTATTGGTTTCGTCCAGGAAGGCCTGAGCAAACAACATCAGGTCGTCTTTCCGCTCCCGGAGCGGAGGAAGCTCGATTGTAAACTCGTTGAACCGGTAATACAAATCTTCCCGGAACTTTTTCTTTTTCGCCGCCTCAAACAGCTTTTCATTGCTTGCGACAATAATACGTACGTCGAGCTCGATTTCCTTGCTCCCGCCTATACGCCGCATTTTTCGCTCCTGTACAACTCTCAGCAGGGCTACCTGGACCTCGTAAGGCAGGTTTGCCACTTCATCCAGGAACAGCGTTCCGCCGTTGGCCATCTCAAAATGCCCCAGCTTGGTGGTAAGCGCGCCGGTAAAAGATCCTTTCTCATGACCGAATAGTTCGCTGCCTGCCAGCTCTTTCGAAATAGCACCGCAGTCCATCGCTACGAAAGCCTGATCACAGCGATTGGAACGATTGTGTATCTCATGGGCAATGGCCTCTTTCCCCGAACCGCTCTCCCCGTAAATAATTACGCTGTAGTTGGTGGGGGCCACCAGGTCAATCTGCCTGAAAAGCTGCTGGGCCTGGGCGCCTGAACCCATAATATAACCCGCTTTCACAGGAGGCCTTCCCTGCCGCGGCGCCTGCCTGCTCTTTTCGTCAGCTCCTGAGGACGTTTCCGGATGATGTTCTGAACGGGATGCTTTTTCCTTCTGTTTTTCCGCATCCTCCAGGGCCTTGTTGACCGTCACCAGGATTTCCTCGGGAAAAAGAGGCTTTGTGATATAATCATAGGCCCCCAGTTTCATGACACTGACGGCATCTTTTATATCGGAGTATCCCGTAATGATGAGGACGGGTATCTGCGGCAAACGGGACTTGATACTCACCAGGAGGTCTGTCCCCGTCGAGTCTCCCAACCGGAAATCGGTCATTACTATATCCGGCTCAAATTCCTCAAGAAGCTGAAGCCCCTTCCTCCCCGACTGGGCAGTTTCGACCAGAAATTCCTTTTTGGTCAAAAATCGCTTCAGCAACATACATATATCTATTTCATCGTCAATAACCAGTATTTTCTTCATGTTATCGTTTATGGTTCGCTTTTGTACGGAAGGCCTTTGCTATTTTATGAGAGGGTGACTTCTCCTTTTCTTATTACTAAAGCACGCTCCGCCCTAATCTTCCCTGCCAGGCCGTGCATTTTATATCCTGACCCTCAGTCTCGCGGTCGGAAGCCCCAATTGCTCCCTGTATTTGGCTACCGTTCTCCTGGCAACCTGGTAATCCTTCTCCGCCAGCATCTCGGTAATTTTCTGATCGTTGAGCGGGTTCCTTTTATCTTCCTGCTCAATTATTTCCCTGATTGCTTCCTGGATAGCCCTGTTGCTCACCTCCACTCCCATTTCATTGGCTACGCCTTCGGTAAAAAGATCTTTCAGCAATACAATGCCGAAAGGAGTCTGCACGTACTTATTGGTGGTAACCCGTGATACCGTCGAAATGTCCATCCCTATGATATCGGCGACGTCCTTAAGGATCATAGGCTTGAGCAGCTTTATGTTACCGGTCTGGAAATATTCGTATTGCAGCTTTACAATTGCCTTCAGGGTGTTCAGCATGGTGTTTTCCCGCTGCTTGATGGCATCTATAAACCACTTTGCCGAGTTGATTTTACCTTTCAGGAACTGCCTGGTCGCTTTGTCCTTTTTCTCGCCGGCCATCTCTATAAAGAAATTGTTCAGCCTCAGAGGCGGACTGTTCCCCCATGTAAGCTGCACCTCTATTTCCCCGTTGCTGGTGTATGTAAGCAGGAAGTCCGGCTTGATGTTTTCGTTGATCACCGTATCGTTCCTGAGACCGGAAGAAGGTTTTGGATTGAGTGAAACGATAATCTGCAGCGCCTCCTTCAAGTCCTGCTCGCTGATTTCCAGGACCCGCATGATTTTTTCGTAATTACGGTTTCCAAGCTCCTCGAACAGGTTTTTCACGATCCTTCGGGCGAGTTTCAGGCCGGGAGCGTCATCGTCGAGCCTGAACAACTGCAGCAAGAGGCACTCCTTAAGGTCGCGCGCGGCAATACCCGGAGGATCGAGCTGCTGAATCAGCTTCAGCATGTCTTCTACCTCCTCCGCCTCTATATAAATACTATTGGCAAAAGAAATATCGTCGGCGATCGAATCGCAGTCCCTTCTCAGGAAGCCATCTTCGTCCAGTGAATCAAGTATAAAATCTGCAATAAACTGCTGCCTCTCATTCAATGCCAGGAAATGAACCTGCTGTTTGAGATCTTCCCTGAAAGACACCGAGTCTACAATAGGACGCGTATATGACTCATCATCAGGAGAATAATTATTGGAAGCTGTTTTATAGCTGGGAATATCATCGTCCCTGAATTCGTCCCAGTCATAATAATCCTGGACGGCAGGTACCTCTTCCCCGCCCTTACCGACCGTTTCACCCGGATCTTCCCCTTCCTGTGCTTCCTGTGCCTGTTCGTCCCGCCCCTCTTCCAGTACAGGATTGATCTCCATCTCCTCCTTTATCCTCTGCTCAAGCTCCATCGTTGTCAGGTGAAGCAGATTCAGCATCTGGATCTGCAACGGGGAGTACTTTAAAGTCTGCTTTTGTACCTGAGACTGTCTTTGCATGAATAATTTACTATTTTACGCCGGTTATGAGTTAAGCACATGTTGCGATACTCAAATATGAGTATAAAATTCCACATTTAGCGAATAAACCTTATTAAACTAATTTGCTGGATTAGCGATGAACTTCAAACTGTACCAGGCGCCTAAGTTCAGGTTCGGCTTCCGCGATTCCCATACTTTGCTCCGCCTGCTGTTCCTGGTGCCTATTTTCCTGATCCTGGCGCTTTCGATCGGCTTCAACCGGGTAAACCGCCACCTAGTATTCTATGCCGCGCAGGTCGACAACAGCCAGGGCGTCCTGTCGGCGCTGAGCGACCTTTCGATGGTCCTCCATGAAATTAACTTCAACATTGTAGCCTACAACGCATACCGCAATAAAGCCAATAAGGACCTGGCTCTCGAAAACGCATCGAAGATACCGCAACTACTTCATGAGCTCGACTCGCTAGTCTCAGGCAATCCGGGTCAGGCGGTGCTGGCCTCCGGGATCGGCCGGCAGATCTACAGCCTGTACAAGTTCGACCCCGCCGACGGGATTCCCGACATGAGCTTCTTCACGCAGCAGGGCAAGCTGCCCGTCCCGAACACCATTGAAATGCGCGAAGTGTACCAGCTCATCGATAACATGAAGAAAAAAGCCGGCGCTCTTATGGAAAAGAGACTGCAAAGCAGGAACAATTACCAGGAGCAGCTTTTCAGGTATAACTGGCTTCTCACCCTTGCTTCGGTGGTTTTTATGGCCGGTATATTTTACCTGCTCGATAAAAAACTGGTGGAAAACAGGAGGTACCGCGCCGACCTTGAAAACAAAATAGAAAACCTCAACCGTTCTAACAGCGAACTGGAACAATTTGCCTACAGCGCTTCTCACGACCTTCAGGAGCCCCTGCGGAAAATAAAGAGCTTCTCAGACCGTCTTGCTCAAAAGCATGCTTCGGAACTGAACACTGAAAGCCGCTTCCTGCTTGATAAAATCGGGAGCTCCGCAGCCCGCATGCAGCGGCTCATCCACGACCTGCTGGCATTTTCCCAACTCATGAGGGCTCCGAATACGAAAGAAGCCGTTTCCCTGAACAAAATACTTCGTGAAGTGCGGAGCAACCTTTTGCTGGTCATCCTTGAAAAAAATGCAGTCATTACCAGCGACGATCTTCCAGTTGTGAATGCATACCCTTCACAAATGATACAATTGTTTCAGAACCTTATCGAAAACTCCCTTAAATACAGTAAGCCTGACCTTCCCCCCGCAATCGGGATTTCATATGCCGTAATGAAAGGAAGCGAAATCGGCAATTGCATGCCTGCTCACAAAAACCTTGATTTCCACGCCATCACTATTACCGATAACGGGATAGGCTTCGCCGAGGAATTTGCAGACAAGGTCTTTGCACTTTTTCAACGGCTGCATGGCCGGGAGGACTATGAAGGCACGGGTATAGGGCTGGCCATCTGCAAGCGCGTCGTTACCAATCATAACGGTTATATTACGGCCAGCGCCATCAAAGGACTTGGGGCGTCGTTCTCCTTTTATCTACCTCTCGACGGCTCCTTCTCAGGGCCATACCATGAAAAAAGCCCGGAAGCTGTATAAACAGCCCCGGGCCTGTAGTTCCGGATGTTCGGTCTCTTAAGCTTTTTCAGTGGCTTCCTGGATAGCGTCTTTGGCTTCCTGTTTGGCTTTATAAGCCGTATCTTTCAATTTCTGAGCAGCTTCTACGACCTTTCTTTTGCTTGAATCCAGGGTATCGAGAGCGTCATGCGACCATCCCTCTGCGGTTCTCCTGATTTTACGGCGGGTTTTGCTTCCCTCATCCGGGGCAAACAAAAGACCAATTACTGCGCCGGCTGCAGCGGCGGTTACTATTCCCCAAAAAACTCTTGTGTTGATCATAATTCTTGCAGGTTTTAAGTGCGCTTTATCTGTTAATAACCCGGCGGAAACCACGCCCATTTCTATTTACTCGCGTATGCTTTTCTACATACTGTGGAAATGGCATCCCGTATACGCTCCGCCAGGCATCCTGTTAAATATACGAACAATGTGGCAAGATTATTTTAGAAAAAGAGGTAATAATCTTAATCGACTCAATGAGAATCGTAATTATTGAAGATGAGGAAGAGCTGGGCATCCTGATGGGAAACTACCTAAAAAAAAAGGTTTTGGGCCCGGATCCGGGGAGCGTGACTATCGCCAAAAACCTGAAGGACGGCATCTCATTTATAAGAGAAATAAATCCTGAATGGGTAATCCTTGATAACAATCTGCCAGACGGGAAGGGAATTCAGGCGCTTGGGAATATCCGCAGGATCGCACACCATACGCAGATACTGGTCATGAGCGCAATGACGAACCTCAGGGACGAAGCGCTGAGAAACGGAGCTGACTACTTCCTGGACAAGCCTATCAGTTTTGCCGAAATCAACAGGATCATTAATAAGACTCAGTAAAGGCCTGACTTTAAGCAAATAAATACACAACGCCGCTAGGATATAATTTTTATTTATATTAAATTCGCTTCTATTACATAGATAACTATTTTAACCGATCGCCATACTATTTTATTTTGGCAGCATAACAAACCGGACTGCCGATCGTCCGAAACCCGGATGGACACATCTGAAACCCGGATAATTATTTTTTCAGATCCGGTATTAAAATTTTATCTTGCATTAAGGTTTTTTTTTACTGAATTTTACACCCGGATTGAACGATAAGCCGTTTCATCCTTTGATATAGACAGTGTTGTGGCTACTACGCCGCATTGAAGATAAAGTATAGTATGTATAGTTGGAGTCCGCCATATGGTTTTACCGTGTGGCGGCTTTGTTTTACCCTATCTTCAGTTGCCTGTCGCCGGCACACCGGACGCCGCAACCGTCGAACCCCGGACAACAAGCCAATGAGGGAGGACGATTTTTTCAGGTCCGTTTGAGGGTGATACCTGAGCGAGCCTTTTAATCAACGCATTAAGGGCCGTTTCCCCTACCAGGACGCCGGAATAGCGAACAGTGGTAAGCTGCGGATCGATAAACTGAGAAACGGGATCGTCATTGAAGCCCACAACCGCTATGTCGCCGGGAACTTTATAACCGCGCTCTTTAAAAGCCTTGATAAAACTTACTGCGCACAAATCGTTCGCGATAAATATACCGTCAGGCCTTTTTTTCTCTTTATGAAGGAATGAAGCCAGCTCAGTACCTGCTGCTTCGCTGAGATCCTTTACCTGCAGCAGGCTGTCCGAAAATGCCACTCCGCCCTCATTCAGGGCACAAAGATAACCCTGGTATCTGTCGGCGTATACGTTCCGCTTCAGATCTCCCGTTACATGCATGATGCGCCGGCAACCATTTTCAATCAAATGCCGGGTAGCTTCCCTCCCAGCCTCAAAGTTGTCGATCACCACGCTATCGACCCCGAAAGCATCATCAGGCACCCTGTCGAAGAACAGTACCGGTATTTTCCTCTCAATGAACCGTTTAAAATGAGAATAATCGGTGGTATCATAAGCCAGCGAGATCAAAAGGCCGTCGACACGGCTGTTGAACATCGTCAGGGCGTTGGCCACTTCCTTTTGCATCGACTCGAGCGATTGCGTAATAAGAAGATTGTAACCGGCTTCGTTGGCAACCCGCTCCATCCCGGAAAGCACTCCCGACATAAAATTACTGTTGAGGCGCGGTACGATAACGCCCAGCGTATTGGTTTTCTTTCTCCGGAGATTGCTGGCAAAAGAGTTGAAGCGGTATCCCATCTCCTCAGCCTTCTTTCCGACAAGCTTTTTTGTATTCTCATGGATAGCCGGATGGTCCTTCAAGGCCCTGCTTACCGTAGCAGCAGATAGCCCCAGGGCTTCTGCAATATCATATATAGTGGTTTCCCGAAACATAATACTATAGGAATAAGGCCAAAACTAGCAAAGCTCCCTGAGAAAATAGAGGATTAATTCAGGAAATTATTTTAATGCAATCGGTTGCAATGACTAAAAAAAAGAATAATATTTGTGCTTATTACAGCTTTTTAACTGTCACATTATAATAGATGAAGCATACCATGAGGTGGTTCGGCCCTGGCGATCCTGTTTCGCTAATGGATATCAGGCAGGCCGGATGCCGCGGAGTTGTCACTGCCCTGCACCAGATCCCGGTGGGTACTACCTGGCAGCCGGCGGAAATCGAAAAGCGGAAACAACTGGTCGAAACCGGCAACTCTGTTTACACGCCTCTTCGTTGGGACGTCGTCGAAAGCCTGCCTGTTCATGAAGATATCAAAAAGGGGAGACCGGCCGGGAAAACCTTAATCGATCATTATATACAGTCGCTCCGAAACCTGGCAGGTTCAGGTATCCGGACGGTATGCTACAATTTTATGCCTGTGCTGGACTGGTCGAGGACAGACGTCAGCTACGAAATGCCCGACGGTTCAAAGACGCTGCGTTACATAAGGGCTGATTTTGCGCTTTTTGATCTTTACATCCTCAAACGGCCCGACGCTGAGAAAGACTATGACCAGGCCACCCTTGAAGCTGCGTACAACAGGTGGAGATTTGCTACCAGGCACGAAACCGATAAGCTTACCGATACCGTACTGCTCGGCCTGCCCGGATCGGAGGAAAAATTCGAGCTGTCAGGGTTTCAGGCGCTGCTCGACGAATACCGGGATATAGGAGAATCGGGCCTGCGTGAGAACCTGTATCATTTCCTGAAAGAAATAGGCCCTGCTGCGAGTGAAGCCGGGGTCAATTTATGCATTCACCCCGACGATCCGCCCCGTCCGCTCCTGGGGCTGCCCAGGGTAGTAAGCACAGCTTCGGATATTACAAGATTATTTGAAGCATACCCTTACTCATCCAACGGGCTTACCTTCTGTACGGGCTCTCTGGGCGTACGTCCGGATAACAACCTTCAGCAAATGGCAGAAAACTTTGCCGACCGCATTCATTTCGTTCATCTGAGAAGCACGTTGCGGGAACAAAATCCTGCCGATTTTCATGAGGCGCCCCATCTCGGGGGCGATGTCGACATGTATGCAGTTGTAAAAACCCTGAAAAAAGAGGAACAGAGACGAAATGAAACAGGATCTCAAAATCCTGATATACCCATGAGGCCCGATCACGGCTTCCAGATGCTTGATGATCTCCGGAAGACTACATACCCCGGCTATTCTGCTATCGGCAGGCTTAAAGGACTTGCAGAATTGCGGGGGCTGGAGCTTGCCGTCGGAAAAGAACTCTCTTCTTATTAAAATAACCATTCATAATGTCAGACCAAAAACACTCTTTAATTAACGACACACTCCCTGTATTTTCCCTGGAAGGACAATTGACTGTTATTACCGGTGGCGGAAGCGGCATCGGATTCCATATAGCCCGGTGTATGATCGCCGCCGGCGCCCGGGTAATCATTACCGGTCGCCGGGAAGAAGTATTGAAAGAAGCCGTAGCCGATTTGGGAGATAGAGCCGGCTATATAGTCAACGATGTAACAGATACGGGGGGCTTACCAGGTTTGATAGACAGGATAGAGAAAGAGGAAGGTCCGATAGCCACTCTCGTCAACAATGCCGGCATCAACATGAAAAAACCGATCTGGGAGGTGACAGACAGCGATTTTGACAAAATACTGCAGACCAACCTGAATGCTGTTTTCTCGCTGACCCGGGAGTGCGGAAAGCGGATGAAAGAGCGAAAGGCAGGCTCCGTCATTATGCTTTCTTCTATGGCTGCGCTTTATGGAATTGACAGGGTCGTTGCCTACTCGGCTTCCAAATCTGCAATAGGCGGAATGGTAAAAGCAATGGCCACCGAATTTTCGCCTTTCAACATCCGCGTCAATGCGATAGCTCCCGGATTTATAGAAACGCCTATGATGCTGACCGCCATGAACGGCGACCCTTCCAGGAGGGACAAAGCCCTGGACCGTACACCTATGGGTACCTGGGGAAAACCGGAGGATATCGGGTGGGCGGCAGTATACCTGGCGTCGCCGGCTTCAAAGTTCGTTACCGGCATCACATTACCCGTCGACGGGGGCAATTCAATAGGGTTTTAGAGAGATACGAAGCTAAATAGATCAGATTATGTTCAGACGCAAGACAACTTTCATGATGCTCGGGCTGTTGTTATTCATGACAATTCCCTATGCGTATTCGCAGAAAGTTAAATGGAATAAAGTAAAGATACTTTTTTACACTAAAAACGGCCAGGGGTTCGTTCACGACAACATCCCGAATTCCATCCAGGCCATCAAAGAATTGAGCAGCGAATACGGGTTCAAAGTTGATGCTACGGACGATCCAGGGGTATTTACAGATGACAATCTAAGGCAATACGATGCCATTGTTTTTTCTAACACCAATAACAACGTATTCGATACCGATGCCCAGCGGGTAGCCTTTATGAGGTATATCCAGGCCGGCGGAGGATTTGCAGGGATACACTCGGCATCAGGCACAGAACGTAAATGGCGGTGGTTTAAGCAGCTTCTCGGGGCTACTTTTTACTGGCACGACAAATTCCAGCCTTTCGACGTATTGATCCTGGACGAGCACCACCCTTCCGTAAAGCACCTTCCCAATAAGTGGAACCGGTCCGGAGGCGATGAATTTTACTTTTTGAAAGAAATGGGTGTCAATCTCCGGATCATAGCGGTAAACGACGCCACAACGCTCCAGGGAGAAAACCCGAAACGCCTGGATACTTTCGGCGACGTGTTTCCTTCGGTATGGTGCCAGGAGTTCGACGGCGGAAGATCATGGTACACTTCCCTGGGCCACGATAAGAAGGATTATCTGAATCCCGAGTTCAGAAAGCATATTATGGGAGGCATCGAATGGGCCATAGGAAAACAAAAGCCGCGCGACTACCGAAAGGCTTATGCCGCTACCCCGCTCGATCCCGTAAAAAAAAGTAAATAGTTCATAAACAACAACTTAATACCTATTCATTCGGATGAAACAGCATAGCAGAAGATCGTTTCTCAAACAAGCGGGTATCGGAACTACCGGCATACTGGCTGCGTCAGCATTCCCTGCTATAGTTCCGGCGTCGGTTTTCGGGAAAAATGCACCCAGCAACCGTATCAATATCGGCCAGATAGGATTTGGCCGGATAGGGCGCTCACACGACCTGCCGGAGATCCTGAAAAATGACATTGCACACGTGATGGCGGTCGCCGACGTGGATAGAAATCGTGCAGGGATGGGAAAACAATGGATCGAGGCCCAATACGCAAAAAAGACCGGGAAAGCCAACTACGTTAATGTTAAAACCTATGCGGATTACCATGACATGCTCTCCAGCAAGGAGATTGATGCGGTGGTAATCAGCACTCCCGACCATTGGCATGCACAGCCTGCCATGGAGGCAGCTCTCGCAGGCAAACACATTTACATGCAAAAACCGACTTCGCTTACGATAAAAGAAGGGCGCCAGATGAGCGACGCCGTAAGAAAATCGGGAGTAGTGTTTCAATTGGGCAGTCAGCAAAGATCCGTCAGCCCATGGCCCCAATTCAAACGTACATGCGAGCTGGTAAGAAACGGGCGGATAGGAGAATTAAAGAAAGTATACGTCGGGCTTCCCGGCGATCCTCCCGGTGGGAGCCTTGAAAGAATGCCGGTTCCCAACGGCCTGGACTACGATTTCTGGCTGGGTTCAACGCCGGAAGTCTACTATACCCTGGACCGTGTCCACTCGCAAACGAACCTCGATGACCGGCCGGGATGGCTTAGATGTGAGCAATTCGGCGCGGGAATGATCACCGGATGGGGATCCCACCACATCGACATCGCACATTGGGGAATGGGAACCGAGCTTACGGGACCCGTGGAGGTAGAAGGCACCGCCTCTTTCCCTACGTCAGGCTTATGGAATGTACACGGAGATTTTAAAGTAACGGCCCGGTATGCAAACGGCGTCGTGATGGAAATGGGTGGAGACAATCCGAACGGGGTTAAGTTTGAAGGAACCGACGGCTGGATCTTTGTATCGAGAGGGAATGTCGGCGTAACCGCCTCCGACCCTTCCGCTGCCGCAAATAGCAAGGAGGAGAACAAAGCATTTTATGCGAGCGATCCGAAAATACTGGGGTCGGTAATAGGACAAAATGAAATACATCTCTACGAAAGCCCCGAGCAGCACCGCAACTGGCTGGAATCGATCCGGGATAAGAAAGAGACTATCAGCCCCGCCGAAGTCGCGCACAGATCCTGCTCGGCCTGCCTGGTAGCTCATACCGCCATGAAGCTTCAGCGCAAACTGCGGTGGGACCCGGAAAAAGAAGAATTTATCAATGATGCCGAAGCTAATGCTACACTTTCGCGCCCGCAGAGAGGGAAGTACGGAACGAATAATGTAAAGGTATAAGAGGGGGGGTGTCTTTCTTTTTAGACACCCCTCATTCAAGCTGAAAGGCGACAGGGATACTGTATGCAGACCGAACGGGGATCCCCCGGTTCTGCCCGGCAATCCATTTCCCGGAGCTGAGCATAATTACCCTAACAGCTTCTGCATCCAGTAAAGGCCCGGCGCTGCGGATAATCTCTACATTGCCGATATTTCCGCCGGGTTCAACCACAATCGACAAAACCACACGCCCCTGTATCCTGTTCCTCGATGCCTCGGCAGGATACCGGATATTTGATGCCAAAAACCTGTAAAAATCCCTCATAGCACCGTTGTACCGGGGTTGCATCACATGATGCGTATATTGAAATTCTTTCCCGTCCAATAAACTCTTCCCGCGGACCAGCTTCCCTTCATCATACAATTCTTCAAAACGCAATGTGCCGTCGGGGTGAAACGACCGCCAGGTACCTACCCGATAACCGTTCCTGACTTCACCTTCACCCCATATGTGGTTGCCGCCGGAAACATGCCCGTTCCCCTTTGCCACCTGTTGAACGCCAGAGCTGTCAAAAACCTGTATAATCTTCTCGATGCTTGTACTGTCGTTGATTTTTTGGGTATAATACTTCTCTTTCAGAATAGAATTGGGATACCAGCTTATCGTCTGGCTAATTACATCACTTTCCAGGATGGTCACTTTTGCCGTACGGCCCGAAGCGTAGCTCACTTTCGAAAAAAGGCCCGGCAAAAGCTCTCTGACGATTCTTCCGTCGGACGTTATAATGTATTCCGGCAAACCGGTTTCGAAAGGATCGAGCCCCACCTTGACGATGAACGCATCCGATGGATCGACAAACTGTCCCAACTGTTCCTCTTCTACTCCCAGAAGTAGCGACAGCATGCCGCTTTCAACAGCCATACGGGTAGTTCCCAAATCCTGTTGGGCCGACCACCGGCCTTTTGTCCGCGTGCTGAACCGGACCTGTCCTACAGGAACCCCATTTTGATCGACCGTCACCCGGATCCGGTACATTGCCTCATTTTCCTCTTTTACTTTCTTATATTTTCCGTCAAACAAAAAATCGAACTCATAAGTGTCCTTATGAAAGCTGTCCAGTTCGCCGGCTCCGAAGCCCAGCGAATAGCTAAACCATTGCCTGACAGGCTTGCCGTCCTTCTCAGCAGGCTTCCATCCTCCAAAAGTTCCGAAAACACGCAGCGTCTCTTTATCCGATTCTTTATTGAGACTCCTGACAATTTCCAGCGAAGAGGTCGACCCGTCGGGTTCGACTACTCCTTTTATCTCTACTTTTCCCTGTGTGCCTTCAACCCTGTTCGCGAAGGGTGCCCTGACATTATGGGTCAAAAATTCAGAAAGCATGGTCTGGCCGCCCATAGGCTCCGCAGGTTTGTCTACCTGGTCTTTTTGAAATATCTCCTGTCCCCGGGCGGAGACTGCCGTGATCAGCAGCAACAAGCAAAATTGTTTAAGCATAGCGATAAAAAATCCTTACCTTTTTTCGAAAAAAACAATATTCAGCGTACCATTGTTAAAGCGATTAAGTCGCGCAGATCAAATAGCCTGCCATATTGCTGGCTGGCCAATTATTACAATAATAAAAAAAACCTCAAGATTTGAGTCAGAAAAATGAATATACGAAGTTTCATAATCTCATTTCCCAAATATGCACCTGTTTCCGGGCTGGTAGCGATATGCTTGTTTTTTTTACTTTCCGGGGCAATAGCTCAGAAAGTGCAGCATAAAAACAATCCCAACATAATTGTCTTTCTCGTAGATGACATGGGTTGGCAGGATACGTCGGTGCCTTTCTGGGAAAAACCTACAGAATTCAACAAACGCTACCGCACTCCCAATATGGAGCGGCTGGCTAAAGAAGGCCTGAAATTCACCAACGGGTATGCATTCCCGGTATGTACTCCCTCCCGCGTCAGTCTTATCACAGGCGTAAACCCGGCGCGGCACCACATCACACACTGGACATCCCCTAACGCCAATGTAAATACCGATTATCCGGATACCACGCTGAACTTTGTTCCATGGAATATCCAGGGAATGAGCCCTGTAGCCGGTGTGGAAAATACCTTTCACGCCACTCCCCTCCCCGCGCTTCTGAAAAATGCGGGGTATTACACGATCCTGAGCGGGAAAGCTCATTTTGCCTCCACCGGCACACCGGCAGGCGATCCGAAAAATGTAGGGTTCGACGTTAACATCGCCGGCAGCTCCATCGGGCATCCTGCCAGCTACTACGGAGAAAGCAATTACGACAGGCCGGTAAACGGCAAACCTAACCGGAACGCAGTCCCGGGGCTGGAAGCCTATCATGGTACCCACACCTTTCTCAGCGACGCACTGACTATCGAGGCGCTGAAAGCACTGGAAAAGCCCGTCAACGAAAAGCAGCCTTTCTTCCTGTACCTTTCTCACTACGCAGTACATACTCCCATACTTCCGGACCCGCGGTTTGTCGATCGCTACCTGAAAATGGGGCTTGACAGCATTGAAGCCAATTACGCCTCGCTGGTAGAAGGCATGGACAAAAGCCTGGGCGACGTAATGGATTTTCTGGAAAAGCAACACCTTGCCGACAATACTGTAATTTTCTTCCTTTCCGACAACGGCGGGCTGAGCACGGCACCGCTCAGGGGAGGACAAGGTTACACACACAATCTTCCGCTGAGAGCGGGAAAAGGTTCCGTGTACGAGGGGGGTATACGGGTTCCGCTGCTTGCAAAATGGCCGGGAGTTACGCAGGCTGGTAAAACCGCTGGTCAGTACGTTATCGTAGAAGACCTTTTTCCTACTATCCTCGAGATTGCGGGTGTAAAACAGGCGGACATACTTCAGCATGTGGATGGGAAAAGCATGCTTCCGCTGCTCCGGAAGCCTGAATTGAAAGACGGGGAAAGAGAGCTGGTCTGGCATCACCCTCACCGCTGGATCCCGCAGGAAGGCCCCAACATTCATTGGGCAAGCGCATTCAGAAAAGGCGACTGGAAACTCGTTTACGATTACCGGGCCCGAAAACTGGAGCTATATAACCTGAAAGAAGACATTGGCGAGCTACGTGACCTTGCCGCCCTGAAACCTGAAAAAACCAGAGAGATGGCCAGGCTGTTCACAAAACGGCTCAAGCAATACGGTGCCCAGCGCCCTACCTGGAAAAAGGACGGGCAGCCGGTTGCCTGGCCGGATGAAATTAACGTACGATAGTTTTGGCTGTTGGTACCGGGAAAGAAATTTTACCTGTACAAAGTATATAGAACCAGCCCTATGGATAATAAAAGTACTACCGGGCGTTCTGAACGGAAGAGGAAATACCTAAGCTTATTATCTATTAATTCTGATGAAAATACTGATTGATCATCTCAACAGAAGAAAGTTCATTCACACGCTGTCGGCAGCCGCGATAGGGACAGGGCTCGGCGCGCCGGTAATCCTGAAAGCCGCTTCCGCTGATCAGAAACCAGCCCTGCTCGGCGGGATAAAAGCCCATCCCGGCGATTTTCCGCAATGGCCGGTCTTCGACCAGACCGAAAGGACGGCTCTCACCGAAACCCTTGAAAGTAAAAACTGGGGGAGGCTGAACAGCAACAGTGCAGTAGGCAAATTCGAAAAAGAGCACAGCGGGCTTATGGGGGTGAAGCACACGCTCGGCGTATCGAGCGGCACCAGTGCACTTTACACTATGCTGGGCGCGCTTGACATCGGCCCCGGCGATGAAGTGATCATTCCTGTATATACATTTATTGCGACCTACAACGTCGTTACATTAAATTACGCCCTGCCTATATTTGTCGATACCGACCCTGAAAGTTTCCAGATCGATCCGTCCAAAATCGAGCGGGCTATTTCAAAGGAAACAAAGCTGATTATTCCCGTCCATATTGCCGGATCGCCGGCCGACCTCGACAGGATCCTTCCTATAGGTGCCCGGAACAACATCCCGGTGATAGAAGACGCCTGCCAGGCCCATATGGCCGAATGGCGAGGAAAAAAGGTGGGCACCCTGGGCCTTGCCGGAGCCTATAGCTTCCAGTCGAGCAAAAATCTCAACTCCGGCGAAGGAGGCGCTATCATTACCAATAACGACGATTTCGCCAAGACCTGCTACACTTTTCATAACCAGGGACGCGGAGGTAACACATCGGGTTTTCTGCCCGGATCGACAGGGACGAGAGGGACAAACCTGCGGATGACGGAATTCCAGGGAAATATCCTGCGTGCCCAGATGACCCGCCTCGGCGACCAGACCCGGCTCCGGTGGGAAAATGCCATGTACCTTAACAAAATACTGGGAGAGATCCCGGGCATTACCCCGGCAAAGCTCTACGACGGAACTACAATGAGCGCTTATCACCTGTACATGTTCCGCTACGACAAAAACCACTTCGCCGGCCTTTCGCGCGAAAAATTCCTTAAGGCGCTTACCGCCGAGGGTATCCCGAATTCGCCCGGATATGGCCAGATGAACAGCGAGGCATACGTTACAGGATTGGCCGGAAACCGCCATTATCTCAAAATATACGGTGAAAAAAGGATGAAAGACTGGGTAGAGCAGAACCGATGCCCGAAGAACGATCATCTCACGCAGCATGAGGCTGTATGGCTTTTCCAAACTATGCTGCTGGGGACGAAGAAAGATATGGACCAGATAGCCGAAGCCATTATAAAGATCAGGAAATACGCCCCTGAGCTCGCAAAAATCTAAAAGCATCACCCCTTTTATTTCATATACCTAAGTTTCTATGCGCGCTAATTTATTTCCGCTGGTTCTGACTTTCCTGCTGGGTACAGGGATCTGCCTGGCCCAGGAGGGTTTCAGGGCAGGAATGTCGAGTGTCAGTATCGAGCCGGGAGACGAATCGTTTTCCGTAGCATTAGCCGGCTATGCGGGCCCCTGGGCCGGACGATTTGCCGTACAATGGAACCCGGAAGGCGTCTTAGACTCCGATACCCCGCTTGCCCGCCGGGTAAAGCGACAGGAAGTTAAAAAGGAAGAAGGGGTGCAATACAGGCTCAGCCAGCCGGGGTTGCTGGAATATAACAGATCGGGAAACCGCGGAGCAGGATGGATCAAGGCTCCTGCGCTGAAAGGCCTGAAGAGCTTTGTGGTACAACACCCTTATGTATATGGTTGCAACGGCACAGATACGCTCTACAAGTTTCATATAGACAACCCGGAAAACGGATGGAACCGGGCCCTGTACTTCAACGGTGAAATCCGGAAGGTCAATATCCAGCATTTGTACACAGAGAATCGCAGGCTTTTCGCAGTTAACGAATCCGATTCCCTGTTTTCTGCCTCGCTTATACACGGACAGAAAGAAGAGCATTCCTACGCGCGGGCCATCGCCATCCAGAGCGGCGGCACTAAAGTCCTGATTATCTGTATGGATCTCTGTGGCTTTAATTCGGATATGATTGGCAACGTGAAGGCGTCTATTTCCAGGAAAACAGGGTTGCCGGCGGAGGCTATTCTCATCAATGCCTCCCATACTCATTTTGTTCCGGGCACGCAAAGATGGATTCCCTGGGCACCTCATAACCGCTACCCGGATGTCAATTATATGGAAAAAGTAGTCAAGCCTGCGATGATCAAAGCAGGTGTGGAGGCTACCTCAAAGCTGTTCCCGGTGCGCTTGTCATTTGGAAGAGGCAGTACTACAATCGGCGCTAACAGGAGGAACCCGGGCTCGACCGAACCTTATGACAGTGCTGTGGATGTTCTCAGGATAGTCAGCACTGACGAAAAAAAACAAGCCGTGCTGGTTTTGACAGGATGTCACCCCGTTTTCGGTACGAAAGGTATCAGGCACTTTACACTCAGCAGCAACTATCCCGGCTTTATGCGGAGCGCAGTGGAAAAAAATGCGACAACTCCTACTATGGCGTTATTTATGCAGGGTTGCGGAGGGGATATTAACCCGGTAGACGAACCTGAGATATCCGGTGCAAAACTGGCTGACGACGTCATGAAAGTCCTCGATACACCTATGACTGATCTCAACGGAGGCATCGGCTTTAAAATGGACTCACTTCTGATCCCGACAAATCCCATGAGCAAGTCCGAGTTGGAGGAGTTCCGTGCAAAAAATGCAGCATTGGGCCCGGAAATGGAGCCTGAAAGGGATGTGGCCTGGGCCGACCTGATGCTTTCCTATCACCGGGACAACAAGATGCCGAAATACATGCCTATCTACATCCAGACGCTCAATATAGGTCAGTGGAAACTTATCGGTCTCTCCAGGGAAGTCGTTACGGAATACAGTTTAGCCATTAAAAAAATATGGCCCGATAAGCTGGTCTCGGTAGCCGGCTATTGCAACGACGTATCCAGCTATCTTCCGGTAGAAAGGCACATCCGGGCAAAAGTATATGAGGGCGAGGGTTCCTATTTCTGGTACGGCATGCCTTCTGCTTTCCCGCTGGATATCCTGGACAGGGTCGTGAACCACATACATTCAAAAGCATACTGACAGAATACGAGGCTTTCCCGAAACCCATCATTGGTCCCTGATGATTTTCAGAGTCGTCAGGATAACATTCCGGATGTCCAGTCGTTATGTCATATAATTCATACAAACCTATTAAAAGGACATGAGGAAAATTCTTATCGTTGTACTATGCGGTCTTGTTACTCCTTCCATTGCGCAGTTCGGAGTAAGCTTTCACCAATCCAACATGCCGTTTGCAGGCTTTAACTACGAAATTGCTGACAGGTTCCTTCCTGAATTACGGCTGGGAATGGACACATTTCTCGACAATATGTCTGTTGAAGCAGTTGCCACGTACCAGTTTATCGACAAAGAAGACGTAGAAGTATACGCCGGTCTCGGAGGCCGGGCCAACCGGGCGGCGGGGCTTGTTGCTCCTATTGGAGTACATGTTTTTCCTTTTAATGCCAAAAAATTCGGCTTTCACATCGAACTGGCACCTATTTTCACAAATGAAGCCGACGTCGCTCTTATAAGAGGTAGCTGGGGTATACGATACCGTTTCAAGTGACAGGCCACTTCTGCGAGCTACTCATAATACTTCATCTGTATTAAAATAGTTGAAAGTTGAAAGTTGAGAGTTGAAAATGGAGAGTGGCGTACCACCGCTTGTGTGCTAATTCTAAATTCGCTCATGGGGATTTCATGTCTAAAAAGAAAAACAACTTTACCACAGAGAACACAAAGCTTGTTTAAAATAAGAACAAACCGTTGATTATAAGCAAAATACACATTACAAGCTCTGTGATACTCTGTGCTCTTGTGGTTAAAACTACTTTTTAGACAGCTCCTTTTCCGGCCATCAGCCTCCTCAGGACGTTTTCCAGCTCATTCAACAGGGGCATTACATGCTCGCTGTCGGCGGGAACATATTGACGGGAATAGTCGGACAACAGATCCGTAAGAGGAATTTCCAGCACCTCGGCTATTGTTTCAAGCTGTATGATTTTCAGGTCCTGTCTCCCGCTTTCCATTCGGCTGTAGGATTGCTGGCTGATACTCAGCCGGTAGGCCATGTATTCCTGTGAATATCCTTTCAGCAGGCGGGTCTGCCGTATGCGGGTGTTGATTTTTGAATCCATAGTACGTATGTTAAAAATGATACAAATTAATATAGTATGCCTGTCGATGCCGGAAAAAGTTGCCATTCTCTTAATCCTGGCGGACGGGAGGATAATATTACAATACATTTATCTGATCTCCAACTTATACACGTATAACGCGTAAGATCCCTGATTTCCAGGTGATACTTTCATCATGTAGCAGGCAATCTTTGAGTCGACATAACTATTACTCAAAAATCATCTGTAAACATGAGAGCAAAACACTATACTTTGCTGGCCGGTCTCCTATTGACGGCCGGCTGCGAAAGCCCCATCAATGAAATGATTACACATCCTTCAGAAAAAATGGAGCTTACTGTCGAGGGAAGCCGAAGCTGGCTGGAGAATCAGCCGTCGGATATTCTGGAGGATTATTCCATTTTATGGCAGACTGCAGATGTCGTGATGTTCGAAGGGCAAAGACTTGTCACGGTACCGCTTTATAGCCAGAAAGGAGACCTGCAGATCGCTGGAGACGCGGCCGGACACGATGATCCGGTGAAGCTGGAAACGGCAAAGCTGATCTTCTACCTTGACGATAGGGGCGATATTACCGGAAGTATGATGGCAGAGGAAAGCGGGGGACCGACAGGTAAAAGATCGATATACTTTTTCGATCCCCATCGACTGAAGCTTCAGAGCCTATGGAAGATCGGGGAGCAGACCGTCTCGGGTTTTCCTGCGGTCGACCAGGCCAATAGTTCAGGCAGCAGGACGTCGGCCTGCGAACGTGCCTACAAGTGGGTGAATCGTTGCGGTAACAGCGTCGCCGGATACAGGGTGACCGGGGATAATATATGTTGGGTATATGTCGGCGAGGTCCTGGTCTGTGTCCCTGACTTTGAAGATAATCTGCCTCCCATCGGCGGTCCTGGAGCCGGCGGCCCGGCCGGACCACCGACAAAAGGGCCTTCCATGGGAAGTCCTGGTATCTCTACCGGTTTCAGCCCTTATATAAATGGTTTTTTCCGGGTAGCTCCGGGCCAGACAAAGCTCGACATCATACTAAACTCGGTTGTACCCGGCAAGGTACTCCCCCTTATTTTCGAAGCCGGCGTGCATCACAATATTCATTTCAGCCGCGAAGAAATCGATTATCTCGAAACGTTTTCCCAGCAGGATATCGATGCAATAATCGAATGGATCAAAGCTAAAAAATCAGTTGCCTTAGAATTTGTTGAAAACGAGATAAGAGCGCAGAAAGGACGATTTAATAATGCTGAGAAGAGCATAATATGGCAATATTCAGGTGGGAGTCCCACGAAGTACCGTCTAAATGTGCTCCGTTACGGAGCCAACGCTTATGCAGCTATTTCCACTACATTCTCCTATTTCCAGAGTAATCAAGCCAAAAACTGTTCTGCCTGTAAAGGGAATGCCTTTAAACATGCATTGTTCAGAATTTTTGATGCGGTATCCTTCGGTAGAGAAACCTCCAGGCAGTTGGGTGAAGCGCATGAATCGGAAGAAGATTTAGATCCAGCCACAATTATGGACAAAAAAAATAACGCCGTCGGCCTACAGATTTATGACTCCTACAAAAATGAAGGTGCAGGTGCCTTTTACTGGGGTAGCAAGCTCGGCGATGCCATGAGGAATGGGGACCTCGTCTTTTTACTCAATAACCAGGAGACGTCTTCCAATGTTGACGACCCTACCATACCCGGACCACTGTAGCTATCAGGCTAAGATAGTAATTCGCTTGATGATCGAGCGAATTACTATCTTTAGCAAGTGTTGATTCAAATTGACCGCAGTTATGAAATTTTTAAAAAAGCTGTTACTAGCGTTTGTTATTGCAGGCACTGTAATCTTATTGGCTTTAATATGGCTTATTAATACCCGGCCGATCTTCAGGCCCTGTGAGCATTTTGAAACATTTTTTAAAAATGACACAATTAAATTCCCTATCGAAGCCGGTGAGCTCAAGGCTAACTGGGAAGGAGTACTGTACGATACCTTGCCACCACATTTTTTGTACTCTATGAGACCCGACACTGTTGTTCGCGCCCATTTTCGAGCGGGATACGAAACCGGGAAATTTAACCATAGTGGACAGGATACCGCTACTACCTTCTACACTAAAGGCGGTTATTCCACCAACTACGACGTAAAAGGTATATATGCATATTCCTATACAATTAGCGACACGCTGCATGAACAGACGTCAGCAATGCTTCAGAAAGCATATGGAGACAACTTTCTGGTAAAGACATCTAATTTTGACCATATCTCCTATTCTTTATGGAAAATCGGGCCTTGTCACCATCTCTTGCTTTTTAAGAAAAAGCCATTCTCGACACGACACGGGCTGGATCCTGAGAGGTTTTACACCTATATATTATTTGTCTATAATCTTTCAGAAAAGGAACTAAATGATGTTGTAGAGAGAGACGGCGGGATCAGTAACGAATACATCTGACAATTAATTTAACAGCGCTTCATTCCATGGTTAACTCTTTTAACTGCCCATTAAGTGGCTGGCCCTTATCTACACGCCGGGTAAGCCTGCTCGCATGCCTGCTTTTGTCGTTCGTAACTGTCGCTATAGCCCAACGTCCCAACACCGTCTCCAACCCTTCCTCTTCTCTTATGCTGGCGGGCGACTGGCTACCCCGTGATACACATCAGATAGACTATGACAAGCTTCCCCGCCTGCCCGGCTCTCACATGGTCGTCAGCGATGTCCGCCATAAAATGGGGGTCAACCAACACAATTACCTTGATTATTACGACGGCAGATACTGGATTATGTGGAGCGACGGTCCGGGGATAGAAGACCGTGTGGGGCAAAGAGTAAAATACGCTACCAGCCATGACGGTGTTCTATGGTCCGAGCCGGAATATCTTACTCCGCCGCCGCCCGGCGCAGAAAAAAGCTCTCTCTATGGGATACGTTCGGAAAAAGGATTCCGCTACATAGCACGGGGATTCTGGCAGCGCGACGGGGAATTTCTTGCCCTGGCATCACTGGACGAAGCAGCCGGTTTCTTCGGCCCCGGCCTGGCACTGAGAGCTTTCCGGTATGACAAGAAATGGAATAAGTGGGAAGATATCGGGGTGGTGCATGACAACGCGATCAATAATTTCTCGCCAAAAAAGATACCCTCCGGCGAATGGATGATGTCCAGGCGTAAGTTCGATTATACTACGTCGGGCGTAGAGTTCCTGATCGGGGGAGTAAAAAGCCTCGCCGACTGGAAATCATACCCGGTTCTTGGCTCAGCCCATGAGCTTACAGCAGAAGAGCCGTATTGGTGGGTGTTGCCGGATAACAACCTCGTAGCGCTTTTCCGCGACAACAAAGGAAGCGGGTACCTGTTCCGCTCTTTTTCATCGGACAACGGCCGTACCTGGAGCACACCCGTCAGAACCAATTTTCCCGACGCCCGCTCGAAATTCAGCGGTACACGCCTGAAAGACGGGCGCTATGTACTGGTATCGAACGCCAATCCGAAAAAACGCGACCCGCTGATACTTTCCCTCAGCGACGACGGGATAGTTTTCAATAAAATGTATTATCTGGTCGGGGGGAGGCATGTAGACTACCCGCATGTGATGGAACACGACGGCCATCTTTTCGTGGCATTTGCCACGGGGAAACAGACGATAGAAGTTATCAAAATCCGTCTGTCGGACATCGATTCGCTGAAAATGATTCCTCAAAACCAGAACTAAGCCCCCTACGAACCGTAAGTATTTTATCGGCCCCGGAACATAAAGCTGCACAGTTGCGGGAGCCAGGGAACTTTTTCAATTCGTATAAGGCCGGGTTGCGCGAACCTGTTTCCGGAGCGGAGCTTAAACACCAGGCAGCTGTTTCTACAAAGTTCATAATTCTGATTCCCTTACAACCCATATAACGCAGGGAGGCTTCAGAAGATCCTGAAGAACTGGGGCGGACCAGCTCCGGATGACGCCGTATAATCGTATAAGTCGGGACCAGATGAAGATCCGCTACTGAAGGAAGAGGCATGCGCCGCGTTATTTTCACGATAAGAGGCTGTCCTTTTCTGGTAGCCTCTGCCCTTTTAGCATCACATGATTTGGGTATTGTGTGGTCTTGTTTTCCTGGATAATTTTATTTGGGATTAATGGCCGGTAATTATCTGCAATAGGCGATTAATCACCGCCTATTTCTTTCCGCCTATAAATCCCATTTCATAATGAAAACGATCTTTATATCCCGAACAATTACTATACCGGGGCTACGATGGCTTCGCCGGTATTTCTTTATGACCACAGCGTTGTTTGTGGTTGTCATCAGGCCCGTACAGCAGGTAATGGCGCAGAGTACTATAACACTTTTCACTCAGACGGTAGATCCTGGGAACGTCCTGCAGGGAACCAACAACCACCTGCTTTATATACTCAAACTCGATGTCGGCGCTGCCGCACCTGTTAGCATCAACTCCCTGACCATCAAAACCTCAGGAGATTATACTTCCGACGACATCAGCTCTTTCAGCCTGTTCCGCAATACCAACCCATCCCTCAGCGGAGCCAGCGGACTCACATCGGACGGCAGCATTACAGGTGCGGGGGAAACACTTACCTTCAACACCGGCAGCATAACCTACTCCGCAGGCACTACCTATTACCTGCTCATCACCGCAAATGTTAAGCCTGGCGCTACCGCAGGAAAGAACTTCAAAATCGATGGCTCCGCCAGCCAGGCGGCTTTCACTTTCGTCAATACTACTCCAGAAGTGACCAATAATCAATCCGACATTGCAGGACTACAGACCATATTCCGCCCGGAAGTCACTTTCTACACTCAGACGGTAGATCCAGGGAACGTCCTGCAGGGAACCAACAACCACCTGCTTTACATACTCAAACTCGATATCGGCGCTGCTGCACCTGTTAACATCAATTCCCTGACCATTAAAACCTCAGGAGATTATACATCCGACGACATCAGCTCTTTCGGCCTGTTCCGCAATACCAACCCGTCCTTCACCGGAGCCAGCGGACTCACATCGGACGGCAGCATTACAGGTGCGGGGGAAACACTTACCTTCAACACCGGCAGCATAACCTACTCCGCAGGCACTACCTATTACCTGCTCATCACCGCAAATGTTAAGCCTGGCGCTACCGCAGGAAAGAACTTCAAAATCGATGGATCCGCCAGCCAGGCGGCTTTCTCTTTCGTGAATACTACCCCAGAAGTGACCGATAATCAATCCGACATTGCAGGACTACAGACGATTGGAAACCCGATGCCGGTGATCCTGCAAAGTTTCTCTGTACAAAAACAGGAGCACGCCCGGCTGCTCAAATGGGTAACCACTACCGAAGCACATAATGACTTTTTCGAGATACAGCGGAGCCGGAACGGTATTGCCTTTGAAAACCTGGGACAGGTGCAGGGCATTGGAACTACTGCTGCTGCTCATACCTATACCTGGGCGGATCCTGCGGTGTTTCCAGGCGGGATAGTACTCTACTACCGGCTCAGGCAGGTGGACTATGACGGAACGTACACCTTCAACCCGGTAATTTCGTACCGGATTCAGTACGGAGAAAAACCTGAAGCCGTAGTATATCCCAATCCATTCCAAAGTGCCTTGACTATGCGGTTCACACCGGGTGCTACCCTTACGATAGGATGGTATACTATTGACGGCAAGCAGATTACACCTACAGAGAAGGTTCTGATGCCCACCTCGGGAGAACTTGCTGTACCAGGTATCACCTTTCCGGCTACGGTCATTCCCGGAATATATCTTCTGAAGATTGGTACGCCGGAGGGTACTGTTGTCCGGCGTGTTATCAGAGGGGAATGATTCAAAACGAAAAATATTTACCTGGCAATCGCTAAACTGTGTGTCACCACTGACCCACCGTGAAGGCTTAGCCTCACCCGGTAAAGGCCCGGAACCAGCCGGGATACGTCCAGTCCGGCATTCAGGTCTCCTGCTATCGACTGTACCGTGCGGCCCAGCAGGTCGATTACCTCTACCTGCTGTACCTTGCCGCCGGCTTTAATAAATACCCGGTCCGAGACCGGATTGGGATAGAGGATCGATACTGTTTCTCCGGAAAGTACGAGGCTTTCAATCTTACTGTAGATGTAGCTGCCGTCCGGATCCGCCATTTTCAGGCGGTAATAATTGATCCCGGTAAAAGGATTGGTGTGGATATATGTGTAATTGGATACGATGTTACGCTCTTTTTTCGCGGGTACTACGCCGACCATATTCCAAATGCGCGCATCAGTGCTGTGCTCTATTTCAAAACGCTCGCTGTTCACCTCGTCGGTGGTAGTCCAGTGAAGAATGGCCGTTGTCTCTTCTCCGAAAACCGAAAAAGCGGCCAGTACAACAGGAAGCGGATTGATGTCTTCTGTGCTTGCGATGGTAAATGGGCTGAATGCAGGCACTGCACCGGCTGTGCTCACGGTACCGACAGTGTTGTTTCCCGACCTGTCGCCGTTGCCCAGATCGTTCCAAAGCCCGCCGCTCCAATGGGCTACCGCCAGTTTGAGCGGATCTGTAATATAACCGGAAGGGAAATTATAGCCCAGGGTAATGGTGACATTCCCGGTAGTCGGCGCTACCGGCTGAATCTCCCAATAACCTTCACCATATACCTTGGTCAGGGTACCGGCTTTTATACCGGGATCGTAGCCGTCGTCGCCGGGGTTACGGGCAAAGAATTCGGCGCTGAAGCGGTCGGTCGGGCCGGATGGCGCGCTGATTCCCGCGGTGAAAAGTTTCTCCCCCGACCCGACAGGAAAGGTAAACCCTGTATTACCGATCTTATGCACCGGCCCGATTACGTGGCTTTCATCACCGGCCCCTGTATGACCCGTCCCCGCCTGGAAGATGAGCGGGCTCGTTTCGGAAGCCTCTATATAACCGCTGACAAAACTGACCGTATTGCTGGTACGCAGGGGCTGGATCAACACAAGTTTTGCGCCTCCCGTTTTTTCGAGCACGAAGCCTGGCAAAACGGGCTCTGCCACCCCAGTCTGGGTAAACGTTCCGTCCATCGCCCCATTGAAGCGAATGCGGCCGGGCGCGTTTACAACTATGCCTGCTGTGCTCGCAAAGGTGAGATTGACAGCATAAGACGATACAAAAGAGTGCCCTATTACGATATTACCAGCCCCATTCCTGGAATAGGTAACATTCCCATTGAACTGGTTCGGACCATTCCAGCTTTCATTGAGCGGACCTGATCCGCGGCTGGTAAATGTAGCAACGCCGTTGAATTCATTCGATGACAGGAATAGCGTAGCATTATTGAGCGGATCGTCCTCATACCCGAAGGTGTCAAAGATCAGCTTGTTGTTATTGATATTACTATCACCGAACTTCTTTCCGCTCACCGTAAAGCTCGCGACCGTCAGCGTGTCGTTCTGTATATTAAGTGCACCGGGATTAACAATGGATACCACCCCGCCGGTCGTATAATTGGCCAGTCTAAACAGGGTAAAAGTGGGGTTCCCGGTGGTTTCGACATCGATACCGACCTTCCCTTCGACCACATTTTTGCCGCCTGAGGTCGCCCCGATTTGTGTCACCCCACCGACATGGTTTTTATAGAAGAAATCGCCGGTGACGATTACCGATCCCTCACTCCCACTGGTAAACACATTGGTAGTCCCCGTTGCCGTCCGTTCTACGGTAAGGTTGCCGTTAAAGGTCGACTTACTCCACCCGGATATGGTAACAGTACCGCCAATTGCAGTAAATACCGTATTCCCGTTATAGGTATTCGGCCCGGCCCAGCCTTCGTTAAGTCCTGCAGTCCCCTTTTGAGTAAACGTCGCAGCGCCGTTGAATTCATTCGATGACACGTAGAGCACAGCGTTATTAAGCGGATCGTCCTCATACTGAAAAGTATTGAATGTCAGTTTGTTATTAATAATATTACTATCACTGAACTTCTTCCCGCTCACCGTAAAGCTGGCGACTGTAAGTGTATCGTTGAAAAGACTAAACGTGCCCGGATTTTTAATGGAGATCACTCCTCCTGAAGTCGTATTTGCCAGCCTTTGCAATGTAAAAGCGAAGTTACCGGTGGTTTCCACATCGATATTCACTTTCCCTGCAATGACTGTTTTCCCCGATAGCCCCCCCTCCTATCGTCGTAGCGCCGTCAATTTTATTGATATAGGTAAAGTCCCCGGTAACCCCGGTAGAAGCGACGGCACCGCTGGTAAACACGTTGGCCGTTCCGCTAGCGGCAGTGGCGGGTCGTTCGATCGTCAGGTTGCCGTTTACTACCGAACGATATCCGGTCGAAAAGTTAAGCGCACCGGACCCTGCCATGGTAATCTTCACATTTCCATTGTAGGTATTCGGACCGGTATCGTCCGCCTCATTCACCGTCGCATTGCTTGTGGCTGTAAAATCCAGCCCGTTTGCAAAAACCGAATTGCGAAGGTAGGACGCGCCTCCCTTACTTTCAATAACGGCAGGCCCGGTTTCGCTACTGTAAACTGTCGCCCCGGTCAGGTTAACAGCGCCCTTGGAGGTTAATTTATGCCCTTTTACATCGATCTGGCTACCCGGGTTCATAGTAAAACTATTGACTTCCACGGGCTCGGAAAGTTTTGGCCAGGCGGCTGCACCGGAAGAAATGATCACGCTATTCACAGATTCCGGAATCCCATTGGGACTCCAGTTTTCATCCAGTCCCCACTCGTCGGTGGTACCGATCCAGGTTTTGTTCTGAGCGTACAAAGTCCCGCAGGCAGGTAAGATCAGAGCTAACAGGTAAAGGAAACGTATTATCATAGTAAACAGCGGTTTAGAGGCATAGAATATTCAGCGATGAGAAAAAAAATCTCTTCACAAATCTCCTCAACCTGAACATGCGGGGAAATACTTAATTTGTAGTACTCGCCACCACTATACGTTAACCGGTCGGATATCCTGTTTTAAAAAGCAAGAAAAAATTTCGGTAACTTTGGGAAACCCTGAAAATGAGATACCTGTCATTCATTTTGCTCTGGCTCCCCCTTTCTTCCTTTTCGCAAACCGGAAAGATAGACAGCATTTTAACCACTGTCAGGTATGCCGCAAACGAAAATGACAGGCTCGAACGCATCCTTGCGCTTTGTGACGAGTACAAGAGCATTAGCCGGGACACACTTGACAAATATGCCTACCTGGCAAGGGACGTGGCCGGCAAGATAGGGAACAACAGGCAGCAGGCGGGCGCCGCTCTCGCCATGTCCTATATGTACTGGCGATGGGGGTGGATCGACAGTTCGCTGGTAGCAATCGACAACGGGCTTCAATTGATATCGGCGTCGGAAACTAACGAACGGGAACTGTATCTCAGGCTGAAACGCCAGAAGGCAATGTGCCTGGGCGGGGCAGACCGACTCCAGGATGCCCTTAAAGTACTTTACGAGTTGGTAGAAGAGGCAGAAAATTACAATGATACCACTGCGCTAAGCGCTAACCTGAACACGTTGGGTTCTATAGCTCTCGCAAGAGAAAAACCTTCAGAAGCTGTCGGATGGCTGTCGAAGGCATCGAATTCGATATCGGGCCACTCCAAATACGACCTGGTAAGATCTGCCATATACCTTAATTTCGCAGATGCCTACAAACAGTTGAACAAGCGGGATTCTGCCGAATACTATATTAACGAAGGGCTGCGTCTTTGCAATGCTATCCAAAACCTCGATAACCTTGCGATAGGGCTCCAGCGCAGGGCCAGTATTATGATGCATTTCGGGAAGCTGAAAGAGGCTGAAGCTTCTCTCCTGCAGATGCTGGAAACCCGCGAAAAAATGGGGGATCCTGCCATGTGGGTAAGCGACAACCTGAGCCTGGCAAACTTTTATATCGAAACCGGCCAGGCCGACAAAGCCATTGCCTTCTGTAAAGATCTTCTGGGAGATCACAAAAACCTGAATATCAGCGGTCCGGCAGGCCAGGTCATTTCCAGCAATATCAAGATCCGTCTCTCCTACTATGAAATCCTTGCCAAATGTTACAAAATTAAAGGGGAGCAAAACTCCTACCTTGAGTTTCTCGAGAAAATAATAGCAGCCAAAGACTCTTTCTATGAAGCCAACTCTGCGGAGGCGATAGCCGGCCTTCAAACCCGCTATGACGTACAGAAAAAAGAAAACACGATCATTCAGCAGCAATATGAGCTTCTGAAAAAGGACTACTTCCTTTACGGGTCGCTGGCACTTCTCGGCCTTGCTTCCCTGGCGGGGTGGTTCATTTTTACGGGATTCAGGAAACGCCAGCAACTGAAAACCGCCCTTATCCTGCAGCAGGAAAAGGAATCGGCAGCCAGGGCAATTGCACAGGCGGAAGAATCTGAACGCAGGCGTATAGCCGCCGATTTACATGATAACCTCGGGGCATATGCTGCTTCCATTGTTTCCAACCTGGAATTTATAGACAAGGATTCCGCAACTGATGAGAGCAAAAGTGCGCTCGGAGAACTCAGGCACAACTCGATGGCTATCGTTTCACAGCTCAGCGATACCATCTGGATCCTCAACAAAAAATCGCTGTCGCTTACCGCCCTCAGCGACCGGATGAAGGTCTTTTTCCATCGCCTGGAGCGGAGCTTCCCGCATATCGCTTTCACAGTAAATGAAACCATTACGGAAGACGTCGTCATACCGCCATTCCAGGCGTTTCACCTCTACCAGATTATCAGGGAAGCAAGCATCAACGCTGCCAGGCACAGTCGTTGCACCTCGCTTACCGTTCAGATAGAGGGTTCCGGCAACTGGAGAGTTTGCATAGAAGACAACGGGACGGGTATGATCTCCGGCGAAAATAACAGTGGGTACGGAGGGAACGGGATTGCCAATATGAAATCCAGAGCTGCAGAAGCAGGATGGTCCATCAAATGGCATTCAAAAGCAGGTGAAGGTACCAGAGTAGAGCTAAGGGCTACTTCAAATTGAGTATGTGAATCCGATTTCAGTCCGCCTAACTTTGAATTTATATCAACGATCCCGGCACCTATGTCATACACTGTTGCATTTGTCGACGACAAGCGAATTAACCGCAATGATTTCGAGCGGAAAATCCATATGGTAGAAGGCCTGAGCCTCGTATTCTCTGTAGGAAGCGGCCATGAATGTATGGAAATACTGGAAGGTCTGCCCCCGGAAAAACTGCCGCAGGTCGTTTTCATGGATCTTGAAATGCCCGGAATGGATGGAATAGAAACCATCAGGCTGGCTAAAACGCTTAATCCCGAAATATTTTTCCTGGCGCTTACCGTTTTCGACGACGACGACAGGATCTTCGAAGCCATCACTGCCGGAGCATCGGGTTACCTACTGAAACACGAACCCGCCCAGGTCCTGAAAGACGCAGTGATCAATGTGCTGGAATACGGGGGAGCACCTATGAGTCCTTCCATAGCCCGGAAAACGCTGCAGCTCCTGAGCAAGGCAACACCGCCTGAAGCGGAAGCCAATTCAACGGTTATCCCCGGGCATATTACAGACAGGGAAAAGGAAATTTTGGGCCATCTGGTCAAAGGATGGGATGCAAAAAAAATAGCTTCACACCTGGATGTCAGCATCTTAACCGTAAGAACCCATATCGCGAGAATATATCAGAAGCTACATATCAACTCGAGAGCACAGGCAATAAGCCTTGCCTACCGCAACAAATGGTTTGACCGTTAACCCGGCAATATTTCCTCCGCAACCCGGTCCATCACCCGGTTCCAGGTCTCCATACCTTTCGATATGTCGTATTCCTTCATTCTCTTCCTGGATATGGCGGGATCACAGGCTGTCTCACCGGTCATTACCCTTTTCATCTCCCGCACCATTTGCTTTGCGCTGATATCTTCGGTAACAGCCCCCATTCCGTCAATCATCAACTCGGAAACACCTCCCGACGGGAAGGAGACGATTGGCTTGCCCAACGCCGCAGCTTCGATCATTACCAGCGGGAAAGGGTCCTGCCTGGAAGTAAGAATAAATCCGTCGGCAGCGTGCAGGTACTGGTGATATTTCTCTTTTTGCCTGCCTGCCAGGTGTATTTTGGTTCGCGAACGTAAAGATCTGATACGATTTTCAACCCAACCGATATAACCGTCATGGCCTGCACCGCCGCCAACCCAGATCAGGTGGGTATTCGCGTCATCAAGAAGCTCCGCTATTTCGGGAAAAAGGTCAAATCCTTTTCTTTCCGACGGCACTCCCGACATGATCCAGGCAAATTGCCCGGGCCCGATACCGAATTTATTTCTTATCGCCGCTACTTCTGCGTCGTCTTTGGGCTGCACTTTATCTTCAATAAACTCATATACAAGCGATACTTTCTTTGCACCGGCTTGTCTTATTCCCTCGCATGTAGCTTCCGAGCATCCGATAATATGATGCGCTTTGTGAATAATAAGATCAAACTCCTCCTGGCTTACATAAACATAGGAAAGCGGCATTTCGTGAAAATGAACCACAAAAGGAATATCCAATGCCACCGCTGTAGAAGCTGCCTGGGGAAGAACGATGGTATTGAGGTACCACATATCCGCCTTAAAATCTTTCTGGATATTCTTCAGGGCGGTCACAATCGGGTGCCGTCCGAGGTGATAGCTGACCCTGTCGAGCATACTGAAGTTCCCCGGGACCTTATATACTCTCACATGATCGGGAAGATCTTTGAGAAGTTCCCCCTGTGCATAACTTGCTAAGGCTATTTCATATTTAGACCTGTCCAGGCCGAGAATAATGTTGAGCAACACCATTTCTGAGCCTGTCCTCGAGGCCAGCGGCGTAATAAAAAGTATTTTCCTCTTTCTAGTCTCCTTCATCCGCGTATAGTTTATCAATATTTTCTTCAGGCCTTATTTTAAAAAAATGCTTCTTATAATTCATGGTTTTCCAAAAATACCCGGAAAGAATGCCAACTTTCCGGGTAAATATATGTTGAGTAGAAAATCCTCTCTTTGTTATGTCAGGCTCCTTCATGTTTGCAATCCATCTCCACACGTACACAACCGGGACCATCGACAGGTAATGAGTCAGCATCAAAAGGTAATAGAATACTCCGTATTGTTTCCTGAGCCAGACCATATTCGATACCTGCATCTGTACGCTGAAACGGTTAATCCAGGAAATCCGGGAACGCCGGTAAGGATTTTGGTTTTCCAGGTGTAAGAAAATACAATCATTGAAGAGACACAACTTTCCTGTCTTTCCCAACCTCCACGACCACTCTACGTCTTCTCCGTACATAAAAAAGCTTTCTTCAAATCCACCGGTAGCTTCAAATCCGGCCCGCCTGACCATCATGAACGCCCCCACCAGCCAGTCCCGCTGCTCGGGATCCCCGTACACCGGTTCCGGTAAAAAGCGCTCCAGGAGGCCGGCAAAAAACTTACCGGGCGGTATGATGAAAAAAGACTTCCTGAAGTCATTAAAACTCTGGTAAAATGGCATCGGCTGCATATCACCGTCATATTGGAGCGCCGCACAGGCCACTATCTGCCTGTCAGCTTCCATCTTTTTTACACACCTGCCGATTACATTATCCACCAGAAGAGTATCTGCATTCAACAATAAAAAATAATGTCCGGCAGCTATCTTCATCCCTGCATTGTTGGCTCTTCCGAACCCGGCGTTGTATGGCATTTCTATCCATTTTACTTCGGGATATTCCGCCAATACACGCTGCTTTCCTGCAGTATCCTCTTCATTATTAACTACAATTACTTCGAATGATACTCCCTTCGTGTACCCGTAAACTGTCTGCAATGCATTAACGATGAGTCCGGATGTTCTGTAATTGACAATAATAATCGATACCTCCATTCTGAAAGCGGGCTTTTTTACCTCAAACTTACATTAATAAAACCAGCTAACCGACTCTGTAATGATCATCCGGAGGCAAAAGAGGTTGGTATGAGGAAGGTACAAAAAATGCGCAACACCTCTCCAAATAATACTATACACTGATTATCAACATCTTATAAATCAGATAATTTTTAACAAAATAACTCTGTATACCCGCTTCATACCAGCTTCCTCCCAGACAAATTATTATCCGGTACAAGCCGGGGGCTTTTACCCAATTACGTAACTTGGCTAAAGAATCTAATAAAGCGATGGAAACATTAGCAAAGTTTTTCAGGAAGAAAGAATGATAAAACTTTCGTGGAAAGGGTCAGGGACGAATCCAGGTAGATCCAAAAATCTCAGTCTATATCAAACTCAAATTCATCATAAGACTGGGTCCGCCAGGCCAGATGCCGTGTTGACGGCGATATTGCAAACAAAGGAGAAAATGTCCGGACCTTTACTTTCTTGCCTCCGGGCAGGAACTCCAGCGTTCGCAGCCATCCGTCACCACCATTGCCATGCCAGCCTCCGCCCAGCGCCTGCGCATTGAAAACCATCTGGTTTACCTTTTTACCGGCAGCATTCTTATCACTCCTGAACCCTATATGACCAAGTATATCATCCGGTGCGCCGATATGCCCTGAAAAAACCATTCTGATATTGGAAGACTGCTGAACGAGCTTCTGCCAGACGGCCAGGCCATAATTACGATCCTTCAGCGGATAACCTTCCTCCGCTATGTGTTCGCTCTTATAGTTGAGATAGGAGTGTGTAAGTAGTATTACAAAGTGATCTTTGTATTTATCCTGGCTCACCGTCTTTTTGGCCCACTCCAGCACGGCGTCGCGCGGGGCAAACTCGAGCACCATAAAGAGCAGCTTCTGCCCGTGGGGAGAAGTAAGCTCATAAGTTGCATTGGTAAGTGACGGATTTCCGTCACCGTCGAACCCGGCATCCCTGAGCAGCGCCTGGCTCCTGAAATTCTTGTCGGGCGGAAAATACTGATCATAGTAGGTCTGCCGGTTTTCGGCGCTTTTAAACCCGAAATCGTGGTTGCCGGTCCCGCAGATATAAGGAACCCTGCCGTCAAGCCGCCCGAAAGCCCTGGCTACCGATTCCCATTGCGATTTACTGGGTTGGTCGCCATTTATCGAGTTTGGATTGGGCATTTGGTTCTGCTCTACCAGGTCGCCGGTACAAAGCACCATCTGGATATTGAGTTTATTGATATTTTCGGCTGTCCACGCCGTCATCAGGTCGAATACCGGCTGGTTCCGGGCAAATTTTCCGTACGTTTGAGGGTCCGGCAATAAGACCATCGTCCAGGAATCGGGCGATGACAACTGGGGCGGCACGTACGATGACTGGGCGGTCGTACGGAGTATGAAAAAACAAAACAGCACCGGATAAAATAGCAACAATTTTCTCATTGTGAGTAAATTTCAGTTCTGGAACTCTTCCTTTAAACAATACAAATATCAACTATAGCAAGTAAAGATCCCGGCTGCCGATTACTACCGGGAAAAGCAGGGAAAAATTGAACCCGGCACACCAACCGCTCAAATTGAATGATCATTACTCACAACATCCGGTTAAGCCGCATCATACAGGGTACGGGGCGGAATACGATATACTCCATCTTCGTATGCATTCTTGCCTACGTGCTCAACGAAGCTGTAATCAGGAAACACTTCGATTTCCCTCCGTTCGTCACCTCTCTGATCGGTACCGCCCTGGCTTTCTTCATAGGGTTCAACAGCAACCAGGCATACGACCGCTGGTGGGAAGCCAGGAAGGTATGGGGTGCTTTGGTCAACGACTCCCGAACCTGGGCCCGCATGATCCTTTTCTATCCGGTAACCCCTACCGGGTACACCACACCTGTCACACAAATACAAGAACGCCTCATTCTCAGGCACCTGGCATTCCTGTACGCACTAAAATCCTATTTCCGGAAAAGCGACGACAATACGTTCAGACAATACCTTACGGAGGAAGAATACCAGCAGATCAGGTCTCACTCCAATCTTCACAATGCCATATTATCACTTCAGGCTGCCGACATCCAGAAGTTATATCAGGACGGAGCCGTTGACGGCTTCCGTTTCCTTGAGCTCAATAAAGCCATTACTGCGTTCTGCGACGAGATGGGAAAATCCGAGCGCATCAGGAATACCGTCTTTCCCACAACCTACGTTTACTATTCCAGGATTTTCATCTGGTACCTGATATTCAGCACCACTGTGACACTGAGCAATACGATGGGCTGGTGGGCATTGATATTCGGAACGCTGGTGGGGTATATCTTCCTGACCATCCACATGATCGGACAGGCTTTAGTCAACCCGTTCGACCCGGTTCCGACAGGCATTCCGCTCGACCAGATCACACGGACCATCGAGATCAACCTGCTGCAAATGAAAGGAGCCGACAACATTCCTCCGCCAACTGAAAGCGTAAACGGCGAATACTTCATGTGAGTCAAAATACCGGGCAATCCACCGGCTGCAACACTAGGCGACGATTACCTTTATCCCCATTTCTTCGAGGGCAGCAACCGCCTCCTGCGGTGCACGGGAGTCGGTCACAACATAATGTACTTCATCAAAATCACATATTTTCGCGATTCCCCGCCGGCCGAATTTGGTATGGTCGGCAAGAATAGCCACAGCCTGGGCTGTCCTGATCATTTTCTGGTTCAACCCCGCTTCGGTGAGGTTGCTTATCGTAAACCCGAAATCCAGATCGATACCATCTACTCCCAGGAACAGCACCCCGCAGGAAACCGCGCCCAGTATGTACTCGGCGAAATTACCTGCTACAGACCCTGAATTCGGACGGATGAGCCCCCCCCCAGCTGCAGCACTTCGACATTTTTGCGGTCAGACAGTTCCAAAGCTACTTTCAAAGCCGGTGTGATGACAGTAAGCGGATGCGAGGGAGCCAGGTTCCTGGCCAGCTCAAATACCGTCGTACCCGAGCCGATCATCAGCGCATCATGATCGCCGATTACCTGTAATGCGGCAAACGCTATCTGGTGCTTCTCGGTAGCGTTGATATGCTGCTTCTCCTGTATAGGCCTTTCCAGTGCGTAAGGATTGCTCAGGGAAGCCCCACCGTGAGTCCTGAAAAGAAGCTGTTTTTCTTCAAGTGCCTTAAGGTCCTTACGAATCGTAACGCCCGATACCTGCAGGCTGTCACAAAGTTCCTGTATACTGATCCTTCCTTTCCGCTGAACCTCGGCTAATATATATTGATGTCGTTCGGTAATGGTCATCCCACAAGTGAAACAGTTTGAAAGCAATATTAAGCTTTTTGTGCTATAAAAAAGAAGTTAAAAAGTTAAAATGAAATCAAAACGCTCGTCCGTTTATTTACTGGTCCAGTTAGGAACACATACTGAGACGTGTCGCCCCTGCGGGGCTGAAAGTAACCTGCGGGAGTCATCTGCAGCCGCAGGTTACGCTTCGCTTCACCCACGGTTAATAATAGTAGCGTCCCTGCAGGACGCCGCTCTCACTTCCTGGCCGCTTCTATCCGACGTGGAACGACTTCAGGGCAGAAGAACAGTACGGCATATTCGCTTCCGTGATCCTCATCTCCTCCTAACCGACACAGAACTACTTCCGGAGACTCAGAAGTCCCGCAGGGACGACAGGTGCATAACCACCGGTGTAACCGGTGGGGAGGGCGCAGGTGGAACCGGTGATCCTCGCCGAGACAGCTCTCCACATCGGCAGCCAGTCCCGCAGGGACGATACATACCTGGTAAGTCCCGCTACCGACCGGACACCATACCCCCTGACCGACACAGAATTACTTCCGGAGACTCAGAAGTCCCGCAGGGACGACAGGTGCATAACCACCGGTAGAACCGGTGGGCTTAAGCGAGACAGCCTTCCTCGCAGCAGCCAGTCCCGAAGGGACGATACATACCTGGTAAGTCCCGCTACCGACCGAACACCATACCCCCTAACCGACACAGAACTACTTCCGGAGACTCAGAAGTCCCGCAGGGACGACAGGTGCATAACCACCGGTGTAACCGGTGGGGAGGGCGCAGGTGGAACCGGTGATCCTCGCCGAGACAGCTCTCCACATCGGCAGCCAGTCCCGCAGGGACGATACATACCTGGTAAGTCCCGCTACCGACCGGACACCGCACCTTCCATCTTCCTAGCTGAGAGCTCGCCAACCCAATTATAAAACATTTAAAATTATTAAATATTCTTTCATTTTGTTTGCAACTAAAACACAATACACTTTCATTTGTAATCAAAAACCAGATAAATCACTTTTTATACAAGAAAAATTCTACCTGAAATATAACAAACCCAACCGCAAAAATGTTGAAAACTGATAAACTCGGTATCCCCCGGCACCTGTTCTGGGGATATGCCGGCATCCTGATCTTTATGATGGGCGATGGCGTGGAGCAGGGGTGGTTGAGCCCCTACCTGCTTGAAAACGGCATGACCATACAGCAATCCGCTTCCCTGTTTACCGTATACGGGATTACCATCGCCATTTCCTCCTGGTTTTCGGGAGTAATGGCCGAGACCTACTCTCCGAAATTCACCATGGCGCTGGGCGTGTTGCTTTACATACTCGGCACTATCGGGTTTGTGGGCATAGGAATGGCCCGCCTGGACTACCCGGCCATGCTGGTCACCTATGCCGTCCGCGGTTTCGGATATCCATTGTTTGCCTATTCTTTCCTGGTTTGGATCACCTACCGCACCGAAAAAAGCGAGCTGGGAAGGGCTGTGGGTTGGTTCTGGTTTGTATTCACAGGCGGACTCAACGTATTGGGCGCTTATTATTCCAGTTGGGCAATCGGCTCGCTCGGATACCAGAATACGTTATGGAGTTCCATCCTGTGGGTAGCGATAGGCGCGTTCTTTGCCCTTATCCTGAACCGCGATCATTTCAAAACACGGTCTGCTCCCGAAGGTGGTGAAAACAAATGGAAGGAGCTTCTCAGGGGTATTACCATTGTCAGAAAAGAACCGAAGGTAGGGATCGGCGGGATCGTACGTGTAATCAACACCACAGCCCAGTTTGCATTCCCTGTATTTCTGCCGCTTTACATGGCTGAATACGGATTTTCGACAAAAGAATGGCTCCAGATATGGGGTACTATTTTCACCAGCAATATTATTTTCAACCTTATATTCGGCTTCGTAGGCGACAGGCTGGGATGGCAACAGACTGTCATGTGGTTTGGCGGCGTTGGCTGCGCCCTTTCTACGCTGCTCTTTTACTATTCTCCTGCGTGGTTTGACAGCAGCTACTGGATGGTGCTCCTGTGCGGCGTTCTCTGGGGAGGCCTTCTCGCGGGCTATGTACCTTTGTCGGCACTGGTACCGTCTCTTGTTAAGGAAGAAAAAGGCGCCGCCATTTCCATCCTAAACCTGGGCGCCGGCTTACCGGTATTCATCGGGCCGGCCATTGTCGGCCTTACCATTGGCGTTGTGGGCAGCGAAGGCGTGGTCTGGATCCTCTCAATATTGTACCTTATCAGCGCCATATTAACCCGATTTATAACTCTGCCGGCCGATCGCTGACAGCATTTTACCGACAAAACCGATATTTCTAAAATGACACGCATTCTTCTCACCGCTCCTTATTACGAAGCCGCCCGGGAAGCCCTGGGAGACTTTTTCGGCGAAGTAATCTACAAACCCTGGAAAGAACACGGGCATGGATACCGCCCTGATGAACTGATAGCGCTCCTCAGAGAAACACAGGCGGAAGCGCTTATCACGGAGCATGACGAGGTAACCGCAGAAGTAATAAGAACCTGCCCGGGCCTGCAGTTCATCGGGGTATGCAGGGGAACGCCTTCCAACGTAGATGTGAAGGAGGCCAGCCTTCACGGGATCCCTGTATTCAACACCCCAGCCCGGAATGCCCAGGCAGTCGCCGAAATGTTCATTGCCAATCTAATCAACCTGATGCGCCACACTTTGCCGGGCGTCGCCTGGCTCGAAGGCGAAAAGTGGGAAGCCGGCGCGCACACCTCCTACCTTCAGTTCAAGGGAAATGAAATCGCGGGAAAAACAATCGGGATGGTTGGCTTCGGCGCTACCGGGCAGACCATTGCCAATCTGCTCAGGCACTTCCCGGCAAAAATCAGGTATTATGACCCCTATATCATCGCCGAAGATCCGGACTTCAAAAAAGTCTCGCTGGAAGAGGTTTTCAGGGAGTGCGATGTCGTGTCGATACATTTGCCTGTAACAGCAGAAACAACAGGTATGATCAATGCCGGGCTGATCGGGCTTATGAAACCCGGCGCTATTTTCGTAAATACAGCCCGGGCCGCTGTGGTAAAAAGGGAAGCGCTGCTCGATGCGGTCCTGAATAACAGGATCCGCGGAGCTATACTGGATGTATTCGACCACGAACCCCCTGATACGCTGGACTACCAGCTCATACACCACCCTAACGTGCTGGCCACGCCTCACATTGCAGGAGCCACGTTTGAGGTAGAAGATCATCATGCCGATATCCTGAACAAAGCCCTCAAAGCGTTCTTTGCCGATGGTAGCCGTTCCGTAAAACAATGGGTCAATCCTGAATGTCAAAACCGTCCGTTATGAAAAAAAATCACTACCTGGTCATCGACATAGGCACAGGGAATGTCCGGGTCGCCCTCACCGATTCGTCGGGGGACGTCCTTAGGGTAGCCACCGATACGGTTCGTTACGAGAACGACCTCTTGTATGATGACGCCATCTTTTTTGACCCCGACATACTTTGGGAACAGATTGCCGGGCTATGCCGGGAGATAATGGCTGTTTCCGGCCCGATCCCGGTTACGGCGGTCACCACATCCAGCCAGCGGGAAGGGATTGTCCTCCTGGATACAGACGGGAATGCAATCGCAGGTATGCCGAATATTGACCACCGGGGCCGCGAATTCCAGGACATGCTGCAGGACAAAGACCGGGTCTACTCACTGACCGGGCGTTATCCCACTTCCCTCTTTTCGGCATTTAAGGTAGTCGGCTTCACCCGGAAACACCCGGTCGGCGGCAGCAGGATAGCATACATGCTCAGCATCAGCGATTGGGCGCTATTCAGGCTTTGCGGTATCATGCGTTACGAGCATTCACAGGCTTCGGAAACCTTACTTTACGACGTAGCCGGCCGATGCTGGTCGGAAGAGCTATGTGCCGGCTTCGATATCAGCCCGGCAATACTCCCTGAACTGGTCCATTCGGGAGAAGTGCTGGGAGAAGTGCTCCCCGAAGCTGCGCAGTCGCTGGGCCTTCCTCCGGGAGTACAGGCAGTAGCAGGCGGGGCTGATACCCAGCTGGCTGTCATGAGCACGGGCCCTGATGCCGACGATGTGGTGATCGTTTCGGGTACTACCACGCCGGTCGTCAAAATCAGCAGCCGGTACCTGACAGACAGCGCCCGGCGGACATGGACGAACAGTCATACGCTGCCTGAGTTCTTTATACTTGAAACCAACGCAGGTGTGACCGGCCTCAACCTTCAGCGATATAAAGCGATTTTCTATCCCAATGAACCATATGATGTAATGGAAGCCGAAATCCTTTCGGTGGCAGAGTCGGGCGGCCCCCAATGTTGGGCTGCACTGGGCTCTCTCATTGCCGGAGAAGCATCCCCGCTCCTCCGCGGCGGATTCATATTTCCGGCGCCCATCCATCACGAGCTAAGCAGGGGGCATTTTGCCTTCGCGCTTGTGTGGGACCTGGCATGCAGCATTTATGAAAACTACAGTGCGCTTTGCGAAGTATCTCAGCACAATGAAACCTATATATGGGGTTGCGGAGGGGGAATGCAAAGTTTTGTGCTAAGGCAATTCCTGGCTAACCTTACCGGGAAAGAGCTGCGAATACGGGACAATTACCGGCAGGCGACCGTATCCGGCGGAGCGGTAGTATGCAATAAGGCGCTGGGGCTGCCGGAAGAAACTGCAGCAGGGATTACAGGAACGCACCCGCAGCTGTCATGGGATACTGCCGAATGGTATAGCCGGTGGAAAGAAAACAGGAACAACCTAAAGAAAAAAAGTCAATGAGCGGGGCATGCTTTCTCGGAGTCGATGTCGGCACTCAGGGGGTAAGAGTCGTACTGGCGGATGAGCGGGGCGAAATACTGGGAAACGAGGAGATCAAAACATTCCGCCGGTCGCCGGATCAGGCTTCTTACCGCATCAGCCAGAATCCTGACGACTGGTGGGAGGCGGTCCAGGAATGCCTTACCAGGCTCTTAGCGGCTCAGCCGGCCCGGCTGAAAGATAGTATCAAAGCTATTTCCGTCACTTCTACTTCCGGTACGGTCATTCCCCTGGATGAGGCCAACCGCCCTCTGAGCAATGCTATTATGTACAGCGATACCCGGCAGGAAGCCGAAGGGAAGCTTTGCAGGGAGCTGGCGTTACGTCATCAGCCTTCAGGATATACCGGTTTCAATACTTCCAGCGGCCTTCCAAAAATGGTATGGTTTGTAAAAAAACACCCGGAACAAGCCGCCTTAATCAAAACCTGGGTTCATGCAGCCGACTACCTCACCGGCAAATTATCCGGCAATTTCCGGGTTACAGACCAAACCAATGCCCTGAAATCGGGTTACGACTTAACCGTCGGCGCCTGGCCCGGATATCTCGCGCAACATCTCCCTCTGCAGGAAAGCTGGTTTCAGGAGGTCGTTCCTTCAGGTACAGCCCTGGGCCCGATAACAAAGGAGCTGCAGGCACGATGGGGGCTTCCACCGGTACTGGTGGCGGCGGGAATGACAGACGGCTGCGCCTCACAGGTAGCCAGCGGGGCGGTAAGGCCGGGCGACTGGAATACTACTATCGGAACTACCCTGGTAATAAAAGGTGTCACAAAACAGCAGGTCCTCGACCCGGAAGGCAGGTTGTATTGCCACCGTCATCCGCAGGGCTATTGGATGCCCGGTGGAGCCAGCAACACTGGGGCCGACTGGATTTCCGAAGATTTCGGAGAAGACCTGGAGGCTATGAACCATGCCGCAGCGACGCTCATACCCACCGGCTTCCCGGTATATCCTCTGCGACAAAAAGGCGAGCGGTTCCCTTTTTCGGATCCGGCTGCGAGAGGATTTACCGATCCGGCCATTGTCTTGCGGGAACAGCTATTTGCAGCAGGGCTGGAGGGGGTAGCATACATTGAAAAGCTGTCATATGAGTTGGTTGAGTCTCTATCCGGAGAGGAGGTCAAAGCTGTATATTCGTCAGGCGGAGGGGCAAACAGCGCCGTCTGGATGAAAATAAGAGCCAATGTACTGGGACGCCCGGTATATAGAATGTCCCATACATCAGGGGCACTCGGAGCGGCAGTCGTAGCGGCTTCGCAGGTACACTTTTCAAACCTGACCGATGCCGCCGGCGCCATGACCCGGCCGGAAAAATGTTTTGAGCCCGAAGCGCTGCTGACGGGCAAATACGAGATACAATACGAAAAATTCCTGAATGAATTGATGAGGCGGGGTATAAGCTGCAGGCTGTAAGCTATAGGCTTTAAGCTGTAGGCAAAACCCACCCGGCTGAACTTAAAAATACCGCTTATTATTAACATGATGCTGACCGTTTACCTGCTCCGACATGGAGAAACCACCTGGAACGCCGATGGCAACCGTTACTGCGGCGCTACCGATGTAGAATTGACTACCAAAGGGAAAACACAGGCTCTCGACGCAGGAATGCTCCTCAAAGGAATTTCCTTCGACGCAGTCTACAGCTCTCCTTTGAAAAGAGCGCTTGACACCGCATTGATTGCCTCCGGGAAAAAGTTAACCGATATTGTAGTCGCCACCGAATTAAAAGAAGCCTCATTTGGAAGCTGGGAAGGCAAAACAAGGACCGAATTCATAGCCGAAGACCCTGCTTTATGGGAAGCCTGGGAGCGCTCTCCCGAAACCGTAAGGGCGGGAGGTACGGGAAATACGGCCATGGAAATCGCGACCAGGACTGACTCCTTTTTTAAAAAAGCCGCTGAAAAGCATCCCGGCGGAACAATCCTGGTGGTGGCTCACAATGCAGTCAACCGGTTTTACCTGGCTTATAAGCTGGGGATGCCGCTTCGGAACTATCGCCGCATTGTCCAGGAAAATTCCGCCATTACGCGTTTTACACTCGATGGAAACTGCGAAATTGCACTCAATCAGCTTAATTACAGATAGAATTGCCCCGTACAGCAGCAGGGCCTGCGGCTTCAAATCGCGAATCCAGTAAAAAGCTTATCACATTATTCTTATGAAATATTTATTCAATAGCATATTTATCGGAATATCAGCCCTGGCGCTATGCTGTTGCAGCGCTGGCAGGACCGGATCCGGACTCCATGTTATCAACCTGGAAACTCCTGCAGAGGCGCACGCATTCCTGAAATTCACAGCCGGCCGGGGGCCTGTAATCGCCGGGCATCGCGGAACGGTAGAGGACGGCTTCCCTGAAAACTCGATCGAGGGAATGGAACATACGCTGAAATTCACGCCTGCTATCTTTGAAATCGATCCCCGGCTGACCCGAGACAGCGTCATCGTACTGATGCATGACGGTACGCTGGACAGGACAACTACAGGAAGCGGGAATATCGCCGATCATACCTACGCCGAACTACAGAAGCTCTACCTGAAAGATGCCGCAGGCAATCCTACTCCGTACAGGATCCCTACCCTGGCCGACGTAATAGAATGGGCGCGGGGCAAGACTATCGTTAATCTCGATCAGAAGGGAGTGCCCTACGCCATGATTGCCGAACTGATCAAAAAGCACCGTGCGGAAGCTTTTGTTATGGTCACCACGCATAGCGCGGAACATGCGCGATTCTACCTGGAAAGGAACCCCAGGCAGATTTTCTCCGCGCATATTAAAACCAGGGAACAATTTGAAGAATACGAGAAGGCTGGGATCCCTTTCAACCAGTTGATGGCCTATATCGGACCGCATATCAAACCTGAAAACCAGGAACTTTACCGTTTGCTCAACGCCAAAGGCGCCATGGCTATGATCTCGTCGGCCTCCTCCTACGACAAGCTTCCTTCCAGGCAAGAGCGTAAAGAAAAGTACAAGGCCATTATAAAAGACGGTGCAAGCGTGCTGGAAACGGATTTCCCGATAGAAGTAGCGGAGGCCCTGTAGCAGCGGACGGCCGTCCGCTGTCGATCGACGGCAGACAGCCGTCTGCTGCTATTGACTGTCAGAAGCAATCCCCTTTCTAACATTTTCCCGGAATTTCAGCCTAAATACGCTTCCGGTTTCAATAGAGAAGCTATATTCTCCTTTCAGTTGCCCCGCCAGCAAGCCGATCAGTTTCAACCCGAAAGACGAAGAGTCGACGGATGGATCGAACCCGGGACCGTTATCGGAATATTCGAAATTGAAACCCCCTCTTGTATCTGGGAAGCAGCTTATTTTCAGCGCCGGGGAAGGGTTATTTTCAAATGCATATTTACATGAATTGGTCGTCAGCTCACTGATGATCAGCCCCAGTGGAATCGCCCCATCGGCGTGCAGCCATACCTCCTGGATTTCCACCTTCAACCTGCCCCATCCCGGACAAAACCTCACCGCAAAGACGAAGCGCTGAAGCCAGGCTAATCTGGTTCCCTTCTTCATCAGCAAATTTCCGGGATTGTCTGTAATACCAGAATGCGCTATCCAGAGAAGGAACAAACGTCTCAATACGCCTTCCCAGTTGCACTTCTTTCCAGGCTTCTAAATGATTCCGCCCGATTGCCAGGTAGGCGCCGGACTTATAGAGTCCGTTATTACCATCGCTTTTAAGTAAATATCCGAGTGCCATCCTGCTATATTTCATGGCCTCCTCCCAATGCAACTCCCTGGCTTCACAATGGCTCAGCCAGTTATATATCTTGGTTAAATGTATAGGATCTGTTTTTTCACTCCTTAGCTTCAGTGCTTTAAAAAGCCACTTACGCGCCTCGTAGTAATCGCCTAAATCATAATAGCGCTTCCCTATCAGGTAAGTTTTTTCCGCTATCAATGCCGTATCGCCGCTGGCTACCGCTCCTCTGTATTCAGCTTTTATGTTCAAAAATCTCTCATAGGGGCTGAATACGATAACGGAATCACTTTTTTGCTGCGCTGTCAGGCTATTTTCCAGTAGTATGCACAGGATAACGACCGGTAAAACTTTGAGAAAACGCCCGGTAGTCCGCCACATCGCCCCGCCCCCGTGCGCCTCTGTGCCTTCTCTTTGAACCTTTGTGTAACCTGCTGTCATTTCCGGTTTTTATTCTATACCCATACCACCTTTACTGCACCAACCTCCTCGCCAGTTTCCAGGTTGAAACTATCACGAATATAGGTCAGTCTCCCCGGATTAACAAAATGCCGCCGCATCTCCTCTGTGCGACTCAAAGCAGGCTTTTGTAAAACCGATTACAGGATTCATAAAACCGGTAACACTGGCTATCACGGAAATACTTTATTGCCGGAATTCAAAATTACAATACCCTCTTCCGGAGCAATATGATCTTTCTCTCTATTCTCATGCTCTTTCTCTCTATACCGGGAGCGGAGCAGTTTTCCCAACAGGAAAGACTTGGCGACGCCCGCTTCCGGCTGGTCAGGCGCAGTCTTGAGTTCCTGGCCACGGACGAGAGGACATTCTCTAACATAACGCAACCCCTCTGTCCGGAATGCAGGAACAAGAAGGACCTTATCAGTTTTATCAGGGTCAATCAACTGGAAGGAGCAGAAAGCAGGCTGCACCAATGGCTGATCATCCCTGACAACGAGCTCACTTTAAATAGCCTGGCAGAACTTAAATCGAATATAATCGGCGATTTGACCAGTGGCCCGGGCAGAGATTCCAGGAAAGAACTTGAGTCGTACAGGATATATGTAGAAGATATGGATATTATTGTAAAAACGACCGGGCACACAAGCCCTTCCCGTGAAGATAATGTTCCGGATGACACCTACCCGATACCTCCCGTCTATACACATACGTTTCTTATCCTGTCGGCTATGGCTATCGTGATTCTCCTGATCAGGCTTAACAAAGCTCTTGAAAGAGATAAAATCAATAGCAATGAGCTTAAGAAATCCCATCTGGACTTAAAAAATCTCCAGGCAAAACTGAAAGAACAGGAAATACTAAACCTGAAATCGGCGGAAGAGCTCGCCTTTCTAAAAAACCAGCTTCAGCTTCTGGAACAAGACCTGAAATCGAAAAAGATAAAAAGCCGCGTGTAACCCGGCGTCATTTCCGGTTTTTTCTATCTGCCCGTATCACTTTCAACGACTCCTCCAACTGCTTTCTTTTTCCGCCCGGCATCTCCACTTCGTATGGCCCGAGCTGAAGTTCGCGGGTTCCGATACGATCCAGGAAACGAAGGTTGATACAATAAGACTGGGAAAGGCTGTAAAAACAGGTCGGGAGATAGGGATTTATGTTCCCAAGGTTGATAGCCACCACCATTTTTGATGTAGTAAATCCCTGCTGCAACCGGGTCGCCAGGTAAATATTGGTATAGGCTCCATCGGCTTCGAGATAGGCAATGTCCTCCGCATCGATACGCACTTTACTACTGCCGTGCGGCACATATAGCTGTCCGTCAATACTGAAGACCTCATGATCCTTATTACCATAATGCCGATCCAGCGCCAGTACGACCTGCCTTGCCACCTCCGGTATCCTGAAAGGTTTGGAAAGGTAAGCGACCGGCCCTGTTTCTTTTGCTTCTTCAAAGACCGCCTCTTCCGTCATACCTGTAAGATAGATAACGGGGGCTGATCTGAGGCGTTTCATTTCCCGCGCAACCGCGATTCCATCAGCCTGCCCCTCCCCCAGCTCGATATCGACCAATAATAAATCCGGCTTTTCGGCCCTGATCAGCTTCACGGCCTGTCTGTAGTCGGAAGCTACGCCGCAGATTTCAAATTCCTGCGAGGCCAGGCCAGTCTCAAGGTTCATAGCTGTAAGCGGGTCATCTTCTACGATGAGGATACGGTAAGGAATACTCATAAAATTACACTTTGATAGTAATATTCGCCTTTATTAATTGAATATACAATACTAATTCCACTGCTCTTCGATATTCTCCACGACCATGTTCTTTTTCTCCATAAAGAAAAACCCGACATTTACCTGTTGCAGAACCCAATCTCTAAAATGGCTATACCGGTATTCTTTTTCATTTCATAAACATTCTGACCCTTGAAGATGACCTCACCACTATTACAATCCGGAAACTTTTCTACCTGAAAACCTGCCTGCTGCTTTTCATATCCGCAGGATCTGTCTGCGCCCGGTCTCCGACCGATTCACTCGGTATAGACAATTTGATAAGGTTGTCGGAAAAACTGGTTACTACCGATCCCGAAAAGGCAATTTCACTGGCCCGCGAGGCATATGACCATACCGGCGAAAGTTCTTTTCTCAAGGGGGCCGCCTGCCTGGTAAGGGAACTTACCGGTTCTCACACGATAGCGGGATGATTTTTGAGCTGGAGTTTCCGGGGTAATCGGGGAGAAACAGAGTTTTGTATAACCGATTACAGGATTTATAAAACGGAACCGGCTGTCTATAACCGGAAGTATTTTATTAGCGATCAGTACTCAAATTTACCTTAACTACTGATTCGCTTATGAAGAAATTCTTACTGGTACTGATGACTTGGGCCGTTGGAGGTAACGTTCAAATTATCATTGTCAATGGCTGCAATTTTAATGGCTACAACATTAACGGCCCTTTTTAATATCACTCGAAGCCTTACCCGCAGGTACTTATTTGATTAATGTAGAGCTAGTCGATGGAAACAGAATCAGCAGGAAATTGCTGATTGACAAATAAAATCGATTGCATTAAGTGAACCCTCCAATATTTTTCTTCCACACTATTGAAAATACGTCGTTCCGGAACAAAGTCCGGACGGCGTATTTTGGTATTTCCCGATATTCTCCGTTACCTTCCCATACACATTACCCCATTCAGCGCAATCAGCCCGGCAGGCGACGAAGCGTCGGTCTTCAAAGTAACATTTTTCCGTTTTGCAGGATCTATCCGGGAAGCGGCCAGCTCGGTATCGGCGTATTTCCAGGCTTCGGCAAATTGCGCCCGCGTATCCCGGGCCTCGGCAACTTTACCCTGACCTTCAAGGCTTTCGGCCAGGCCATTCAGGGCAAAGCCATTCCGTGGCCAGTGGGCAAGGTCTTCCCGGTAAACCTTTTCAGCCTGTACAGCATCGCCGATCTGCAGCAGCAGTGCGCCCAGTGAATGCCGTACGGAAAAGAACCAGTCGGGAGGTTCGGTGTAATTGAGCTGATCCTCTATGCCGACAGCTTCTGCCAGCAACGGAACAGCCTGTTGCGGACTTCCTTCTGTTACAAGAATTTCGGCCCGGAGGACCAGCGCGGCAATCCGGCAGACTTCGCTTACACTATTGATTCCCCAGATCATCTGCCCTTCCAGCAAAGGGTTCCCTGCCAGCTCATTCAGTTGCTTCAGCTCCTCTCCGGCAGCTGCCGGCTTCCCCATGTTAGCATAGGCCATCCCGCGGGCATAGTGCCTGATCGCCCCGGGATAAGGAAGGTCGGCAGCAGGAGCCGGCTGTGCCAGGATTTTCTCCCATTGGGCAAACTTGACAAGGACATGATCAGGAATAGTGAGATAATGCTGTACCGTTTCAAAGCCAGGCTCATGATAGTACCTGCTTTCGACAAGCCCGGCGGTTTTGAAAGCAGCCTCAATGGACCGGGCCGCGCGCCCTTCAAAGGCGGTCGTAGCAGCGAGAAAATGGTAGTTATGGGTATAATACATCTGCGGGTAGTAGCCCTGTACGCGACATTCGGCAATGTAAGCACTATCGGCTTTTACCGCATCCTCATTAGCCAGTGACCCTTCATGGTAGTCGCCGGTATTGATATAGATATGGGAGGGCATGTGTACCAGGTGCCCGGCCGGCGGAACCAGCGTTTTCAGACGTTCGGCACATTCAAGAGCCTTTACAAAATCGGAACCCGATTCGGTAGCATGGAGATACAGGTGGTTGGCCAGAGGATTCTTCGGGTCGGCGGCGAGGACTTCCTCAAGAAGGGAGAGAATTTCGGGCGTCCAGGATCTGGCCGGGCCTCCCTTCCCATCAAAGAAATCCCAGGCATGCCGGTTCATCAGTGACTCCGCATAGAGCGTGGTTAAAAACGTATTTCCAGGGAACTCGCCGTGAGCCAGTTTCATAGACATTACAAAACCATCGTCGTCGGCTGCAGTGCTATCTGCCGGAAACCTGGTCCTGAAAGCGTCTATCAGCGCCTTTTCCCATGCAGAAACGCTGCCGACAAACCGCCCGGCACGGGAGACTGCCCATTGTATTTCCCTGGCAGCTCCAAGATTATCGGCAGAATTGAGATTCGGCCCCAGAACGTAAGCTATACCCCAGTAACCCATAGCAAAGGTACTGTCGAGCCGCACGGCTTCACGAAACGACCGCTCTGCCTCGCCGTGATTGAAGGCGTTGGCCATGATCATGCCCTGGTCGAAAAACTGCCGGGCATACTTCGAAGACGTTGTCACCGGAACACTGTAACCACCGATATTCTTCAGCAGCGGCGCTTCAAATACCGGTTTCTTTTCCCCGCACCCGATCAGCGCAAGGAGGAAGATGGCCGACAACAATTGGATAGCTGACATGACAGGAATTAAGGTTTTGTGCAAATCGCGATAAATACAGGAATAATCATGATAAATATAGAAACAACCAACTGATTATCAACACAAAGCAACGCCGTTATTAGTATCCGGCAACGAGACCGGACCTGGTGCATATTGAATTTGCCGCGAACTGATGCTGCCGGTTTCACCCGGAGAGGTTATCTTGCATTATACAGTTATAATTTTCAAAGGATCTGCTGATCTCATGAACGGGTACAAACCTTTATTTTCATCTTTTCTGCTGTGCCTGGCGGCAATGCCCGTATTACACGCCCAAAGCTATGCGGAAGAAATTACTGCCTACCGGAAAAAACAACTGGAAGAAATTACGGCCAGCCCTGAATCGCCGTTGCGGCCGGAGGATGCCGCCGCGATCTCCTTTTTCGATGCCGATGCAAAATACCTGGCACGCGCCCGGGTGGAATTCCTTAAAGGTGAAAAGCCTCTCAGGATGCCGACCTATGCAGGGACTGAGAAAGAATTTATCAGGTATGCCAGGCTGCATTTTGAAATTGACGGTGTAGAGAGCACGCTTACGGCTTATAAAAATCTCGCTATACCGGGAGCCCTGGCCGGTCTTCACAATACCCTCTTCATTCCTTTTAAAGACAAGACCAACGGCAACCTTACCTACGGCGGCGGTCGCTACCTGGACCTTGTCATCCCGGCCGGAACAGGCGAGGTATCGCTGGATTTCAACAAAGCTTACAACCCGTATTGCGCCTACAGCGATGGCTACCAGTGCCCTGTACCACCCCGTGAAAACCACCTCTCGGCCGCTTTGCCGGCAGGTGAAAAGAAGTATACAGGAACTATCGGAAAAAGGAAAATAAAGTAAGAAGAGCCGGCTGGTGTTGAAAGACCGGCTGTTACCAGCATTCCCCAATCTGCTATGGCTTGCTTTTTTTAATATACTTTATCAGGAAAACATGAATTTGCAGTCGGAATCAGGCAAAACTACCGGTATCCGACAGATTATTAGTTATTTTGTATCCTGTATTAAAGTAATAGAATCGCGTATGGGAGTAAAAGCTCTTATTGATTTGTGGCGCCATAGATACAAAAAGTATTCTCATATTTTTAAAGCCTACTTTTCTGGCAATCAAAACATTAGATCTTTCCGGCAATTCAAGGCCCAGAACCGGGGAACAAAGCTCGTAGCCGTCGTCCGGACCGAGCACTTCGGCGATATCGTAGCGGTGGAACCTCTTTCAAGGCATATCCGCAGCCTGCATCCCGACGCTCATATCGTATGGTTCGTAAAACCCGTTTTTAAAGAACTCGTAGAAGTAAATCCACATATCGACAGGGTATTCCCGGAATTGTGTGTAACCGAAAGGCAGGTTATCCTGAAATCAGGGGTCTTTGACAAAATATATGAGCTGCAGTTCAGGAACAACAACTATTGCGCCGAATGCCAGGCTTCTTACGACAACCCGGTAGCAGTAGCGAAAAACATCAATGTCGACAATTACTTCGAATACGGCAACCTGCTGGAAGTGTTTGCCAAAGTGGGCAACCTGGAGCTGCCGGAAGATCAGCATCCTGAAGTTTACCTGCAAAAAAGGCATCGTCTGAAAATAGACGAGCTTCAACTCCCGCAAAGCTTTATTGTGATTCATTGCCAATCCAACTTTGCTCCCAAAGACTGGCCGGCGCAGAACTGGCAGGCGTTGGTCAACTGGCTGATCGGACATTATTCTTACTCGATCGTCGAGGTCGGGTTAAAAAGTAACCTGGATATAAATCACCCCAGATATTTCAATCTGACGGGAAAACTGTCTATATTGGAAACAGCGGAAGTAATCCGGAGAGCCCACTTTTTCATAGGGCTGGATAGCGGCCCTGCTCACCTTGCCAATGCCGTCGGGACTTACGGAGTCATTCTTATGGGGACCTTGAACGACTTTGAAATTTACAACCCTTATTCGGGCAGCTACGGCCTGGGGCAAAACTGCACCATTATCAGGGAAGCGGGAAAACCCTGCTCCCAATTGAGCCTTGCGCGTGTAACCAATTCCATTAGAGACATTTTGCCTTCAGAAGTAACCAGTTGAGTGTGTTCATTGATATATTTATTGAGACGCCAAATTAATTCACGACATGAGCTACAACAGGGAACAAAAACAAGACCGTAAGAATCTGCTGTGGGCGGCGCTGGCCATACTGGCCCTGCTCAACGTCTTGCTGCTCTATTTCTTCTACCAGGAGCGAAAAGAAAATACGACCAAAGATTCGGTCATCGCCGCACGTATGGAGGAAGTGCTCACCACCAAAAGCAAACTTGACTCCATTTCGACCCAGTTGGACATCAAAATTGCCCAGATACAGCAACTGGGCGGAAGAGTGGACTCCCTTCTTTCACTGAAAGCCCAGCTTGAAAAAGACAAGCAACTGCTCAAGGACAGAAACAGCTTTTCCCTCAAAAAGTATGAAGAACGCATTAAAAATTATGAAGCGCTTCTTACTGAAAAAGACCAGGAAATAGCCAGCCTGAGGCAAGAGCTCGGAACCGCCACTGCCAGGAACCAGGAACTCTCCGAGCAGATTTCCGGCCTGGAATCGGAAAAAGAACAACTTGGAGAACAGATAGATGCCGCCAGTTCGAAAGCCATTGAGCTCCAGGAGAAAATAACCATCGCATCGGCGCTCAGGGCGGAAAAGATCCAGGTAAGCGCCATTTCCGACAAAGGAAAAGAACGGGACAGCGGCAACTACCGGTCCAAAAGGATTAACCAGCTTAAAGTAAATTTCGAGCTGGCAGATAATGCCGTAGCTCATGCCAATGACAAGGATATCTTCCTCCGGGTCCTCGATCCTGACGGTGCAGTTCTTTCCGATATGGCTACGGGTTCGGGGTCGTTTCTGCACCACGAGCGGGAGATGATCTACAGCTCAAGGCAAAAAGTAGCATATAAGAATGCCCGTATGCCGGTATCGATTATTTACGGAAGAGGCGGGATACCGCTTAAAAGCGGGAAGTACACAGTAGAACTGTATGCCGAAGGCTTCAAAATAGGACAAGGCGACTTCACCGTTAAATAATAAATGCATTATCTATGGGTATGAAAGATTATCCCCTATCGGCGTCTGCATGCCGATAGCCGATAGCTGATAGCTGGTAGCTCATGGATCACCCGTCACTTTTCGAAGAGGAAATTACGCTTTTTGCCGATGTAATATTGCCGGTGCCCGTGCCCCGGTTGTTTACATACCGCGTCCCCCGCGAAATGACGCCGGAAATTGTTGCCGGAGCGAGAGTTGTGGTGCAGTTCGGAAAAGGCAGGGTACTCACCGCTGTGGTTGTCAATGTGCACGACGTCCCGCCGCAAGCCTACAATGCCAGGTATATCCTTGAGCTTCTCGATCAGAAACCGCTTGTTACCCGGCATCAGCTCGAGCTGTTCAAATGGATGTCCGAGTACTATATGTGTGCCGTTGGCGAAGTGCTGAACGTTGCGCTCCCTTCAGGGCTCAAGATCTCCAACCAATCGAAAGTCCAGGTTAATCCCGATTTCGATTACCCGGAGCTGCTTACTCCCGAAGAAACTTTTCTGGTCGATGAGATCCGGAAACACGGCATGCTCACTTACGAAGAGCTCGGGCGGCTAACGGAGAAAAAAAACGTTACCGGGCTGATCAAAAGCCTGGTCAGCAAAAGGGCAATTATCATTTTCGAAGAGATTAAGGAAAAGTACCAGCCCAGGACTGTCGCTAAAATAAGACTGACCGAAGCCTATACCGACCCTTTCAACCTGGAAGAGGTTGTAAACTCTCTGGAAAAGACGCCCAAACAGCTTGACGTGATATTGAGATACCTGAGCCATATCCCGGTATTTAACAACCCAGGGCTTAATGCGAAAGGGCTCGAAAAGTCAGTCTTCACGCAAAGCAGCAACCTTTCGGGGAGCGCGCTCGCTACCCTGCTCAAAAAAGGGATATTCGAACAATTTGAGGTCAAGGTATCGAGGATTGCCGAAGTTGTACCTGAAAACCTCAAAGAGATAAAGCTTTCAGCCGGCCAGCAACAGGCTTCAGAGGAGATACATAATCTGTTCCGCGAAAAATCGGTCGTGCTCCTGCACGGCATTACGGGCAGCGGGAAGACCGAAGTCTTTATTGACCTCATTGCCCAGGCCCTCAAAAGCGACGTACAGGTGCTTTACCTGCTGCCTGAAATAGCGCTGACCACCCAGATAGTTGCCAGGCTTCAGAAAGTATTCGGGAACAAAATGGGCATCTACCACTCCCGGTTTTCCGACAACGAAAGAGTAGAAGTATGGAAAGGCGTGGTAGAAGGCAGGTTCCAGTTCGTGATCGGGGTAAGGTCGGCGGTATTTCTCCCGTTTGATAACCTTGGCCTTATTATCGTGGACGAAGAGCACGAAAACTCCTACAAGCAATTTGACCCTGCCCCCCGGTACAATGCCAGGGACGTAGCCGTAATGATGGGGTTCATGCATAAAGCCAAGGTGCTGCTGGGCTCTGCAACCCCTTCCATAGAAAGCTACTACAATGCCCAGAGCGGGCAGTACGGCCTTGTGTCCATGACGGAACGTTACGGGGACGCAAGCCTGCCGGAATTCGTCATCATCGACATGAAGAAAGAGCGGAAGCAGAAAACCCTTAAGGAAGAGTTTTCATCCGTACTCCTGGCGGCCATACGCGGGAATATCCAGAACGGGGAACAGTCTATCCTGTTCCAGAACCGCCGCGGATATGCTCCCTGGCTGCAATGCGAAGACTGCGACTGGATTTCGGAATGCCTCAATTGCGACGTAACGCTTACTTACCACATGCGTGAGGCGGAGCTACGGTGCCACTATTGCGGTCACCGCGAGACAATTCCCCGAACCTGCCCGCACTGTGGCTCAGCCCGTGTAAAGACGATGGGATATGGTACGGAAAGGATCGAAAGCCAGCTTGAGCTTCTTGTTCCGGAGGCGCGCATACAGCGAATGGATCTTGATACAACCAGGTCAAAAAATGCTTATACGGATATCATACGAAACTTTGAAGAAAATAAAACCGATGTACTGGTAGGCACCCAGATGGTTACAAAAGGGCTCGATTTCGATAATGTGAGCATGGTCGGCATTTTCGACGTCGACCGCCTGATCAATTTCCCGGAATTCAGGGCTACTGAAAAGGCCTTCCAGCTTCTTACCCAGGTAAGCGGCCGGGCCGGGCGAAGGGCCAAAACACGCGGAAAGGTTCTCATCCAGACCTCCAACCCCGGGCAGGAACTGCTTCAATGGGTTATTTCAGGAGATTATCAGACGATGTACAGGACTGAAATTGTCGAAAGGTCAAATTTCGGCTACCCGCCCTATACCCGGCTGATCAAGCTCACCGTAAAGCATGAAGATGCTTCCGTTGCGCTGGAATCGGCGCGTGCACTGGCCGACATCCTGACAGCGCAACTGGGCAAAACCCGGGTGCTCGGCCCCGAAGCTCCCCTGGTGGACAGGGTCCGCAATCGCTTTTTGTTTGACATACTTATTAAACTTGAGCGGGAAAAGGTTAATTTTAGGGCCGTAAAATCGCTGATACAGGAAAGTATAAACGAAATACTGGCAGATAAAACCAAAAAACTCATTCAGATTACAGCAGACGTGGATCCGGCTTAGTCGTTAATTAGCATTCAACAAAACCTCATGACACTCAAAAAAACTAAAATTGTTGCAACCGTCGGCCCGGCTTCGGAATCAAAGGAAACCCTCGTAGCACTGGCAAAAGCAGGTGTAAATGTTTTTAGGTTAAATTTCTCACACGGTTCTCATCCCGACCACCTCGAGAGAATTAAAAGAATACGCCAGATAAACGAAGAATACGGGTACAACCTCTGTATACTCCAGGATCTCCAGGGCCCCAAAATAAGGATCGGGAACGTAGAGGAAAAAGGCGGCGTCCTGATCCAGCCCGGGCAGAAGCTGATCTTTACCAACGAAAATATTATCGGCACATCAGAAAGAGTAAGCACTCCTTACGACGGTATGTACAATGACGTCAACATCGGCGAGCGTATCCTGCTCGACGACGGGAAGCTGGAAGTAAAGGTGGTCGAAATTATCGGGTCCGAAGTTGTTACCGAGGTAATATACGGCGGATTCCTTAAATCCAAGAAAGGTGTCAACCTTCCCAATACGCAGGTATCGATGCCTTCAGTTACAAGAAAAGACTACGAAGACCTGGAATTCGGATTGGAAAACGATGTAGAATGGATCGCACTTTCGTTCGTCCGCAGGGCTTCCGATATCGAAGAAGTCAGGGAATACATCAATTCCCGCGGCAAGTCGGCCAAGATCGTGGCAAAGATCGAAAAGCCTGAAGCGGTGGAAAACATCGACGGTATTATTGCAGCTACGGATGCCATCATGGTAGCCCGCGGCGACCTAGGTGTAGAGCTGCCTGCTGAGGATGTACCGATGATACAGAAGATGCTCGTCGAAAAATGCAACCGCTTGGGAAAACCGGTTATCGTTGCTACCCAGATGCTGGAAAGCATGATCGAAAACCCGAGGCCTACCAGGGCAGAGATCAACGACGTAGCCAATGCCGTGCTCGACGGAACCGATGCAGTCATGCTGAGCGCTGAGACAGCTTCGGGTGACTACCCGGTGCTGGCCGTGCAGAATATGACACGAACCATTGAACGCATCGAAGAGCAATCCAATTCGCTTTACTTCAAGTACCATGCCCAGGTAAACGAAGATAAGAACGCGCCCGACCTTCTGAACGACAATGTCGTGATGAGCGCATGCCGGCTGGCCCGTGACACCAACGCCAAAGCGCTCATCGGGATCACTAACTCCGGGTATACCGCTACCAGGTTATCTCATCACAGGCCCAAAGCCAACCTGTTGATTTTCACTTCTAACAGGAGGCTCATGAATACGCTTGGATTGTACTGGGGAACCAGGGTGTTTTACTACGAAACTGAAGACGGCATCTCGACCGACGACACGATCGATAACATCAAACGCTTCCTGGTAGAACGCGGCGAACTGGTCGAAGGCGATGTTTTCATTAACACGCTCAGTATGCCTATTTCAAAGGTACGCAAAACAAATGCCCTGAAACTCAGCGTAGTATAATTAAAAAAATACCTGCGGAACGGCCGCAAGTATTTACCGTAAGTAAATATCGCAACCGGGCTTCTTTGTATTGAGCGGGTTTACAGAGACAAGCTTAATATCCAGAACCGGTTTGCGAAATCACTACCCCACCCATAGCGACTCCGAGCTCATTGAGCTGCTCTGCAAGAGCAGCGATGAAACTGCTTTTGCGGAAATTTATGCCAGGTATGGGAAAGAAATGGTCTCTGAAGCCCATCGTAAAACAGGAGAAAAAGCTGCCGCTGAAGACATTGTACAGGAAGTTTTTGTCCAGTTGTGGCTGAAGCGAGGCCGTATAGTTATCGACAAAAACATCAGGGCATATCTGAAAGGTATGCTCAAATATCATATCATCGACCACTATTCAAGCAGGAAAAGCTCTCCTATCGTACCGGCAGCTTCTATTCCCCTTCTCCCCGACCCACTGGAAAACGATTATATTTCGAGCCACTTCCTTCGGTCCTATTACGAAGAGGCATTGACCAAATTGCCGGATAAGTGCCGCGAAGCCTTTGAACTGAGCCGTAGCGGCCGCAGCATCAAAGAAATAGCTTCAGAGCTCGGAATCTCCGAAAAAACCGTGGAGGTTCACATCGGGAAAGCCCTGAGGCTACTGAGGCTCGAAATGAAAGACTACCTGGCGCCATTCCTGCTTTTATTTTGTTTCCTGGAATAAATTCCAGGGCTACGAAATGATCGATCATCCGGATCTGCCCGTAATTATAGCATCATTACTCCCGATGGCTTTCGGGACACATCATCGTTAATTATTTTTCTCCCCGAATAAGGGATCACCGCAAGTTTTTCAGACTGTATTATAGAAGAACATTATAAATAAATCTTCATATAATACCGAATACTCCCATGAGCTTATCACGGCCTTCAAAAGAAATGCTCAAACGCTACCTCAATTCGGAATGTACTGAAGAGGAAAGGCTTTTGATCGACCGGTGGTACCAGCACCTCAACGTAGCTGAAGAGCGGGAAATCCCCGGGGAAGAGACCGATCAATTGTTCAGCAGGATCAGGGAGGAAATTTCAGCAAGGACAAGTAGCCGCCGGCTTCGCTTTATCTGGCCGCAGGTAGCGGCTGCAGTCGTGGTGCTTATCATCTCGGGAATATGGATATTGTCGCGCCCGTCAGACCAGGGCAAGGACTATCCGGTAAATCTGCAGGTCGCGGCGGAACCCGGGACGGTAATTTTCACCAATGATATGCAGCAGGTTTTCGTATATACCTTGCCCGACAGCTCTACGGTCCAGCTTCTTCCCGGCGCTGTCATAGGGCACCCCCGTACGTTTACCGGACAAAAGCGGGAGGTAACTTTTACTGGCGAAGGCTTCTTTTCTATCAAACGGGACGAAACAGCGCCCTTCCTGATCGAAAGCGGCAACATCAGAACGGAAGTACTCGGAACATCCTTTAACCTCCGGGTAAATCCCGACCGGCAGACCTTCAATATACGGGTCGCCACCGGCCGGGTAGCGGTAACGCTTAACAAAACAAGCGAAAAAAGCGAGCGCGTCGTTCTTGTCCCTAATCAGCAAGCCAGCATCCAACCTGACGATGAAAGACTTATTGTAGCAACTCTTCCTGTTATTCCGCCCAGAAAAGAACTCTGGCAGCCAGTTTCAATCAGGTACAGCGACACACCCCTGAAAGAAATTATTGCTGAGCTCCGATCGGTGTTCAACACTGAAATAGAGCTCAGCAATCCGCTACTGGGCGAGTGTACGGTTACGATAGAGCTCGATGACCAGAACCTGCCCGAAGTCCTTTCCATGTTAAACATACTTCTGGGGACCTCCTATGAAATTACGGACGGCAGGTTCCTTATCACGGGCGAGAAGTGCGGCGGATAACCGGCCGTTCCACCCACAATATGAGGGCAGGATTTTCCCGGTTAATAGCGTAGAACAAAAGACCGAGTTATACAGAACCTTCAAAAACTAACCTAATCGTATGAAAAAAATTATCTCACCGGCATCCTGGCGGTCTCGTCTGAGAAATGCTCTGCTTCCTCCGTGCCTGATTTTTCTCTGCCTGACGGTATCTTTCGCCCATACCGACAGCGTGATTCCGCAGGAGTTGCTCAACAAGAACATCCGGGTAAACATCCGGCAGACAAGTCTGAAACAAGCCCTCACCCAGATTGAAAGGAGCGCGGGCGTCAGGTTCGCCTACAGCAAAGATGTAATACCTGTTGATCGGACAGTTACGATCGATGTCCGGTCGGAAAAGCTGTCCGTAATACTGGAAAAGCTGCTGACGCCCCTGAACGTTTCCTACAAAGTGGCAGACGACCAGATCCTTCTGTTTATAGCTGAAAAAAATAACGCTGCGATAAGCATGCAACCGGAGTTGATGACCCTGCAGGTTATCGATCACCGGGTCAGGGGCAAGGTAACCGACGCCGAAACCCAGGAACCGCTCCCCGGCGTCAATATACAGGTAAAAAACACCCAAACCGGTACCGTGACGGATGAAACCGGCTCATTTACCCTCAATATGGCCGAAGGAAACCAGGTTCTGATCTTCTCGTATGTGGGATACGTTAAGCAGGAAATCCCCGTAAGTAACCGCACCGAAATCAATGTATCGCTGGCGGCGGACATGCGAAACCTGGAGACAGTGATAGTGACCGCCCTCGGCATTAAGAGAGAGGCAAAAAAGTTGGGCTATGCCACCTCGACCGTCAATACCGAAGCCATAGCTACAAACAGGACCAACAACCTGGGTAACAACCTGCAGGGTAAAATTGCAGGTGTAAATGTATCGGCGAGTGCTTCTGGAACTGCAGGTACTTCGAAAATCAGGATCAGGGGCCAGTCGTCGTTTAAAGGGGACAACTCTCCGTTGGTTGTCGTAAACGGAATCCCGGTCAACAATTCCAGTTTCGGCGCCAAATCGGGCGATACCGAAGGCACGACCACTCGCGGCGGAATAACCTCCGACGGCGGCGACGGCCTGGTCAGCATCAACCCTGACGACATCGAATCCATGACCGTCCTGAAAGGGGCTGCTGCCGCTGCGCTGTATGGATTCCGCGCCAAAGACGGCGCAATCGTCATCACAACCAAATCGGGCACGAAAAACAGGGGGATAGGATTGGAATATAATACCAACTATACCATCGACCGGGCAGTAGACGAAACAGACTTCCAGTACGAATACGGCCAGGGCGAAGGCGGCATAAGACCCTCCACGCTGGCTATGGCACAAAGCAGCAGTATCTGGAGCTTCGGAGAAAAGCTGGACGGCAAGCCGACTATCCAGTTCGACGGCGTGGAAAGGCCCTATTCTGCCGTAAAAGGCCGTATCAACAAATTTTACGAAACAGGATATACGTTTACCAACACCATTTCCATGAATGCAGGCAATGACAAAGGCGGGGTCTACGTATCACTTTCCAATCTTGCCAACAAGGGTATTTCTCCCAGGAATACATTCGATAAAAAATCCATCAATCTCGGTGCCAACTACCAGCTTTCAAGTAAGCTGTCGCTGCATTCGAACGTAAATTACTCATATGAAAACATCAAAAATCCTCCGCAAATTGCCGTTCAGAACCTGAACCCGAACGCTGCCTTATATACCTGGGCCAACAGCGTCGGATACGATGTGCTCAAGGAAAAACGGAAGGACCCCGTCACCGGTGACGAAATTCCTACTTCACGTTTCACACCCAGGAACAATCCCTACTGGTCCACGTACGAGCATTTCGAAAATATAATCCGCGACCGCATCTTCGGCAATTTTTCAATGCGATACGAGCTCACCGACTGGCTGTTCGTACAAGGCCGGGTAGGCCAGGACTACTTTTCCCGGGATAATGACTACAATTTACCTACGGGCAGCCGGCACCTGAACTCTGTCGCCAACGGGTTCAATGGACAGTATTACCAGGAAAACCGCAGGTTCAGGGAAACAAATATTGACTTTCTGGTAGGAGCTCACAAAGCCTGGGGAGACTTCGGGTTTGACCTCAACCTGGGCGGAAACAAACTCGACCAGGAAAGCCGGAACAACAATACCCTGGTGAACAATTTCTTTATCCGTGACCTGTATACGGTCGCCAACGGGCAGATCAAAGATCCGCAGTATTATTACAGCCGCAAGAAAGTAAATTCGCTCTACGGGTCTCTTGAGCTTTCCTGGAAAGATTTTCTTTTCCTCAATGTCACCGGTCGGAACGACTGGTTTTCCACTCTTAATCCCCAAAGCAACAGCTATCTCTACCCTTCTGTAAGCGGCAGCTTTGTATTCAGCCAGGCTTTGGAGATGCCGGCATGGCTGAGCTTCGGGAAGATCCGGGTGGCCTACGCTGAAGTCGGGGGCGATACCGATCCATATGCCAACAGCCTGTATTACAACCTGAATGCAAATACACACCTGGGACAGGCGCTGGGATCGATAGCGAGTAGCGTCAGCCCCAACCAGAACCTCAGGCCTCTGAAAGTAAAAGAAGCTGAAGTTGGGCTTGAGCTGCGCACGCTCGGGAGCCGCCTCAACCTGGATATAGCCTATTACCGCAAAAACACGATAGACGAAATACTTGACGTTGCCGTATCCAATACTTCCGGCTATACTTCTACACGGGTCAACGTCGGAAGCCTTAGGAACCAGGGCGTAGAGATGCTTTTAACGGTTGTGCCGGTTCAATCGGGGAGCTGGGATTGGGAAACCGGGATCAATCTTACTTACAACGAGAGCCTTGTCGTATCGCTGGCGGGAGAACAGAAACAAATCATCGTAGGGAGCAATTCAGACTTTACCGGGCGGGTGGCCCACGAAGTAGGAAAGCCTATGGCCAGCCTGCTTGGAGCGGGCTACCAGCGCGATGCACAGGGCCGGAAAATGTTCGCTGCAAACGGCGCCCCTATGTACAATCGCGATCTTGTCTCCTGGGGAAGCGCAATGCCGAAGTGGATCGGAGGCTGGACGAATACCGTTCAGTTTAAAGGCTTCCGGCTCAGTACGCTGGTCGACTTCAAATCGGGGCACAAGCTCATATCCGCTACCAACTACAACTTATGGCGCCATGGACTTCACAAAGGAACGCTTGAAGGAAGGGAAGGGGGTGTAAAAGGCATCGGTGTGACTGCCGACGGTTCCCCGAACGAAACTTATATGGAAGCCAGCGCCTACTACGGAACAATCCGCAACATCACGAGTTTTGTCGAGGACTTCGTTTACGATGCAGGCTTCATAAAGTTCAGGCAACTGAGCCTGGGCTATAAACTCCCTCCCTCGCTGACTGAAAGGACTCCTTTCCAGGCCGTTACCCTATCATTTGTGGGCAACAACGTACTTGTTATTAAAAAACACACTCCCAATATTGATCCTGAGCAGTTCGGCCAGGCGTCCGATAACCTTGCCGGTATCGAGTCGGGGGCGTTGCCGCTTACACGCAGCATCGGGTTTAATCTTAACCTAAAATTCTGACCAGAAATGAAAAATTTTATCAAGACTTCATACTACAGGATGCTCGCGCTGATGCTGGTATTCAGTCTGAACGCCTGCGATAAAGGCTTTGAAGAGGTCAACATCAATCCCGTTCAGCCTTCGTCCCTCAACCCGGTTTACCTGTTTTCTAATGCCCAGCTCTCATCGGGCTTCACCAACCACACCATCAACTATGACATGGCTATTGTGCAGCAGGTGATGAACCCCTTTGCGGGCGTACTGGCCGGAGGAAATGTAAATATTCTCAACGCCGATCAGGCCGTCGGGATGTGGAACCAATATTATAACGAGGTTGTAAAACGTCTTGTCGATGTATTGAATACCACCCGGGATCTACCCGACCGGTCTAACCTGTACCATATGGCGCGTATCTGGCATTCGCATACCTTCATGGTACTTACAGATACTTATGGTGATATTCCTTATTCGGAAGCCGGGCTGGGCTACCTGAGCGGCAATTTTTTTCCCGTCTATGATGAACAGTCGGTCATTTACCAGAACATACTGAATACACTGGCAGAGTCTGTGGAAGCGCTCAATGCTTCGGGCCGGGTAGAAACCGGCGACCTTTTCTACAGGGGCGATATAGCCAAATGGAAAAAACTAGGGAATTCCCTGCTACTGAGGGCTGCTATGAGGCTTGTCAAGGCAGATCCTGCAAAGGCTCAGCAATTTGCAGTAAAAGCGATCAACGGCGGGCTTATGACAAGTAATGCCGATAACTGCCTTATGTCTTACTCGACCACTTTCAACTCGCCTTATGCGGGATATACAAACGGTTCGGAAAAGGCCAACATTTACCTTTCCCAACCCTTTGTCAATTATCTGAAATCGACCGCCGACCCGCGGCTGAAATCCATATCGGTCAAATACGGAAATCCCGGGGCAGAGCCCGATGCTACTACCCAGAATACAAACCCGGCCGACCAGATCGGGATGCCTTTCGGGTACGACAACCTGACTATTTCTACTGCGCCGGGCTTCCCCGGTACCGCCGGCTCCGGCTATGCATACTCGCAAATAAACCGCGCTACAATCGGCAATATTACCGCCCCGGTTTTGTTTGTTACTTACGCCCAGACTTCGTTCCTTCATGCCGAAGCTATCGTAAGAGGCTGGGTACCCGGTAATGCCGAAACAGTTTACAAAGCCGGTATAAAAGCCGCTTTGGAGCAAATGGCCCAGCATCATACCGGTGCGGCTGTTCCCGAAGTGGCTGTTACGGCATATCTGAATTCCAGGTCATTGGAAAGTGGTAAAGAGCTCGAAGAGATCAATACCCAATACTGGATCAACTCCTTTTTTAACGGTCCTGAAGCGTGGGCCAATTTCAGGCGCAGCGGATTTCCGAAGCTTATACCGAATCCATACCCCGGTAAGTCAATAAAAGGCGATTTCATTAAGCGCCTGGTTTACCCGATAGTCGAGGCCAATGTAAACAGCGAAAATTACAGGACGGCGGTAAGCAGAATCGGGGCCGACGACCTCGACACCCGTGTCTGGTGGGATAAATAGCTATTTTAAACCTAACCAATTATAACATGATAAAGCGGAACATTGTGGGGCTGGCGCTTCTACTCCTGCCGGGACTCCCGGCAGCGGTCCTCGGCCAGAAAGTAACTCCATCCCGGGATGAGATCGTTAAGCTCACCTCCCAATGGAAGGGCGAGCGGTCACCTGACGGCCGCCCGCGGGTATCCGATGAACTGCTGGCCCGGCTGAAGAATATCTCCATGGAGGAAGCCTGGGGCGTACTGCGCAACAAAGGCTACCACAACCAATATGAAGGCAACTGGGTGATCATTCATCCCGACAGCGCGATGAGCGGCAGGGTTGTGACCGCACAGTATATGCCGATGCGGCCGGATTTTCATGATATGATCAAAGAAACAGGGAAAGAAGAAGGCCGCGGCCAGGCGGGTTTTACCAACTCCTGGCCAATAGAAATATTAAAGGAAGGCGATGTTTACGTAGCAGACGGGTATGGGAAAATCGTCGACGGTACGCTGATCGGCGATAACCTCGGGAATTCCATCTATGCGAAATCAAGAAGAGGAGTTGTTTTTTACGGCGGGGTAAGAGATGTAGCCGGGCTGACCCGTATCCAGGGATTCAACGCCTGGCATAAGGGGGAAGACCCTTCCTTCATTAAGGACATGATGCTCGCTGGTATCAATACGCCTATCCGGATCGGCCGGGCTACGGTCCTGCCTGGCGATGCCATCCTTGCCAAAAAAGGCGGTGTCGTTTTCATACCGGCGCACCTGCTGGCCGAGGTGGTCATTACCTCGGAAATAACCGCCCTTCGCGACGAATTCGGTATTCAGCGTCTTAAAGAGGGAAAATACCTGCCCGGCGACATCGACAGCCAGTGGAGCGAAGCCATCCGGAAAGATTTCCTTAACTGGGTAAATAACTACCCCGGAAAGCTTCCCATGTCGAAAAAAGAGCTTGACGATTATCTGAAAGAGCGGAATTATTAGTAAAGCCGCAGGGCCTGCGGCTGTATCGCATGTAGCCCCAGTACAGCCACAGGGCCTGCGGCTTCATATCGAAAATCAAATTAATAAGGAATTATATAACAGCTTATTATATATTTTACACTTATGAAAAGCATTCTAAACCAGATTATACAACAAAACAGGGAAGTCGAGAATGAGGAGCGTATCCGGAAAGAAACGGAAATCAGCCATCCCGGCACTAAAGACGACCGGCGGAATTTCCTGAAAAAAACCATGGCCGGCGGAATTGCCCTGGGTGGTTTTATGTCGATGTCGATTGAAGATACGGTGGCCCAGGCTACTTCGAAGGTGAGCCGCGCATCCAAGCCCTCTGAGCTGAAAATAACCGATATGCGCTATTGCATCGTCCAGAATGTCGGCCGGACTCCTATTATCCGTATCGACACAAACCAGGGTATTTACGGCCTGGGAGAAGTTCGTGACGGCGCCGATGAACGTTACGCCCTGATGCTTAAAAGCAGGCTGCTGGGGCAGAATCCGTGTAATGTGGAGCAGCTTTTTAAGGTCATTAAACAATTCGGGCATCACGCCAGGCAGGCCGGCGGCGTATGCGCAGTGGAAATGGCATTGTGGGACCTGTGCGGAAAAGCGTACGGAGTTCCGTGCTGGCAGCTATTGGGCGGCCGCTACCGCGATAAAGTCCGCCTGTATGCCGACACGCCCGAATTCAAAGATCTTGAAACGTTCAAGGAGCGGATCCAGTACCGTACGGTCACACAAGGGTATTCATGGTTGAAGATGGATGTCTCTATAGGACTGTTGCGAAATATGAAAGACGGGTTGGTCAACAATGAATTCTGGGGTGGCGCATATTCCCAGTGGGGTGGCGACTGGCATTCATACGCCAATACCAAGCACCCGTTTACCGGTGTCCAGATTACCGAAAAAGGCATCGAGCATATGGCCGGCGTGGTAGAAGACGTCAGGAATGTGGTCGGGTACCAGATCCCGATCTCTACCGACCACTACGGGCACTTCGATCTCAATAACAATATCCGTCTCGGGCGCGCCCTGGAAAAATACCGGCTTGCGTGGCTGGAGGACATGGTCCCCTGGGAATATACCGACCAGTGGCGCCAGATCACCCTGGCTCTTGAAACTCCGACACTGACCGGGGAGGATATTTACCTGAAAGAAGGCTTTAAACCTCTTATCGACAATCATGCGGTAGATATCATTCACCCTGACCTGGCTTCTTCAGGCGGCCTCCTCGAAACCAAGCGCATAGGCGATTATGCTGAAGAAAATGGGATAGCGATGGCTATGCACTTTGCAGGTACGCCTGTCAGCTTCATGGCAAACGTACATTGTGCGGCTGCTACCCAGAATTTCCTGTCTCTAGAGCATCATTCTGTCGATGTAGACTGGTGGGAAAGCCTGGTCAGGACTACAGATGGCCGGAAGCTCATCGAAAAAGGCTACGGCATCGTTCCTTTGTCGGCGCCCGGCCTGGGCATAGAGCTAAACGATGAAGTGGTTAAACAGCATCTCAACCCGAAAGACAAAAGCTACTTTGCCCCTACTACAGAATGGGACGACAAAAGATCACATGACCGCCTTTGGAGTTAGGAAGTTTTTGAATCTCTCGTGTTTTATTTTAGATTTGAGGATTCCTGAATCCATAAAGATTTAAAATGCTCCTGAAACGAATTGCTTCCTTTGCTGCGATTGCGGCCTTACTCTACACAATCTATCTTATCGCCGCCGGAAAGGGCGCCCAGGCAGGCCCCGGGCTGATTTTATTTTTTGCCGCGCTGGCCACCTTTTTCAGCCGGGAAGAAAAGTATAAAAGCTTCACCTATACGGTCATGATCTTCGCTGCGGTGACCGCAGCGATGTTTTACCCCGGGTATTTCGACACGTGGGGAAGCATTAAGCTGGCTACCCTTATTACGCCTCTTATACAGGTGATTATGTTCGGGATGGGAACCTCCATGAGCATTAACGATTTCGCGGGAGTGGTGAAAATGCCCAAGGGAGTGTTTGTAGGAATCGGGGGCCAGTTTATTATCATGCCTTCGCTGGGTTATTTCTTTGCCAGCATCAGTGGTTTTGAACCGGAAATAGCTGCCGGGATGATCCTGATCGGCTGCGTTCCGAGCGGTATGGCCTCCAACGTTATCACCTATCTCGCGAAAGGCAACCTGGCGCTGTCTATCACCCTTACGGCCATACTCACCGTAATGGCCCCTTTTGTAACTCCCGTCCTGATGAAATTCCTCGCCGGCACTTTTGTCGAAATAAATGCCATGGCCATGATGTGGGATATTTTCAAAATGGTGATCATCCCTATCGGCCTCGGGCTCCTTTTCAATAAATTCCTGGCCGGAAAAGCCAAGTGGCTGGATAACGCCATGCCGCTTGTTTCCATGGCCGGTATCGGGTTCATCATCACCATAATCACCGCAGCCGGACAGAAGAGCCTCCTTTCTATCGGCCCCATGCTGATCCTGTTCGTACTGCTCCACAACCTGTTTGGCTATACTCTGGGCTATTGGTCCGGCAGGCTTTTCCGCATGAGTGAAAGAGATTGCCGTACATTAGCAATCGAAGTAGGAATGCAAAATGGCGGCCTCGCGTCGGGATTAGCCAAAGAAATGGGAAAAATCGCCACCGTAGGACTTGCTGCGGCGGTGTTCGGCCCGATGATGAATATTACCGGGTCTATATTAGCCAGCTATTGGGCCAAAAAGCCCCTCCCGGAACCAGACGAGAAACAGTAGCGAGAACGACGTTCCCGTCCCCTATTGCTTACAGCCTTATAGCGTACAGCTTATATCTTACAGCTCATTTCCTACCCACCAGCTTTTTAGCAAAGCCAAAGGTATGGATTACGGCCATCCAGGTTTTTCTTCTGATGGTGTCCGCCAGGTTTGCCCTTTGCACGTATCCCGAAAAGCGTATAGGGCCGAATTGTTCGTTTATGTACTCTTCCGCTTTGCGTTCTGCATGCCAGTAGATCCCTGAGCTCGTATTCGCTTTGGTCCCGCTGCCTGTGTCGTCAAAAGGAGCATGACGTGTATAATCTTCCAGGGTAAGGTGTTTAAACCGGTAGCCCTTTTTGTACATGTCATGCGACCAGATGGTAGCAGTATCGATGCCCCTCCATCCACCGCCATAGCATCCTATCGTACCGTTAGGAATCGTCTCTTTCCTGTATTTCTCCACGTCGATCATGGCGCAGTATTCGTTCAGGCGACATTCGGGCAGAATGTGCACCCGCCCCTCACTGATCACTCTCAACTGTATATCTCTCCTTGGCGTATCGTAGCTGGCGGCGAGCTCCAACGCCTCTTCCCGGGTAGGAACGTACTCCTCGAACTTCGTAGAATCACATTTGTTCGCCCAATCCGGACCGGCGGGACACGACCAGCACTGCCCGATGGAGCCTACCCCAACCAGGTTCTCCGGCCCTTTGTCAAACTCGCTGAGCATATCCCCGATCATATCACCGTAGTACAGCATGTCATTATGCATGATGCAGAGGTACTTCTTATCGGTTGTCTCGAGCGCATATTGGTACATAATACTGCGCCGCCATTCGGTATCTGTCTTTGCCCGCTCGATATCCAGCACTCCCAGCCCAAGGTGATATTTGGGATACTGCACCTCCAGCTTTACTTCGGGATCATTTCTGAAATAATCAATGATCTTGAATATGCCTATATAATCATCATGCGGTTGCCTCCGCTCTCTCGACAGAATAATTTTATCTATGTGCTGCCCGCTATACTGCATCAGCGTTTTGATTGTAACGATAGCCTGGTAGGGTTTTCCATAGAAGGCTATGCTGACATCCACTCTTTTACTCATCAATCTGTCTTAAGGCGTTATCTGATGTATATAATAGCTTGTTATCTTAAATGTCCCGACGAAAACTCTTCATAATCCAGCCTCCCCCGATCACGTCATCCTCTTCGTAGAAAACGGCGGCCTGTCCGGGGGCAATTCCGCTGACGGCGTCGTGAAAGCTGACCGTTATCCTGTCGGGTGCGTCCTGTACAATGGTAGCCGGGGCGCCGTCGTGCTTATAGCGTACTTTCGTAGTAGTGTCGAGCGGCCGCTCTATGCTACTATATTTTTGAAGGTTCAGCTTCTGCACTACCATACCGTCTTTGTAAAGATCCGGTATATCCCCCAGCACTACCTCGTTGGTTTCTTTCCTTATTTCTGTTACAAAAACAGGACGTCCCAGGGCTATCCCGAGGCCCTTTCTCTGGCCCACGGTATAAAACGGGTACCCCTCATGCTTACCCAGAAACCTGCCGTCAACAGACACGAAATCCCCTCCTGCCACTTCGGCTTCCAGGGTAGGTATACGCCTTTTCAGGAATCCCCGGTAGTCGTTGTCGGGCACAAAACAAATCTCGTAGCTTTCCGATTTGTTGACCAGCTCCACGAAACCTCGCTGAGCAGCCATTTCACGTATCTCCGTTTTGCGCAGATGACCGAGAGGAAGCCTGGTACGCTTTAGACTTTCCTGTGATATTCCCCAAAGTACATAGCTCTGATCTTTGGCCGTGTCGATACCTTTCGAGATCACATGCCGCCCGTTGAGCTCCCTTATATTGGCGTAATGCCCGGTTGCAATAAATTCGCAATCCAGGCGGTCAGCCCGTCTCAGCAATGCATCCCATTTGATGTGGGTGTTGCATAATACACAGGGATTGGGTGTCCGGCCTTCCAGGTACTCTCCCGTAAAATGATCGATTACGTAATCGCCGAATTCGTTGCGGATATCGAGAATATAATGGGGAAACCCCAGTTGCACCGCTATATTCCTGGCATCATTGATGGAATCCAGGGAACAGCACCCCGTTTCCTTTTTGGATCCTCCGCTCCCGGCATAATCCCATGTCTTCATGGTCATGCCGATCACTTCATATCCCTCTTCATGTAGCATAACAGCCGCCAGGGAACTGTCGATGCCGCCGCTCATAGCGACCAGAATTCTTCCGTGTTTACTCATGTTCCGATCTGCGAAGGTTCAAAGCCTTCCGATTTTAATGAATGAAATTGCAAAATTAAAGCTTCGGCCCCACCGAATCGTATACGATCACTCTTTCCCAAAGGTAGGAGTACTCTTCTACAAACTTCACGTGTACCGGATGGGTCTGGTAGGTGGCTTCCTCCTCCCCGTTGTTAAAAAGAAGCAGCCAGGAAACAGCATAACTCCTGTCGATAACGGGCCGGCTTGTATCGGCCGGATAGCCGATATGGGCAGTAATGTAACCTGGAAGATCGACAAGTGTTTTAAGCCCGGCTACAAGTTTTTCCTTATCCGACGCACTGTCCGGGTTCTTTAGCCAGAAAAAAACGTGATGTACAAACAATCCGGGTTGAAGTGTATCAGACATAACTGCTTTTAGATTTAAGAATTAGATATAAACTGTATTTATTTTTTTTCTGCAAACGGGATCACGAGCTTTTCTCCCCTTGCCGCATGGTTTTTGGCTTTGTTGTTTGCACGCATAATGAGGTCTGCGCTAACGCCGTATTTGTTGCCTACAACACGCAGGATATCACCCGGACCGACCGTATGAATGGCTTTTATCTTTACATTGATCTTCTGACCAACCTTCACCCCGGCATTATCTTTCACAGAAGGGTTCAGTGCTTTCAGCGTTTCCGTCTTCAGGTTATAGCGGGTAGCTATGCTAGTCAAAGTCTCGCCGCCCGCCACCGTATGCGTATAGGCTACACCTTCCGAAGCGGAGCCGGTGGGAGCCGGTTCTTCCTTAACCTCCCTGGCATCTTCCGTTTTAGCCTTAGTCCCGGGCGCAGTTCCGCCGGGCACCGGCACATTCCCGGAGTTTACATCCACCTGTGACGGCTCATTATATACATCGAGCGAAACCACTTCCCTGTCCGAATCCGCGTTGGTCACTTCACTTGTATCGCCGGGTTCATCCGTCAGGTAGTCATATCCTACATACAATAGCGCAAGCACCAAAACAGACAAAACCACCAGCGTGATTCCTGGAAGTTTTGACTTCTCGACCGGACGAACGTTTCGTTTCTTTTGTTTTTCCTCTTCCATAATGGTTAGCTAAAATTTCAGAAGGTATAACCTCATCTTAAAACCCATGCAATTAAACGGATTTTTTCAATTCGGCATTCATTTCCACGACCTTCTCTTTCAGAACTTCCTTATACGCCCCAAGTTTCAGGGCAACCGAATCGTCGGCTGCGCCGATAATCTGGGCAGCCAGGATACCCGCATTCTTAGCACCGTTTAAAGCAACTGTAGCTACCGGGACCCCTCCGGGCATCTGCAGGATGGACAGCACAGAATCCCACCCGTCGATAGAATTACTTGATAAAACAGGCACGCCGATGACGGGGAGCGTCGTAAGGGAAGCTACCATACCCGGCAGGTGGGCGGCCCCTCCCGCTCCGGCAATGATAACCCTAAGGCCTCTCTGCCGCGCATTCTTTGCATACTCCACCATTTTCTCGGGCGTGCGGTGAGCCGAAACAACCTCTATTTCATAGGCAATCCCGAATTCTTCGAGCATATCTCCCGCCTCCTTCATGATCCGGAGATCAGACACGCTGCCCATTATTATTCCTACCATAACTGATATTTTTTTGTATTAAAATTTCCTGCACGGGGTTGAAATTCTCATTTCCGGTCCGGGTTCCGCTGCACGAAACTAAAGCTACACGCTGGTTACCCGGATATTGTCCTTCACAAACGCGGCTTTCGTCCTCAGGTGTTCCAGGTCGTCGTCCATGATCGTTACATGCCCCATTTTGCGGAATGGCTTTGTGATTTTTTTCCCGTACAGGAACGGGAAGACCTGTTTCTCAGCCAGGAGCGCCTCCATTCCTTCATATATTGCCGGCCCTTCAAAGCCATCTTCGCCCAGCAGGTTGATCATTGCAGCCGGCGCGTAAGCTGTTGTATCGCCCAGCGGCAGATCGAGTATAGCCCGCCAGTGCTGCTCATATTGAGACGTTACATTCGCCCTTATAGTATGGTGCCCGCTGTTGTGGGGGCGTGGCGCCACTTCGTTGACCAGGACCTCCCCTTCCCTGGTCAAAAACATCTCTACGGCCAGGAGCCCCGTCACCCCGAAGGCTTCGGCTACCCGGACGGCAAGCGTTGTCGCTTTGGCTTCAGCCTCAGCAGAAATTTCGGCAGGCGCAAAAAGAAACTCCACGAGATGCTTTACAGGGTGGAATACCATTTCCACGACAGGAAATGTTTTTACTTCCCCGTCGGGCCTTCGCGCCACGATAACGGCCAGCTCCTTTTCAAACGGGATTGCCTGTTCCAGTACTCCCGGCGCGTCAAAAGCCTGGTCAAAGTCCTCCGCCTTTTCTATCTTCTGCACACCACGACCGTCGTAGCCGTCGCGTCCGAGCTTATGAAATGCGGGGAGCAAAGAAACGTGCTTCCGGGTATCCTCTCTCGATTCTGTCAGCACAAAAGGCGCTGTCGGAATGCCGTGGTCCCGGTAAAACTGTTTCTGGGCTCTTTTATCCTGGATAATCCTCAATACAGAAGGCTGCGGATAAACTTTTTTGCCTTCTTTTTCCAGCGCTTCGAGCGCTTCTATATTTACTTTTTCTATTTCGACAGTGATGAGGTCGAGACCTTTGCCGAACTCATAAACGGTCTCGTAATCCTGGATAGACCCCGCCCTGAAATGAGGGGTAAGCTTACTGCAGGGAGCATTGGGATCTCCGTCGAGTATACTTATATCCAAATTCCAGTCAATGGAAGCCTGCAGGAGCATTATCCCCAATTGCCCCCCTCCTAAAATACCTATTCTGGTAGAAAGCATGAATTACTCTTTCGAATATTTTTACAAAAGTCGGCTAAAAACAGGAGAACAAAAAAGAATCACAGTCCCAATTGCTAAATGGAGATCTGGTACTGCATCACCCATGAGGCGCGCCTTCCCGACCTGTTCAGCATGTTCGGATCGGCGGTGTCGTTGACATATACCGGCCGGCTTTCATAATTGACCGTCATTTTCCCGTTATGCCCTTTTATCAGCCAGTTGACGCCGATGTTCCATACATTGACCGGTTTCTTTATCCTGTCATAGCCGGAGCTCTGAAGCGAGACATAAGGCATTAACGTTCCCTGGCTGCCCAGCAGATCATCTTTCAGCTTAAACCCGGCCTGCGTGTACATTACTTTGCCGTTCCCGAACATCGGGAAAGCATTCCCGTGGGTTGCGGTCGTACCGGCTATCGGCATGCTGGTTCCGGTGGCCGGGTTCATGATGCCGTTAAACCGCAGATAACCAGGCCCGTAACCGGTTCCGAAATACCCTAAATAAGCCGATACGGCGGTTCCCTTTGTACGATCGACAGGCATATCGAGATAGGAGGCGACCGACCATAACAACATATCATGATACAAGGTATCGGCGCCCTGCCTGCGCCAGGTCGCATTTTTCTGGCTGACTATTCCCGCCTCCAGGTTCAGCACTTTCCGCTTCCCGAGGTAGGTGCCTGTCATGTACCCCGGAGTCGTATTGTCCTCAGTATCAAAAAGGTTATATATAAGCATGCCCTGGTAGGACTTGGCATGTTTTCTTCCTGCAAAAACTGCATTTTCCCCTATGGCCTGCGGAACCGCGCCGTTGGTTTCGACGGGGAACGGGTCCGCCACTCCGACACGGTAGTTAAGCTTCCCTACCTGTCCGCGTGAGTAGACAGCCAGCTTCCTGTCGAACTGGTCGATCTGATCGACCGTGGCCTGGGCAAAAACGGGAACATCCATGGTCATGATGCTTCCCACGCTGGGCTGCGTAAATCTCGAGAGGCCGTTCACTACGGTAAGTCCGCCCCCGAAACGGATAAACCGGTCGTCCTTCCGCCATACCTCGTACTCTCCCAACGCATCGTGAAAGAAAGCGGCTATCTTCCGGTTTGAAGGTGTACCGTTCTGGTTATAGCCGGGAAACGCACTGGTTTTATTAAAATTATTCATCCCGAACTGGGTGTAGAGAAACACCCGGTCGGTCACCTGGCCGTACATCTGTATCCTGGTACGGCGCAACCCTATATCGGTTGTACGATCCGCTTCATTCCCGAACACAGTGCTTCCGGGGTTGTTTTCATTCAAACGGACCCAGGTCTGGTTAAGAAATATGAACCTGAAATAATTGGAGCCCGATTCGTTAAGATTGATCCTGAGATCTTTGCTTACCGGAGTACCGGAAGCACTTGCCGGTCCCTTTTTCCGGTCTTCTTCGCAAAGTGCATAAAAGGGCAGGCAAAAAAGCGTACTCAATAAAATGTTACTTTTCATAGCAGGTTAAAAACTGGTTAAATCATTTATAATATTTCCGTCTTCCATGACAATCGTGCGGTCGGTCCCCGCAGCAAATTCGGGATCGTGGGTAACGACCAGCATCGTCTGGTGAAATTCCCGGGCGAGTTCTTTGAAAATATTGAATACGATCTCCGAATTCTTTTTGTCAAGATTGCCGGTAGGCTCGTCCCCCATAATGATCAGCGGATCGTTGATAAGCGCCCTCGTAATTGCTACCCGTTGCTTCTGTCCGCCCGAAAGCTGGTTGGCCTTTTTGAGCGCATGCTCATGCATATCGAAAATCCGTAGTTTTTCCATGGCGCGATGCTCTATTTCCCCTCTCGACAGCTTCCCTAGCTTTAAGGCCGGGATCATCACATTTTCCAGAACTGAAAATTCATTCAGCAGGTAATGGAACTGGAAAACAAAACCGATCTTTTCATTGCGGATCTTTGCCAGTTCGTCGGGCTTCTGACCTGTCACCAGTTGACGGTCAATCAGCAATTTGCCTTCGTAATCCGTATCCATCGTCGAAAGTATATATAGCAAAGTGGACTTTCCGCACCCTGATTTCCCGACTACAGACACAAATTCGCCCCTGTTCACCCGGAAAGAAACTCCTTTGAGCACCTTCGTTTTTTCCGGGCTGTAAAAGTATTTGGTGATACCCTGTGATTCCAGGACCGCTGGCTGTTCCATAATCATTTACCTCTGATGATATCGACCGGGTCTACTGCGCTCGCTTTCCTGGCGGGAAAGAACCCGGCGAAATAAGTAGTTACCAGGCTGAAAACACCGGCTATTATATAGTACTTCGGGTTGAAATCAACCGGGAAAGTTTTGATAGTGGGCAGTGCTTCCGTTTCGAAAGGAATCCTTTCTATCCCAAGGCAGACCAGGAATCCCAACAAAATACCGGCGGCGCCTCCTACAATCCCGATGGAAACAGCTATGGTCGTAAAAATCCGGTTGACATCGCCGCCCGAAAACCCGGTTGCTTTCAGGATCGCAATGGTATCCATCTTCTCATAGATCATCATATTGAGGATGTTATAAATACCGAATCCCGATACAATCAGCAGCGTAATACCGACAGCATAGCTGATCATGGAACGTACTCCGGTACCTGTCTCAAACTGGGCGTTTACAGTCTGTATGTCGTCTGCATCCACTTCGAAAACAGCGCTGTATTCCTTTGCCAACGCCGGCGCTATATCGATATGATGAAGCTTTACCTGTATGTCGGTGATGTAGGAAGCAGTCTGTCCGGTCATTTTCTGCACTGTCCCGATCGATGCGTAACATTGTACGTTATCCAAATCGCCCAGGCCGGACTGGAAATATCCTACCACTTTAAGCTGTACCCGGCTGCCCTGGGAGGTAGTTGCCTGTACCACATCGCCTATCTCGGCCAGCATACGGTCGGCTGCTCCTTTCCCGAGGATAATACTGTTCGCGACATTTTTCAGGTCCATAAAATTCCCGGTGGTTACGTAATCTGAAAACCGGAACAAACGGTTTTCCTCCTCTACATCCACCCCGTTTACGATTCCCAGCATATCGGTAGCGCCTACGTTGAAGAAAACCCTGGAAGTGATTTTGGGAGCTACTCCCAATACCCTCTCGTCGGCGCGCAGCGCATTCATGATCGCCTCATTGTTGTAAATGCTCTCGCGGCTGGCGTTGGGTTTAAGCGACCGGATGATATTGTAGCTACCCGCAAATGCCTGCACCCTGTCGACCGGCTGATCGGGATTGGGCTTGATATCGTTGTAAAGCCTGATATGGGGCGTCCGGTTGATCACAAGGCTGTCCAGCATAATATTCAATCCGTTCATGAACCCGAGCAGTGCCACAAACATCGTGATGCTGAAAGTGACGCCGATCGCCGCCACGAGCGTTTGCCTGAACCTCGCAGCCATAAGCGACCTTGCGATCGATATGATCAAACCCGATTTCATAGTTCCGGCTTTATTACTTCTGTATCCTCACCTATTCCACCCAGTATTTCTGCCTTGTGATAATCTTTCAGCCCGGTCTTCACCGGCAGCGTATCGTGGCGGGCCGTGATAACGAGCGAATCGCGGAATAAATAGGAACGGGGGAGCGTCAGCGTATTTTCCCGCGTCCGCGTTACGATATTGGCTTCCAGGCTAAGGTTGGGATACAATATGAGCGGTGGTGAAACAAATTCTGCCTCAACGGTGAAGGTTTTGCTGCGCTCGTCCATGATCGGGTAGATCCTGGTAACGGTAGCTTTGAAGGTTTCCCCTTTGTAACTATCCATGCTCACCCAAACGGCCTGCCCCCTGGATACCCTCACGATGTCATATTCATCGACCTTCATCTCAAGCAGGAACTGGTCACGGCTTCCGATCACGGCCAGGGGCGTCTGGGCATTAACCATCTCGCCTTTTTCCTTCAGCAAAGCATATACTATACCGTCGAGCTTGCTTCGGAGTACCAGGTCGCCTTCAAGCGCCCGAGAAAGAGACAGGTTTTTACCGGCGCTTTTTTCGTTGAAATCAATCTCGCGTTTCAGATCCTGGTATTGCATGCGGGCCGTAATATAAGCAGTTCGTGCACTTTCAAAAGCAAGCTTTCTTTGTTCAAGCTCTACTACTGTCCCTACTTTCTGTGTATGCAATGCCTTCTGACGCTCGTACAGGACAGAGTCGTTCTGCCACCTGCTCCGGGCCAGGCTGATATTGGCTTCCAGACTCTCCAACCTTGTCTTATTCATCTGACGGCCGGCATAAGAACGTGTCAGTTCGGCTGATTCACGCCCGATCCGGGCAGATTCGTTATAAACCGAAAGTATAGGCGTACCAGCCTTAACCGAATCTCCCTCCTTTACAAAAACATCCTGGACAATCCCCACTGCATTGACATATGCCTGGTACTGATCCCGGGCTTTAATCACACCCGAAGCGTATACCGACTCCGATATGCTTTCTCTTTTTGGAAAAGTCTTTTCGACGGAACTACGGCATCCGGCCAGGCAAAGAATAAGCGTACATGCATACAGACGGAGAATCATCACAGATCAGTTGTTTGATCCCCGAATTTAACTTATCCGCCAACCTGATCGTACCTTTTTTGAAAATAAAGCGGCCGAAGGCATCGTAGAGGGGTAAGCCTGCAGATGGAAAGGGCTTCTGTTTTTACATGGCCCGATACAGGACCGGGATACTACGGAATATTGGGATTGTCACTCCATTCCCCGCTTCCAGCGTCCGGCAGCATTCATGCTATAAGCGACAAAGTTTGCCGCAGCTTTTTCATACGAAGCATCTCCCTTTGACCGTCCTCCTTCATCGAGGGCATCCTGGGTACGTTGCGATTCAAAAATTTTGGGAGAAACAAACGAATGGCCATTCAGGACGCTGATCAGCTTATTGACCAGCGTGGTCATTTCTATGCCGGGTCTCCTCCCGCCCTTGCCGTCCGAAACCCCCGCAAAAGCAAAAACCTTGTTATCAAACAGCCAATGAAAATGCCTGTTGCCGAGTTGGTGAAACGCGTTTATTATTTCCCCGCCCGTAATCCAGTTATACTCGGGCACGACAAACAAAACCAGGTCTGCCGCTTTCCAGCCGGAAATAAGAGTGTCCTGGAACACCGATAAACTCCCGGGGTCGACCTCGCCTCTTCCTACCAACGGGATATCCGCATCCTCGAAATGAATAAGTGTAACTTCCTCAGGACCGGCCTGACTTCTTGCAAGGCCGGCCAGGAACTTTCCTACCTTAAGCGAGTTGCTCCCTTTGCGGGGAGAAGTTGAAATAACGGCTATCTTCATTGCAGTATCTTTTTTTGAAAAGCATTTTAATGTCGCTTCACCAGATCCTCCAGGGTCTCAATCCATATCCTGCTTTCATTCAGGCTCGGCACCAGGTCCCATTGTTCACCTCCTGCATCAATAAACATCTCCTTATATTCCTCCCCTACTTCTTCGGTCGTTTCCAGGCAGTCAGCTACAAATGCGGGCGAAAATGCCAGTACCTTTTTAACGCCCCGCCCGGCCAGGTCTTTCACCACATCTTCGGTATAAGGCTGGATCCAGGGATCTTTTCCCAGGCGTGATTGAAAACAGGTCGTGACCTTCTCCTGGGGCAGATTAAGATAACCGGCCAGCAGCTTTGTCGTAGCATAGCACTGGGCGAGGTAACAATGCCTGTTATTGGCAGTAATGCCCGTCCGGCACCCACTCTTTTCGCAGTTATGCCCGTTCGGATAAGCCTTCACCAGTTGCCTTTCAGGAAGCCCATGGTAGCTGAAGACAAAATGGTCATACTGGTTATTTTCCAGCTTTTCACGGGCGGACTCCGCAAATCCGCTGATTATCCCGGGATGGTCGTAAAAGCTATTGATGAACCTGATATCGGGAATGATCTGCCATTGATTCACTACCCTCATTACCTCCTCATGGACCGACCCCGTGGTGGCAGAAGCATATTGAGGAAAAAAAGGAATGACGACAATCTTCTCGATATCATCTGCTTTTTCAAAAACAGAAAGCGCACTTTCAATAGAAGGATTCTGATAACGCATTCCCAGTTTAACCACATAGTTTCCTCCCAACACCTCCTGCAGCTTTTTTTCTACTGAATAGCCATATACCTTAAGCGGAGATCCTTCCGGAAGCCATACTTTTTTGTAAATCGCAGCAGACTTGGGCGCACGGAAAGGTGCGATAATACAATTTACCAGGAACCACCTCGATAAAAAAGGGATATCGATCACCCTCCTGTCCATCAGGAACTGGCGGAGATACTTTCTCACGTCGCTTGTCCCGGTTGAATCCGGCGTACCGAGATTGACAATCAATACCCCTGTTTTTCCTACTATACCTGACTTCATCAGAACAATAATTATGGTCCCTTCGACTCCGCTCAGGGGCCGCTACTTTTTACCCCCCCAATCAACCTCCAGACTCCCGTAATAAAGAAAAGCACCAGACCTACCGGCGTAAGTACCTTCCACCCGAGATAAATAAGCTGGTCTACTCTCAGCCGCGGGAGGGTCCACCGGGCCCACATCTGGACTATTACAGCCAGGATGGCCTTAAAAAGAAGCCAGAAAATCCCGGTCGCATATCCCATTACCGTACCCGGAGCTCCGCTGGTCCATTCCGCAAGTCTTAACGGACCGATATTGGGTAAAGGGGTATTCCAGCTCCCCAGGAAGAGGATCGCCCCTAAAAGCGACACCAGCAGCATCATGCCATATTCCGAAAGCATCAGCACGGCATAACGCATACCGGAATACTCAGTATGGAAACCTCCGACCAGCTCCGACTCGCCTTCCGGTATATCGAAAGGCGCCCGGTTACATTCAGCCAGGGAGGCGATAAAAAAAACGACATATGCCAATAAAAGAAACGGGTTCCTGAAGATATTCCAGGTAAAGATTCCGCCAACTTCCGTAATATCGACTCCGAGCGCCCGTATTCCGAACAGGTAGTTTGATTCGGGACTGTAAATACCCTGTACGAAGCTGATCTCCTGCAGATCAAGGCTCTGACAGAACATAACTACGCACAGCACCGAAAGTGTAAGAGGAATTTCATAGGAAATCATCTGCGAAACCGCACGCACAGCTCCGATAAGCGAATATTTATTATTGGAGCCCCAGCCGGCCATCAATATGCCGAGTACATCGACCGCTACTATTGTAAGGAGAAAAAACACTCCGACGGTAGCCGTAGACCCACGCAGGTCGGGCGCCATCGGCAATACGGCAAAACCCGCGAAGACGGCGCAGAAAATAACAAAGGGAGCGATAAGAAAAAGCCTACGGTCGGCTGCCTTCGGAACTATGTCCTCCTTGAATATAAGCTTGATCAGGTCGGCAAAAAGCTGCAGCAACCCCCATTTCCCAACCTCCATCGGCCCCATACGGTCCTGGATAAAAGCCGACACCTTCCGTTCCAGGTATACGCCCACGATTACAAACGCGGGGACCATTGCAGCAAATAATAATAACGTATAGGGCACCTTTTCGAAACACTATTGTCCTGCAAATGTATCGAAAATGTCTCAGAAGACATTCCCCAAAAGAAACTTATAGCCTCTCTATAACACTGACTCCACCAATCCCGGCGCCAAACCAAACAGCAGCGTGGCGACAGTAGCAGCAATAAGAAGAATCCTGAAAAACGGGGCTACACGGATCTTACCTGTCTCACCCTCTCTCATGTACACCGCTATTATCACTCGCAGGTAATAGAAAAGCCCTGTTACCGCCATGAGGACGGCAATCACCAGCAGCCAAACCATCCCGCGTTCCGCCGCAGTGCTGAAGACAAGGAATTTCCCCCAGAAACCGGCCGTAAGCGGTATACCCGACAGCGATAGCATCGAAACAGTCAGAACGAAAGCAAGAAGCGGATTTTTAGACGCCAGCCCGTTAAATATTTCAAACGATTCATTCGGCTGGCCGTCTTCCGTAAGAGGGTGAACTTTCGATACCAGTATAAGAACACCGAATGCGGATATGGTCGCCAACGAGTAAGCCAGCAAATAAAATAATATGGCAGTGGAAGTCTTGTCGGTAAAAGCCGTCATGGCAATCAGCAGGTACCCGGCATGCGAAATACTCGAATAAGCCATCATCCTTTTGAAGCTCTTCTGGTAAACCGCTGTAATATTTCCAATCAGCAAAGTCAGCACCGTTATTGCAGCCATCATCACCCACCATTGAGAGTGGATAGTCGGGAACGATTCGGACAATATCCGGTAAATAGCGGCTATTCCGGCTGTTTTAACTACCGTAGCCATAAAGGTTGTAAAGATCGTAGGCGATCCTTCATAGACATCGGGCGTCCAGAAATGGAAGGGTGCCGCCGAAACTTTGAAAAGCATACCCGCCAGCAGCAGTAAAAGGCCTGCCTGGAAAAGAGGGGTCTGCTCCGGGTTTAACGTTGCGTAGCTCCTGTAGCCCTGCAGGTCGAACGAACCGGTAGCGCCGTAAAGCAAGGCGATCCCGAACAGTAATATCCCGGAAGCGAAAGCCCCCATCAGAAAATACTTCAGTGAAGCTTCATTAGACCGGAGATTCCGCTTTTCACTTCCCGCAAGCACATACATAGCAATGGAAAGAATTTCCAGACCGATGAAAAACATAATCATGTTCTCAAAACCGATCATGACCAGCGCGCCAATCAGCGAGAAAATCATCAGGGCGAAATATTCTGCAGGCTGCGCCTCCTCGTCATCCAGGAAACCACCCGTCATGGCCATGACCATAAACGCGGAAAGAAGCGTCACAAAGCCGAAAGCTATCGTCAGGTTATTTACCCTCAGCATGTCGAAAAAGTAGAGGACCTGCCCTTCCCCCCAATCTGCAAGACCGCTCAAAAAAGCCACTATTACAAACAACAAAGCCGACGGCAACAGCAAGTTCTTTGACCTGGAAAGCCCAATGAACAAAGTGGCCATGCCGAAAACGGACAATAAAATAATTGGATACATATTCTATTTGCTGTTGACAGTACCCTGTCTTCTACTTTAATCTTTTATTTATCAAACCGCAGCCTTACAGGCACACGGCAATTGTTATCATTAATGCGCTGCTACCACCTGCAATATCTGGTTCACCGCAGGCTCGGTAATCTTCAGGAACACGTTCGGGTAAATTCCTATCCAGAGCACCATTACGACCAACGGGATCAGAACAACCCTTTCAGTCCAATCCAGGTCGGTGAAACCGGCCGTAAGTTCGCTCTTCGCGCCAAACATCGCTTTTTGAAACAAACGCAGCATATAAACGGCCCCGAGTATGATGGTCAACCCGGCAACAGCCCCTATCCAGTTGTTATACTGAAAGACGCCCGACAGCAGGAGAAATTCGCCCACAAAGCCGTTTGTGAGAGGCAATGCCACACTACCCAGCAAAATAACCAGGAAAAACACCGACAACTGGGGAGCACGCTGGGTTATGCCGCCAAGATCTCCGAGATAGCGCGAGCTAGTCCTTGAATAGATAATTTCGATGATAAAAAACAGCCCTACTACATTTATACCGTGGGCAAGCGACTGTACCAGCGCCCCCTGAAGGCCATTCAGACTGGCAGAAAAGACACCGGCAGCCATCAGGCCGACGTGAGCAAAAGAAGAATAGGCGATCAGGCGTTTCATATCGCGCTGCTGAATCGCTATGACCGATCCGTATATGATGCCGATAACGGAAAGGATAATGGCAAGATGCCCCCACTGAGCCAGGCCCGCCGGAGCGATGGGAAGCAGGAACCTGATCAGCCCGTACACGCCCATCTTCAGCATGATCCCCGACAGCAGCATAGTCGCCGGCGTAGGAGATTCCACGTAGGTATCAGGCTGCCAGGTATGAAAGGGGAACAGCGGCATTTTGATTGCAAATGCCAGGAAAAACGCCAGGAATACCAGCGACTGCTGACCGGGCGTAAGATTAAGATTATAGAAAGCGTTGATGTCGGATGAATGGTAGCCGGGCGTCTGGAAGTAAAGGTATATCAGCGCCACCAGCATAAAAAGGCTGCCAAACATGGTATAGACAAAAAACTTGAAAGTAACTTCTCTCCTGTTTTCTCCACCCCACACTGCCGAAAGGAAATAAACGGGAATGAGCGCTGCTTCGAAAAAGAGATAGAACAGGAATGCATCGGTTGCGACAAAAACCCCTATCAGCGCCGATTCCATAAAAAGGATCAATGCATAGAATGCGGCCCCGTTCCTGTATGCACTATTGAAAGCCGAAAGTATGATAAGCGGCGTAAGGAAAGTCGTGAGGAAAACCAGCAAGAGGCTGATCCCGTCTATACCGCCGGAAAAAGAAATCCCCATAGACTCCAGCCATGGGTAACGGAAAGCAAACTGGGTACCTGCGGAAGGGTCGAACTTCTGCCATACCGCAAGCGTAGCCGCAAAAGCAGCCAGCGATCCCGCGAGAGCAACCGTTTTCGCTATTTTTTCTCCCCCGAAATATGCTATCAGGGAAGCTGCCAGCGGGATCAGTATCAAAATCAACGTAAGCATAAATATCTATCTATAGCACTAAATTGACCCGGAGCGCAGCCCGGCCTATAACAAATCTTTAAATGCGGAATTATGTTTGATCACCAGGTTCCAGAACAGTATCAGGACTATCCCCAGCACCATGGCAAAAATATAATAACCTGTAAAGCCTGTCTGCAGCTTCTTTGCCTTGCCGGAAACGAAAACCACCAGGGCGCCGAAACCTTCTACGAACAGGTCTATCACAAATTCGCCGAAGCTCCAGAGCACATCCGACAATATCCGGACCGGCCTTACAAACACCGCTTCATAGAGCTCATCTACATAATATTTGTTGTACACAAGCTTTTCCAATCCCTTTCTTTCAACCGATTCGGGTGCAGGCACACTTCCACGCTGAGCATATACCACATATGCCGCTATCGCAGCCAGCAGGGCGGCGCCGACCGAAACTCCCATTAGAAGGTACTCTGTCGAATGGCTCAGGCCTATGGGAGCGAAAAGTTCCGGGTTGACCTTACGCGCCCCGTCAAACAAAGGCCCCATGAAAGCCGCCAGTTGGTTGCTGCCGTGCAAAACCTCGGGAACCCCGATAAAACCGCCTGTTGCCGACAAAACGGCCAGTATAATAAGCGGTATCGTCATCGAAGACGGTGATTCATGAAGGTGGTGAGCCTGTTCTTTAGTCCCCCGGAAGTCCCCGAAAAAAGTAAGGAAAAGCAGGCGGAACATATAGAAGGAAGTCATAACCGATCCCAATACGCCCAGGCCCCATAATAGCTTATTGTGGGCAAATGCATGGGCCAGTATTTCATCTTTCGAAAAGAACCCGGCAAAAGGAGGGAGCCCCGAAATCGCCCAGGTAGCGATAAGGAAAGTGATAAAAGTAACCGGCAGGTGCTTTCTCAGCCCTCCCATCCGCCTGATATCCTGCTCGTCGGACATAGCATGGATCACACTACCTGCACCCAGGAACAGCAATGCTTTAAAGAAAGCGTGCGTGATTACATGGAACATCGAAGCCGAATACGCCGCTACTCCCAGTGCGATGAACATATACCCCAACTGGCTTACCGTGGAGTAGGCCAGCACCTTTTTGATATCATTTTGAAGAAGCCCGATAGAAGCGCCGAGAATGGCCGTAGCGGCACCGATAACCGCTATCGTTTCCAAGGTAGCGGGTGCCAGCGAGTAAAGAACGTTGGAGCGGATCACCATATAGATCCCGGCAGTCACCATAGTAGCGGCGTGGATCAGGGCGGAAACCGGCGTAGGACCGGCCATCGCATCCGGCAACCAGGTGTACAGGGGTATCTGGGCAGATTTCCCCATTGCTCCTACAAACAGGAGCAAAGTAATGGTAACTATAACCGGGTCGCCCACACTAAAGGCGCCGGCCTTTGCAAATATCTCGGAAAACTCAACGGACCCGAAAGCTGCTATGATGGCAAAAATCCCCAGCAGGAAACCAAGGTCACCTATCCGGTTCATGATGAAGGCTTTCCGGGCCGCATTATTGTAATTGGTATTCTTGTTCCAGAAACCGATCAGCAGGTACGAACAGAGGCCGACCCCTTCCCAACCTATAAACATCATCACGTAGTTGGAGCCCATAACCAGGAGCAGCATAAAAAACAAAAAGAGGTTGAGGTAAGCAAAGAACTTACCAAACCCTTCGTCATGCTTCATATAACCGACCGAGTAGATATGAATCAGGGAACCTACCCCCGTGATGATCAGGAGCATCAGCAGCGAGAGCTGATCGATCTGGAAAGAAAACGGGATGTTAAGCGTTCCGACCGAAATCCAGTCAAAAACAGGAGTTATCACCGCTTCAGAGCCATTCTCCTTAAATAAGCTGAAGGTGTAAAGAGACGCCGCAAAACTACCCAACGCAGCCAATACGGCCAGCCCTCCGGCTGCGCTGTTCGGAATCCTCTTAAATCCCAGACCGTTGATCAGGAACCCGGCAAACGGCAATAACGGGATCAGCAGGAGTAAAGATACTGACATAGCAATAGTTTACCATTTAAGCTTTTTAAGGAACCCGACGTCGGTATTACGGGTGTTCCTGTAAATCATTACAATAATCGCAAGCCCGACCGCAACTTCAGCCGCGGCAACTGCCATTACAAAAAATACGAATACCTGTGCGTTGGGATCGGAACGATAAGAGGAAAAGGCTACCAGCAGAAGGTTAACAGCGTTCAGCATCAGCTCTACCGACATGAAGATCACAATAGCATTCCTGCGGGTCAATACCCCTACAATACCGATAACGAACAACGCCGTACTTAGAAAGAGGTAATAGTGCAGCGGCACCATCTTGATCACCTCCGGGATGTCCGGGGGAGTCGTTGGGAATGGAAACATAGTTATTCCAAATAAAAAAGCTATTTCTGGTTAGCAATGAACGTAATCGATACGCCCCGGCAAATTTAGATATAAATACAGCTTACGCCAACAGTTATTATTGTTGTTTCAAGCTTTGTAATCTTATTTCGGTCAACTTACGCTTCGTATCCAGCGGAAAGTCCCCTTTCAGCATCCATTCAAAGTAGGACGGCTCGCTTTGCAGCACATCGAGGACCTTCTTTCCCGAATGCTTTCCAAAGTTAAAAACAACATTTCCCTTCCCGTCGTAGACCATTCTGCCTGCATAATCCACCATCCGGGTAGCCGTCAGCGCATGAAGCTTGTTGATATCGTTTACGACCGGCTCTATGAGCTCTCCGCCTTCCCCCTTGATTTGTACGCCGGCATAACGTTCGACCTGTGCGTTTAAGATCTCATACGTCGCAATGGTATCGGCTTCGGCCGAATGGGCATCCACGAGCTCTTTTCCGCAATAGAATTTGTACGCCGCCGACAGGTTCCGGGGCTCCATCAGGTGAAAAATACGCTGCACATCGACAAGCTTCCTGTTTTTCATTTCGATGTCGACACCGGCCCGCAAAAACTCCTCGACCAGTAACGGTACATCAAAACGGTTGCTGTTGAAGCCCGCCAGATCGCAGCCTTCCAGGAATACCGCTATGTTCTTAGCCACCGATTTGAAAGTCGGCGCGTCCTTTACATCTTCATCGTAAATCCCGTGGATCAGGCTCGATTCCAACGGGATAGGCATCTCCGGGTTAATACGCAAAGTCTTCACCTCGGTAGTACCGTTCACTAACGCCTTCAGAATGGATATCTCTATAACCCTGTCTCGCACGATGTTAACCCCTGTCGTTTCGAGATCAAAAAAAGCCAGTGGCTTCCGGAGGTTCAGTTTATGCATTATTGTGTCTTAATAACCGCTTCTAAAGAATTGCGAAAATAATAGTTGTCGGTTAAAAGCCACAATAATTATGTAGGGGAAGTAAATGCAGGTGCTAATTATATATCGATTATAAATAGATTGTCCCGTTTATTTTATTTCTTGCCTGTGAAAATCCTTTACCCGAGACCATGATCCATACTACCCGTTTTATCTGCTTTCTGCTGTTCCTTGCCACCCTGCCGGCCTATGCCCAGAAAGATCCCGCCTGGGACGATACCAGGTCCAGGAACTGGCCCGTTGAAGCCCTCAGAGTCAGTATTCCGTCTTCAGTTGACGGGAAAGCACAAAATGCTTACTTCTACAAGGCGCCCGGCCCCGAGCGAAAGCCGCTCATAGTAAGCCTTCATACGTGGAGCGGAAATTACGAACAAAAGGACACCCTGGTACATTTTTGCACCAGGTCCGGCTATCATTATATACACCCTGACTTCCGCGGCCCTAATCACAATCCGGAGGCGCTGGGCAGCGACCTGGTGATAAGTGATATCGACGACGCCATTGCCTACGCTCTTTCAAATGCCCCGGTCGATCCGGAAAATATTCATGTGATCGGAGTAAGCGGCGGGGGATATGCTACGGTCCTGACCTATATGAAGTCAAAGCACAATATCCGCAGCTTCTCGGCTTATGTAGGTATTTATAACCTTATAGACTGGTATCATGAATCGCTCGGGCGGGGAAATAAATACGCCGGCGATATCGCAGCAGCTTCTTCCGGCGACAGGAACAAACTCGATATCGGCGAGGCAAAAAAACGCTCGCCTTACTTTATGGATACGCCGACCGGTCTGCGAAAAAACAGCCGTCTGAACCTTTATTGCGGCATTCACGACGGGTACACCGGTTCCGTACCGGTTTCGCATACGCTCCGGATGTATAATAAAATAGTAAAGGATTTTCAGCCGGATGCGATGGCGGCGCTTATTCCCGAAGAATATATCAATACGATGCTCTCCGCCCGGTCTTTACCTGGAATGCCGGATCAGGGGAAATTTCTTGGCCGAAAAATCATCTATCAGAACAGGTACAGCGATCTTGTGAGCGTAACCGCGTTTGAAGGCACCCACGAAATGCCTCCAGGCAACGTCCTGGCCCACGTTCCGGCGCGTACGATCCTGGCAATCGGCGATTCCAACGGCGCTATGGAGGGAGGATGGGCGGACCAGCTCAAAAAGCTGCGCCCGCAAGACCGGATTATCAATACCTGCGTATCGGGGAATACGATCGGCTTCGACAACCTCAATAGAGAAGAACTGAATACGCTGAAAAATATCGGCCGGTATATCGGCCGGGCTGAAGGGCGCCTTGACGCCATTATTTTAATGCTCGGCACCAACGATTCGAAAGCTGAATTCGACCGGCGCGCAGATGAAGTTCCGGCAAATCTTGAGAAATTGATCCGTAAGATAAAAGAAGAAATCTCGAAAAAGCCGTCCCTGGGATCTCCTTCCATATACGTGGTCTCCCCTCCTCCCTATGGCGAGGACAGCACGCTTGCCCCAAAATACCACGGCGGAGCAGCAAGAGTCGGGAAGCTAACAGGCAAATTCCGCGAGGCTGCAGCCAAAACCGGAGTCCATTATATAGACACGCATGACATTCTGAAGGCTGTTTTCCCGTACATCTCCCCGGATGGCGTGCATCTTTCCGGCGAAGGCCAAACGATAATAGCCTCGATACTGAATGAAAGCCTGAATTTTCGTGATTAGGAACCTGTACAGGTTTTCCCTGTTTCAGTTTCCTCTGAAGGAATGCGCATACCCCAGTGACAGCACAAATGCCCCGGTTTTATTTTTCCCGTTGATTTCGCCTTTCTGGATATTGATAAGTCCGTAATTGCCCCCGGCTTCCAAGAGCAGGCTGTTGTTCCCGAAATGCCGGGCGACACCTACAAACGCGTTGACACCGGCGTTTATATTGTGAAGGTCATTTTTAATATCCGTCGTCCTGTCAAAAGAAATGTCAGGAGCAAGGATCACCTGGTGCTCCGCATCCCGGTAAATATTGCTGGTTCCCGTCGTTTTATTTTTGGCTGATACAAGCAGGCTGACAAAGGGACCACCGGCTACATACAAATCCCAGGGTCTGCTGTCGAAAAAATGATACTTGGCCAATACGGGCAGGATCAGGTAGTTAAATCTGGCCGAGCTGCTATAGTCTGCATAGAGGTACTGCGGAAGCTCTCCGGGAGGGAAAAAGATCGCATATTCCCGGGGAACGGTAAAAACCTGCTCTCCGTTCTTCTTCCCGCCTTCAGCGCAATACTGCAATTCGGGTTGAATTGAAAACCGTTCTGAAAGATGAAACTCGGCGAAGACAGCCGCCGCCGGCCCCGTGCTGGAGCTGTAGCCGCTGTTGATGGGGTTGTCCGAATCACCGGCAGTCAGGTTGGGAAGGCTGAGCCCGGCTTTGATCCCGATATCGATACGCCTCTGCGTATAACCCGTAACAATCACGAAACAGGTAAATACGAAAAGAAGTGCAGCAGACCGGTTTCTTTTCTTATTCAAAACACGCGCTCTTTACAAAACTTCAGTGATGCTCTTCCGACTTAACGCCATTGAAGTAGGCTACAAACGCTATAGTAACGCCGAGCGCACCGATAATCAGGGTGAATAAATCCCCGCAAACCGCCAGGATGGCAATAAGAGCTATGTAAACAATTATATTGAGCCACTGCGGCAATTCAGCTGTTTTTGTATGATTTTCTGCCATTATCCGGATAAATAAAAGTAACTTCGGGCAAAAATAAAGAAAAACAATACATCTGCCAACACCTTTTAAACTCTTCCGGAAACATCGAAAACCCCGTTAACTGATTATGAAAAAGCTACATTCTATCCCGGTACTCGTCGTTGCTGTAATGATCCTGTCTGCCTGCGGCGGCAAAAAAGAAGAATCGGAGGAACAGAAAAGCACTTTAGGCGCCCTTAAGGAATTTTCCGAAAAAGCGGAGGAAATGAGCAAGAAGGAAGCGGTCGAACCGGTCAGCTTCCAGGAATTAAAGGAGCTCCTCCCTTCTGAACTGGCAGGCATACCGCGTACGGAAGCCGAAGGTGAAAGCAACGGAACGATGGGCTTTAAAATCTCGGTTGCCAAAGGAAAATATAAGACAGATGACAAAAGTATAGACGTCGATATTATGGACCTCGGCGGTGTGGGTGGCTTTGCCATAGCCGGCCTCGCGGCCTGGACACTAGCTGAGTCCGAAAGAGAAACGGATAACGGTTACGAACGCACTATCAAGCTTGACGGACACAAAGGCTTTGAAAAATACAGCAATACCGACAAGTCCGGCGAATTAAAGCTGTTCCTGAATGAGAGGTTCCTGGTTTCCCTGGAGGGAGAAAACCTTTCAATGGACGAAATAAAATCTGCTTTCCGCAAGATAGACTTTTCCAAACTGCCCAAAGAATAAATACAATGCCGCACGATCACGCAATAACCTTACAGTCCGGCCTGATTTTTGACCTTAACCAACCCATTTTCTTTCATTCTACAGACGGTACTCCGGGCACACGGCGCACAAACGTCCGGCTGACTGCGGACAACGGAATACTGACCGTTAACTTTGAGTGCCTCGACGATCCTTTCCAGGCCCTGAATACCTACACCGTACACAATACTGACCTGTGGCGGCAGGAAGTTTTCGAAATATTCATCGCAGCGGGAGAAGAAACCCCGAAGCGGTATCTGGAGCTCGAAATTAACCCTAACAATGCGTTTTTCGCAGCTTGGGTAGATAATGAAGCTGGTATGGGGCCTGAAAACCTGGACATGCTGGATCATGATACCCATCGCATCAGCCACGAAGTTACACGCGGGGAAGATAACTGGGCCGGCAGGATTTCCATTCCTTTATCCCTGCTCGGAGATAACGACAGCTCGACCTTCCGGCTCAACTTCTACAGGATCGTGCTCCGTACACACCCTGGTTCGGAAAATTGGGAATGTAATCCGGACAATTGCGATTTCCTTTGCTGGAGCGCTACGATGAGCGGAGAGGAACCGGCTTTTCACCGTCCGCGACACTTCGGGAGCCTTAAAATTATTTCCTGAGGTTAACGTCGTTCAGGACAATGGTTAGCTTTCATCATGCCCGACTTCTATGAACCACGCGGTGTCATGATTATAACCCCTGACAAACATGAGGCTTTTCAATTGCAGCCATTGCAAAAATACGCTCTATTTCGAAAATGACCGGTGCGTAGTCTGCGGTATGGAGATCGGGTTCGATACCCGCAGGATGTCCATGGTCTCTCTTGTAAAGGAGGGTCCGGGTCTTTATCACAACTACGAAGCCCCCGGTGAAAAGCTTCGGTATTGCGGCAACAAAGACATTATCTCCTGCAACTGGCTGTCGAGGGCCGACAGCCACGAGGAATTCTGCATATCGTGCCGGCTTAATAAAACCATTCCTAATCTTGCCATACCGGGCAACACAGCCAGGTGGCAACAGCTTGAAGCCGCTAAAAAACGTCTTATTTATTCCCTTCTGAGCCTTAAACTGCCATTCAGGCAAACCGGCCGTCTGCAAGACTCCGGCCTTCAGTTCGAATTCCTTTCCAATGAACTATCGGACCGGCCCATAATGACAGGGCACCTCAACGGTGTAATTACCATCAACATAGAAGAGGCCGACGAAATCTACCGGCATATCACCCAACTGAAAATGGGCGAAAAATACCGGACCGTCCTCGGTCATTTCCGGCACGAGTCAGGCCACTTTTACTGGAATCGCCTGATCAGGGACGGCGGTTTCGTGGGTCCGTTCAGGGCACTATTCGGAAACGAGGAAACCGGCTATTCGGAAGCGCTCGAACGCTATTATGAAAACGGGGCGCCGCCAGGTTGGGAGGAACAGTACATCAGCGAATACGCCAGTTCCCATCCGTGGGAAGACTGGGCCGAAACATGGGCAAATTATCTCCATATCCTGGATTCGATGGAAACGGCCTGGTCATTCGGCCTGCAACTGAAGCCGGTCTACGGAGCGCACGCGGTGCTGACCGCCGGCATGGCGGAAGACCCTTATAATACGGAAGATTTTCAGCGGATCATCGCCATATGGGTCCCTATGTCGATTGCACTCAATAACCTAAACCGGAGCATGGGGCATAAGGACTTTTATGCTTTTTACATTTCGCCGAAAGTAGCCGAAAAGCTCTCTTTCATCCACAACCTGTGCCGCATGTGGGGCAAACAGTTCTTTTAGAAACTCATTGCGATTACCGCGAGCATCCTGCCTGTGACTCCCCCTTCCTTCCTGAAAGAGAAAAAACGATGATGGTCCTCTGCTGTGGAAAAAGGTGAAACTTCTATGGACTCTCCCGGTATTCCGGCCAGCAGGAGCTGACTCCTGTTAGCCTCCTTCAGATCGACAAGATATTTTCCCGGGCTTTCCGCCTCTTTTTGTAATTCCAGCGCGAATTCCGCAGCCACCTCCGCACTGACTTCGAAAGAATCAAAGCCAATACACGTACCGATGTACGCGATACAGTCTGCAGGATCGGTACCATACTCTTTCTGAAGCAATGCCACCGTCTTTCCCGCAATCTTCGCAACAGTCCCGCGCCAGCCGGCATGAACTGCAGCTATTGCCTTTTTCACCGGGTCAAAAATGAGTATCGGGACACAATCGGCTACGGTAACACTCAGGAAAATCCCGGGCTGGTTTGTCACAAAGGCATCGTGCCCGTCAAAATAGCCGGGCTGTCCGACGACTTTTATCTCGCAGCCATGAACCTGGTACCCGCCCGCCGTATGCGCTTCCGAGGTTCCGAGCGCCGACCAGAATCTCCTTCTGTTTTCAAAGACGATCTCTCTTTCATCGCCGGTATTCAGCCCCAGGTTAAGCGCTGCGTACGAACCCTCGCTGACGCCTCCGTAACGGGTGCTTTGCACCATTGTCAGTCCCGCGAACCTTTTCGCGATAGCCGGTCTTACAAGTTCAAGCTCCATTTGGACTGACGGATGGTATTCTCAAATTAGTTTCGAAAGACTACTGAAAATCGAAATTGTCCTCGGTAATTACGAAGGTATAGCTATGTATCCTGACCGGGTGGCGCCTGAATTGGGTAGGCATAGCCGTTTCCCTGACTTCATAAACCCACCCTGATCTGTCTTTGGAGGGATCTTTCAGATACCCCTTTTGTCCGTTCTGATCGATCTGGATCTCGTGCTCGCCAGCCGCAGTCGTCACCAGAGCCGATATCCCATTAAATACCTTTGCAAAAAGCGCTTCCGGAAGCTGATTTATATTATTGGAATAAAACAATGTGCTTTCTTCCCCGGGCGACAATTCCAGATTCGCGCTGAGCGATCCGCCTCCGTTATCAGACATTCTGTACATGTGCCCTCCGGTCGCATATTCATATTGGGGAGACATTTTAACAGCCATCGGGTAATCAGTACCATTGCGAAGAACTAACTGCATTTCCTCCCGGACCTTTTCTTTACACGAGGCCAATAGGCACAGCGATAAAACAAGCGACCAAATCTTCATAACTTATCACTATAACGCTACCCGTTTTTCAGCTCCTCCAGAGCAAGCCATGCCATCAGGCCCGGCCCGATCGTCAGCGCATGCTCATCTACATCAAAGGTTGGTGTATGGACTCCTGATATGATCCCCCTTTCCTCGTTCCTGGTTCCGAGCCTGTAAAAGCAGGAATCTACTACCTGCGAATAGAAGGCAAAGTCCTCCCCCGCCATCCACAAATCGAGGTCGATGACGTTTTCCTCGCCCATATAAGCTACAGCGGCCTTACGGGTCCTGCGCGTAAGCTCGGGTTCATTTTTCAGGAAAGGATAGCCTTTTACTACTTCCACGATGCAGGATGCGCCCATGGATTCTGCAATCCCCTCCGCCATTTTCCTGATACGCTGCAAACCGTCGGCACGCCACTCTTCATCCATGCACCGCCAGGTTCCCTGGATTGTGACTTCATTGGGAATGACATTCGTAACGCCGTCTGCAATAAACCGGCCGAAGGAAAGTACCGACGGGTTGGAAGGCTTCCGGTTCCGGCTGATGATCTGCTGCAGCCCTACAATGATATGCGAGGCGATCAGGACCGGGTCTATCACCTGGTCGGGCATCGCACCGTGACCTCCTTTTCCTTTTACAGTCAGGAAAAGCTCATCTGTACTCGCCATGTACATCCCCTCACGAAACCCTATTTTTCCCACCGGTATATTGGGGGCCACATGCTGGCCGAGCATACTGACCGGCGCCGGGTTTTGCAACACCCCTTCTTTAATCATAAGCGATGCGCCACCCGGAGCTTTTTCCTCTGCCGGCTGGAACACCAGTTTGACTGTTCCCTCGAATTCATCCCTTATCCCGTTCAGGATACGGGCAGTAGCCAGCAGTGAGGAAGTATGGACATCGTGCCCGCAGGCATGCATCACACCCGGGTTCTGGGATTTGTAAGGTACGTCATTGGCTTCCAGGATAGGGAGTGCGTCCATATCAGCTCTCAGACCTATTACCTTTTTCCCGGGATTTTTACCCTCGATAGTTACTGACAAACCTGTTCCGGCAATACCCTCTACAGGAGTTAAACCAATAGCATTCAGCTCTTTGGCTACAAATCCGGCAGTTTTATATTCTTCGAAAGAAAGCTCAGGATGCATGTGAAGATGGCGGCGGTTTGAAACGGCATCGCCTGCATACAGTCCGGCTAAGTTCTGAATCTTTTCTAAAACACTCATGATGGCCCCCCTGGGGTAAGAGAATTGATGATAATTTAATTCCGTACTTTCTGCAAAAGTAACGATATGGGACCGATTTTCAGGTAACTTTTAAAATTCTACCCTGTAGCTGACAATAGGGATCATGCCCAACTGGTTCCGTACCACAATCTGTTGCTTCCGGGTGTCATAGTAGCTGAACGCCTCGTTCTTGGTATTGGATACATTCTGTATGTCCAAAGCGAGCGTCGTGCTATATTTTTCCTTGCTTTTCTTCCAGTAAATACGCAAATCGGGACGGAAATAATCCTTCATCCCGATCGTGTAGGACTGGGCTACGCGGTACACAGTTGTACCGGCTGCGGCTGAGGCGGCAACGTCGACGGGAGTATCACGGAAACCGCCTATCCAAAGGACTTTGGCGTTGATACCCCATATTGAATTTTTTCCCGTACTGATCTCCTTCCCGCCCGTCGCGGCAAAAGTATGATTGCCGTTAAACCTTGTGCTCCGCCAGTTTCCCGAAATGCCCTTGTATTTGGAGTCATAAACAGAACCCGAGAGCATCAGGTAAAAATCCTTCGCCAGGTAGGTATTCCAGGTGGCCTCCACTCCCATATTTTGCCCTACTCCCCTGTTCACGAGCGAATGCGAAACTACGTTTTCCACAAGATTCAGGACCGAGTAGCTGGGAATTCCCTGCGCTACCGGCACATTGCTCAACTCCTGGTAGTAACCTTCTACCTTAAGGTAAGAATTTCTGACAAACCGGTATTCGTACGCAAACCCATAATGCCTTGCTTTAGTCAGACCAAGGTTGCGGTTGTTGTTCGATACCCTCGAGCCGAGCGACAGGTAGACCTGGGGGGCCTGCGCCTGGCTGTGCCAACCGTAGGACAGGCTGATGGTATTGCGGGGAGCAACCTCCCATTTGAGAGCGCCGCGCGGTTCTACCGATTTTTTGCTGTTAAACCCGTAATAAAAATAGTTGACGCCGATTTCGGTACGGAACTTCGGAGACAAAGACCATTGCCAGGTAAGGTAAGGCATAAACGAAGTCCCATCCATTTCCCCGCTGTTCTGGTTGGTGGTCAGCCGGTCGGTATCATGATAGAGATATGCTCCGCCCAATACTCTGTGCTTAGCGTTGAAACGATGGTTAAATGCCGTCGTGAAGGCCATTTTCACCTTTTCGATCTCATCAGTATCTGTTGACAGCACTTCGGAAGGGCTGGCCGGGTTCAGCCTGTCACCTTCCCTTGTCGTGCTCAACCCCGACACCGCCACCGTAGAACGCCAGGAGGTACGCCTGGAAAGAGGCAACGTATGCGTGATACCTGCTGCCCCCATTTTGTTTTTAAAAGTGATATCATACCCGTCTTTTTCAAACTCCCAGTCCGACGCATTTTTATCGGCCTTGAAAACATTGCTGCTATAGCCGCCCATTCCGAAAAGGGTAAATTCACCGGCTTTCTTGGTCGGCAGGTTAACATTGAATGAAAGGTCCTGGAAACCCATATCCTCGCCGCCGAGGGTAACTCCCATTGCAGAAAGGAGGCCGGTAAACGAATAGCGGTAGTTGGCCAGGTAAGACGCTTTCCCGTTACGTGAGAAAGGCCCTTCCGCCGCTACATCAATGCCTATCAGGCCTATCTGGGCAGTGAATTCATTTTGCTCATTGTTCCCTTTCCTGAAACGCATATCCATAATTCCACCCAGAGCGTTGCCGTAACTGGCCGCGTAGGCACCGGTGAGGAAATTGGTCGTACCCAGCAACTGCGTGCTCAGTATATTAACACCGCCGCCCGATTGTGTCGCCCGGTCGCTGAAAGTACCTGCATTCGACAGGTGGTTTGGATTTACGATCTCGACACCTTCGAGCCGCCACTGGGTACTGTTTGGCCCGTTGCCCCTTACCACGATCCCGTTGGCCTGATCGTCGGCCGCAACCACACCTGGCAGGGAAGTTGCTACGCGTGCCGGATCGAGGTAAGTAGCGGCAAACCTGAGCGTTTGCTCATTGGTTATCTCATATATATTATTCAGGTTTTCAGTCTTTACATAGTGTACCACCACCTCGCTCAGAGTAGTATCTCCCGGCGTAAGGTAGAAAGTTATCACCTGCTCCTTACCCGACTCCAGCAGTATTTCCGGCTGAACGGTTGTTTTGTATCCTACGAAGCTTGCCTGTACCAGGTACCGTCCTATCGCGACGTTTTCAAAACGGAAAGCCCCGTTCTCATCGGTACTTGTACCGGCATCGGTATTTTTTAATACGACAGTCGCTCCGGGGAGAGGATTATGGGAATCCCCGTCAAGGACATAACCACGAATGGTCGAAACCGATTTCTGAGCGTAAACAAAAGAGATAGAGAGAAAAAAAACAGTAAGAAACTTTGACATAATTATACGCTGGAATAAATCAAAAACAATCAACAACCCGATAATCCTCCTGATCTGTACGCCGAACTACCCCGGTTTGTTTTCACAAATCATAAATTTTAATCAACTTTCACCCTTAATGACCCGTTCCTCGGGTGAATGGTGCAAAGTCGGGATGCAAAAATGTCGATTAACCTGTTGAATAAAAAGAAAATCGGATTTTTTGGACTCCCGCCCCCGGATAGATGCACAAAATAAACCAATGGCTGCGTCAGCCGTTTTCGAAAATACCAGAGACTAATGAAACAAATCGGTTTACTCTCCGACACACACGGATACCTTGACCCTGCAATTTTCCAGCATTTTGAAGCCTGTGACGAGATCTGGCATGCCGGCGATATCGGAAACAAGACCATCATCGCGCAACTGGAGCAGTTCAGGCCGCTGAGAGCTGTCTACGGGAACATAGACGGTCACGAAATAAAGCTCCTTACAAAAGAAAACCTGAATTTCAGCCTGGAGGGATTCTCCGTCTGGATTACCCATATAGGCGGATATCCGCCAAGGTATACGCCGGCGGTTAGAAAAAAGCTGGGAGAAAGTACACCCTCTATATTCATCTGCGGACACTCTCACGTGCTGCGGGTTATGCGCGATCCTCAATTCGGGCAAATGCTCTATATTAATCCCGGCGCCGCCGGGCAGGAAGGATTCCACCATATGAGGACGGCGCTGAAATTTACCCTCGACAACGAGAAGATAAGCGACATGGCGGTTATCGAACTTGGCAGAAGAGGAAGGGGCCAGGCGGGGCTACCTGTTTGAAAACCCTGCATTTTGTGGAAATATGTAGAATACCTTAACGCAATTACTCCCAATTCCCCAGTTCTGCCTGCTTTCTCTCCCTGCACGCGCTAAAGCCAAACAAAAAAGGCCCTGCGCCCTCCAGAACTGGTATTTGCCATTTAAGAGAGAATCGAAACGCCTCCCTTCATTTACACTTGTTAACATACTGGCATGGTTTTTTAGATTTCATCTCATGTTATCAATCAAAAACTTATCAAGTTGTAAAACATGAGTAATCCATCAGAAAATCAAAACTCCGCCCCCTGGATCCTCGTGGGCCTTCTTGCCCTGGTAGCCGGAATATTCGGGTATCTGTTCTTCCAGCAAAAAGGGGATTTGGCTTTGCAGGAAACTGAAATTGTTGCCAAGGCAAGGGAAATAGCTTTCACAAAAACCAAGCTTGATTCGGTTTCGCGTGTATTGGATGAGAAAATCGCTGAAATCAGCAGGCTGGGTGGAAACATAACCGAGCTGGAAGCAGTCAAAACAAAGCTGGAGGCCGATCTGGCTCAATTCCGCAGGAGCGGTGGGACAGACAACAAAAAGTACCTGGCTAAAATTAAGTCGTACGAAAAATTCCTGGAAGAGAAAGACACGGAAATCGCTTCTCTGAAGGAGGAAAATGAGCGCCTGATGGCCTCTAATGAAACGTTGAACAACGAAATCGGCGTTCTGAACGAAGACAGGGCTAACCTGCAGAGACGCCAGCAGGAATTGAGTGATACCGTCAGTATTTTTGACCAGCAGAACCGCGTGCTTACCGAAAAAGTAAACCTGGCTGCCGCGCTCAAAGCTGAAAACGTAAATGTTACGGCTATCAATTCCAGGGGCAAAGAAAAGGACAGGGATGCCTACAAAGCAAAACGCGTAGACAAAATCAAAGTAGCGTTTAAGCTGGCCGAAAACCCGCTGACCAAACAGGAGCAAAAAGAAATTTATCTCAGGGTGCTTGATCCTGAAGGAGCGATTCTCTCCGACCAGGCGATAAGCGGCGGTGATTTTACAACTGTAGCGGGTGAAAACTCCAAATATTCGGCTCGTGAAGTCATATCCTATACAGGCGGAAACGAAAAAGTGGAAATGGTATACGATTATTCAAACCAGTTCCGCCCGGGGAAATACAACATCGAACTTTTTGCTGAAGGCTACAAAATCGGCAACAGCAATTTTGTAATTCGTTAACAGAGTTATAGCACCATATATTCACACACACCAGAATGGGGGCAGGTCCGGTCGGATTTGCCCCCATTCTGGTATTTGTTTTTTATTCTGCGGCACATTTCGGACGACGATGCGCGGGTTTCCGATAGATAGCGCTCTTTATATGTGTCGTACCCGCGGCACTCCGGTCGCTGCCGATGACCCCGGGGTCCAGATGATTTGGCAGTAATAGCCGAGTGCCGCAGATACGGCACTTTCTGCACGCTTGCAATCATCGTGGTTCAGTTATTTATTCTGCCCCTCGATAATCTCTATAAACTGCTGTAGCTCCGCCGCGCGCTCGGACGATGTTTCCGGGTAGTGCATGTCCAGCTTTTTCATTTCTTCGCCTATGATTTTCCCCACAATGAGCCGCATGTTCTTCTTGTCATCGGCCGGGATGACGTACCAGGGACATTTTTTTGTAGCTGTCGCATTGATGCAGTCTTCGAAAGCTTTCTGGTAGTCGTCCCAGTAGTTGCGTTCCTTCACGTCGCCTTCCTCGAATTTCCAGTTCTTGCCCGGGTCTTTGATCCGCTCGATGAGCCTTTCGGCCTGCTCCTTCTTCGATATATTCAAAAAGAACTTCACTACCCGGATGCCGTTGCGGTAGAGGTACTTTTCAAAATTCCGGATATCTTTATACCGGTTTTCCATCACCTTGCCGACATCGGCCTTCAGCTCATCGGGAAGGAGCTGTGTGCCGGTCAGGATCTCCGGGTGTACCTTTACCACTAACACTTCCTCGTAGTAGCTCCTGTTGAAAATCGTGATGGTGCCCCGCTCCGGCAGCATCCGCGTCGTCCGCCACAGGTAGTCATGCTCCAGCTCCAGCGAGGTAGGTCTCTTGAATGTCTCGACCCGTATCCCTGCCGGGTTCACCCCCGAAAGCACATGCCGGATCGTCCCGTCCTTACCCGCCGCATCCAGCGCCTGGAAGATCACCAGCAGCCCGTAGCGGTTATGGGCGTACATCATATTCTGCATTTCGTCGAGATCCCGGATAGACCCGGCGAGCATCTCTTCGTATTCCTTTTTGTCGTCGTAGACATCCTTGATACGGGTCGGCGCCTTTTTGATGCTGAACGGCTCCGTACCGTCTACCCGGAAGGTCTTTTGATTGTAATTTCCCATGATATCTGGTTTTAGGTGTTGGGTGTTAAGTGATAACCGTCAGGTTTCCGGGAAGAGCTTATCCTGCAAAAACTCTTTTAACGCGTTGAAAGCCTTCGCCCGGTGGCTGAGTTCCGACTTTTCGTCGAGCGACATTTCCGCGAAAGTCCGGTCGGCTCCTTCCGGCAGAAATACGGGATCATAGCCAAAGCCGTTCTCCCCTTTTTCCTCGAAAAGGATATTACCGTATGCTCTTCCCTCAAAAACATAGGTATTACCGTCCAGGATCAGCGTGATGATCGTAACAAAGTAAGCCCGGGTGTCCAATCCCCGCAGCCGCTCCCAAACCAGGCGTATATTTGCCTTATCGTCTCTCTCAGGCCCGGCATAACGCGCCGAACGCACTCCCGGCTCACCGTTCAGCGCGGGGATAACCAGGCCGCTGTCGTCAGCGAAGTTATCTATCTTATATCGCTCCCATATAAACCTGGCTTTGACTTCCGAATTCGCCGCAATAGTATCAAAAGGCTCCTCGATTTCGTCAAAACAGCCAATCTGTCCGAGCGTGAGCAGGTTGACCTCGTTTCCAAGGATATTCTGGATTTCTTTCAGCTTATGGGTATTGTGAGTAGCAAAGCAAAGCGTACGCATATGAAAAGGAATAAGACGAAGGTAATAATAAAAAAATCCCCTGAACTTTCGCTCAGGGGATCAATATATTGTATCAGATCTATTTCTTTGCCGACTGGCTGAAGTCTACCAGTTCCAGGTCGAAACGCAGCACCGAATTCGGTGGGATAGGCCCTGAACCGTCAGGCCCATAGGCCAGCGCCGAAGGCAAGATGAGAATCCCCTTCTCTCCTTTGGACATTCCTTGCAATCCTTCATCCCAACCGGGTATTACCATCCCTTCTCCTACGTTAAATTCGAACGGCTTTCCTCCGTGCTGCGGAAGGCTCGAACCGTCAAAGACAGTGCCGTCGAGCAGGGAACCGGTATAGTTGACAGTTACTTTATCTCCTTTGGAAGGCTTTTTCCCGTCACCCGGCTTAGTCACTATGTAGTAGAGGCCGGTTTCGCTGCGGGTCGCTTTTGCAGCAAGGCTGCTGTCGGCAAGATATTTTTTGATGATATCGTCCTGAACTGCCTTCTGAGACTCCATTTCATCTTCCCTGGCCTTTTTGAACTCGTCGGGAGTCTGCGCATTCAGCAGTCTCACCCTGAACATCAGGTCGGAACCTTTCTTGATAATAGGCGGAAGCGGCTGGTTCATTTTTGCAAACATGCTGTCGGCATTCACATAGAAAGTCGCACTGTCTCCTACCGAAAGCATACCCAGCCCCTCTTCGAAACTACCCTTGAACTCAGGCTGCTGGTACATCATCCTGATCGGGTTGTTACTCTTATAAGTATCGTTCAATACCGAATCGTCGCTGTTTTTCAGAACAAGGTGAAAGGAAACGACGTCACCCACTTTAACCTGGCGTTCTCCGTCTTTATGGTCATGTATCTGGTACTTCAGGCCACTGTCGGTAACTTTGGTCTTATACCTGTCACAACCAAAAAAAGCCAGCGTCGTTAGCAGTAACGCGCAAGATGTAAATTTTGAAATCATCAGAAATAAATTATGAAAGTACTTTATCCGGAAAATGGCCATGTTTTTTGATTTCCGGAAAACAGACTGGCCACGCCGATTTTCAAGGTTACTTGTTCACAGCCCGGAGCTGTTCCCTATAGTGCGGCAAAATTCCTAAAAATTTTTCAATTGTAGCGGATAAACTTAAATTACTTCTTCCGCCGGATGCATTTTTATGTCCACCGCCTTCAAAATGAGCGTTCGCAAGCTCTCTTACCGAAAAATCCGCCACTGATCTGAATGAGATCTTCACCTCGTTGCTACGCTCAATAAAAAGGACCGTCATGACCACATCTTCTACCTGGAGCCCGAAATTGACGATCCCGTCAGTATCCCCGATAGAAGAATGAAATGCTTCCAGGGTTTTATGGGTAAGGACCATATAGGACACCCGGAATTCGGGCAAAACCGTGATAGTCGATAATGAATGCCCGAGCATCTGCAGTCGCGATAGCGGGCTGTTGTCGAAAATCATCCGGTGCACCTTATCGACCTCCACTCCGTATTTCATCAGGTCGGCTACTACCAGGTGGACTTCCCGGGTTGTATTGTTATGCCGGAAAGAGCCTGTATCCGTCATAATACCGGCATATAGCCGCTCAGCAATTACCTGGTCCATAAGGGATTCGTCCCACTCACAAATACAATGATATACTATCTGAGCGGTAGCCGCAGCCGATACATCCGAAATCAGTAACGTCGCAAACGGCTCAGGATCAAGGTGATGATCAATCACCAGCACCGGCGTTTTTGACCGGCTGATGAACGAAGCCATATCTTTCAACCGCCCCATCGCCGAAAAATCAAGACAACAGACCAGGTCAGCCGCATCGATCGCTTCTATACACAAGCGCCTGCCCGCTTTCCTGTCCTCAAAATTGAGAACTTCGGAACCCCGGCCCAGCCAGGTAAGATTTCCCGGCACTTCCGTAGGGCTGATAACGGTAACTTTGTGGCCGATCTTTTCCAGGAAAGCCGCCCAGCCCAGAGAAGATCCTATTGCATCTGCATCCGGATCACGGTGCATCGTTACCACTATATTTTTAGGAACGCGAAGGATGTCTCTGATAGAATCGGTCAGGTAAGCCACGAAATATAACCTTTAATGTTTGGGAGCCGCGAAGTTATAAAATATTCTTACGGAGACCTCCTTATTTCGTGATCCCTTCAAGCGAAAAAAGGAAAGCATATTCCAGCGCGACTTCCTTCAGGTAGTCAAATCTCCCGGAAGCCCCTCCGTGGCCGAATTCCATATTGGTTTTGAAAAGGATGAGGTTATCGCCGGTTCGGGTTGCTCTCAGCTTCGCAACCCACTTGGCAGGCTCGAAATACTGGACCTGGCTATCGTGTAAACCGGTAGTCACCAATAAGTTGGGATAGCTCTTGGCTTCTATGTTTTCATAGGGTGAATAGCTTTTCATGTACTCATACGCTTCCTTCTCTTTCGGATTCCCCCATTCGTCGAACTCGTTGGTAGTGAGCGGTATGCTTTCATCCAGCATCGTGTTGACGACGTCTACAAAAGGCACATCGGCAATCACCCCGTTCCAGAGTTCCGGCGCCTGGTTCATCACCGCTCCCATCAAAAGGCCTCCCGCGCTGCCTCCCTGGGCGTACAGGTGTGCAGGGGAAGTATATTTGAGGTCGACCAGGAACTTCCCACAATCTACGAAATCATTAAAGGTATTCTTCTTGTTCATCATTTTGCCGTCTTCGTACCAATGGCGGCCCATCTCCTCTCCTCCCCTGATATGTGCAATGGCAAAGGCAAATCCCCTGTTGAGCAGGCTCAGGCGACTGCTGCTGAACCCGGCATCCATACTATGCCCGTATGACCCGTAGGCATACAACAGAAGGGGCGCGCTGCCGTCTTTCTTATATCCTTTCCTGTAGACAAGCGATACCGGTACCTTTTTGCCGTCACGCGAGGTAGCATACAGCCGCTCGGATGTATAGTCGTCCGGATTATAGCCTCCCAGCACTTCCTGCTGCTTTTTCAGCTCCTTCGTCCGCGAGAGCATATTATAGTCATAGGTAGAATTAGGGGTGATCATCGAAGTATAATGATAACGGAGCGAAGCACTGTTGTACTCGGGGTTAGCGCCGGTATGGGCATCGTAAGCCGGTTCTCCGAAATCGAGATAGTGATCTTCGCCATTTACCCTGTTGAGAATACGAATCTGTACCAACCCGTTTTTCCGCTCGGTCAGGACCGTATAGCCGATGAAAACGTCAATATCAGACAGGAGCACCTCTTCCCGGTGAGGGATCACTTCCTTCCATGCCGAAGGATCGGTATTGTCCAGGGGGCATTCCATGAGCCTGAAATTGCGCGCGTTCCAGTTAGTGAGAATCAGGAACCTGTCTTCCAACGGCGTCACATTATACAGGACCTCCTTCCTCCTCGGGGCAAAAACCTTAAACTCGTCACCGGGCCGGTTGGCATCGATAAAGCGGAATTCCGACGACAGCGTTCCGGACGACCCTATGAAAATATAATTTCCTTCCTTCGATTTCCCTACTCCTATATAGTTGGTATTGTCCTTTTCATGATACACCGTCGCGTCGGTATCGGCCCGGGTGCCCAGCAGATGTCGTTTGATTTTCTCGCTTAACAGGGTCTGCTCGTTTTTGGCCGTATAGAAGAGCGTCTTGTTATCGTTGGCCCAGACCGACCCGCCCGAAGTATTTGCGATACGCTCCGGGTAGATCTCTCCCGTATCGAGGTTCTTGATATGGATCGTATACTGCCTCCTGGAAACAGTGTCGACTCCGAAAGCCATAAGCCGGTTATCCGGGCTTATATTAAACCCTGCCGCTGAATAATAAGCGTGCCCTTTCGCCATCTCGTCGACGTCCGCCAGTATTTCTTCGGGAGCATCCAGCGAGCCTTTCTTCCTGCAATATTTGAAATATTGCTTCCCGTCTTCGGTCCTTGAATAATAGTAATAGCCGTTTTTGAACACCGGAACGCTTTCGTCCTTTTCTTTGATCCGGCCCTTCAATTCCTCGAACAGCGATTCCCGGAAAGCTTCCGACCCTTTCATCATTTTGTCGAGGTACGCATTTTCTGCTTCCAGGTAATCGATGGCTTTATCGCTATGCGGCCCGTTTTTAAAATAATCAATCATCCAGTAGTAATTGTCCACAACTGTGTCACCGTGTAAAATACGCGTGTGAGGGATGATTTCTGCCACCGGGGGAGTAACGCCTTCCGGCCATTCGTAAGGTTTGCTATCCATTTTATGTGATTGATTGCATGCTGCTATTCCTGTAAGAAGTGCCAGCAAGACTATATAGGTTTTCATGCGTTTAAAAAGCTAAAACCGGAAAGGTAAACATAATCAGGCAAACTGTTTTATACTCTTTATAAATAAAGCCCGGATAAATACATGAGCTTTGACACATTCTGCAAATTAGGTAGTATTGAAAGTTTTATTTGTAATTCAAATGATACAAGCTTTAACATTTTCAAGACAATATGACTAATATAAACAGGAGAGAAGTTATTTACCGGCTCTCGGCCATCCTGGGTGTGGCTTTTACGGAGCCGCTTATGGCAGGCGCTATGGGGCAGAAGACCTATTTCGGCCCGTCGGTGAAGTATAGCCCGCAGCAGGAGGCGCTCATCGCCGAGATAGCGGATGTGATTATTCCCGCCACATCTACTCCCGGTGCAAAGGAAGCCGGTGCGGAGAAGTTCATCGTACGGGTAGTACAGGATTGCTTCGAAAAAAAAGAGCAGGACGAATTTTATGCCGGGCTTGAGGGCGTGGAAAAAAGATCTTCCTCCAAATTCGGTAAGAGCTTTGCGGCTCTGTCAGCTGAGCAGAAAAAGCAGGTCGTCAGGGAGACGGAAACAGACGACAAAAAATTCTTCGGCCAGATAAAGGGTCTCGTCGTCACCGGCTATTTCACGTCCGAAATCGGCGCTACACAGGCACTGGATTACCTGCCCGTACCGGGGAGATTTGAAGGTTCCTACCCGCTGAAGCCGGAACAAAAAACCTGGGCGCTTTAGTCCGCGACTTTATACCATTTTTTACCTGAAAGTTGACCGATGTATCTCAATATTGACGCAATAAAAGACATTACCTACGATGCAATCGTAATTGGCTCCGGGGTTTCCGGCGGATGGGCAGCCAAGGAGCTTACCGAAAAAGGCCTCAAAGTATTAATGCTTGAGCGAGGCAAGCCTCTCGAGCACGTGACAGGCTACGAAAACGCATTGAAAGCTCCGTGGGAAAAGAAGTATAACGGCAGGCTTACCGTTAAGCAGAAGGAAACACATCCGTTCCTTTCCCGGGACTACCCTTATAACGAAATGACCGAAAAGTACTGGATGAACGATATGGATTCCCAGTACGAGGAAAAGAAAAGATTCGACTGGTTTCGTCCTGACATAGTAGGCGGCAAATCCATCATGTGGGGGCGGCAGTCCTACCGTTGGAGTGATCTCGATTTCGAAGCGAACCTGAAAGACGGGGTTGCCGTCGACTGGCCGATCCGTTATAAGGATATTGCTCCCTGGTACAGTTATGTTGAAAAGCATGTAGGTATTTCGGGCGAAAAGCTCGGCCTGCCTCAACTGCCCGACAGTGAGTTCCTCCCGCCTATGGACATGTATTACGTGGAAAAAGAGGTCCGCAAACGGCTTGAAAAAGAATTCCCGGGACGTACCATGACCATCGGCCGGGTTGCAAACCTCTCAAAGGCATCCAAAATACAACTCGATCAGGGCCGGGCTTCCTGCCAGTACCGCAACCTTTGCTCTCTTGGCTGTCCCTACGGCGCTTACTTCAGCACCCAGTCGAGTACGCTGCCCGCCGCCGTAAAAACGGGAAGGCTGACGCTCAGGCCGCACTCTCTCGTCAGCAGCATCATTTATGACAATGGCACCCAAAAGGCAAAAGGAGTAAAGGTGGTAGATACCCAGACACTCGAGGAAAGGGAATTTTTCTCTAAGATTATCTTCGTCTGCGGCGGAGCCATCTGCTCTACCGTAACGCTTCTCAACTCTACCTCCGACCGGTTTCCCAACGGGTTAGGAAACGATTCGGGGGAACTGGGCCATAACCTGATGGACCACCACTTCAGAACCGGCGCCAGTGGTACGTGGGAGGGTGGCCTGGACACCTATTATTTTGGTCGCCGCGCCAACGGTATTTATATCCCCAGGTATCAGAATATAGGGAATGACAAACGGGGCTACCTGCGGGGCTTCGGCTACCAGGGCGGGGGAAGCCGCCAGGGATGGCAGCGCAATATTGCCGAGCACTCCTTCGGTGCCGAATTCAAGGAGGCGCTTACCAGGCCGGGCAACTGGTCAATAGGCTTTGGCGGCTTCGGTGAAACCCTCCCCTATCACGAAAACCGGATGTACCTCAATAAGGAGAAAAAAGATAAATTCGGGATGCCGGTAGTGGTTTTTGATGCAGATCTCCGTGACAACGAGCGCAAAATGCGCGAAGACATGAAGAATGACGCTGCCGAGATGCTCGAAAGATCAGGGGTAAAAAATGTGAGAACTTACGACAACGGCTCTTACCTCGGTATGGCTATTCACGAAATGGGAACGGCGCGTATGGGACGCGATCCGAAAACTTCCGTGCTTAACGCTTTCAACCAGGTACATGCAGTTAAAAACGTGTTTGTCACTGACGGCGCTTCCATGACGTCCGCTTCCTGCGTCAATCCCTCGCTTACCTACATGGCGCTCACCGCCCGCGCCGCCGATCATGCGGTTAAAGAGCTGAAACGGAAAAATCTGTAAGAAGATGTCTAAAAAGTGACGGTTCCAATAAAAAAGGCTTTGCTACGGCTTCTTTGTTATCTTGCAAAGAAGCCGTAGTAATTTCTGACCTGGCCAGACAAAACAGCAGCTTCATTATTTTTTCAAACGAACCAGTCGGATGAAACCTGAAACATCTATAAAAGCGCTATTGGTACTGATAACAGCAGTAATCCTGTTTCATTTGAGCATCGTTTTCAAAATAATCCCTTATGATATCACCTGGGGCGGACGGCTGCAGAACGATTCGGAAATGTATGTTTTTGAATTCATTTCCATAAGCATCAATCTATTCCTCGGGTGGGTTCTGCTTATGAAAGGCGGATTTATTAAGCCCTTTTTCGGGGAAAGGACGATAAGAGTTACACTGCTGGCTTACTTCACACTGTTCGTACTGAATACTGTCGGGAATATCTTCGCAAAAACAAGTTTCGAAAAATCCTTTTCTCTGCTAACGCTTATTTTTGCCATTCTTATCCTCGTATTGCTCAGGAACAAAAAAATAACAAAAACCTTTAAGACAGGTTATCTACGCGATTAAAGTCCCGCAGGGACGACATCTGCATAACCGCCGGTGTAACCGGTGGAAGACGACTACCGGGCCGGGAGA
>CAZLTN010000004.1:129400-132046 GCA_964562455.1 uncultured Cytophagales bacterium
CCGCCGGTGTAACCGGTGGAAGACGACTGCCGGGCCGGGAGAAGTCCCGCAGGGATGACATCTGCATAACCGCCGGTGTAACCGGTGGAAGACGACTACCGGGCCGGGAGAAGTCCCGCAGGGATGACATCTGCATAACCGCCGGTGTAACCGGTGGAAGACGACTGCCGGGCCGGGAGAAGTCCCGCAGGGACGACACATATAGCTAACCAGTACACATGCCGCCGCTGCGCGGCTCTGCCCTGGTGCAGGAGCCTTCAGCTACAGGTTCCGCTGCGCTGCATCCATGGTTATGCATAGTGTGCCTCTTCCAGGGACAAGCCACCGGGATTATTCCTGAATCCTTCCTCCGGCAATTTCAATCATATAGCTATAACCGGGCGCCATTAATAAAGAAATCTCTTTCGAACTAATGTTAATTGTATAATATTGCGCAGTCAACCATCGGGAAGCAGCCTTGAAACTTTTGACGATGGCTGCCTGACAGCTTTATTTTATGAACAAATGCGTATTTCTTGACCGCGACGGTGTCTTAAACCAGGACCTTGAAGGCTACCTGTTCCAACCGGAACTGATTCAGTTCCCCGACGGCGTTAAAGGTGGTCTGTTGCGGCTAAAAAAAGCAGGCTACCTTCTGATTGTAATCACCAACCAGGCTGGAATAGCGAAAAGTCTCTATACCAGCTCCGAAGTCATTGACGTACACAGCAGGATGAACGAGGAATATGGTGGCGTACTGGACGATCTCTATTTTGCCCCCCATCATGACGCGCATACGACCAGGTCGCTGAGCAGGAAGCCGGGTTCACTAATGATTGAAAGGGCAATGGCAAAATACAATATCGACCCTGCCGGATCGTGGATGATCGGAGATCATGAGCGGGATATCGAAGCGGGGATTAAAGCAGGTGTGCAGACAATTCTCATAGGAAAAGCAGGTGAGCACACAAAAGCTGCTTTTAAGGTCTCCTGTTTTCAGGAGGCTGTAGCAGCAATATTGGAAAACGCCGGTTAAACCGCCGGCTGGTTTACAGAAACATCCGTCTTCTGAATGCTGCTATAGGCAGGACAGGTTTTACGTGAACACGCGCCGAGCGCCATAAAACCTGCCAACGCCAGCAAAAGTACCGCCTTTTTCATCTGGGTGATCGGGATAAGTTATGAACAATTGCTGACAGCCACTAGCTGATAGCCAACTCAATACTAACGTTTTATTTTTGAATTACTTGCTTTTTAACGGCGCTTTTTAATTGCGGCTTTTCGTCCTCCCCGTTAACCGCCGGAAGCTCCCGTGGAATTTCAATCTTCTTTTCCTGTAAACCACGGTCTCTGCCGTAGCCGAGGATCTTAAGCATCGACTCACTGTCCTGCGCATCGGCAAAAACTCTCGTTACGATCGCCCCTTCTTCGTCCCGGTCGATCAATACATGTTTTGGCGCCGGGATAAGACAATGCTGTATCCCTCCGTAACCGCCAAGCGACTCCTGGTAGGCGCCGGTATGGAAGAAACCGATATACTGCGTCTCGCCCTCCGTGAAGATCGGAAGATAAAGATCCGAGCTATGCATTTCGGTATTGTAAAAATCCTGCGAATCACATGTCAGCCCGCCCAGATTGACCTTCTGATAAGGGTTGTCCCAGTTGTTGATCGGAAGCATAATGTACTTCTGGTTCATTCCCCACGAATCGGGCAGGTGGGTAATAAATGATCCGTCTATCATATACCACAGCTCTTTATCGTTCTGCAGCTTTTTGTCGATGACTTTATAGATGACCGCCCCGCTCTCGCCAACGGTATAGCTTCCGAATTCGGTAAAGATATGAGGAACCGGTACGTTGTTTTTGTTGCATATCCACTGGATGTTCTCCACGATTTCGTCTACCATTTGCTGATAATCGTAATTGGAAGTCAGCGAAGTCTGGATAGGCAGCCCGCCGCCGATATCGATCGAATCAAGCTCCGGGCAAATCTTCTGCATTTCGCAGTATTTGAACATGAACCTGGTAAGCTCACTCCAATAGTAGGCGCTGTCTTTGATGCCGGTATTGATAAAAAAGTGAAGCATCTTCAGGTTAAAGCGCGGATTAGGTTCGATCTTCTCCTTGTAAAGAGAGAGCACATCGTTGTAACGTATACCAAGCCGGGAGGTATAAAAAGCGAAGTTCGGCTCCTCATCGGTCGCGATCCGGATCCCGAAATTGACCGTTTCGGCGTTTGTCAGCTGTTCATATTCTTCGATTTCCTTCAGGTTATCGAGAATGGGAATGGCGTTGAAGCCTTCGTTGATGAGCTCGCTGAGGTACTGTGTATAAAGCGGCCTCTTGAAGCCGTTGGCCAGGATAAAGGTCGATTTGTTAACATGCCCTGTCCTGTATAGCTCCCTGATGATGGGGATATCGAAAGAGGACGACGTCTCTATATGGATATTATGCTTTAAAGCTTCCTCGAGCACGAAGCTGAAGTGGGAAGACTTCGTACAATAGCAATAGGTATAAGTCCCCTTGTAATTATGCCGTTTAAAGGCATTCCGGAACAACATCCGGGCATTTTCGATATGCTCTCCTATTTTCGGCAAATAGGTCAGCTTCAGCGGCGTACCGTGCTCGTTGATGATATCCATCAACGGTACATTGTTGAACAGCAAC